>NZ_JBIAVU010000009.1:0-402189 GCF_042894695.1 Streptomyces sp. NPDC001513
CCGGGCCGGTTGGGCCGGGGTCGGGTGTGTGTCGGGGTGATCCCCGCAGGGCGCCGAACGCAACGAGGCCGATCTCTCCGACCCCTCGACACGTTCGGCGTCCGAGGAGACACCCCGGCGCGCGCCCGGCCCCGGCACAACCGGCCCCCCGCATACCCGGCCCGAGCGGCGCAGCCAACCGGCGCCCGGCCCCGGCACAACCGGCCCCCACCGTGCCCGGCCTGCTCGGATCCCGGCCAGGGGCTAGGCCGGGCCGGTGGCGACCGGGCGGAGGGGCGAGGGCACGCCCCACTCGCTCCAGGAGCCGTCGTACACGGCGGTGTCCTCGTACCCGGCGAGCTCGGCGGCGAGGGCCAGTACGCACGCGGTCACCCCCGACCCGCAGCTGAAGTAGAGGCGTCGGCGCCCGCCCGCCACCTCCTCGAAGGCCGTACGGAGTTCCCCGGCCGGCCGCATCAGGCCGTCGGGGTCCTGGAGTTCGCCGAACGGGAGGTTGACCGCGCCCGGCATGTGCCCGCCGCGCAGGCCCGGCCGGGGCTCGGGGGCGGTTCCGGCGAAGCGGCCGCGGGTGCGGGCGTCGACGACGGCCGCGGCCGGGTCGGTCAGGGCCGCGGCGACGGCCTCGCCGCCGACCAGCAGCCCGGCGCGGGGCCGGGCGGTGAAGGACCCGCGCGGGCCGTCGTACGCAGGGCCGGTGGCCTCGACGGGCAGCCCGGCGGCGGTCCAGGCGGGCAGTCCTCCGTCGAGGACGGCCACCCGGTCGAAGCCCATGGCGCGCAGCATCCACCAGGCGCGGGCACTGGAGTAGATCCCGGCGCCGTCGTAGACGACGACGGTGTCCGAGTCGTCCACGCCGAGTTCCCGCAGGGCCTCGGTGAACGCCCGCGCCCCGGGCATGGTGTGCGGGGCGGGCGCGTCGTGGTCGGACAGGGCTCCGTCGAGGTCGAAGGGACGCGCCCCCGGAATCCGACGCTCCGCACCCCGGTGGGCGCCGACGGAAGCGTCGAGGACCACGAGCCCGCCCACCCCCAGCCGCGCGCCCAGCCACCCCACCCCGACGAGTGCCCCGGGCGGCGGCCCGATCTCCGACCCGGCCGGCACCCCGGGCAGCGGCACAAGCAGCGGCACGGGCAGCGCTCCGGGCGCGGCGTTCTCGGGCGTGGTCATTCGGCACCTCCGGCTGTGCGACGCGGGTCGCCCCATCCTCCTCGACCCGACCGGACGGGCCCCCGCCCGGGCCCCCGCCCAGGCGGGTCAGGGGCAGCCGCCCGGGCGGGCGTACACCGCGATCCGGGCGCCGCGGACGCCGGTCGTCGAGCACAGTTCGAAGCGGGTGGCCAGCGTGTCCCGCTTGGCCGCCTCCCGCGGGTACGGGTCCAGCGGCTGCCCGGCCGGGTCCAGCAGGGCGATCACCCGCGGCGAGGCGAGCAGCGCCGCCCGGATCCGGTCCGGGGCCAGCTCGGTGCCCTGGAGGCTGTGCGAGGCCGCCGGGGTCCGCTCCAGGGCCACGTCGCGCAGTGACGCGTAGACCTCGGGCGAGGAGAGCAGCCACTCGCGCCGGCGCGCGGGCATGAACACCACCGCGTCGCCCGGCCGGGCCCGCTCCCGGACCGCGGCGGCCACCGCCAGGACGTCGTCCTTGCGGCTCTCCGGCGTACGCAGCCACGCCGACCAGATGCCGAACGGCACGAGCAGCGCCCCGGCCAGCACCCACGGCCACCACCCGCGGGCCGCCGCCAGCCGGGCCCCGGCCAGCAGGGCGGGTCCGGCCAGCGCGTAGAGCACGTAGCGGTCGACGTACCAGGGGTGCACCAGGGAGATCACCATCAGCAGCCCGGGCGGCAGCAGGGCGAGCGGAAGCGCCACCCGTACGAGGTCCTTCGCGGCCCCCCGCGCGAGCAGCAGGGACGCGCCGCCCACCACCCCGTACGCCGCCCAGTCCTGCCAGCTCGGCCGGCCGAGCCAGCCGAGCTGCTGCTCGGCCTGCCGGGCGCTCACCAGGGCCAGCGGCAGCAGCAGGGCCGCCACGATCCCGGCGCTCCACCGCCAGCCGCGCGAACGCCACGCGGTGAAGGCGTGGGCGAGCAGGGCCAGCACGGCGAACTCGTGGAGCCAGCAGCCGAGCAGCAGCACCACCGTGTACGCGGTCCACCGCTCGCGCAGCATCAGGTACGTCGCCCAGACCACGGCGGCCGCGACCAGGGCGTACGAGCGCCCCTCCTGGGCGTACATCTGTACCGGCGGCAGGACGGCGTACACGCAGCCGGCGATCAGCGCGGCCCGCTCCCCCGCGAGCCGGTGCGCGATCGCGGCCACCCCGGCGGCCGCGAGCGCGGTGGCGGCGACGGAGGGCAGCCGCAGCGCCCACAGGCCGCCGTCCCAGAGCTGGAACACCCCGTGCATGAGCAGGTAGTACAGGCCGTGGACGGCGTCGACGCCGCCCAGCAGGTCCCGGATCCCGCCGAGCGGCCGGTGGGCGACCTGCCAGGTGACGGACTCGTCGCGCCACATGCTGCCGCCCCGCTCCAGGCCCCAGAGGCCGAGGACCACGGCGAGCAGCGGCGGCAGCAGTCGCCAGGGGGCGATCCGGCTGATGTCGGCCTCCGGGTGCTGTCGGAACGGGTGTGCGGAATCCATACGGACTCCATACTCGGGGTTGGACCTGAGTGACTGCGGAGGTGGGTGTGCGCGCGTTACGAGCGGTGGCGGGCCTGGCGCTGGGTGCGGCGTTGCTGGCGGGGTGCGGACCGGCCGCCTCCACGGACGGCGACGACGCGCCTCCGAAGACCTCCACGACGTCGGGCCCGAGCCCGTCCGGGGGCACCTCGGGCTCCGGTACGGACCCCACTGCGGGCGCCACCACGAGCCCCACCGCCAGCCGCGTCCCCGCGCCCGGCGAGACCCTGGTCCGCGTCACCCGCACCGGCGGTTTCGCCGGCCAGACCCACACCCTCATCGTCAAGGGCGACGGCTCCTGGACCCGGCTGGACGCCAAGGCGAAGACGGAGAGCACCGGCACGATGCCGGAGACCGGGCTCGCCGCGCTGCGCACCGCCCTCCAGGAGGCGGACTTCGCCCACCTGCCCAGGATCGCCACGGGCGGCCCCACGATCTACGACGGGTACTTCTACGCCTTCGTGCACGGCGGCTACGAGGTGGCGGGCGACCAGGGCTCGCTGCCGCCGGCCCTGAACAAGGTGGTGGACGCCCTGCCCTCCTTCACTGCGGGCTAGGCCGGGGCGGCCGAGAGGTCCCGCAGCAGCCGGTCCAGGAACCCGCGCAGCCGGGCCGGCATGTCCACCCTGCCGGGCGCCAGCACCCACTGGATCTGCAGGCCGTCCATGACGGCGAGGATCTCCCGTCCGGCGGCCTCGCAGTCGGCGTCCGGGCGCAGTTCGCCGCGCGCGACGCCCGCCTCCAGCACGTCGAGGGTGTGGCCGAGCACCCGGGCGTAGCGCTGCTCGAAGTACGCGTGTGCGGGGTGTCCGGGGTCGGCGGCCTCGCCGACCAGGGTGTTGAACATCCGGACGATCCCGGGCCGCCGTTCGTTGTCGGCGGCGAGGTCCACGAGGGTGGTGAAGTACGCGGCGACCGATGCGGCGGGTTCGCCGAACCGCCGCTGCACGTCGTGCCGCTCGCTCTGGGCGAGCACCGACAGCAGCAGGTCCTCCTTGCCGCGGAAGTGGTGCAGCAGCCCGCCCTGGGTGATCCCGCAGCCGGCCGAGATCCGGGCCAGCGAGGAGGCGTGGAAGCCCCACTGCGCGAAGTGTTCGACGGCGGTGTCGAGGATCTTCTGCCGGCGGGCGTCGCCCACCGCGTAGGTCCCGCGCCCGGCGCCCGTCGAAGCCGCCCGCCCCGTGTCCCGTGCCATGCGCACCACCCTAAGGCGCCTCGCGCCCGCCTTCACCGAGGGTGACCCAGGTCACTTTTCAAAAACCTAGCGGGTACAAGGTTTTCGCCCCTACCGTGACGCCCACGCCGCCGAACCGCCCGGTCACGCAGTCCAGGAGCCCCGCCGTGAACGCAATCCCCGAGTACCAGGACGCCTCCCTCCCCGTCGAGCGGCGCGTGGCCGACCTGCTCTCACGGATGACGCTGGAGGAGAAGGCCGGCCAGCTCTTCCACTCGATGCTGATGATGAACGCGGACGGCAGCCCGGTCACCGAGACCGACGGCTCGATGCTCCCCTTCACCACGCCCGAGCTGGTCGAGGACCGCTTCCTGTCGCACTTCAACCTGCTCGGCACCTACGGGGCCCGCGAGATGGCCCGGTGGCAGAACGCCGTCCAGGAGATGGCCGCGGCCACCCGCCTCGGCATCCCGGTCACCCTCTCGACCGACCCGCGCCACGCCTTCACCGACAACGTCGGCGCCTCCTTCAACGCCGGCGCCTTCTCCGCCTGGCCGGAGGCCCTGGGCCTGGCCGCGATCGGCGATCCCGAGCTCGTCCACCGGTTCGCGGACACCGTCCGCCGCGAGTACCTCGCCGTCGGCTTCCGCGTCGCCCTGCACCCGCAGATCGACCTGGCGACCGAGCCGCGCTGGGCCCGCCAGACCGGCACCTTCGGCTCCGACGCCGACCTGACCGGCCGGCTCGTCCAGGCGTACGTACGCGGCCTCCAGGGCCCGGCCCTCGGCCCCGGGTCGGTGTCCGCCATGGTCAAGCACTTCCCCGGCGGCGGCCCGCAGAAGGACGGCGAGGACCCGCACTTCGCGCACGGCAAGGAGCAGGTCTACCCGGGCGGCATGCGCGAGCACCACCTGGAGCCGTTCAAGGCCGCGATAGCCGCCGGGTGCGCGCAGATGATGCCGTACTACGGCCAGCCGACGGGCACGGACTGGGAGGAGGTCGGCTTCGGCTTCAGCAGGGGCGTGGTCACCGGCCTGCTCCGGGAGGAGCTCGGCTTCGACGGGATCGTCTGCACCGACTGGGGGCTGCTCAACGACGCGACCATCTTCGGGCAGGTGCATCCGGCGCGCGCCTGGGGCCTGGAGCACCTGAGCGTGGCCGAGCGGGCGGCCCGCGCCCTGGACGCCGGCTGCGACCAGTTCGGCGGCGAGCAGTGCCCCGAGGTGGTCGTGGAGCTGGTCCGCTCGGGCCGCGTGGCCGAGTCCCGGATCGACGCGTCCGTACGCCGGCTGCTGCGCGAGAAGTTCACGCTCGGCCTGTTCGAGAACCCGTACGTGGACCCGGACCTGGCGGCCGAGACCGTGGGCCGGGCCGACTTCACGGCCCTGGGGGCCGCCGCCCAGCGCCGCTCCCTGACCGTCCTGACCAATGCGGACGGGCTGCTGCCGCTGGGCGGGCGGCCGAGGCTGTACGTGCGGGGCGTGGACGAGGCGGTCGCCGCCGGGTACGGCGAGGTGGTCGCCGGACCGGCCGAAGCGGACCTGGCCGTCCTGCGGCTGCGGACCCCGTACGAGCCCCGGGAGAACATCTTCGAGTCGTTCTTCCACTCGGGCTCGCTGGCCTTCCCCGAGCCGGAGCTGGCCGAGATCCTGGCCCTCCTGGACCGGGTCCCGACCCTGGTCTGCATCAACCTGGAGCGGGCCGCCGTCATCCCGGAGATCGCCGACCGCGCGGCCGCCCTGATCGCCGACTACGGCGCCTCCGACGCCGCCCTGCTGGACGTGGCCTTCGGCCGCGCGGTGCCCGAGGGCCGGCTCCCCTTCGAGCTCCCGCGCTCGATGGCGGCGGTCGCGGCCTCCCGTCCCGATGTGCCGAACGACACCCACGACCCGGTCTTCCCGCACGGGCACGGACTGGCCCTCTGAAGGGCCGCAGACGGCGGGGCACCTGACCGGTCCCGCCCGCCGGGTGCCGGTCCCGTGGGGGGTCCGGCACCCGGTACATATCATTCCGCTTACCCTGCTCCAGCACATATGCCATGTCCGAACCCCACGTAGCCGCAGGCCGGTGCCTCCTCTACGCTGCACCCCATTCACGCGGGATCTTCAGGGGCGGACATGGAACAGACACACACCACACACAACGGCGCCGCGGCGACACCCGGCGCCCAGCGGCGTGTGCTCGTCGTCGAGGACGACCACACCATCGCCGAGGCCATCGCGGCCCGCCTGCGCGCCGAGGGCTTCCAGGTGCAGACGGCGGCGGACGGCCCTGCCGCCGTCGCCGCGGCCGAGAGCTGGCTGCCGGAGCTGCTGGTCCTGGACGTCATGCTGCCGGGCTTCGACGGGCTGGAGGTCTGCCGCCGGGTCCAGGCGCAGCGGCCGGTCCCGGTGCTGATGCTCACCGCGCGCGACGACGAGACCGACCTGCTGGTGGGGCTCGGGGTCGGCGCGGACGACTACATGACGAAGCCGTTCTCGATGCGCGAGCTGGCCGCACGGGTCCACGTGCTGCTGCGCCGGGTGGAGCGGGCCACGATCGCCGCGCACACCCCGCGCGGGGCCACCCTGCGCCTGGGCGATCTGGAGATCGACCACGCGCAGCGCCGGGTCCGGGTGCAGGCCGAGGACGTGCACCTGACGCCGACCGAGTTCGACCTGCTGGTCTGCCTGGCCGGGACCCCGCGGGCGGTGCTCTCGCGGGAGCAGCTGCTGGCCGAGGTGTGGGACTGGGCCGACGCGTCCGGGACCCGTACGGTCGACAGCCACATCAAGGCCCTGCGGCGCAAGATCGGCGCGGAGCGGATCCGTACGGTCCACGGCGTCGGGTACGCCCTGGAGACCCCGGCCCAGGCATGAGCGGCCCGCCGAGCGGACAGCGGCAACGAGAGCGGCCGAGGCAGCGGCACCGGCCCGCCGGGGGCCTGCGACCCTTCTCGCCGTTCTCGATCAAGACCAAACTGGGCACGCTCGTGGTGGTCTCGGTCTTCATCACGACCGGCCTGCTGCTGGTGGCCCTGCGCACCGACACCGAGCTGCGTTTCATCACGGTCTTCTCGGTGATCGCCTCGATGCTGATCACCCAGTTCGTGGCGCACAGCCTGACGGCTCCGCTCGACGACATGACGACGGTGGCCCGGGCGATATCCCACGGTGACTACACCCGTCGGGTGCGCGGGGCCGGGCGCCGCGACGAGCTGGGCGACCTGGCCTCCACCATCAACCTGATGGCGGACGACCTGGAGGCCGTGGACCGGCACCGCAAGGAGCTCGTCGCCAACGTCTCGCACGAGCTGCGCACGCCGATCGCCGCGCTGCGGGCGGTGCTGGAGAACGTGGTGGACGGGGTCTCGGCCGCCGATCCCGAGACCATGCGCACGATGCTGAAGCAGACGGAGCGCCTCGGCGGGCTCGTGGAGACCCTGCTGGACCTGTCCCGGGTGGACAACGGCGTGGTCCCGCTGCGCGCCCGCCGCTTCGAGGTGTGGCCGTACCTGTCGGGGGTGCTGAAGGAGTCGCGGCTGGCGGCCGCCGGCCGGCCGGGGATGCTCTCCGGTTCGGGCGGGCACACCCGCAACGACGTGCACCTGCACCTGGACGTCTTCCCGCCCGAGCTGTGGGCGTACGCGGACAACGAGCGGCTGCACCAGGTGGTCGCGAACCTGATCGACAACGCGGTCAAGCACAGTCCCCCGCACGGCCGGGTCACGGTCCGCGCCCGGGGCGGCGACGCGCCCGGCGCCCTGGTGCTGGAGGTACGGGACGAGGGTCCCGGCATCCCCGAGGCGGAGCGCCACCGGGTCTTCGAGCGGTTCAACCGGGGCAGCGCCCGCGGGGGCGACGGAGGCACCGGACTGGGGCTCGCGATCGCCCGCTGGGCCGTGGAGCTGCACGGCGGGCGGATCGGAGTGGCCGAATCGTCACGCGGCTGCCGCATCCTCGTCACGCTTCCGGGCAGCTCCCAGGCGCCGGGTTGACGTAGGGTTCGAGTGGGAAGGACATGATCTCGGCCACACGTACCCGGGGTCCGTCAGGGGTGCGAAGCCATGGGGGCCGCAACCTCGGTGCCCCCTACCCGAACCACACTTGTTTCCCGCCATTCCAGGCGGTGAAACCCGCCGTTCGATGTGACCTGCGCGACGTAAGTCCCGCCCGGCCTGCATGCAGCGGCCGAGGAGGCGTAGCCTTTATTCCCGCTGTCCATACCTTGTGAAGCGGAAGAGGGCGGTTGCCGCCGTGTCGCCACAGTCCCCCAGTAACTCGAGCACCACGACCGAAGCAGCAGAGGGCGGGAAGAACCCTGCCTCAGGCTTCGGTGCCAATGAGTGGCTCGTCGACGAGATCTATCAGCAGTACCTCCAGGACCCGAACTCGGTCGACCGGGCCTGGTGGGACTTCTTCGCCGACTACAAGCCGGGGGGCGTCGCCGCTCCGGTGAAGTCCGCCGGCACGGAGAAGCCCACGACGACGACGGACGGCGCCTCCGCACAGGCCGCCACCACCGTCGCCCAGGCCCCGCAGGTCGCCGACGCCGCCACGGGGGCGGCGAGCGCCGCGCCCGCGACCGCAGCCCCGGCTCCCGCGCCCACGCCTGTGTCAGCTCCTGCCCCTGCTCCTGCCACCCCCTCTGGTGCCCCTGCTGTGACTGTCACCTCCCAGGCCCCGGCCGCCGCACCGGCCGCGCCCGCCCCCTCCGCCGTAGCCCCCCAGAAGGCCGCGCCCGCCACCGAGGCCCCCGCGGGCCCCGAGCTGGTGACGCTCCGCGGCCCCGCGGCTGCCGTAGCCAAGAACATGAACGCCTCCCTCGATGTGCCGACGGCCACGTCCGTCCGCGCCGTCCCGGTGAAGCTGCTGTTCGACAACCGCATCGTCATCAACAACCACCTCAAGCGCGCCCGGGGCGGGAAGATCTCCTTCACGCACCTGATCGGCTACGCGATGGTGCAGGCGATCAAGGCCATGCCGGCCATGAACAACTCCTTCGCGGAGAAGGACGGCAAGCCGACCCTGGTCAAGCCGGAGCACATCAACTTCGGCCTCGCGATCGACCTGGTGAAGCCCAACGGCGACCGCCAGCTCGTCGTCGCCGGCATCAAGAAGGCCGAGACCCTCAGCTTCTTCGAGTTCTGGCAGGCCTACGAGGACATCGTCCGCCGCGCCCGCGTCGGCAAGCTGACGATGGACGACTTCACCGGTGTGACGGTCTCCCTGACCAACCCCGGCGGCCTGGGCACCGTCCACTCCGTGCCCCGCCTGATGCCCGGACAGTCGGTCATCATGGGCGTCGGCTCCATGGACTACCCCGCCGAGTTCCAGGGCACCTCGCAGGACACCCTGAACAAGCTGGGCATCTCCAAGGTCATGACCCTGACCTCGACCTACGACCACCGGGTCATCCAGGGCGCGGCCTCCGGCGAGTTCCTGCGCATCGTCGCGAACCTGCTGCTCGGCGAGAGCGGCTTCTACGACGCCGTCTTCGAGTCGCTGCGCATCCCGTACGAGCCCGTCCGCTGGAACCGGGACATCGACGCCTCGCACGACGACGACGTCACGAAGGCCGCCCGCGTCTTCGAGCTGATCCACTCCTACCGGGTCCGCGGCCACGTCATGGCCGACACCGACCCGCTGGAGTACAAGCAGCGCAAGCACCCCGACCTCGACATCACCGAGCACGGCCTCACCCTGTGGGACCTGGAGCGCGAGTTCGCGGTCGGCGGCTTCTCCGGCAAGTCGATGATGAAGCTCCGCGACATCCTCGGCGTGCTGCGCGACTCGTACTGCCGCACCACCGGCGTCGAGTTCATGCACATCCAGGACCCGAAGCAGCGCCGCTGGATCCAGGACCGCATCGAGCGCCCGCACACCAAGCCGGAGCGCGAGGAGCAGCTGCGCATCCTGCGCCGGCTGAACGCGGCGGAGGCCTTCGAGACCTTCCTGCAGACGAAGTACGTCGGCCAGAAGCGCTTCTCCCTGGAGGGCGGCGAGTCCGTCATCCCGCTGCTCGACGCCGTCATCGACTCGGCCGCCGAGGCCCGCCTCGAAGAGGTCGCGATCGGCATGGCCCACCGCGGCCGCCTGAACGTGCTCGCGAACATCGTCGGCAAGTCGTACGCGCAGATCTTCCGCGAGTTCGAGGGCAACCTCGACCCGAAGTCCATGCACGGCTCCGGCGACGTCAAGTACCACCTGGGCGCCGAGGGCACCTTCACGGGCCTGGACGGCGAGCAGATCAAGGTCTCGCTCGTCGCGAACCCCTCGCACCTGGAGGCGGTGGACCCGGTCCTGGAGGGCGTGGTCCGCGCCAAGCAGGACGTCATCAACAAGGGCGGCACGGACTTCACGGTCCTGCCCCTCGCGCTCCACGGCGACGCGGCCTTCGCGGGCCAGGGCGTCGTCGCCGAGACGCTGAACATGTCGCAGCTGCGCGGCTACCGCACCGGCGGCACCGTGCACGTGGTCATCAACAACCAGGTCGGCTTCACCGCCGCCCCGGAGTCCTCGCGTTCCTCGATGTACGCGACCGACGTGGCCCGCATGATCGAGGCGCCGATCTTCCACGTGAACGGCGACGACCCGGAGGCCGTGGTCCGCGTCGCCCGTCTGGCGTTCGAGTTCCGCCAGGCGTTCAACAAGGACGTGGTCATCGACCTCATCTGCTACCGCCGCCGCGGCCACAACGAGTCCGACAACCCGGCGTTCACGCAGCCGCTGATGTACGACCTGATCGACAAGAAGCGCTCGGTGCGCAAGCTGTACACCGAGTCCCTCATCGGTCGCGGCGACATCACCCTGGAAGAGGCCGAGCAGGCGCTCCAGGACTTCCAGGGCCAGCTGGAGAAGGTCTTCGCGGAGGTCCGCGAGGCCTCGACGGCTCCGGCCGCCGGCGCCCCGGTGACGCCCGCGCAGACCGCGCAGGAGTTCCCGGTCGCCGTGAACACCGCGATCTCGCAGGAGGTCGTCAAGCGGATCGCCGAGTCCCAGGTCACCATCCCCGAGGGCGTCACCGTCCACCCGCGTCTGCTGCCGCAGCTGCAGCGCCGCGCGGCGATGATCGACGAGGGCACCATCGACTGGGGCATGGGCGAGACCCTGGCCTTCGGTTCGCTGCTGATGGAGGGCACCCCGGTCCGGCTGTCCGGCCAGGACTCCCGCCGCGGCACCTTCGGCCAGCGCCACGCGGTCCTCATCGACCGGGAGACGGGCGAGGACTACACCCCGCTGCTCTACCTCTCGGACGACCAGGCCCGCTACAACGTCTACGACTCGCTGCTCTCCGAGTACGCGGCCATGGGCTTCGAGTACGGCTACTCGCTGGCCCGTCCGGACGCGCTGGTCCTCTGGGAGGCCCAGTTCGGTGACTTCGTCAACGGCGCGCAGACGGTCGTCGACGAGTTCATCTCGTCCGCGGAGCAGAAGTGGGGCCAGACCTCCGGCGTCACCCTGCTCCTCCCGCACGGCTACGAGGGCCAGGGCCCGGACCACTCGTCCGCGCGTCCCGAGCGCTTCCTCCAGATGTGCGCGCAGGACAACATGACGGTGGCCATGCCCACCCTGCCGTCGAACTACTTCCACCTGCTGCGCTGGCAGGTCCACAACCCGCACCACAAGCCGCTCATCGTCTTCACCCCGAAGTCGATGCTGCGTCTGAAGGCGGCGGCGTCGAAGGCGGAGGAGTTCACGACCGGCTCGTTCCGTCCGGTCATCGGTGACAGCACGGTGGACGCGAACGCGGTCCGCAAGGTCGTCTTCTGCGCCGGCAAGGTCTACTACGACCTGGAGGCCGAGCGCGAGAAGCGCGGCATCACCGACACCGCCATCATCCGCATCGAGCGGCTGTACCCGCTGGCGGGTGCGGAGCTCCAGGCGGAGATCGCCAAGTTCCCGAACGCGGCGAAGTACATCTGGGCCCAGGAGGAGCCGGCGAACCAGGGCGCGTGGCCCTTCATCGCCCTCAACCTGATCGACCACCTCGACCTGGCGGTCGGCGCGGACGTCCCGGCCGGCGAGCGCCTGCGCCGGATCTCCCGCCCGCACGGCTCGTCCCCGGCGGTCGGCTCCGCGAAGCGCCACCAGGCGGAGCAGCAGCTCCTGCTGAACGAGGTCTTCGAAGCCTGACCGCTGCGCTGAGCTCAGCACCACGGAAGGCCCGGTTCCCCCTGAGGGAGCCGGGCCTTCCGGCCGTTCGGCGTCGATAGGCTGGACCATCGGCGAGAGCAGAGGAGTGCCCCGTGGGCAAGGTGGTCATGTACGGCTCCGTGTCGGTGGACGGCTTCGTCGCGGACGAGAACGACCAGCCCGGACCGCTGTTCGACTGGTTGTCCAGTGGTGACGTCCCGTTGGACGGGAGCGGCGTGCTGAAGGTCTCGCAGACGTCCTACGACTACACCCGGCCGTACTGGGACCGGATCGGAGTCACGATCGTCGGCCGCCGCGTCTTCGACCTGACGGACGGCTGGGACGGGAAGCCGCCGGGCGGGATCGACCACGTGGTCGTCGTGACGCACCGGCCGGCGCCCGAGGGCTGGGACCCCGGGGCGCCGTTCCACTTCGTCGACGGCGTCGGGGCGGCCGTGGCCAAGGCGCAGGAGCTTGCGGGTGACCGCCTGGTCGAGGTGGCCGCCGGCGACGTCGGTGGCCAGGTGCTCGCCGCGGGCCTGATCGACGAGGTGCGCATGGACGTCGTACCCGTCGTGTTCGGTTCCGGCAAGCGCTACTTCGGGTCGGTCCACGCGCAGCACCTGCTGGAGGATCCCGACGAGGTGATTCAGGGCAACCGGGTGCTCCACCTGCGCTATCGGGTGCGCCGTTGACCGGTGACACAGGACCGCCTACGGCTGCGGTTCGAAGTCCCAGTACGGGCGGACGCGTTGTTTCGCGGAGATCGTGTGGACGTGCTGGGCGCCGAGGGTGCGGGTCAGGCCCTTGATGCCCGCGTCCTCGTGCTTCGCGGCCTCCGTGTCCTCGCGGACGGCGCGGAGGTCGGCCGCGAGCGCGATCTGCGCGCTCAGCGTCATCGGGTGGTCCGGGCCCAGCACCTGTTCGGCCGTGCGCAGGGTGTCCCGGCTCAGGTCCAGCGCGTCCTCCAGCCGGCCGGTGATGTTGCGGTGGCCGGTGGCGTTCAGGGCGCAGCCCAGGGTCCACGGGTGGCGGTCGCCGAGCGCGCCCCGCATGCCGACGAGGGCCTGCTCCGCCAGCGAGAGGGCTTCCGCGCGTTCGCCCTGGGCGCGGAGCACCAGCCCGAGGTTGCCGACGGTGCCGATGCTGTACGGGTGGGCGAGGCCGAGCTGCGTCTGGTAGCCGCGGACCACGTCCTCGGAGATCCGGCGGGCCTCGCCGACGTCCCCGTACTCCCTGAGGTAGGTGGCGTAGTCGGAGGCGACCATCAGGGTCCACGGGTAGTCGACCCCGAAGACCCGCGTCGCCCGCTCCCACACGGTCCGCAGCCGCAGGCCCGCGCCGGGGATGTCCCCGGAACGGCGCAGGCACATCCCGAGGTTGTGCTCGGCGCGCAGGGTCTGCGGGTGGCCCAGCCCCAGCACCTGCGTGTTCAGCTTGACCCCCTGTTCCTGCCGGGTCTGCGCCTCCCGGTAGCGGCCCATCAGCCGCAGGCCCATGGCGCAGGCGATGCCGGAGGCGAGGGTGGAGATGTGCAGGGGCTTCAGGACCCGCTCGCGGCGGCGCAGCGTGTCCAGGTCGAGGTCGTAGGCGTCCTGGTAGCGGCCGAGCAGCCGGTAGGTGGCGGCGAGGTTGTTCTGGGCGTCCAGGGTGACGGAGTCGTCCTCGCCGAGCAGCTCCCGGTAGGTGCTCAGGCAGTGCTCGAAGATCTCCCGGGCCGGTTCGAACTTCGCGATGCACAGCAGTACGCCGCCGTACGCGCTGGTGGCGCGCAGGCTTTCCAGGTCCCGGTCGCCGCGCTCCGCGGTGAGCCGGCCGGACACGGCCTTGGTGAGGGTCTCGGCGCGCCGGAACAGGCCGAGGTTGCGCAGGGCGTTGCCGTACTGGTAGCTGAGCTCGCGCACCTTGGGGTGGTCCTCGCCGAGCACGGCCCGCCAGATCAGGTCGGTCTCCTCGCAGAGCCGCAGGCAGGTGCGGTACTCCCCGGCGAGGATCAGGTAGCGCAGGCAGCGCAGCAGGAAGTTCTGGATGCGCGGGTTGCCGCTGGTGAGCACCCCGGAGGTGGCCAGGTGCGGGACGAGTTCGGCGTAGCGGGGCCACAGCCGGGAGTCGGAGGGCCCGCCGGGGTCGGCGGCGGCGAGGACCTGCCGTACGGCGCGGGCGAGGGGTTCGGCCTCCTCCTCGGAGAGGTTCTCGCGGACGATGCCGTGGACCATGCGGTGCAGTTGTACGGTCTCCAGCCCGCCGCCGCCCTCTTCGGGGGGCAGGTCGGAGTACTCCAGGCGGACGACGGAGAACTGGACGAGCTTGTTGAGGGCGGCGTTCCACCTGATCTGGTCGTTGATCAGCCCGGCGAGCTGTTCGGGGACGTCGTCGGCGGGGAATTCGCGCAGCAGGCGCAGCGGTACCGGTCCGGGGGCGAAGAAGACGAACAGCCGCAGCAGGGCGAGGGCGTCGGGGAAGTTCTCCCGGACGTTGTTGAGGAGTATGGCGAGGGCCGTGGGGAAGGGCAGCGGGTAGTCGTCGGAGACGGTGACGGCTTCGTGGGAGTCCATCCGGCGCTGGAGGAGGGCGAGGTAGTCGCCGACCGCGAGCGGGGAGTCGGCGAGCCAGCCGGCGGTCTGGTCGAGGGCGAGCGGGTAGTCCTCCAGGGCCTCGGCGAGCTGGTCGGCCTCGTCGGCGGTGAGGCGCAGGGCGCGGCGGCGGATGAAGGTGATCGACTCGGGGCGGGCGTAGAGCGGGACTTCGACGAGGCTGGTGTGCCGGGTGGCCCATTCGCGGTTGCGGGAGGTGATGATCACGTCGCCCGCGCCGGAGGGCAGCAGGTCGATGAGGTCGTCGGGGTTGTCGCAGCCGTCGAAGACCATCAGCCAGCGGCCGTACGGGGATCCGCGCCGCAGCGCTTCGAGGACGGCCCGGATCTGCTCGCCGTAGCTGCCCGCGCCGCGGGGCAGGCCGAGGGCGGGGGCCAGGTCGGCGAGGCGTTCGCGCAGGGTGGGCCGGTCCTCGGCGGGGACCCACCACACCACGTCGTACTCGGAGGCGAAGCGGTAGGCGTACTCGGTGGCGACCTGGGTCTTGCCGACGCCGGAGAGGCCGAGCAGGGTGACGGTGGAGGCGCCGGCCGGTGCCTCGGTCAGGGCTTCGCGCAGGGTGCCGATGACGTCGTTGCGGCCGGTGAAGCGCGGGTTGCGGCGCGGGACCCGGCCCCAGATCTCGGGCGGGTCGTTGGGGAAGCGGGGGCCGCGGCGGCCGCTCTCGGTGCCGATCCGGTCGGTGGGCAGCTCCAGCCGGCGCAGCACGCGGTACTCCGCCTCGTACGCGTCCAGGCCCCACAGGTCGGTCTTCTCCAGTACGGCGACGGCGCTGGGCAGCGGGGCGTCGGTGAGGCAGACGGCCGCGAACCGGTCGGGGTGGCGGTCGGTGACGGCGCGCAGGGCGGTGTTCCACTCCTCGTCGGCGTGGGTGCCGGCGGAGAAGTAGCGCTCGCTGAGGACGAGGAGGACCCGGCTGCCGGAGCGGGCGAGGTCGTCGAGGGCGGGGGTGATGCCGGGGCTGTTCTGCGGGTCCCAGCGCTGGAGGGCGACGCGGTGGCCGTGTTCCTCCAGGCGGTGGCCGATCCACACGGCCCAGGGGCGGTTGAATCCGGCGAAGCTGATGACGAAGCGCTGCGGCTGGGCGTGCGGGTACGGGTGCGGGGTGTTGCCCTGGTCCTGCCGACTACCGGTGGTCATGCGCCGTCTCCCTGGGCTCCGGGCAGTGGACGGGACTGAAAAGGTACCGCAGGGGTGCCGGTGGGCGCGGCCCCTCAACCGCGGGCGAACGGGGCGAGTTCGGGATGTGCCTCGCACCAGGCGCGGCGCTCCCGGTCGACGGCCCGGCGGGCCGCGATGTGCTGGTCGCCGGGCGGCGGCAGCTCGTCCATGGCCCGTTCGGCGGCGGCCATCGCCTCGGTGAACTCCCGGCCCGCCGCGGTCAGTCGGTCGTGGGCCAGCAGGGCGGGCAGCACGGCGGCCACCTGGGCGCGGATCCGGGCGTGCTGGGCCCAGGCGCCGCGGGCCCCGTAGAGGGCGGCCCGCTGCCAGTACCCGGCCAGGGCCAGGTGGGCGTAGGCGCCGTGCAGGAGTCCCTCCAGCGGGCGGGGGTCGCCGCGCCAGGGGGCCCAGTGCCGGGGGGTGCGGTCGGCGGTGTGCAGGGTCAGGACGTCGGCGAGGGCGGCGAGTTTGCCGTGCTGGACCTCGTGGACGAGGGTGGCGGCCAGGGCGGGCGGGGCCTGCGCGCGGGCGAGGACGGAGCCGGCGGCCGCGGGCAGGGTGGCACCGTTGGAGCGGGAGCCGCCGGACAGCGGTACGACGGAGCGCAGCAGTTGCGCGGTCTCCTCGGCGCGGACGGTGTCGTAACGCAGCAGCAGGGTGAGCGCGCCGGACCACTGGGTGTCCCAGCGCTTGTGCCCCTTCGGCGTGAGCCGGCGGGCGGGGCGGACGGGCGCGGGCTGCGCGGGTCCGGGCGCCCGGTAGGGGTCGAGGTCGTCGAGGGCGGTCCGGCCCCCGGGCAGGGCGTGCAGGGGCAGGGTGGCCGGGTCGTCGGGGTCCCAGGAGCGTTCGGTGAGGGCGAGGGGGCCGGGGCGGTCGGGGCGCAGCAGTCCGAGGGTGGGCAGGACGAGCCGGCCGTGCTGGGGCCGCAGGGTGTGGGTGAAGGCGATCCCGGCGCGCAGGGCGGCGGCTACGGCGAGGGCCCCGAGGTGGCCGAGGTCGGGCGGGGGTCCGTACGAGGCGTGCAGCCGGCGCAGGGTCTCCTCGGCCCAGACCCCGGTGGCCGGGTAGTGCAGTACGTCGCGCACGGCGCCCGCGTCGCGGCGCTCGGCCTCCTCCAGCAGGGCCCAGTGGCCGGCGGCCTCCCCGGACGGGCCGCCGGGGGCGGCGTCGAGGACCGCGCGGAGCAGGACCAGGCGTTTGGAGCGGCGCACGTCGCGGACCAGGCGGGTGCCTTCCGGGGAGGGTTCGGTGGAGGCGAGGGCGCGCAGGGTGCGGGAGGAGACGGTGAAGGCGGTGAGCGCGGTGGTCATGAGGCGACCGCCGGCGGGTGGACGGCGGTGGCACGGGCGGCTCGCGGGGGGACGGTCGGAGGGGCCTGGGCGGTGCGCTGGGCGGGCGTGGGGAGTGTGGCGGGCGTGGCGGGCGTGGGGGGAGGCTGCGCGGCCCGGTGGACGGCGGTGGCGATGTGCCGGATGAGCACCTGGAGGTCGGCGCAGTACACGGACGGCTGCCGGAAGCCCTCGCCGGCGCGGTAGCGGTGCGGGTAGTGCCCGCCGCCGCACACCTCGACCAGCTCGCAGGCGCGGCAGCCGGCGGCGAGCGCGTCCCGTCCGAGCTGGCGGGCGGCGAGGCCGGGGTGGTCGAGGAGCTGGTCGAAGCTGTGGGTGTCGAGGCTCATGCCGGTCGCGGCGGCGCCCTCGTACGCGGATTTCAGTGAATCGGCCTGTTCGATGGAGCCGTCGGTCTCGATCACGGCGGTGGCGGCGGGCGCGAGCCCGAGGGTCTCGGTGGCGGCGGGCAGGCCGAGCAGCAGGGCGATGATCTCCTCGAAGAGCCGGATCCGGGTGCGCCGTACCCCGTCGTGCCACCAGCGCTCGAAGACGGCGAGCAGCCAGTCGGCGTACGGGGTCAGGCCCGGGTGGTGGCCGGGGGGCGGGACGCTCCAGTTGGCGAGCGGCAGCAGCAGTCCGACACTGGGCGGGGCGAAGGCGAGCAGGGACTCGTACGTCTCCACCGGGTCCTGGTCGAGGTCGACGACGCACAGCACCCCGGCGTAGCTGTCCGGGTGCCGGGCCAGCAGCCGTAGGCCCCGGGCGGCCGCGCCGAAGCCGGGCCGCCCGGCGTGGTCCACGCGCCGGGCGTTGTGCGCGGGCAGGCCGCCGTCGAGGCTGACGCCGACGCGGATCCCGGCGGTGGCGAGCGCGGCGAGGCGGCCGCGGGTGAGCAGGGTGCCGTTGGTCTGGACGGTGGCGGTGACCCGGGTGTGCGGGGCGGCCCGGGCCACGGCGGCCCGTACGGCGTCGACCGGCCCGGCCAGCGCGGCGGGGGCGGTGAGCAGCGGTTCGCCGCCGTGCAGCACCAGGTCGACGCGGGGCAGTCCGTGGGCGGCGGCGTGCTCGGCGATCCGCTCGGCGGCGCGGGCGGCGGTGGCGGGGGTCATCGCGGGCGGCTGGCCGCGCCAGCCCTGGTCGGCCATCTCGTAGACGTAGCAGTAGGTGCAGGCGAGGTTGCAGCGGCTGCGCGTCTTGAGGACGAACTGCCGTATCGGGTGCGGCCGGTGTCCGGCGGCCCGGGCGGCGGCCACGTCGAGCCGGTCATAGGGCCAGGGCGCGTACCGGGCATGACGCAACCGGTGCACCGCGCCGGGCTCCTGCCAGGACCGACCCGCGTCCGGCTGGGACCGACCCGGGGCCTTGTGCGGCCGGGCGGGGTCTGGCTGGGACCGGGCCGGGTCTGGTTGCGGCCGGGCTGGGGCCTCCTGAGGCCGGGCCGGGACCGGCTGGGGCCGGGCCGGGTCCTGGTGGGGCCGGGCTGGATCTTGCTGAGGCTGGGCCGCGGCCTGCTGAGGGCGAGCCGGAACCGGCTGGGACCGGGCCGGGTCTTGAGGCCGGGCCTGGACCGGCTGGGGCCGGGCCGGGTCCTGGTGCGGCCGGGCCAGGACCTGCTGCGGCCGGGCGGGGGCCTGCTGGGGCCGGGCCGGGTCGGGCTGGGACCGGGCCGGGTCCTGGTGCGGCCGGGTTGGGTCGGGCTGGGCTGGGGGCTGGTGCGGGGCGGCGGCGCCGGTGGGCGCGGGCAGGACGGAGTCGCTCGTGACCGCTCGCCTCATCGCCCCGCCTCCCTCCCCCTCGCCGCCGGGGGGCGACCCCCGGCGGACGGTCCATCCCTGCCCTTCGGACGGACCCGGCTAACGGCGGAAAGTGGTCAACTCGCTTTCAAGGTGGGGCGGATCAGGCACGCTCCGGTCAGGCCACTCCGGAGTCGAAGGCGTTGAGGATCTCGGCCGGATGCGTCACCCGCTCGACCATGCCCTCGATCACCTGGGCCAGCACGGGATGGTCGATCCCGCGCAGTGCGGCCAGGTCCAGCCCGGAGAGATCCGGCAGGCGCCCGGGGCACGCCGGGGTCACCGCCTCCACTTCCTGCCGCTTCGTCACCATGTGCCGCTGCTCCCCCTGTCGCGTCGCGGACCGGACGGTCCACTGCCCTTTCCCTCCGGCCGGTCCGCGGAAACAGCGCGCTCCGCTCGGACAGGGCCTGGCCGCTCCGCCGTCAGAGGGCTGATTCCAGGGCCCGCACGCGGGCGCGGAGCGCCTCCGTCCGGCCTTCGGCTTCGGCTTCGGTGCCCGCGTCGGGCCGCGTCCACAGCTCCAGCGCGGAGCGGTACGCGTCCAGGGCGGCGCGGGGGCGGGCGAGGCGCTCCAGCACCTCCCCGCGCGACTCCTGTACGCGGGCGGCCAGTCGGACGGCGGTGCCCGCGGAGCCCGCCGTGCCGGCGGTTCCGGCGGTTCCGGCGGTTCCGGCGGGGGTCTCGTGGCCTGCGCGGCGGTCGAGGTCCGCGCGGATCCCGGGTCCGACCTGCCCGTCCGGCCCGGCCTGGCCGGCGCGGCCTTCGTCGCCTTCGCGGTCGGCCTCCAGGGCGGCCCGCCAGGCCCGCCGGTAGGAGTCCGCCGCCCGGTCCAGGCGTTCCACCGCCCGGGTGTGACCGTGGATCTCCTGCTGCACGTCGCCGTGGTCCCGCCAGGCCCGGGCCCGCTCCAGCGGGCTGCGGCTGTGCCGGACGGCCAGTTCCAGCAGGTACTCCGCCTCCCGCAAGGCCACCGGGTCGCCCTCGTACGCGTGCCGCAGCCGCAGCCCGGTGGCCAGCCGCATCAGCCGGTGCGCGGCTCCCGGGTCCGACTGCGGGACCGCCGCCCGGCTGTCGCGCAGGACGCGTACGGCGGCCCCGGTGAACGGCCGTCCGTCGGCGGCCCGGGCCCGCTCCAGCAGCACCTCGCCCCACTCGGGCAGCAGCTCGCCGAAGGCCTCCCCGTCGCGGGGGATCAGCCGCCGGGCCCGGCCGTACGCCTCGGCCGCGTCCTCCAGCGCCACCGGGTCGGCGTCGCGCGCGTACCGCTCCCGGTGCACCCGGGCCAGGCACACCAGGGCGGCCACCCGCAGCTCCGGGTCCCCGCCGGCCTCCTCCAGGGCCGTGGTCAGCTGGCCGGCTGCCTCCTCCAGCCGGGCCGGCAGGTAGCGCAGCGCCCCGGCCAGGTCCACCCGTACCCGGGCCTCGGCGGCCGTGGCCCGGGCCGCGCCCGCGGCCGGTACGGCCAGCCGGGCGGCGGCCTGTTCGGCCAGGGCCGTGCGCTCGGCCGGGTCCGCGGTGCGGGGCAGCAGGGCCAGGAGCACCCGGCCCAGGGCCCGTTGCAGTGCGGGGTCCGGCTCGGGCCCCGCGTCGGGGTGCGCGTCCAGGTCCCCGCCGAGGGGCCCGTCGAGGGCCCGGCCGGGGGCGGCCGGGGGTCCGGCCGGGGGTCCGGCCAGGGGTTCCAGGGCCGCGCGGGCCTCGCGGAGGGCGCCCGCGTCCGGGCGCAGCCCGCTCAGCCGGATCAGGGTCTCGGCCCGCCGTACCGCGCAGTCCCGCCGCAGCTCCGGGTCGGCCGTGGCGCCCGCCGCCGCGAACTCCCGGTCCGCTTCGGCGAGGAGTTCCGCGTCGGGGCCGTGGGCCAGCGCCCGCTCGTACAGCACCCGGCCGAGGACCGCCCGCGCCGGCGGGGTCCGCAGCCCGGTGACGGCCCGTTCGGCCTCGGCGAGGAGTTCCGGGTCCCGCTGGACCGTCCACAGCCGCAGCAGCGCTCCCGCCAGTTCGGTCTCCGCCTCCTCCGGCGGGTCGCCGGGCGCCACCGGGGCCGTCGCCGCCCGCCGCAGGACCGCCACGGCCTCGTGCAGGGCCCGCGCGCCGCCGTCCGCGGCCGCGTCCGCGAGCCGGGCCCGTGCGGCCCGCACCGCTCCGGCCCGCCCGAGCGGGGGGACGGCGGGAGGCTCCCGGCGGGCCGGGCCCTCCTCCGGCATGCCGGGCACGTAGCGCCGTACAACTTTGGCCGAAACCTGCGCGAAGGCCTGCGGGAGCCGCCCCTCGGGCACCCGCTCGGCGTCCTGCGGCCCGGGGTCGGCCGGCGCCGGCGGGACCCCGGTGAGCTGCGAGACCGCGAGCGCGGGGAAGTTCCGTACGCCCCGCCCGAAGTGCGCGCCCACGTACTCCGAGCAGTGCTTGAGCACCAGCGCCGCCTCGTCCCGCCCCAGTGGCCCCAGCAGCACGTCCTGCACCCCGGGGACGAACTCGTACCAGTGCCCCGGCCCGGGCCCGCTGCGCCGCAGCAGCCCGCTCAGCAGCACCTCCGCCAGGTCGGAGGGCTCCGAGTCCGGCAGCATCGTGCGCTGCACCAGCCGCATCACGGGCAGCGTCAGCGGCGCCGCCGACAGGTACACCGCCAGCTGTACGGCCCGGGGCGCGGCCGAGGACCGGAACCGGGCCACCAGCTCGCGCGGCGGCCGGACGGCGCGCGGCGGCGGTACGGGCACGGCCGGATGGTCGGCCAGCACCCGGCCGACCTCGGCCGGTACCGGCCCGGTGCCGAGTCCGGCGACGAGCCGGGCCCAGGCCCCGAGGGCGGTCGGGCTCGGCGGCAGCACGGGCACGGTGAGCCCGCCCGTGGGCCGTCCGGGCAGCGGCGGCCGGTCGGGGCGGAACCTCAGCCGCTGCCCGCCGCCCTCCGGCCGGGTGAGCGTGCCCCGTTCGGTCGGCAGCCAGCTGCGGCCCCACAGCCGCTGCGGCAGCGGCTGGACGACCATGCACGGGGTGCACTCGGCCCACCGGTACAGCAGCCGCTGCGCGGCGCCCTCGCGCCACAGCGGCCCGGTGCAGTCGGAGACCACCATGGTCAGGGCCCGGCCGGTGGGGTCCCGCAACTGGTCGCCGGAGCGCAGCCCGGAGCCGGGTACGGGGCTGCGGCCGAGGACCGCCGTACCGTCCGGGAGGCGGTGCAGGTAGTGCACCTGGACGTCCCGAAAGGCTCCCAACCGCTCGCACACGGACCGCAGTTCGTCGAACATGTCCTGCCAGACGGCCATCGAGGGGGAGGCGTCCATCACCAGCCGCAGGGTCGCCTCGCGCCGGCTCTCCGGCCGGAACACCGGGATGACCAGCCCGAGGGCCCGGGCGCTGGCCTCGGCGGTGGCCGGTTCGTCGATCACCAGCCGGGTGGGCGGGACGGGCGGGCGGTGCCGCTGGAGGGCGCGCAGGGCCCGCTGGACGTCCAGGATGCGGGGCAGCGCGGCGGCGCGGGGCACCCGTACGGGCACTCCGTACTCCTCGGGCGACTCCTCGGGCCGGTCCCCCTCGGCCCCGCCGGCGCGGCGCGCGCCCGGTGCGTAGAGCCTGACCGGATCGTCGGCGTCCGGCTGTGCCCGTTCGGGTTCGACGGGCTTGCCGGCCGGGTCCTCGGCGTCCTCATCGGGGTCCGGGTACGGCCCCGGCGCGCCCCGGGCGGCCGGCCCCGGACCGCGGATGTGCCCGGCGAGCCAGAGGGCGTCGGCGAGTTCCTCGGCGCTCGGGTCGAGCCCGGCGGCGCGCAGCAGCGCGGCCAGTTCGCGGACGCCCTGCCGGGGCTCGGGAGCAGCGGCGGGAGGTACGGCGGGCGGGGGCGCGGCGGGAGTCGGCGGCACGGCCCGTCACCTCGGGCGGTCGAGGCGCTGGATGAGCAGGTCCGCGAGGTCCTCCCGGGTGGGCGGGGCGGCGTAGTGGGTCAGGTACACGGCGTTGAGCAGCTGGTCGGCGGCGACCAGTTCGGTCTGGGAGCGGCTGAGGAACTCCCGGATCAGGTCCGCCCCGAGCCGGGCGGCCTCCTCGCCGAGGTGGGCGCGGACCATGGTGGCGAGCCGCTTCTCGCCGGGCTGCCCGAGCTTGAGCTGGATGCAGCGGCGCAGCAGGGCGGCCGGGAAGTCCCGTTCGCCGTTGCTGGTCAGGATGATGAAGGGGAATTCCCGGCAGCGGACCCGGCCGCCGCGGACGGTCTCCTTGGTCCCGTCGTCGGTGAGCACCTGCACCTCGGGCTCGGTGTCGGCGACCCGCTCCAGCTCGGGGAGCGCGAACTCCCCTTCCTCCAGCACGTTCAGCAGGTCGTTGGGCAGGTCGATGTCGCTCTTGTCGAGTTCGTCGATGAGGAGCACCCGGGGCCGTGCGGTGGGGAGCAGGGCGGTGCCCAGCGGCCCGAGCCGGATGTACTTCCCGATGCCGGGGGCCGTTCCGGTGCCGTGCGCCGCACCCCCGCCCGCAAGCCCGCCTCCGCCACCGCCACCGCCACCGCCACCGCCACCGCCACCGCCACCGCTCGCCGCGAGCTGTACGTCCTGCAGCCGGGCGAGCGCGTCGTACCGGTACAGCCCGTCCTGCAGCACGGTCCGCGAGACCACCGGCCAGCGCAGCACCCGTCCGAGCTTCAACTCGTGGGCGACGGCGTGCGCGAGGGTGGACTTGCCCGTTCCGGGGAAGCCGGTCACGAGCAGCGGCCGGCGCAGGTACAGCGCCGCGTTGACGGCCTCCAGTTCCTCGGGCTCCGGCCGGTGCAGCTCGGCGGCCTGCCGGTGCGCCCCGAGCCGCCGGGCGACGTTGCCGTCGGCGGCCGCGGCCGGCCCGCCCGGCTCCGCCACCGGTCCGCCGTCGAAGTCCCGCCAGGGCGGCGGATCGGGCAGGGCGTCGATCCCGTCATGGGGCTCACCGACCCCCCGGTATATGAGCCACTCGTCGTTCATTGCCCCTCCCTCACTCGAATCCGCCGGGCCCGGCGCCGTCACAGGTCGCCCTGGAGCGGTTCGTCGTCCGGCAGCGGCCGCGCCGGGTCCTCCCACACGAGCCCGGTCCCGGCCGCCCAGTACGCGTCGGGGTCCGCCCCGTACGCCCTCCCCCGCAGCGTCTGCAGGCGCACCGGCAGCACCTCCGCCCGCCCGGCGTCGGCCAGTTCCTCCCGCAGCCCGCGGTGGAACGGCGCGCACGACTCCCTCGGATCCGGCGGCGGCCGCCGGGTCACCACCACCCCGTACCCGGCGTCCCGCACCGCGTGCAACGACCCCAGCGTGGGCTCCGCGTCCGCGGCCCGGCAGTGCACCGGCACGGTGTTGTCCGGCAGTCCCGACAGCCACTCGGCGGCCGGGCTGCGCGGGCGTCCCCGTACGCAGTCGGCCCGTTCGTCCTGCAGGGGGCCCGCCTGTACCCGCGCCCACCGGGCGGCCGCCTCGGGGTGCCCGCGGCCCGCGGGGTCCCCCGGATCGGCGGGGTGCGCGCGGCCCTCCGGGTCCCCGGGATCCGCGGGGTGGCCGGGGTCCGCCGGGTGGCCGGGTTCCGCCGGGCGCCCGGCCCCGGTCCGCCCGGCGGGGTGGCGCAGCACCACCGGCCGCTGCACCCCGAGCGGTACGCCGCCCGTCACCACCCACTCGTCCACGGCCAGCCCGAACAGCTCCGGGGCCACGGCCACTTCGAGCAGGGCCGCCGCCTCGTGGGTGTCGCAGCGCCGGAAGGCCTCGGCGAGCGGGGCCCGTAACACCTCCCGCAGACCCGCCGGGGTGGCCCGTACGCCCGAGTCCACGGGGGTCACCCGCCCGGGCTGCGCCGGGCCCGCCAGGACGGAGACCCGCCAGTCGTAGAGGTCCTCCCAGCCGTGCGCCCACACCTCCAGCAGCGCCGAGGCCCCGGGCGGCAGTCCGCCGGACCGCCGGGCCGGGCCGCCCACCGCGCGCCCGGCCGAGGCCCGCCGGCGCCGTTCCCGTTCCGCGAGGCCCCGCTCGTGGCGCTCGCCGAGCTCGCGCCGCAGCGGGCGCCACAACCGCTCGGCCGTCGCCCGGATCCAGTCCCAGAGCTCTTCGTCCGCGCCGGGGGTCGGCGGCTCCCGGTAGTCGGCCACGCTCACGTCCGTCGCGTACCGGAGCATGGCCGCGGCCTCCCCCGCCCCGCCGGGCGGGTCGTGCAGCAGCCCCAGCCCGTCGCGCCAGCTGAGCGGGGCCGGCGGCTGCGGGTCCGGCTCCTCCCCGCGGGCCGCCTCGACGAGGGCCCGTACGACCTCGGAGGAGCCCGGCGGGGGCAGTTCGGCCAGCAGCCCGCACAGGGTGGTGCGCTCGCCGGGGGTGAGCCGGCCGCGGCCGCCGTACGGGGAGCCCTCCTCCGCCGGGAGCTCGCCGTGCACGTCGGTCCAGGTCCGGCGGTTGTCGAGGTCGCTGAGGTGCTGGTCGTAGTGGTGCAGGTCGTGGGCCTGCATGACGCGGCGGTAGAGCCCGACCTGGCCGCGCGCGGGCATCGGCAGCGTGCGCAGCTGCACGACGGAGACGGCGAGCCCGCCGCCCGCCCCGTGCCGCCGGGCCTTGACCACTCCGACGACCTCCCCGCGGGCCAGGTCCACCACGGGCCCGCCGGACATCCCGGGGTCGATCTCGTCGTCGCCGCCGAGCCGGATGGCGGCGCCGTTCCCGGCGCTGCCGCGCAGCCGGGTGGTGCGGCCGGTGATCTCGGGCGTGCCCAGGTCCTCGGTGCAGCCGAAGTAGGCGACCTCGTCGAAACGGGGTCTGGACCGGTCCGTCAGCCAGACGCAGGCGTGCGACACGGGGGCCAGGACCCGGAGCAGCGCCAGGTCGGGCAGGTCCCACAGGGCGCCCCGGCGCGGGCGCCGCTCCTCCAGCCGCTCGGGCAGTACGCACTCCACGCGCCCGGTGACCGTCCCGGTCGCCCCGTGGGCCCCGGAGGCGAAGGTGATGCCGACCTCGCGTCCCGTCAGACGCACCGCAGCACCCCCTTCGCCGACCACGTGCGCGCACGTCAGGACCCAGCCGGGGGCGATGAAGAAACCGCTCCCCCACGTGGGACCGGTCCGATGGCTGCCGGGGTTGTCATACCCGCCCGGCGGGGCGTGAACGCGTACGGTCGCGGCCTGGACGAGGGGCTCGAGGAGCTCGAAGGCGCGCGCCGAGCCGGTCGTGCGCCCGTCCGTCATCCGCACCCCCCGCTCGTTGGGCATCCAGGCTAGCCCCGGGGACACCACGGGCGGGAGGCCTCTTCGCCCGCGCGGATTATCCTGGCGGGAAACACCCCCTGCACACCCCCATCACGGCACGGAGCCCGACTTGTACTTCACCGATCGCGGCATCGAGGAGCTGGAGAAGCGGCGCGGCGAGGAGGAGGTCACCTTCGAGTGGCTCGCCGAGCAGCTGCGCACCTTCGTCGACCTGAACCCGGACTTCGAGGTCCCGGTGGAACGCCTGGCCACCTGGCTGGCCCGCCTGGACGACGAGGACGACGACGCCGACGAGTGAGCACGGCGCGTACCGGCAGGACGTGTGGCCGGTACGCACGGCCGGGAGGCGGAGAACGAGAACGGCCCGGCTGCGCTGAGCAGTCGGGCCGTTCTCGTGTGCGTGCCGGACGCCCGCGGCGGGCGCGAGCGGGGGCGGGCGCCGGGTCAGGCGGCCTTGGTCTCCCAGAAGATCCGGTCGATCTCGGCGATGAGCTCGAGGGCCTTGGCGCCGGTCGCCGGGTCGTTGGACGCCTTGGCGGCCGAGAGGGCCTTCAGGGTGTCGTTGACCAGGGTGTGCAGCTGGGGGTACTTCTCGAAGTGCGGCGGCTTGAAGTAGTCGCTCCACAGCACCGAGACGTGGTGCTTGGCGAGCTCGGCGCGCTGCTCCTTGATGGTGATGGCGCGCGCGCGGAAGTCGGCGTCGTCGTTGGCCTGGTACTTCTCCTGCACGGCCTTGACGGACTCGGCCTCGATGCGGGCCTGGGCAGGGTCGTACACGCCGCACGGAAGATCGCAGTGGGCGGAGACCTTCGCCTTGGGGGCGAAGAGGCGGGAAAGCATGGAGTTTGTCCTCCTCGTGATCGTCTTCTCAAGGGGGAGATTACTCGCTGAACAACCGGATTTCGCGGGCGCCCCCATGGGCTTGGGACAAAAGTCCAGAGGCGCGGCCGGACCGATGAGCGAATGTACGGACCCGTGCGGCAGCATGCGGGGGTGACGAGGAGGACACGCATGGTGGAGAACGGGCGCCCGCCGAGGCGGTTCGGGGTGGTGGAGGTGACGGGGCCGTCGATGGTGCCCACGCTGGCCAACGGGGACCGGGTGGTGGTCCGCTACGGGGCGGCCGTCCGTCCGGGTGACGTGGTGGTGCTGCGCCATCCCTTCCAGCAGGACCTGCTGCTGATCAAGCGGGCGGTGGAGCGGCGGCCGGGCGGCTGGTGGGTGCTGGGCGACAACCCGTACAACGAGACCGGCGACAGCACCGTCTACGGGCCGGTGCCCGCAGAGCTGGTGCTGGCGACGGCGGTGCTGCGCTTCCGGCCGCGCGAGGAGGATCAGCGCTCGCTGAGGGCGCGGCTGTCCTGGGCGGTCTCGGCGGTGCGCCCGCTGCCGGCGGACGCCTCGGCCTCCAGCCGCTTGCGGGCGCGGTAGGCGGCCACGTTGGCCCGGGTCGCGCAGCGGTCGGAGCAGTAGCGCCGGGAGCGGTTGGTGGAGGTGTCGAGGTAGGCGTTGCGGCAGGGCGCGGCCTGGCACAGGCCGAGGCGGTCGGGGCCGTGCTCGGTGAGGGCGAAGGCCAGGCCCATGGAGGCCATGGCGGCGTAGCCCGCCGATGCGTTCGAGGGGTGCTCGGCGAGGTGGATGTGCCAGTCGGGGCGGCCGTCGTCGCCGATGGTCTTGTGTCCGGAGACCTGGGGGCTGACCGGGAACTCCATGAGCAGCGAGTTCAGCAGGTCGACGGCGAGGACGTCGTCACCGCCGTCGGCGGCCTCGAAGACGGCGCGCAGCCGGGCCCGTACGTTGCGGAAGCGGGTGACGTCGGTGTCGGTCACGCGGCGGGCCATCTGCACGCTTGCGCCGAACAGGGCACGGACGGCGTCCACGGAGGTGAGCTCGTCCTTGTTGCGGGCCGGCTCCTCGGTGTTGACCAGGCGCACGGCGAAGTCCGAGTAATGGGCCAGTTCCACTTGTAGTCCTTACGGCTGCGGATTAGTGTCTCTGTAACGGCTGAGACGTCTTCGAGGGTATTACGTATGGAGGGGTTCGTGGTGGCGCATACGACGAATACGGCAGATACGACAGACACGGCTGACGGCACGGGGTACTGGCAGGCCTGGCAGAACAGCTGGGACCGGCAGCAGGAGTGGTACATGCCCGACCGCGAGGAGCGGTTCCGGGTGATGCTGGACATGGTCGAGGCCCTGGCCGGACCCACCCCCCGGGTGCTGGATCTCGCGTGCGGTACGGGAAGTATCACGGACCGCGTCCTCAAGAGGTTCCCGGGAGCCACCAGCACGGGCGTCGACCTCGACCCCGCGCTGCTGACCATCGCCGAGGGCCACTTCGCCGGGGACGCGCGGGTCACCTTCGTGACCGCCGACCTCAAGGACCCGAACTGGCGCGCCGCCCTCCCCCACGACTCGTACGACGCGGTCCTGACCGCCACCGCCCTGCACTGGCTGCACAGCGACGACCTGTCCGTCCTGTACGGGCAGCTCGCGCCGCTGGTCGCCCCCGGCGGGGTGTTCATGAACGCCGACCACATGCCCGACCCGGCCACCCCGCGCATCGACGCCGCCGAGCACGCCCACCGGCACGCCGGCATGGACCGGGCGAGGACGGCCGGCGCGGTGGACTGGCGCGAGTGGTGGGAGCTGGCCGCCGCGGACCCGCTCCTCGCGGAGCCGGTGAAGCAGCGCTTCGCGATCTACGGGGAGCACGCGGACGGCGACACCCCGCCCGAGGCCTGGCACATCGCCGCCCTGCTCGGAGCGGGCTTCGCGGAGGCCCGTACCGTCTGGCGCTCCCCCTCGGACGCGCTGGTCCTGGGTCTGAGGTAGGGACGCGATCGGGCACGGGTGAGACGCGCGAGGGGCGGTACGCACGCGTGAGGGGCGGTACGGGAATCCCGTACCGCCCCTCACCTGTCCGCCGGTCCGGAGCTCGCTAGAGCACCTTGGACAGGAACGCCTTCGTGCGGTCGTGCTGCGGGTTGCCCAGCACGTCGCGCGGGTTGCCCGACTCGACGACCACGCCGCCGTCCATGAAGACGAGGTTGTCGCCGACCTCGCGGGCGAAGCCCATCTCGTGCGTGACCACGATCATGGTCATGCCCGATTCGGCCAGGTCCCGCATGACGTCGAGGACGTCACCCACCAGCTCCGGGTCGAGCGCCGAGGTGGGCTCGTCGAAGAGCATCAGCTTCGGCTCCATGGCGAGCGCGCGGGCGATCGCCACGCGCTGCTGCTGGCCGCCGGAGAGCTGGCTGGGGTAGTTCCCGCCCTTGTCGCCGAGGCCCACGCGGTCCAGCAGCCTGATGGCGCGCTCGCGCGCCACCGCCTTGGACTCGCCCTTGACCATGACCGGGGCTTCCATGACGTTCTCGATGGCCGTCATGTGCGGGAACAGGTTGAAGCGCTGGAAGACCATGCCGATGTCCCGGCGCTGGGCCGCGACCTCGCTGTCCTTCAGCTCGTAGAGCTTGTCGCCCTTCTGGCGGTAGCCGACGAGCTGCCCGTCGACGTACAGCCGTCCGGCGTTGACCTGCTCCAGGTGGTTGATGCACCGCAGGAAGGTCGACTTGCCGGAGCCGGACGGGCCGACCAGACAGAAGACCTCACGCGGGGCGACCTCCAGGTCGATGCCCTTGAGGATGTGCGCCGCACCGTAGGACTTGTGGACGCCCTCGGCCTTCACCATGGCAGTCGTCATCAGGCCACCGCCTTGCGGTTCGAGAAGCTGGAGAGTTTCGCCTTGATCTTCTGCAGCGGTGTGGGCGGCAGCGAGCGGAGCGCACCGCGGGCGTAGCGGCGCTCCAGGTAGTACTGGCCGACGCTGAACACGCTGGTCAGGGCGAGGTACCAGATCGAGGCGACGAAGAACATCTCCATCACCGCGAACGACGTGGACGCGATGTCCTGGGCCGCACGCAGCAGGTCGAAGTACTGCACGGCGACGACGAGCGACGAGGTCTTCAGCATGTTGATGAACTCGTTGCCCGACGGCGGCACGATCACCCGCATGGCCTGCGGCAGGACGACGCGGCGCATGGTCTGCAGGCGGGTCATGCCGAGCGCGTGCGAGGCCTCGGTCTGGCCCTCGTCGACCGACTGGATGCCGGCCCGGACGATCTCCGCCATGTACGCGCCCTCGTTGAGGCCGAGACCCAGCAGGGCGGCCAGGAAGGGCGTCATGACCTGGGTCATCTCGTCCTTGTAGAACCCGAGGTTCAGGATCGGGAAGATCAGGGCGAGGTTGAACCAGATGAGGAGCTGCACGTACACCGGGGTGCCGCGGAACAGCCAGATGTAGAACCAGGCGATGGTGCTGGTGACCGGGTTCTTCGAGAGGCGCATGACGGCGAAGAGGACACCGAGCACGAGGCCCAGGGCCATCGAGGCGACGCTGATCCAGATCGTGTTGCCGACACCACGGAGGATGCTGGGGTCGAACAGCTTCTCCGGCACGGTCGCCCAGCGCACGTTGCCCTGCGAGAAGGCCATCACGAGCGCCACGACCAGGCCGATGACGACCACGGCGCTGATCCAGCGGCCGTAGTGGCGAACCGGAATGGCGCGGATCGCCTCGGGGGGTACGGTCCCGGCCGGCGGGGTGTCCGCCGGGTCCGGGACCTTGTCGAGCTTGTCAGTCACAGTGACTGCCCTTCAGTGTGCTGCGGTCGTACGCGGAGGTCAGGAACCGGCGTTGATCTTGGCCTCGGTCACGGCGCCGGAGCCCGCGTTCCACTTGTCGAGGGCGGCCTTGTACGTGCCGTCCTTGATGACCGCGTCGAGGGCTTCCTTGAGCGCGTCGCGCAGCTCGATGTTCTTCTTGTCCACCGCGATGCCGAAGAGGCCAGCGTCGGTCGGGTTGGCGATGGCCTCGAAGTCGTTGCCGCCGCCCGCAGTCTGCGCGATGTACGCGGCGACCGGGGAGTCGTTCAGGTCCGCGGCGGCGCCGCCGGCCTTCACTCGGGTCTGGGCCTCGGCATCGGTCGGGAAGGACTCGATCTTGAGCTCGCCCTTGCCGTCCGTCTTGCACTTCTCGGCCTGGGTCTTGGCGGACTCCTCGTACGTGGTGCCGCGCTGCACGGCGACCGTCTTGCCGCACAGGTCGTCGAGGGTCTTGATGCCCTGCGGGTTGCCCTTCTTCACCAGGATGCCGGTCGAGGCGGAGAAGTAGTCGACGAAGTCGACACCGGCACCGGTCTTGGCGCCCTTGTCGTCCAGGCCCTCCTGACGGGCCTTGGTGTCGGTCAGCGAGGACATGACCAGGTCGCTGCGACCCGTCTGCATGCTGCCGATCAGGGTGTCGAAGGTGCCGGACTCGAACTTGAACTGCACGCCGAGCTGCTTGCTCAGGGCCGCCGCGACGTCGGGGTCGACGCCGACGATCTTGCCACCCTCGGTGAACTCCATCGGCGCGTAGGTCGCGTCCGTGCCGACCTTGATGACACCGGCGTCCTGGATCTTCTTCGGGAGCTTGGAGAAGAGCGGAGCGCTGCTGTTGTTCGCCGCACCCGACGGGCTGGTGGAGGCCTTGTCGGTCTGGTCACCACAACCGGTGAGGATCAGGGTGCCCGCGACCGCGATCGCGCCGACCGCGGCGATCCGGGACCGTGCGGCGGTCGTACGACGGGTGGTGCTAGCGGTCATGGCTTGGTTCCTCCGGCAGTGGTGGAAAAGCATCGAAAAACGGTCGGGCACGCACCATCGAGTGTCGCGACCTCGTGTGATTACGGCATCTTGCCATTCGGACCGAGACATTCAGGGTGCCCGTCAGGTCAAAATCGCATAACGGGCGGTGGGGGTAGCCCAACAGGACTGCGGACATGAGGGTTCGACACCACAGAACCTGCTGTGACCTGGCCTTTTCACCGCAGTTTCTACGGAGCGTCTCGCCTGCCGGACAACAAGGTTTGGACTTTTCGCCAAAAGCGGGGCAACCGACCTACGATTGAGCGGGAATCGACTCGTCTGGGCGAGCGTTCTTCGGGTAGAACAGATCCTTACACCCCTCATCCGGGGCTCAGGGCGCGCGTGCGGCGCGCCCGCGCGTACGAACCTCCCCTCCGCGGAGACGGGCCAACCGTCGACGCGGAGTACGGACGCGGTGCCCGCCCACCCCTTAACCAGGAGTGGCCACCCTCAACGATTCAAAGGACTTAAGGGGTCACACACAGTGGCAGCGGAGATCATCAACCCTCGCAGTGACAGCGTCACGGACAACAACCCGGACGCGGTGTTCGCACTGCACCGGGGCGGCAAGATGGCCATCCAGGCCACGGTGCCGGTCAACGACAAGGACGACCTGTCCCTCGCGTACACGCCCGGCGTGGCGAAGGTGTGCAGTGCCATCGCCGAGCACCCGGAGCTGGTGAACGAGTACACCTGGAAGTCCAACGTGGTCGCCGTCGTCACCGACGGCACGGCCGTGCTCGGACTCGGTGACATCGGCCCCGAGGCCTCCCTCCCCGTCATGGAGGGCAAAGCCATTCTCTTCAAGCAGTTCGGTGGTGTGGACGCGGTTCCGATCGCGCTCGCCACCAAGGACACGGACGAGATCATCGAGACGGTCATCCGCCTCGCCCCGTCCTTCGGCGGGGTCAACCTGGAGGACATCTCGGCCCCCCGCTGCTTCGAGATCGAGCGGCGCCTCCAGGAGGCGCTGGACATCCCGATCTTCCACGACGACCAGCACGGCACGGCCATCGTGACGCTGGCCGCGCTGCGCAACGCCGCCAAGCTCACGGGTCGCACCCTCGGCGACCTGCGCGCCGTCATCTCGGGCGCGGGCGCGGCGGGCATCGCCATCGCCAAGATCCTGGTGGACGCGGGCATCGGCGACGTCTGCGTCACCGACCGCAAGGGCGTCGTGTCGGCGGACCGCTCCGACCTGACGGACGTCAAGGCGGAGATCGCGGGCCTGACCAACAAGACCGGCCAGACCGGTTCGCTGGAGCAGGCCCTCGCCGGCGCGGACGTCTTCATCGGCGTCTCCGGCGGCACGGTCCCGGAGGAGGCGGTGGCCTCGATGGCGAAGGACGCCTTCGTCTTCGCCATGGCCAACCCGAACCCGGAGGTCCACCCGGACGTCGCGCACAAGTACGCGGCGGTCGTGGCCACGGGCCGCTCGGACTTCCCGAACCAGATCAACAACGTGCTGGCGTTCCCGGGCATCTTCGCGGGCGCCCTCAAGGTGCGTGCCACCCGGATCACGGAGGGCATGAAGATCGCCGCCGCCGACGCCATCGCCGGTGTCGTGGGTGACGAGCTCGCCGCCGACTACGTGATCCCGTCGCCGTTCGACGAGCGCGTCGCGGAGGCCGTCTCCGCGGCCGTCGCCGCCGCCGCGAAGGCCGACGGCGTGGCCCGCCTGGTCTGACCACCGCGCGAGCAGCTCTACGGGCAGAGGCCCGGCCGGATCCCTCCGGCCGGGCCTCTCCTCTTTGACGCGCCGCTCGCGCGGTGCGGCCCCGGGGGCCTTACCGGCTTCGCGCCGCTGCGCCGGACTCCGTCCGTCGTCCCGAGGCCGGCCGAGGCCGTTCGCCCACCCGCCTCAGCGGACGAGGGGCCCGCCCAGGCAGTGCCCAGGGGGCATCCTCGTTCCCGCCGGGCGGCCGGTGGCGGCGGGGTGGTTGAGACGAAGGCCTCAGGCGGGCGGTTCGCGGGGGGCTGGAACCCGGCCTTACCGAGCGGTAGCGTCGCGGCATGTTCGCTGCCTACGCCGCCCGAATCGACCGTGACCAGCCGCTGAACGGCCTCGTGCTGGGCGACCGCCCGGCACCGGAGGCCCGGCCCGGCTGGGTGACCGTGAACGTCAAGGCCGCCTCCCTCAACCACCACGACCTGTGGTCGCTGCGCGGGGTGGGTCTCGGCGAGGAAAGACTCCCGATGATCCTCGGCTGCGACGCCGCCGGCATCGACCAGGACGGCAACGAGGTCGTCCTGCACTCCGTGATCGGCCAGAGCGGCCACGGGGTCGGCCCCGACGAGCCCCGCTCGATCCTGACCGAGCGCTACCAGGGGACCTTCGCCGAGCAGGTGACCGTCCCCGCGTGGAACGTCCTGCGCAAGCCCGCCGAGCTGACCTTCGAGGAGGCCGCCTGCCTGCCGACGGCCTGGCTGACGGCGTACCGGATGCTGTTCACGAACGCCGGGGTCCGCCCCGGGGACTCCGTACTCGTCCAGGGCGCCGGCGGCGGGGTCGCGACCGCCGCGATCGCCCTCGGCAAGGCGGCGGGCCTGCGGGTCTTCGCCACCAGCCGGGACGAGGCCAAGCGCAAGCGGGCCGTGGAGCTGGGCGCGGTGGAGGCGTACGAGCCGGGCGCGCGGCTGCCGCAGCGGGTGGACGCGGTGATCGAGACGGTGGGCGCGGCCACCTGGTCCCACTCGGTGAAGTCCCTGCGCCCCGGCGGCACCCTGGTGATCTCCGGCGCCACGAGCGGCGACCGCCCGGCGCACGCCGAGCTGACCCGGATCTTCTTCCTGGAACTGAAGGTGGTCGGCTCGACGATGGGCTCGAAGGACGAGCTGGAGGACCTGCTGTCCTTCTGCGCGACGACGGGGCTCCGGCCGGTCATCGACGAGGTGCTGCCGCTGGACCGGGCGCGCGAGGGCTTCGAGAAGCTGGAGGCGGGCGACCTCTTCGGGAAGATCGTCCTCAAGCCGTAGGCCCGAATGTGTCAATGTGTCAATGAAGGTTGACGCCGCCTCCCGCGTCAACCTAAATTGACACCATGACGGAAGCAACCGATCTCGCCGAGCGGGCCGGCGACCGCGATCCGCGGGTGGGCCTGCGTGCCGTGGCCGCCCTCCGCAGGCTGCTGGAGCAGCTGGAGGCCGTACAGGTACGCAGTGCCCGCGCGCAGGGGTGGTCCTGGCAGGAGATCGCGGCCGAGCTGGGCGTCAGCCGGCAGGCCGTGCACAAGAAGTACGGGAGGCTCTGATGTTCGAACGCTTCACGACCGACGCCCGGAACACCGTGACGGGGGCGGTGACCGAGGCCCGGCAGGCCGGGGCCGCCACCGTCAGCGAGGAGCACCTGCTGCTCTCCCTGCTGGAGCTGGGGGCCCTGGACCGGCTGGGCGTGGACCGCGCGGCGGTGGCCGCCGATCTTTCGGCGGCCCGCCGCCGGGGCGGCATGTCCCGCGCGGACGAGGAGGCGCTGGCCGGACTCGGCATCGACCTCACGGAGATCGTCTCCCGCATCGAGGAGACCCACGGCGAGGGCGCGCTCGCGGCCCCCGCACCGCGCAGGCGCACCCTGCGCACCTCGCTCCGCTCGGCCCTGGGCCGCGCCGAGCCGGACGACCGCGCCGGCAGCCGCCACGTCCCCTTCACCGAGGGGTCGAAGAAGGTCCTGGAACAGTCCCTCCGCATCGCCCTGGGCCGCAAGGACAAGCACATCGGCACCCTGCACCTCCTGCTGGCCCTGCTCTCCCGCCCCGGCACGGTCTCCGAGGTCCTGACGGACCACGGCATCACCTACGCGACAGCCGAAACCACCCTGGCCGCCTGACGATTCAGCCCCGCAGCGTCGCCCTCAGCCGAGCCACGGCGGCCGCCAGCCCCACCCGCGCCTCGGCCACCTGCGCCGCACTCACTCCGTGGTCCCGCGCGGCATCCCGCACCTCGTCGCGGAAGCGGTCCAGCAGCCGGTCCAGATCACGCGCGGGGTCACCGCCGGGCGTCAGATCCTCGGCCCAGCCCACACCGGCCTCCGCCTCGGCCTCCGCCTCGGCCGCCGAAGCCGGAGCCGGAGCCGAAGCCGTCGGCGCGGACGCAGGCCCGGCCCCCGGCTCGGACGGCCCCGCACCGCCCCCGAGCCACGCACCCGCCAGGCTGCCCAGCACCCCACCGGACCTGGCGAACTGCTCCTGCAGCTGGACCGCTATGCGCTGGACCTCCTCTCGGGCCCGCTCCTGGGCCTCCTTGGCCTGGCGGCGGGCCTGCTGCGCCTCCTCGCGGGCCCGGCGGCTCTCGTCCTTCGCCCGGCGCGCCTGTTCCTTCCACTCCTGCTTCGCCTTGCGCAGCTCCTCCTTGGCCGCCTTCCAGGACTCGTCCTCGACCTGGGTCGCGGACGCGGAGGCCGCCTCCCGCAGCTCGCGCCGCAGGTCACCCGCCGCGCCGCGGACGTCGTTGCGGATCTCCGCGGCCAGTTCGGTGACCGAGTCGCGGATCTCCAGCTCCAGGTCGGCGAGTTCACCGCTGCGGTCGGCCAACTCGGCGCGCCCCGCCTCGGTGATGGAGTACACCTTGCGCCCGCCCTCGGTGGCGTACGTGACGAGGCCCTCGGCCTCCAGCTTCGCCAGCCGCGGGTACACGGTGCCCGCGGAGGGGGCGTACAGGCCCTGGAAGCGCTCCTCCAGCAGGCGGATCACCTCGTACCCGTGGCGCGGGGCCTCGTCCAGCAGCTTGAGGAGGTAGAGGCGGAGGCGGCCGTGGGCGAAGACGGGCGGCATGTCAGAGCACCTTCTTGTCGAGCGCGAGCGGAGCGGCGGCGGGCGCGGGGGCGTCGGCGGCGTCAGCGGCGTCGGCATCGACGTCGGACTGCGGGCGGCGCAGCAGCGCGATGCCGCCGGAGACGGTGGTGGCCCGCAGGGTGCCGGTGCCGGAACCGAGCGTGCCGGTGATCCGCTTGGCGCCCAGCTGGCCGGAGACCCGCAGGTCCTCGAAGGCGTTGGAGACGCCGCCGGTGGCGGTGTTGGCCTCCACGCGGGCGTCGGCGGGGTGCGGGAGGCGGATCGCGACCTGCCCGGAGACGGAGTTCAGCGCGATGTCCACAGGGCGTGCGGACGCCGGGCCGAGGTCCAGGTCGAGGAGCATGTCGCCGCTGACCGAGTCGGCCCGTACGCTCACCTCGCCGTCGACGACGGTCAGGCCGCCGGACACCGAGTGGAAGCGGAGGTCGCCGGTGACCGACTGGGCCTCGACGCTGCCGGAGACGGTGTGCGCCTTGACCCGGCCGGAGAGCCCGACCAGCGTGGCGTCGCCGGAGACCTCGGTGACCTCGGTGCCGCCGGAGATGCCGGAGACGAAGGCGGTGGCGTCGACCGCGGCCACCTGGACCCGGGTCGCGGCGGGGACGGTGAGGGTGATCGCGGCGCTGCGCTCCCAGGCCTTGCGGCCGGCGGCGGAACCGGACCACGCCTTCCAGGGCTTGGACTCGAACCACTGCTTGATGCCCTGTGCGCCGTTCCAGGGCACGTCCTCGTAGGAGACCGTGAGGGTGCCGCCGTCCTGCACCACGTACAGCGGCGGTCCGTCGACCTCGGTCACCTCCAGGCGGGCCGGGCCCTCCTCGGCGGCGACCACGTTCACCGTGCCGCTCACGACGCGTACGCGGAGCTCGGTCACCGGCACCTCGAAGGTGACGTTCTGCGGTTCGGCGACGTGCCAGGTCGACTGCGAAGGCGACGGCCGGGACGACTGCTCTGCCATGGTGCTGATCCTCCTCGTGCGTTCACGGACCGGACTCGACGCACGCAACATATCGCGTCTTCTGAGTAACACGATATATCGCGGTTGGGGGAAGTCAAGCCTGTGCGCGGGCATGCCGAAAACGCCGGCGGGGCCGGGAAATCCGGCCTCACCGGCGTGCGGCGCAGGTCAGGGGTGCGGGCCCCGGGGGGCGTCAGGCCGCCAGCAGGGGGCTCGCGTGGTGGTGGAGCCAGGCACGGTACGGGGGCGTGCGCAGGGCCGCCTCGCGATAGGCGGCGCGGAGGTCCTCGTAGACCTCCGCGTGCGCGCCGGGCCGGGTCGCCAGCAGCAGGCGTACGGCGAGGGGGTCCCCCGACAGCGGCCGGATCGCCATGTCGTCGCGCGGCCCGGACGTCGGCTGGCAGGGCGCGACCGCCTCGCCGGAGATGATCAGCGAGGTCGCCGTGTGGTAGTCGGCGTGCAGCACCGGCGGGTCGAGTCCGGCCCCGGCGAAGACCCGCCGCAGCCCGTCCCACTCGCCGTCGACCGAGGGGTCGACCATCCAGCGGTCGGCCGCCAGGTCGTGTAAGGAGACCACCGCCTGCCCGGCGGCCGGATGGTCGCGGGACATCGACACGAACTGCGGCTCCCGCTCCATCAGCACGTGCAGCTGCAGCCCGGCCGGCACCCGCAGCGGACTGCCCTCGACCTCGTGCACGAACGCCACGTCCAGCTGCCCCGAGGCCACCATCCGCAGCAGCGCGTTGGCGGAGACGTCCACCACGAGCGAGGTCTCGGTGTCCGGCATCCGCCGGTGCAGCCGCCGCAGCCATCCCGGCAGCGCCCGGCTGGCCGTGGAGCCGATGCTCAGCCGCGGACCGCGGGCCTGCGCCCGGGCCTCGGCGACCAGCGCGGCCATCTCGGCGAGCAGCGGCCGGGCCCGGCCCAGTACGGTCCGGCCGAAGGGGGTGGGCCGGCAGCCGGTCCGCTCGCGCAGGAACAGCTCGCCGTCCAGGGCCCGTTCGATGCGGCGCAGCTGGGTCGTCAACGAGGGCTGGCTCACGCCGAGTTGCCGGGCGGCCTTGTGCAGGCTGCCGGCGTCGGCGATGGCGCACAGCGCGCGCAGGTGCCTGACCTCAAGCTCCATGACCCGAGAGTAGGCCGGTCCCGGCGGACCGCACCAGCCACTGATAGCCCCCCGAATCCCGCCATTCTCACGCTAGTTGGGCTGTCGAAATCTTCCCGATAGGCCGGCGCTATCGGGCAGTGACATCATCCGCCGGACCACGGCGCTCCCGCAGACTCCGGTACCGAACGACCCACCCCCCACCGCACCGGACGAGTAGGAGCTCCCCCACATGCGCCACTCCCGTAAGGCCGTTCTGGCCACGACCCTCGGCCTCGGCCTCGCCGCCGCCCTCGGCGTCACCCCCACCGCCAGCGCCGCTCCCGCCCCCGTCGGCAATGCCGCCGGTTACGCCGCGTACGCGGGCTCGCCGGAGAACGAGGCCGCCAACCGCGCCTTCTTCGAGGCCGTGCAGCGCTCGGTCGCCGAGCAGCGTGCCGCGAACCCCGGCGTCCTGGCCGTGACCGTCACGTACAACACCCGCAGCGCGCCCAGCTTCCGCAGCCAGATAGCCCGCTCGACGCAGATCTGGAACAGCTCGGTGAGCAACGTCAGGCTGCAGGAGGTGTCCTCCGGCGGGAACTTCTCGTACCGCGAGGGCAACGACTCACGCGGCTCGTTCGCGAGCACGGACGGGCACGGTCGCGGCTACATCTTCCTGGACTACCGGCAGAACCAGCAGTACAACTCCACCCGCGTGACCGCGCACGAGACCGGCCACGTGCTGGGTCTTCCGGACCACTACTCGGGTCCGTGCTCCGAGCTGATGTCGGGCGGCGGACCGGGCACCTCGTGCCAGAACGCCAACCCGAACTCCGCCGAGCGGGCGCGCGTCAACCAGCTCTGGGCCAACGGCTTCGCCTCCGGCCTGGGCGCGAAGGAACTCGCGACCAAGGGCTGAGTCACCGCTCCTCGGGGTCCGCGTAATCGGGGCATCCCGGGTTCCGGCAGGGGCCCCGGCCCCACACCGGAATGAAGATCCCGAGGGACTTGCGCCGCCTGACCACCGTGTCGACGAGGCGCCCGCACGCCGGGCACGTCTGCTGTTCGTGCCCGGCCTGCGGGGCGATCGTCTCGTGTGCGCGCTGCTGCTGTTCACCGGCCATACCTCCAAGGTAGGCCGGTTCGGCGCGTTCCGGGGGGTCGGAGGGGCCCGCAGGCTCGGCGGGGCCCCGGGGCCGGCCCCGGGTCAGCGCTTGACGGCGTACGAGGTGACCGTCTGGCCGCCGCCGAGGATCCTGGACCCGGTCAGCTCCAGGGGGCGCACCCCGAATCCGGCCCGCGACATGGGCATGCCGGTCCCCAGGAAGACGGGGTAGGTCTTGACGATGAACTCGTCGATCTCGTCGATCAGCCGGCCGGCGAGGTCGGCCCCGCCGCAGAGCCAGATGTCGAGCCCGTCCCGGGCCTTGAGCTCGCGGACCCTGGCCACGACGTCTCCGGAGATCAGCTCGACCTCGGGGTCCGGCGAGGTGGCGAGGGAGCGCGAGACGACGTACTGCCCGGGCAGGTGGCCGTAGGGGCTGGTCATGCCCGCCTTGAGGCCCGGCTCGTACGTGTTGCGGCCCATGAGCACCGCGTCGAAGCGCTTCGGCTCGGCGTCGGCGATCCCGAGGGCGGCACGCCCCTGGGCCGCGATGGTCTCCGGGTACTCGGCCTTGAGGAATTCGGTGAACTCCGCGTCGACGTGGGCGTAGAAGAAATCGCCGTCGCCGTCCGGGGCCCCGATGAAGCCGTCGACCGACGTGGCGATGAAGTACGTGAGCTTGCGCAAGCGATTCTCTTCCGTTCGGCAGTGCCACCGCACCGGAGGCACGTCGGAGAAAGTACTTCAGATGAAGTGGTTACGCAAGCCCCTTCGCCCGCCCACGCCCGCTCGGCCCCGGCCCCGGCCCCGGCCCCGGCCCGCCCGCCTACCCGCGCGGCTTGCGCCACATCGGCCACATCAGCGGCCCCTCCGGCAGGCGCACCGCCTCACCCGTGAAGTCCCACCCGAGCCGCTCGTACAGCCCCTTGCTGCGCTCGCTGCTCGCCTCCAGGTACGCCGGCACGCCCTCGCGGTCGCAGCGCTCCAGGACCGGCCGGATCAGCTCGCCGCCCAGCCCCTGCCCCTGCCGGTCCGGGGCGACCGCGATCATCAGCAGGTACTCGTGCTCCTCCGCCGTCGGGTGCACCGCGCCGGTCAGCCGGCCGACCAGCTCGCACCGCTCGTTGTCCGGATCGGCCACCGCGCGCATCCGCGCCGGGATCTCGTCCTCCCCCTCGGGCTCGCCCGCCGGGATCCGCAGCCACAGCGCCGCCGCCGAGCCGTCCACCGCGTAGTCGATCCGGCCCTCGGCCAGCGCCACGTCCACGAAGACGCCGAGGAATTTCCCGTGCACCGCGGCCCGGTGCTCCGGGTCCGGGAAGACCCAGCTGCTCACCGGGTCCGTACGGAAGGCCTCGTCGAGCAGGCGCGCCACCGCGTCCCGGTCCGACTGATCCGCCTGACGTATCTCCAGCGCCACTGGTCACACCCTTCGCTCACGCGTCAACAACCGTGAGCGATCCTAGAGTTGGGGCGGACCCGCGGTAAGACCTGTTCCGGCACCGTGCCGTGCCGGAACAGGCCTCGGTCGTGTCTCACCGCGTGCGGCGCGTCACGAACTCCGCGAGCGCCAGCAGCCCGCCCGCCGCCGCGAGGTCGGGCACGGCGCGCGACAGCTGCTGGACCGCCCGCCCCATCCGGTCCGCGGCATGGGCCTGCGCCCAGTCGCGCCCGCCCGCCCGGTCCACCGCGTCCGCCGCGTCGCGCACGTCGTCCCCGGTCATGGGGCCCGCGTACAGCGCGGCCAGTTCCTCCCCCGCCGCGGTGCCCGAGGTCAGGGCGGCGACGACCGGGAGGGACTTCTTGCGGGCGATCAGATCGGCCCCCGCGGGCTTGCCGGTGTGCCCCGGATCCCCCCAGATGCCGATCAGGTCGTCGATCAGCTGGAAGGCCAGCCCGGCCTCCCGCCCGAAGGCGTCCATGGCGTCGACCTCGTCCGGCCCGGCCCCCGCGTACAGCGCGCCGAGCGCGCACGCGCAGCCCAGCAGGGCCCCGGTCTTGGCCGTCGCCATGGTCAGGCACTCGTCGAGGGAGACGTTCGGGCGCTGCTCGAAGGCACAGTCCGCCTGCTGGCCGGCGCACAGCTCGATGACGCACGCGGCGAGCCGGGACGAGGCCGCCGCCGAGGCCGGATGCGGGTCCTCCGCGAGCAGCCGCAGCGCGAGCGCCATCATGGCGTCGCCGGTGATGATCGCGTCCGGTATCCCGAAGACGGTCCAGGCGGTGGCGCGGCCGCGCCGCCGGACGTCCCGGTCGATGACGTCGTCGTGCAGCAGCGTGAAGTTGTGCGCCAGCTCCACGGCCACCGCCGCCCGTACGGCCTCGTCGGCCCGGCTCGCACCCGGCCCGGCGAGGGCCTGGGCCGCGGCCAGCACCAGGGCCGGCCGGATGGCCTTGCCGGCGTTGCCCGCGGCCGGGGTGCCGTCCTCGCACTCCCAGCCGAAGTGGTACATCGCCACGCGACGCATCCCGCCGGGCAGGCTCTCGACGGTCCGGCGCAGCTCCGGGTTGACCGTGCGCCTCGTCCGTTCCAGGAGGGCGGCGGCCTCCTGGCCCTCACCGGTCGCGGTGGCGTTCACCGTACTCAGCGCCAGCGGCCGATCTCGACGTTCTCCAGCACGCCGAGCGCGTCCGGTACCAGCACGGCGGCGGAGAAGTAGGCGGTGACCAGGTACGAGATGATCGCCTGCTCGCTGATCCCCATGAAGCGGACCGACAGGCTCGGCTCGATCTCGTCCGGGATGCCCGCCTGGTGCAGGCCGATGACGCCCTGCTCGTCCTCGCCGGTGCGCATGCACAGGATGGACGTGGTCCGGGAGTCGCTGATCGGGATCTTGTTGCTGGGGAAGATCGGCACGCCGCGCCAGGACGGCACCCGGTTGCCGTCGATCTCCACCGACTCCGGGTAGAGCCCGCGCTTGTTGCACTCGCGGCCGAAGGCGGCGATCGCCTTGGGGTGGGCCAGGAAGAGCTTGGAGCCGCGCCGCATGCTGAGCAGCTGGTCCATGTCGTCCGGGCTGGGCGCGCCGTCGTGCGGCTGGATGCGCTGGTCGTAGTCGGCGTTGTGGAGCAGGCCGAAGTCGCGGTTGTTGAGCATCTCGTGCTCCTGGCGCTCGCGCAGCGCCTCGACCGTGAGCCGCAACTGCTGCTCGGTCTGGTTCATCGGGTGGTTGTAGAGGTCCGCGACGCGGCTGTGCACCCGCAGGACCGTTTGTGCAATGGAGAGCTCGTACTCGCGCGGGCGCGCCTCGTAGTCCACGAAGGTGCCGGGCAGGACGGCCTCGCCCTGGTGGCCGGCGGAGAGGTCGATCGCGGCCTCGCCGTACTTGTTGGTGCGCTGGGCGGGCAGCGTCCGTACGTTGTCCAGGTGCTCGCGCAGCGAGTCGACCCGGTCGGCGAGCAGCTGGAAGTCCTGGCGGCTCAGGACCAGCGCGGTGCCGGCGGTGGCGGCGCGGGCCGTGTACTCCCAAATCGATTCTTCATCGACCAGGGAGTCCTCGCCGAAGTACGCGCCGTCGGCGACGGTCTGCAGGACCGCGTCGTCCCCGTACGGGCCCGGGCCGATCTGGTCGACGCGGCCGTGGGCGAGCAGGAACACCTGGTCGGCGGGGCTGCCGAAGGCGGTCAGTTCCTGGCCGGCCTCGAAGTCGATCTGCCGGCACCGCTGGGCCAGTTCGCCGAGGACGTCGAGGTCCTCGTAGTCGCGCAGCAGCGGGAGCTCGCCGAGCTCGGCGGGGATCACCTGGACCTGGGTGCCGGTCTTGATGAACTCGACGACGCCGTTGCCGACCGAGTAGCTCAGCCGGCGGTTGACGCGGTACGTGCCGCCCTGTACCGAGACCCACGGCAGCATCTTCAGGAGCCACCGGGAGGTGATCTCCTGCATCTGCGGCGCGGACTTGGTCGTGGTTGCCAAGTTCCGCGCTGCCGTCGTCCCAAGACTGCGCTGCGGTGCCTGGGCCTCGGGTTCGGAACCTGCCTGGACCGACATGTATTTCCCTTTCGATCACTCCATGGATCTGCGGGATCAGCCTTTCAGTACAGAACGTGATGAGACCATTACACAAAAGGGTGGGACTACTCCGTCCGAGTGCGGGGCACTCTTTCGGGCCCCCCACCTCCCCCAGGCATCTGGCGGACCCCTCGCACCCCGTCGTTTTCGGCCAGGCTGCCCTTGCGCACCCCCATCCGGGCGTCTTAATTTGCAGACAAGATGCAAGTTTTCTACGGTGGACCCATGCGGCTGACCCGATTCACCGACCTGGCACTGCGCGTCCTGATGCGTCTGGCGGTCGAGGAGAGCGAACTCCCGACCACCCGCGACGTGGCGGCGACCATGGAGGTCCCGTACACCCACACGGCCAAGGTCGTCGCCAGGCTGCAGCACCTCGGGCTGGTCGAGGCGCGGCGCGGCCGCGGCGGCGGGCTCGCCCTGACCTCCGCCGGGCGGGCCGCCTCGGTGGGCGGGGTGGTGCGCGAGCTGGAGGGCGCGGGCGACGTCGTGGACTGCGACGGCACCACCCCCTGCCCGCTGCGCGGAGCCTGCCTGCTGCGCGGGGCCCTGCGCAGGGCCCAGGAGGCCTTCTTCGCCACGCTGGACCCGCTGACGGTGAACGACCTGGTGGCGGCCCCCACGGGACCGCTCCTGCTGGGCATTTCCGGCCGGGCGCCGACGGGGGCCGACGGGCCCTGACCACCCCGGCCGGATGGCCGGTTCCCACCGCCCGACGACCCCGCGAGGGTCGCCCCCGCCAGGACCTCGAACAGAAGTCCGTACGACCTCACCCCTCCCACCGGCCCCAACTTTCCACGACCATAAATACGCATCTCAGATACCAATTCATGCACCGCACGCAAGGAGTCACGATGCTGTCCGAGAAGTCGACCGCGACCGTACGAGCCACCCTGCCCGCCGTGGGGGCGGCGATCGGCGAGATCACCGAGCTCTTCTACGCGAAGCTCTTCGCGGCCCACCCCGAGCTGATCCGGGACCTCTTCAACCGGGGCAACCAGAACGCCGGCCTCCAGAAGCAGGCGCTCGCCGGGTCCATCGCCGCCTTCGCGGTCCACCTCGTGGAGCACCCGGACACCCGCCCCGACGTGATGCTCGGCCGCATCGCCCACAAGCACGCCAGCCTGGGCGTCACCCGGGAGCAGTACGCCGTCGTCCACGAGCACCTCTTCGCGGCCATCGCGGAGATCCTCGGCGAGGCCGTCACCCCCGAGGTCGCCCAGGCCTGGGACGAGGTCTACTGGCTGATGGCCGGCGCCCTCGTCGCCATCGAGGAACGCCTGTACGCCGAGCGGCAGGTCGCCGCCGGGGACGTGTGGCGCGAGTGGACCGTCACCGGCCGGACGCAGGAGACGGACGACTGCGTCACCTTCCGGCTGGCCCCCGCGGACGGCGCCCCCGCACCCGCGTTCAAGCCCGGCCAGTACGTCTCGGTCCAGGTCGAACTCCCGGACGGTGCCCGCCAGATCCGCCAGTACAGCCTGTCCACCCCGCCCGGTTCCCCGGTCCGCGCGATCACCGTCAAGCGGGTCCACGGCCCGGCCGCCGCGGGCCCCGACGGCGAGGTCTCCCACCACCTGCACGCCCGTGTCCGCACCGGTGACACCCTGCGCGTCTCGGCCCCGTACGGCGACCTGGTCCTGCGGGACTCCACGGCCCCGGTCCTGCTCGCCTCGGCCGGGATCGGCTGCACCCCGATGCTCTCGATGCTGGAGCACCTGGCCGACACCGGGCACGCCGCGCCGGTGACGGTGCTGCACGCCGACCGCTCCCCCGCCGACCACCCGCTGCGCGCCGACCACCGGGCCCTGACGCACAAGCTGGCCGAGGCCTCGGCCCGGTTCTGGTACGAGGAGGCGGCGGAGCCGGGCGACGGCGAGGGCCGCATGGACCTGACGGCCGTCCCCGTCGCCCCCGGCGCCCACGCCTACCTGTGCGGGCCGCTGCCCTTCATGCGGGCCGTGCGCGAGCAGCTGATCGCCAAGGGCGTGCCGGCCCGCGACATCCACTACGAGGTGTTCGGCCCGGACCTCTGGCTCGCTTCCGCATGAGCCGTGTCCGGATCGGCTCGCTCGCCGTACGAAAACACTAGCCTCGGAAGGGTCGCCTCCACTAAACCGTAGCGTGATGAGACGAACACACAGGGTGTCCGTCCCGCACCGCAACGAAGGAGGCGGCCATGGCCGCACCCATGTCCGCGGACCGGTTCATCGACGCACTCCGGCGCGAAGGTCTGACCGTCGTCGAGGTCGGCGCCTGGCGCACCCACAACCGCAACCACAAGGGGCCGTGGGGCCCGGTGCACGGGGTGATGATCCACCACACCGTCACCCGGGGCACCCCGTACACCGTCCAGCTCTGCCGGGAGGGCCACAGCGCCCTGCCGGGCCCGCTCTGCCACGGCGTGATCGCCAAGGACGGCCGGGTCCACCTGGTCGGCTACGGCCGCGCCAACCACGCCGGCCTCGGCGACTCCGACGTCCTGGCCGCGGTGATCGCGGAGAAGCGGCTCCCCCCGGACAACGAGGCCGACACCGACGGCAACCGTCACTTCTACGGCTTCGAGTGCGAGAACCTCGGCGACGGCGAGGACCCCTGGCCGGAGGTCCAGCTCGAAGCCGTCACCCGCGCGGCGGCGGCCCTCTGCCGGGTCCACCGCTGGACCGCCCGCTCGGTGATCGGCCACCGCGAATGGCAGCCGGGCAAGGTCGACCCCCGGGGCTTCACGATGGACTCGCTGCGCACACGCATCGGCGAGCGCCTGAAGTAGCCGGACCGTCGTCCCCGGCGCCGCGCCGGGGACGACGGCCGAGCCCCGCTACCTGCTGCGCGCCGCCATGGCGAGCGCGATCACCCATCCCACCACGGACCACCCGAAGAACAGGTTGACCACCAGCACGGAGCCCTTGTTGGGCACTCCTCGGCCGAAGGCGACGGCAGTCGGAATGAAATAGGCGAGGACGATGAATAAGAGCCCCACCACACCGTACGGAATCGCATCAGTACTGCCCATGAATCCCCCACCGCCAACGGATATGACGCCCCATCATCACCGATTCCCCCGGACACGTGAAGCACCTCTCACCCCCCCGCCGGCCCCCTCTCCTCCCGCGCCACGGAGCCGCCCGGCACACAATGGACGGGTGAATCAGCCCGCGCACCGTGATGTGCTTCTGCAGCCGCGACCGCCGTCCCCGCTCGTCGAGGCGGCGGACGAGCGGTTCGCGGCGTACGGCGTGCGGCTGGTGCTGAAGCGGGACGACCTCGTCCATCCGGAGCTGCCGGGCAACAAGTGGCGCAAGCTCGCGCCGAACCTGCGGGCCGCGGTGGAGGCGGGGCACGACACGCTCGTCACCTTCGGCGGGGCGTACTCGAACCACCTGCGGGCCACCGCGGCCGCCGGGCGGCTGCTGGGCCTGCGGACGGTGGGCATCGTGCGCGGCGACGAGCTCGCCCGGCGGCCGCTGAACGACTCCCTCGCCCGCTGCGCGGCCGACGGCATGCGGCTGCACTTCGTCTCCCGTTCGGAGTACCGCGGCAAGGCGGAGCCGCGGGCGCTGGCGCGGCTGGTGGACGGGGCGGGCGCGGGCGGCGCGTACGTGATCCCCGAGGGCGGCAGCAACGCCCTCGCCCTGCACGGCTGCGCCGGGCTCGGCCGCGAGCTGCGGGGCGCGGCCGACGTGGCGGCCGTGGCCTGCGGCACCGGCGGGACCCTGGCGGGCCTGGCGGCCGGCCTGGCCCCGGGGCAGCGGGCGCTCGGCGTACCGGTCCTGGCGGGCGGTTTCCTGGACGCGGAGATACGTTCCCTCCAGCGCGCCGCCTTCGGTGGCCCGGCCGGCGACTGGTGCCTGGCCGAGGAGTTCCACCACGGCGGCTACGCCCGTGTCCCGGCCTCCCTGGAGGCCTTCGCCGCCGACTTCGAGTCCCGGCACGGCCTCGCGGTGGAGCGGATCTACGTGGCCAAGCTGCTCTGGGCCCTGGCCGACCTCACGGCCTCCGGCGCCTTCCCCCGCGGCACCACCCTGGCCGCGGTGATCACCGGCCGCCCGTAGCCGGGCCGTCCCCACAGGGCTCCGGCCCGACCGGCCCCGGCCCCCCAGACCCCTGACCCCGCCGGGCAACCCGGCACGGGGCCCGTCACGTCGCCTCGCGGTACGCCGCCGCCTCCTCCAGGTCCAGCCGGCGCAGCAGGACCCGCAGCATCTCGTCGTCGATCCGCCGCCGGTCCCGCAGCGCGACGAAGACCTCCCGCTCCGCCTCGATCATCTCCCCTGCGAGCCGCCGGTAGATGTCGTCCGCGGACTCCCCCGTCAGCGGGTTGACCTCGCCCAGCCGTTCCCACACCGCGTTGCGCCGCCGCTCCAGCACCGTGCGCAGCCGCTCCGCCAGCGGCGGCGGCAGGGTGCTGTTCTCCGGTTCCTCCAGCAGTTCCGCCAGCCGCTCCTCCGCCGCCCGCGAGGCCTCGCTCTGCGCCTGCGCCTCCGCGAGCGTCTCGGCCTGCACGTCCTTCGGCGGCAGCTTCAGCCACCTGATCAGCGGCGGCAGCGTCAGCCCCTGCACCACCAGCGTCCCGATGACCGTGGTGAAGGTCAGGAAGAGGATCAGGTTCCGGTGCGGCACCGAGTTCGGCACCGAGAAGGCGATGGCCAGCGAGACCACTCCGCGCATCCCGGCCCAGCCCACGATCACCGGGGACTTCCAGTCGGTGTCCGGCTCCCTCGCCCGGATCCGCGCGGAGACCCAGCGCGGCACGAAGGTCGCCGGGAACACCCACACGAACCGGGCCGCCACCACCACGAGGAACACGGCGGTCGCGTACCAGGCCGCCTGCGGGCCCGCGTACTCGTCCAGCCCCTTCAGGACCACCGGCAGCTGGAGCCCGATCAGCGCGAAGACCACCGACTCCAGCACGAAGGCGACCACCCGCCACACCGCCTCCTCCTGGAGCCGGGTGGCGAAGTCGACCTGCCAGTTCCGGTGTCCGAGGTACAGCGCGACCACGACGACCGCCAGCACTCCGGAGGCGTTCACCCGCTCGGCCGCCGCGTACGCCACGAAGGGGATCAGCAGCGAGAGGGTGTTCTGGAGCAGCGGCTCCTTGAGCCGCGTGCGCAGGTGGTGGATCGGCACCATCAGCACCAGGCCGACGCCCACGCCGCCCACCGAGGCCAGCAGGAACTCCGCGATCCCGCCCGCCCAGCCGGCGCTCACCCCGATCGCGGCGGCCAGCGCCACCTTGTAGGCGGTGATCGCGGTGGCGTCGTTCACCAGGGACTCACCCTGCAGGATGGTCGTCATCCGGTTCGGCAGCCCGAGCTTGCGGGCGATCGCGGTGGCGGCGACGGCGTCCGGCGGGGCGATCACCGCGCCCAGCACCAGCGCCACCGGCACGGACAGCCCCGGCACCAGCAGGTACGCCGCGTACCCGACGGCGAGCGTCGCGAAGAGCACGTAGCCCACCGACAGCATCGCGATCGGCCGGATGTTGGCCCGCAGGTCCAGGTACGAGCTGTCCACGGCGGCCGTGTAGAGCAGGGGCGGCAGCAGCAGCGGCAGCACGATGTGCGGGTCGAGGGTGTACGCGGGCACGCCCGGGAGGTATCCGGCCAGCAGGCCCACGGCGACGAGCATCAGCGGCGCGGGCACGGGCGTGCGGCGGGCCAGTCCCGCGACGGCCGCGCTGCCCGCGATGAGCCCGACCAGCGGCAATACCTCCACGAAGATCCACCCTCATTCGTCGCGTGTCCGCACCGCGGCCCTACGCTGGTCATCATGAGCGAGTGCACCCACGTTGCCGAACTGCCGCGCCCCGAGCCGGTCCCGTCTGCGCAGACCTGTCCCGAATGTCTGGCCATCGGCAGCCATCCCGTGCAACTGCGGATGTGCCTGGGGTGCGGGTACGTGGGCTGCTGCGACTCCTCCCCCTACCGGCACGCCACCGCGCACCACCAGGAGACCGGCCATCCGGTCATGCGGAGCTTCGAACCGGGCGAGACCTGGCGATGGTGTTTTGTCGACGGTTCGATCGTCTGAGGCGGGGTAGGTCAACCCTCCGCCGGTTCCCCCGATTTGAGCCCCGCAGACCCCTAGCCACTGTGCGTACCCATGGGCTTACCATCAGTCACTGGCCGCAGGTGGGTGTCCAAGCGGGCGCCACGAGGGGTGCCGCGACACGATCACCCGGATCGCGATAGCGTCACCGGCGAACAGAGCTCGTACCACCTTGGAGGTGAGGGTGTCCCAGATCGCAGGCGAGCCCGGGACTCAGGACTTCGTGGAAGTCCGGCTGCCCGCTGCGGGTGCCTACCTGTCGGTGTTGCGCACGGCCACGGCCGGTCTCGCAGCACGTTTGGACTTCACTCTCGACGAGATCGAGGACCTCCGCATCGCGGTGGACGAGGCCTGCGCGATCCTGCTCCAGCAGGCCGTGCCCGGCTCCGTCCTCAGCTGCGTGTTCCGGCTGATCGACGATTCGCTGGAGGTGACCGTCTCGGCGCCCACCACCGACGGACGCGCACCGGAGCGTGACACGTTCGCGTGGACGGTCCTGTCGGCACTGGCCGGCAAGGTCGAGGCCACGGTCGAGGAGAACCGGACGGTGAGCATCAGCCTCTACAAACAGCGCGGCGCGGGACCAGGCCCGGCGTGAGCGGCGGGGAGATCCCGGTGCGGGGCGGGGATCGGCCCCGGGTAAGGCACGAGGTCGACGGCGGCATCCCGGAGCAGCAGCACGCCCGGCCGCACCCGGCTGACGCGGATGCGGAAGACGGCTTTTTGGACTCGGCGGAGCGACGGGCGGGCCCTATGAGCGAGAACCAGCACGACCAACCACAGCCACCGGAGGCCGCGGCCCCCGTGGCGCCGGCGGCACCGGCGGCGCCGGTGTTCCCGGTGACCCCGGCGCTGCCGGATCCGCGCGACCGCAGCGGCGCGCGGGCCCTCTTCATCGAGCTGCGGGCGCTGCCCGACGGGTCGGCGGAGAAGGCGGAGCTGCGCAACCGGCTCGTACGGATGCACCTGCCGCTGGTCGAGCACCTGGCCAGGCGGTTCCGCAACCGCGGTGAGCCGCTGGACGACCTGACCCAGGTCGCCACGATCGGCCTCATCAAATCGGTGGACCGGTTCGACCCCGACCGCGGGGTCGAGTTCTCCACGTACGCCACGCCCACGGTGGTCGGCGAGATCAAGCGCCACTTCCGTGACAAGGGCTGGGCGGTCCGGGTGCCCCGGCGGCTGCAGGAGCTGCGGCTCTCGCTGACGACGGCCACGGCCGAGCTCTCCCAGCAGCACGGCCGCTCCCCCACGGTGCACGAACTGGCCGAACGGCTGGGGATCTCCGAGGAGGAGGTGCTGGAGGGGCTGGAATCGGCCAATGCCTACAGCACGCTCTCACTGGACGTCCCGGACACCGACGACGAGTCGCCGGCGGTCGCGGACACCCTGGGCTCGGAGGACGAGGCGCTGGAGGGCGTCGAGTACCGCGAGTCCCTCAAGCCGCTGCTGGAGGGGCTGCCTCCGCGGGAGAAGCGGATCCTGCTGCTTCGCTTCTTCGGCAACATGACCCAGTCGCAGATCGCCCAGGAGGTCGGCATCTCCCAGATGCACGTCTCCCGGCTGCTGGCCCGCACGCTGGCCCAGCTCCGCGAGAAGCTGCTGGTGGAGGAGTAGGACCAGGCGTCGGACGTCCGGTTATCGGGCCTGCTCGCCGGGCCCGATACCGAGTGCCTCGGTCGCCGTCGGATTCACCAGGAGGGCCACGACGGCCACCGCGGCCAGGGCCAGGGCCACCGCGGCGGCGATCATCGCGCCGCCGGTGCTGTAGAGGGTCCAGGCCACCGGCAGCGCCATCAGCTGGGTGATCAGCGCCGGGCCGCGGCTCCAGCGGCGGCCCAGGCGCAGCCCGCGGGCCGCGATCAGCGGCAGCGCGGCGAGGGCGAGCAGGGTGATCCCGCCCGTCTCGGCCTGCTGCGGGGAGTCGGGGTCGCCGGCGATGCCGACGAACAGCATGTAGACGCCGAGGCCGGCCAGTGCCAGACCTTCCAGCGCGGTGAGCGCGGCGGCGGCGGTCAGCCGGCCGGGCAGCCCGGCGGGCGGTGCGACGGTGGGGGCGGGGGCCTGCGCAGGCTGCTTCTTACTCACTCCAGCAGGGTAGCGGCGGGCCCCGGACCCCGGAGGGGACGGGCAGTAGGGTCGGCGGGAGAAGGGGTGGGTAGTCTGGCGCTCATGCGTGCACTTCTCGTGGCCAACCCAGCAGCGACGACCACCAGTGCGCGCACGCGCGACGTCCTGACCCATGCCCTGGCCAGCGAGATGAAGCTGGAGGCGGTGACCACCGAGTACCGGGGGCACGCCCGGGACCTGGGACGCAAGGCCGCGCACGAGGGGCTCGACCTCGTCGTCGCCCTCGGCGGCGACGGCACGGTCAACGAGGTGGTGAACGGGCTCCTGCACGACGGGCCCGATCCGGACCGGCTGCCCCGGCTCGCGGTGGTGCCCGGCGGGTCCACCAATGTGTTCGCGCGCGCCCTGGGGCTGCCCAACGACGCGGTCGAGGCGACCGGCGCGCTGCTGGACGCGCTGCGCGAGCGGCGCGAGCGGACGGTGGGGCTGGGCCTGGCGGCCGGCACCCCGGGCACGGAGGACGAGTCGGTCCCGGCGCGCTGGTTCACGTTCTGCGCGGGCTTCGGCTTCGACGCGGGCGTGGTGGGGCGGGTCGAGCAGCAGCGGGAACGCGGCAAGCGTTCGACGCACGCCCTGTATGTACGACAGCTGATGCGCCAGTTCTGGGAGGAACCGAACCGGCGGCACGGTACGGTCACGCTGGAGCGCCCGGGAGCGGATCCGGTGACGGATCTGGTGCTGTCGATAGTGTGCAACACCTCACCGTGGACGTATCTGGGGAATCGTCCGCTTTACGCCTCTCCGGAGGCGTCGTTCGATACTGCGCTTGACGTATTGGCGCTCGACCGTTTGTCAACTCCGGCCGTCGCGCGCTACGCGACACAGCTCCTGACCTCCACTCCTGAGCGGGGTCCGCACGGCAAGCACGCGGTGACTCTGCACGATCTGACCGACTTCACCTTGCATTCGAAGGTTCCCCTTCCGTTCCAGATGGACGGAGACCACCTCGGACTGCGGACCAGCGTTCGGTTCACAGGCGTACGCCGTGCACTGCGTGTGATTGTGTGAGTGGAAGGGCCAAAGGGCCTTTCACTCGAACGTTTACACGCCGGTCCACCCTCACGATGTAGGGCTGTGACCTAGTAGACACCGACGAATCAAAAAAAACTTTCCGGAAGGGGTTGTATCCCCGTCCGAGGTTTGCGAATCTCTTCATGGCGATCGGGACAGCCCGCACAACCCGGCACCCACACAGATCGCCAGAACCCCTCCACGAATCTCTGACTGGTCTCCCGCGTGAAACCGGGCGGTCGCCCTTCCCTCACGGGGGGATTCGTGAAAGCGTTCACATTCACAAGCAAAGTGCCCGCAATACAAGGAGATGGAGCAGCCATGGACTGGCGTCACAACGCCGTTTGCCGCGAGGAAGACCCGGAACTTTTCTTCCCCATCGGCAACACCGGTCCTGCGCTGCTGCAGATCGAGGAAGCCAAGGCCGTCTGCCGCCGTTGCCCCGTCATGGAGCAGTGCCTGCAGTGGGCGCTCGAGTCCGGTCAGGACTCCGGCGTCTGGGGCGGTCTCAGCGAGGACGAGCGCCGCGCGATGAAGCGCCGCGCCGCTCGCAACCGGGCGCGCAACGCCAGCGCCTGACAACGACTTTCGAGCCTCGACGCGCAGCGCGTAGTACCGAACAAGCGCTCAGCAACGTGCTCTTGAGCCCCGGACCGATCACCAATCGGTCCGGGGCTCAGTGCTTTTCCGATCACACCGAGTGATCTTCCCCCGCCCGGCCGCACGCCGCTTCGGGTGACGGAGCGTTACCGGTACGGCTACTTCTGCGGGCTCGACGGCAGGTCGAGGACGACCTTGGTCCCGCGCGGCTGCGCCCGGACCATGTCGAACGTTCCGCCGAGCTCCCCCTCCACGAGGGTCCGTACGATCTGCAGCCCGAGGTTGCCGGCCCGCTGGGGATCGAATCCCTCGGGCAGACCGCTGCCGTCGTCGAGGACGGTGATCAGCAGCCGCCCGTCGGCGCGGCCGCTCCCGGTGCGGGTCGCGGTCACCTCCACGGTGCCCCGCTCGCCCTGGGTGAAGGCGTGCTCCAGGGCGTTCTGCAGGATCTCGGTCAGCACCATCGACAGCGGAGTGGCGACCTCCGCGTCCAGGATCCCGAACCGGCCGGTGCGCCGGCAGTCGACCTTGCCCGGGGAGATCTCCGAGACCATCGCGATCACGCGGTCGGCGATCTCGTCGAACTCGACCCGCTCGTCGAGGTTCTGAGACAGCGTCTCGTGCACGATCGCGATCGAACCCACGCGGCGCACGGCCTCGTTGAGCGCCTCGCGGCCCTGTGGAGAATCCATTCGGCGGGCCTGGAGCCGCAGGAGCGCGGCCACCGTCTGGAGGTTGTTCTTCACCCGGTGGTGGATCTCCCGGATGGTCGCGTCCTTGGTGATGAGTTCACGTTCGCGACGGCGCAGTTCGGTGACGTCGCGGCAGAGCACCAGGGAGCCGATCCGGGTCCCCTTCGGCTTGAGCGGGATCGCGCGCAGCTGGATGACCCCGCTGTTCCCCTCGATCTCGGTCTCCCTGGGGGCCCAGCCGCTGGCGAGTTTGACCAGGGCCTCGTCCACCGGGCCGCGGGAGGGGGCGAGTTCGGCGGTGGTGTTGCCCAGGTGCTGCCCGACCAGGTCGGAGGCGAGGCCGAGCCGGTGGTAGGCGGAGAGCGCGTTCGGGGACGCGTAGGTGACCACGCCGTCGGCGTCGAGCCGGATCAGACCGTCCCCGACGCGCGGGGAGGCGTCCATGTCGACCTGCTGGCCGGGGAACGGGAAGGAGCCCGCGGCGATCATCTGGGCGAGGTCGGAGGCGGACTGGAGGTAGGTCAGCTCCAGCCGGCTCGGTGTACGCACGGTGAGCAGGTTGGTGTTGCGGGCGATCACTCCCAGTACCCGTCCCTCGCGGCGGACGGGGATCGACTCGACGCGGACGGGCACCTCCTCGCGCCACTCCGGGTCGCCCTCGCGCACGATCCGGCCCTCGTCGAGCGCGGCGTCCAGCAGCGGGCGGCGGCCGCGCGGGACCAGGTGGCCGACCATGTCGTCCTGGTACGAGGTGGGGCCGGTGTTCGGGCGCATCTGGGCGACCGAGACGTACCGCGTGCCGTCGAGGGTGGGCACCCACAGCACGAGGTCGGCGAAGGACAGGTCGGAGAGCAGTTGCCACTCCGAGACCAGCAGGTGGAGCCACTCCAGGTCGGTTTCACTGAGAGCGGTGTGCTGGCGTACGAGGTCGTTCATGGAGGGCACGTTGCGAGCGTACCCCGGGTACGCGTGATGACTTTCCCCACGACGGTACTCAGGAGTATCCAGGAAGGCCGCGGGCCGCGTACTGTTGGAGGAAGCGACGGGTTTTCACGTCCCGTCATTGGATGGACAGAACAGAATGGTCTAGTCCACAATTGACTAAGCTTCCGCCCTCCCCGCACAGGAGGACGGATCGAGGTAAGCCGCGCGCTCTGCCCTGACCGCGCAGGCACCTCCCACCGGCCGTCGGGAACCGCACACCTGTCGGCCGTAAGTACTCCGGGCTACGGTGCCGGACGGGCTGAGGGTCCCGTCCTGCACCGTGGCCCAGAGGAATTTTCGGGCCCGTTTTCCCCGGGCCTACGCGGGCGGCCAGGCCAGCAGGGCCCGCGCCGCGACCGCCTCCAGCTCCTCCCGGCCCGCCCCGTCGCGCGCCTGCTGGGACATCCCCTGCACCACCGCCCCGGCGTACCGGGCCAGCGCCCGCGCGTCCGTGTCCGCGGGCAGCGCACCGGTGGCCATGTCGGCCCGGATCCGGCTCTCGAACATCTCCAGGTTGGCATTGCGCCGCTCGCGCAGGGCCGCCGCCACCTCGTCCGAGGTGGTGTTGATCGCGGCGCTGATCACCAGGCAGCCGCGCGGGTGGGCCGGATCGGTGTACACCTCGGCCGCCTCGCGCAGGATGCGATCGACGGCGGCCCGGGCGGTGGGCTCCTCGGCGAGCGCCACGCTCGCGAAGTCCCCGTACCGGCCCCCGTACACGGTCACGACCTCGTCGAAGAGCCTGCGCTTGTCGCCGAAGGCGGCGTAGAGGCTGGGCGCGCTGATGCCGAGCAGGGCGGTCAGATCGGAGATGGAGGTCGCCTCGTAGCCGCGCTCCCAGAAGGCGGTCATCGCCTTGTCGAGGGCTGCGTCGCGGTCGAAGGAACGGGGCCTGCCGCGCTGTCCGGTCACCATGCCCACATTCTATAGCGGGCGCTAGGGAATCTGGTACGGTCCTTTCTGTAGCGACCACTATCGATTACGGAGGGGGGCGCGTCATGGGCGTGCTCAAGGGAAAGACGGCACTGGTCACGGGCGGCAGCCGGGGCATCGGGCGGGCCGTGGCCGAGCGGCTGGCCAGGGACGGGGCGCTGGTCGCGGTGCACTACGGGCGCAACGAGGCTGCGGCGAAGGAGACGGTGGCGGGCATCGAGGCGGCCGGCGGGCGCGCCTTCGCCATCGGGGCCGAGCTGGGGGTCCCCGGAGACGCACAGTCGCTCTGGGCGGCGTACGAGGCCCATCCCGCGCACACCGCGGGCGTGGACATCCTGGTCAACAACGCGGGCGGGGCGACCTTCGCGGGGATCGAGGGGACGGACGAGGAGACGTACGACCGGGCGCACGCCCTCAACGCCAAGGCGCCGTTCTTCGTGATCAAGCACGGGCTGGCGCGGCTGCGGGACGGGGGCCGGATCGTGAACGTGACCGGCACCCCGGAGATCGCCCTGCCGGCGATCCTGGCGACGGTCATGGCGAAGGGCGCGGCGAACGCGATGACCCGCTCCCTCGCCGCCGAGCTCGCCCCGCGCGGGATCACCGTGAACTCGGTGGGCCCCGGAATCATCGAGACGGACCTGAACGCGGGCCTGCTCGCGGACCCGGCGACCCGGGCCCACCTGGCGGCCCGCTCGGTCTTCCACCGGGTGGGCACGGCGGAGGAGGTCGCGGACGTGGTGGCGTTCCTGGCCTCGGCGGACTCCCGCTGGGTCACGGGCCAGCACCTGGACGCGACGGGCGGGCTCCAGCTCGCGCTGATCTAGCCCATCCGGGGGGTCTCGCCGACGGGCCCGGCGCCCGGATCCGGATCACCATGGAGAACGGCATGGATATCGAAATGGATCACGACGAGACCCCCGCCACGGGCGCCGGCCTCTGCTAGATTGGTCTATACCACACCACCACTCCAGATCGGCAGGCCCCGCGTGGAAGTTGTCATCGTCCCGGACGCCAAGGCAGGCGGCGAGCTCATCGCGGAGGCCATGGCCGCCCTGGTGCGCCGCAAGCCCGACGCCCTGCTCGGCGTGGCGACCGGCTCTACCCCGCTGCCCATCTACGAAGCCCTCGCCGCCAAGGTCCGGGCCGGTCAGGTCGACGCCTCCCGGGCCCGCATCTGCCAGCTCGACGAGTACGTCGGCCTGCCGGCCGGGCACCCCGAGTCCTACCGCGCGGTCGTGCTCCGCGAGGTCGTCGAACCGCTCGGCCTGTCCGAGGCCTCCTTCATGGGGCCCGACGGCTCGGCGCAGGACATAGTCGGCGCGTGCGAGGCGTACGACCGCGCCCTCGCCGAGGCCGGCGGCGTCGACCTCCAGCTGCTCGGCATCGGCACGGACGGCCACATCGGCTTCAACGAGCCGTGCTCCTCGCTCGCCTCCCGCACCCGCATCAAGACGCTGACGGAGCAGACCCGCGTGGACAACGCGCGGTTCTTCGACAACGACCTGGACCAGGTGCCGCACCACGTCATCACCCAGGGCATCGGCACCATCCTCGACGCCCGCCACCTGGTCCTGCTGGCCACGGGCGAGGGCAAGGCCGAGGCGGTCGCGCAGACCGTCGAAGGCCCGCTGTCCGCGCTGGTCCCGGCGTCCGCGCTGCAGCTGCACCGGCACGCGACCGTCGTCGTGGACGAGGCCGCCGCGTCGAAGCTGAAGCTGGCGGACTACTTCCGGCACACGTACGCCAACAAGCCCGCCTGGCAGGGCCTGTAGCCGCACCGCACGACACGAAGGGCCTGGTACCCCCCTGGGGAGCCAGGCCCTTCGACGTGTGCGGTGCGGGGCGCTGGGCTACGCGCCCGCGATGACTTCCGCCGCGGCTCGGCCGCAGACGCGGGACGCGCCGTGCGTGGCGATGTACACCGCACCCCGCGGCGCAGCCATCGGGAGCCCCATCTCGACCACGACCGTGTCCGGCCGCGCAGCGACCAGCGCGTCGAGGGCCTCCGTCATCCACGGGTGCCGGTGCGCGTCGCGGACCACCGCGACGACCGTACGGTCCCCCGCCGCCGCGAGGATGTCCGCGGCGCGGGCCCCCTCCGGGTAGCGGCCCGAGGTGGTCGCGGGTACCAGTGCGGTCAGTTCGTCGGCCACGCCCCACGGGGTCTCGTCGCCCACCGCGATGTTCGCGACCGGGGTCAGCGTCGCCACGTACGGGGCGGCGAGCGGCCGCGGCGAGCCGGTGACGGCGAGGGCGCGGCGGGCCGCCGTCAGCCCGATGCCGGACGCGCGGCTCCCCTCCGGCCGCGCGTCCGGCCGGGCCCGGAGGGTCCACGCGGCGAGCTCGCGGACGCGGGCGGCGGCGTCGGCGAGGCGCTCCTCGGGCAGTGCCCCCTCGCGGACGGCCGCGACCAGCGCGTCGCGCAGCCGCAGGACCGTGGCCTCGTCGGCGAGTCCGCCGCCGACACAGATGGCGTCGGCGCCCGCCGCGATGGCGAGGACCGAGCCGCGCTCGATCCCGTACGTCCCGGCGATGGCGTTCATCTCCATGCCGTCGGTGACGATGAGGCCCTCGTAGCCGAGCTCCTTGCGCAGCAGGGCGGTCAGGATCTGCGGGCTGAGCGTGGCCGGGCGGGTCGGGTCGAGGGCGGGCACCAGGATGTGCGCGCTCATCACGGCCTTGGTGCCGGCTTCGATGGCCGCCTTGAAGGGGATCAGCTCGCGGGCCTGGAGGGTGTCCAGGTCCGCGTCGATGCGCGGCAGGGCGTGGTGCGAGTCGACGCTGGTGTCGCCGTGGCCCGGGAAGTGCTTGGTACAGGCGGCGACGCCGGCGGCCTGGAGGCCCTCGACGTAGGCGGCGGTGTGCCGGGCGGCGAGGTGGGTGTCGGCGCCGAAGGACCGTACGCCGATGACGGGGTTGTCCGGGTTGGAGTTGACGTCCGCGGACGGGGCCCAGTTGAGGTTGACCCCGCACTCGGCGAGGCGGCGGCCCAGCTCGCGGGCGACGTCCCGGGTGAGGCCGGTGTCGTCGACGGCGCCGAGGGCCAGGTTGCCGGGGAAGGACGAGCCGCCGCGGACCTCCAGGCGGGTGACGTCGCCGCCCTCCTCGTCGATGGCGACCAGGACGTCGTCCCGCTCGGCGCGCAGCTGCGCGGTCAGCGCGGCGAGCTGGTCGGGCGAGGTGATGTTGCGGCCGAACAGGCCGACGGCGGTGAGGCCTTCGCCGACCCGGCGGAGCAGCCAGGCGGGGGCGGTGGTGCCCTCGAAGCCGGGCTGGAGGACGGCGAGTGCGTCCCGGGTGAGCGTGTCGGTCTGGTGCGCAAGGACTGTCATGGCGGCCGTTATCCCTTCACGGCGCCGGCGGTCATCCCGCCGACGGCCTTGCGCTGGAGGAAGATGAAGATGAGCAGGACCGGGACCGCGAAGAGCGAGGACGCGGCCATGGTGGCGCCCCAGTCGTTGCCGAAGGCCGACATGAACTCGGTCAGCCACAGCGGCAGGGTCTGCGCGCTCTTGTCCTTGTTGAGGATCAGGACCATGGCGAACTCGTTCCAGGCGGTGATGAAGCCGAAGAGCGAGGTGGACATCAGGCCGGGGGCCAGCAGCGGGAAGATCACCTTGCGGAAGGCCTGGCCGCGGGTGCAGCCGTCGATCTGGGCCGCCTCCTCCAGGGTCACCGGGACGGCGGCGATGAAGCCGCGCAGGGTCCAGATGGTGAAGGGGAGGATCATCACGAAGTAGATCGCGGTGAGCAGCGGGAGGCTGTTCAGCATCTCGCCGTCGCGGGCGATCATGTACATCGCGATGACCATGACCTCCCAGGGGGCCATCTGGGCCATCATCACGGTGAGGACGAGGCCCTTGCGGCCCTTGAACCTCATCCGGGCGATGGCGAAGCTCGCGGCGAGGGCGACGAGCAGGGCCAGCGCGACGGCGCCGACGGTGACCAGGACGCTGTTGGTGACGTACGTCCAGAAGTTGGAGACCCCGGTGGCCTTGCTGAAGTTGTCGAGCGTCGGGGTGAAGACGAAGACCGGGTCCTTCGTGAGCATCTGGCTCGACGGCTTGAGGGCCGAGGAGAACATCCAGTACACGGGGAAGACGAAGACCAGGGCGAGGAGGAGCGCGCCGAGGTTCTTGGCGACGGCGGCGGGGCGGACCGGCCGGCGCTTGCGGAGCTGCTGCGCGGGCTTCGGCGCGGTGGTGGGGCTGCTCACTGCTCCTCCTCCTGCTTCAGGATCAGGCGGAAGTAGAAGGACATGACGACCACGAGGATCAGGATCGTCAGGACGGAGATCGCGGCGGCGAGGCCGTAGTGGGCCTGGCTCTGGCCCTCGACGTAGGCGAAGACCGGGAGGATCTCGGAGCCGCGGTCGGGGCCGCCCTTGTTCATCGCGTAGACCTGGGTGAAGGCCTTGAACACCCAGATCACCTCAAGGAACGTGGTGATGAGGAAGAACGGCTTGAGGTTCGGGAAGACGATCTTCCAGAAGGTCTGCCAGCCGTTGGCGCCGTCCATCCGGGCGGCCTCGTACAGCTCGGCCCCGACCGTGGTCAGTCCGGCGTACATGTTGAGGGCGACGAAGGGGATGGAGCCCCAGACCACCAGGACGGTGACGATCGTCAGGGTCGAGAGGCCCGTCTGCATCCAGTTGTGCTGCTCGTAGCCGGCGAAGCCGGCGGTGCGCATGACCCAGTTCATGACGCCGAACTGCTCGTCGAACAGCCACTTGAAGACCTGCACGGAGGCCACGATGGGCATGGCCCAGGCCATCACCAGCGCCATCGAGAGGACCAGGCGCATCTTCTTGCCGAGCCGGTTCAGCAGGATGCCGATGAGGCTGCCGAGCACCATGATCAGCGCGACGTTGGCGGCGGTGAAGGCGAAGCTGCGGACGACCACGGTCCAGAAGTCCGCGTCACCGATCAGCTCGGTGTAGTTGGAGAATCCCGCGAAGGGGTACTTCCGCTGGATGAACTCGATCTTGTTGATGTCCTGGAAGGACAGGATCACGTTCTTGATCAGCGGGTACAGCAGCAGTGTCGCGAGGGCGAGCACCGCGGGCCCGACCAGCAGGTAGGGCAGCCACCCCGACGGGAGCGACTTTCTGCCCCCGCGAGGAGACGTGGGACCGGAACCGGTCGGGGACGCGGACTTCTCGGGCCGTCCGGCGGACTTCTGTGGTGCGTCCTGTGGAGCGGCGGTCATCGCTCCCTGGGAGTGCACGGTCATGGCGTGGCTTCCTCGCGGTTGACTGTGGAGTCAAATGCGCGACGGGGGGCACGGCGGCGGCCTGGCGCCTGCCGTGCCCCCAGTGCGCTCACACTGCTGGGTGGTGCGGGAACTGCGGGGTGGGACTACTTGTTGATGCGGTTCGCGATTTCCTTGTCCGCGTCCGCGCCCGCCTTGGCGGCGTCCTCACCGTTCAGGACCTTGGTCATGAACTCCTTGATGGGGTTCGGCTCGGTCTCGACGTTCGCCCAGCCCGCGGTGACCGGAGTGATCTTGCCGTTGACGCCGGCCTTGCCCATGGCCTCGGCGAAGGAGCCGGCGGCCGGGGTGAAGTTCGCACCGGCCTGGTTCGGCAGCAGCGCGCCCTTGGTCTCGGCGGCGTACTTGGTCATCTGGTCCTTGCCTGCGGCGAGGGCCAGCCACTCCTTGGCGAGCTCCTTGTTCTTGGAGCGCTCGGCGATCGCGAGGTTCGAGCCGCCGAGGAAGACGGTGCTGGTCTTGTCCGCGGTCTTGCCCGGGATCGGGAAGTAGCCGAAGTCGGCTTCCTTGCCCGCGTCCTTCAGGGCCTTCTCGGCACCGCCGGCCTCCCAGCCGAGACCGATCCAGGAGGCGACGCCACCCTTGGGAACGATGTCGGTGGACTGCTGCGGGTTGGCCTCGTCCTTGTCCTTGGGGGCGGTGGAGAAGGACTGGAGCTTCTTGTAGAACTCCACGGCGGAAGCGGCCTGCGGGGTGCCGAGTCCGCCCTTCCACTTGGCGCCGTCCTTGACGGCGAGGTCGCCGCCCTCGTCCCAGACGAAGCCCGCGAGGACGTACCAGCTCTGGCCGGGCAGGTAGATCGGCTGCGAGGCCGGGTCGGCCGCCTTCAGCTTCTCCAGACCGGCGATCCACTCGTCGCGGGTCTTCGGCGGGGTGACGCCGGCCTTCTCGTAGGCCTTCTTGTCGTAGATGACGACGCGGTTGGCGGCGTACCAGGGGGCGGAGTAGAGCTTGCCGTCGATCTCGGCCGAGGCGAGCATGCTCTTCTGCCAGGCGTCGGCGCCGAGCTTGGCCTTGTCCTTCGTCAGGTCGGCGAGGCCGCCGGTGACCGCGTAGCCAGCGGTCTGGGTGTTGCCGAGCTCCAGGACGTCCGGCGGGTTGTTCTCGGAGAGGGCCGTGGTGACCTTCTCCTGGATGCCGGTCCACTTCTGCTCTTCGACCTTGACCGTGACACCGGGGTGCTTGGCCGAGAACTCCTTGTTGACCTCGTCGATCCAGGCCTTGGGAGCGGAGCCGTCCATCACCCAGACGGTGATCTCCTTGGCGCCACCCGCGTCGGTCTTGGCCTTGTCGTCGCCGCCGTCGCCGCACGCCGCGACTCCGACCATCATGCCCGCGACACTGACCGCCGCGATGAGCTTGCGCTTCACGCCACCCTCCTCAGGGATGCCTGCCTGCACTTCCCTCGCCCGCCGCGGTGACATACGCGAAGTACTGCCGTGGGGCCGGGATCTGATCCATATTGGTTTAGACCAGTAGCTGGAGCTTGGCCTAGACCTTTAGGGGTGTCAAGGGTCTAATGAGCGGGTGCCCGGTCCGTTATCGGACCGACACCTGGGGAGAGAGAAGGCCTGTCCCCCCTTACGTGTCACCATGTGACCGCACATATCGGAGGAGCCGGTGACGGCAGCGAAACTGGAGTCGGGAAGGCGGGCGGCGATGGCCACCGAAGGGGCGACCACGGAGCCGGACGGCGGGGCAGCAACCCGCACGGCACGCGTTCCCAAGTACTACCGACTCAAGCGGCACTTGCTCGACATGACCGAGACACTGCCGCCCGGCACCCCGGTCCCGCCGGAGCGCACGCTCGCGGCCGAATTCGACACCTCGCGGACCACCGTCCGGCAGGCCCTCCAGGAACTGGTCGTAGAGGGACGACTGGAGCGGATCCAGGGCAAAGGCACCTTCGTCGCCAAGCCCAAGGTCTCCCAGGCACTGCAACTGACCTCGTACACCGAGGACATGCGGGCCCAGGGTCTCGAACCGACCTCCCAGCTCCTCGACATCGGCTACGTGACGGCCGACGACACCCTCGCCGGACTGCTCAAGATCACCACCGGCGGACGGGTGCTGCGCATCGAGCGGCTGCGCCTGGCCAGCGGCGAGCCGATGGCCATCGAGACCACGCACCTGTCGGCGAAGCGCTTCCCCGCGCTGCGCCGCTCGCTCGCCAAGTACACCTCCCTCTACACCGCCCTCGCCGAGGTGTACGACGTCCACCTGGCCGAGGCCGAGGAGACGATCGAGACCTCGCTGGCCACGCCGCGCGAGGCCGGCCTGCTCGGCACCGACGTCGGCCTGCCGATGCTGATGCTGTCGCGGCACTCGCTGGACGCCGACGGGGAACCGGTGGAGTGGGTGCGCTCGGTGTACCGCGGGGACCGGTACAAGTTCGTCGCCCGCCTCAAGCGCCCCGCCGTCTGACCTCGTACGTTCGGCCTCCGTCCGAGACCGTCCGGCCCCGCCCGCCGGACCCCGGCCTACCGAATTCCTTCACATACCGGAATGCGGACGGACCCTTACGCTCACCGGGCAATCCCCCGTAGATTCCCTGCCCTTACGCAGATGATCGACGAGGGGACGAGGTCATGCCTGAACCGGAAGCAACAGGGACAGAACGGGACACGGCGGGCCCGGACACCACACCGGGCTCGCCCTCTCCGAAGTCCATCGCCGTGTGGGTGCTCGTCGGACTCGTCGGCGCCCTCGGCTGGGGCGTGCTGGCGCTCTCGCGCGGTGAGGAGATCTCGGCCGCGTGGCTGCTCGCCGCCGCGCTGGGCTCGTACGCCATCGGCTACCGCTTCTACGCGCGCTTCATCTCGGACCGCGTGCTCAAGGTGGACAAGACGCGGGCCACCCCCGCCGAACGCCTCGACAACGGTGTCGACTTCCATCCCACCGACCGCCGGGTGCTCTTCGGCCACCACTTCGCCGCCGTCGCCGGCGCCGGCCCGCTCGTCGGACCGGTGCTCGCCGCGCAGATGGGCTACCTGCCCGGGACCATCTGGATCGTCGCGGGCGTCATCTTCGCCGGCGCCGTGCAGGACATGATCACGCTGTTCTTCTCCACCCGGCGCGACGGCCGCTCGCTCGGCCAGATGGCCCGGGACGAGATCGGCCCCGTCGGCGGAGCCGCCGCCCTGGTCGCCGTGTTCGCCATCATGATCATCCTGCTGGCCGTGCTCGCGCTGGTCATCGTCAACGCCCTGGCGCACTCCCCCTGGGGCGTGTTCTCCATCGGCATGACCATCCCGATCGCCCTCTTCATGGGCTTCTACCTGCGCGTGCTGCGGCCGGGCCGGGTCACCGAGGTCTCCACCATCGGTGTCGCCCTGCTCCTGGTCGCCATCATCGCGGGCGGCTGGGTCGCCGAGTCCTCCTTCGCGGGCACCTTCACGCTGGAGAAGGAGACGCTGGTCATCTGGATGGTCGCGTACGGCTTCATCGCGTCGGTGCTGCCGGTGTGGATGCTGCTCGCGCCCCGCGACTACCTCTCCACCTTCATGAAGATCGGCACGATCGCGCTGCTCGCGCTGGGCGTGGTCATCGCGATGCCGATGCTGAAGATGCCCTCGGTCACGGACTTCGCCGCGCGCGGCGACGGCCCGGTCTTCGCCGGCTCGATGTTCCCCTTCGTCTTCATCACCATCGCCTGCGGCGCCCTGTCCGGCTTCCACTCGCTGGTCGCCTCGGGCACCACCCCGAAGATGATCCAGAAGGAGACCCAGGTCCGGGTCATCGGCTACGGCGCGATGCTGACCGAGTCCTTCGTCGCCGTCATGGCGATCATCGCGGCCTGCATCATCGAGCCCGGCCTGTTCTTCGCGGTCAACTCCCCCGGCGGGGTCATCGGCACCACCGTCGAGTCCGCCTCGCAGGCGGTCACCAACCTCGGCTTCGCCATCTCCCCCGAGGCGCTGACCCAGGCAGCGAAGGACGTGGAGGAGGCCAGCCTGCTGTCCCGTACGGGCGGCGCACCGACCTTCGCACTCGGAATGTCGGAGATCTTCTCGTCGGTGATCGGCGGGGCCGGCATGAAGGCCTTCTGGTACCACTTCGCCATCATGTTCGAGGCACTGTTCATCCTCACCACCCTCGACGCGGGCACCCGCGTCGGCCGGTTCATGCTCCAGGACACCCTCGGCAACCTGCACAAGCCGTTCAAGGACGTCAGCTGGAAGCCCGGAGTCTGGCTGGCGAGCGCCATCGTCGTCGGGGCCTGGGGCTACTTCCTGTGGGTGGGCATCAAGGACCCGCTGGGCGGCATCAACCAGCTGTTCCCGCTGTTCGGCATCGCGAACCAGCTGCTCGCCGCGGTCGCCCTGGCCGTCTGCACCACCCTGCTGGTCAAGTCCGGTCGCCTCAAGTGGGCCTGGGTGACGGCCGTCCCGCTGGTCTGGGACGTGGCCGTGACGCTCACCGCCAGCTACCAGAAGATCTTCTCCGACAACCCGAAGATCGGCTTCTTCGCGCAGCGCAGCACCTACCAGGAGGGCATCGACGCCGGGAAGGTGCTCAAGCCCGCGAAGAACATGGACGAGATGCACACCGTGGTCACCAATGCCACGGTGGACGGCGTGCTGTCGGCCCTCTTCGCGGCGCTGATCGTCATCGTGCTCCTGGACGCGGCCCGGACCTGCCTGAAGGCCGTCCGCAAGCCGGAGTCGGTGACCCTCACCGAGGTCCCGTGGACCGAGTCGAAGATCGTCGCCCCGGCCGGGCTGATCCCGACGCCCGAGGAGCGGGCGGAGCTCGCCGCGGCGGGCCTCGACTCGGGCGGCGGACACGTCAAGGAGCCGGTGGCGTGAGCACCGTACGGAGCGTGCTGGCCCGGGCCCGGTTCTACGTACGGGAGTTCTCGGGGGAGGCGGCGTACGACCGGTACGTCGCCCACGCCCGCTCCCACGACCCGGACGCGGAGGTCCTCACCCGCCGCGCCTTCGAACGCGCCCGCACGGACGCCCGCGAGGCCGACCCCCGCAAGGGCTTCGGCTGCTGCTGAGTCACACCGGAGGGCCCCGCCGAAATCCGGCGGGGCCCTTCGCGCGCCTCCGGCACACTCGAACGCATGGACATCACGATCAGACCGGTACGGCCCGCCGAGTACGCGGAGCTGGGCGGGATCACGGCGCAGGCCTACCTCGCCGACGGGCATCTGGACTTCAACGAGGACGACGCCTACCTGAACGTGCTGCGCGACGTGGCCGGCCGGGCGGCCCTGGCCGAGGTGCTCGTCGCCGAGCGCGACGGGCGGATCCTGGGCGGGGTGACCTTCGCCGCACCCGGGAGTCCGCTCGCCGACATCGCCGGCCCGGACGAGGCCGAGTTCCGGATGCTCGCCGTGGCCCACGAGGGGCGCGGCCAGGGCGCCGGCGAGGCTCTGGTGCGGGCGTGCGTCGAGCGGGCGCGGGCGATCGAGGGCGTGTCGGCCGTGGTGCTCTCCACCCAGCGCAGCATGGCCGGCGCCCACCGGATCTACGCGCGCCTGGGCTTCGTACGCGTCCCGGAGCGGGACTGGGCGCCCATCCCGGGCCTGACACTTCTGGCGTATCGGCTCAAGCTGTAGCCACGCCGACACTACATGTGGGGGTTGCCTCATAGGGGCGCCCCCACATGTATGCTCAAGGCTGCTGTCGCCGCAGGGGAATCCGGTGTGAATCCGGAACTGTCCCGCAACGGTATGAAGTGTCCGGCTACCGGACACCAAGTCCGATGACCTGCCGGCAGCGCGCCCGGCTCGACCGAACCGGGTGCCGACACGTCCGGGCCTCGCGGTTGGGCCGGTGGACGCCATGCGGTGTGAACGCGTTCCTGCCACGCCCGCATGCGCCCGCTCGCGCCCCGCTCCGCCGATGACCGGGCCGAGCGAGGGAGAGCTCCCGCCGTGACCATCGCGCCTTCCGCACCGCGCGCCGAGTCCATTTCTGGCGACAACACCGAGGGCCCGGGGGCCACGCTGCTGCGTACCCTCACCGAACTTACGGCGGACCTCCCCGACACCGACCCCGGCCGCGTCGCCGCCGCCGCGCTCCGCGGCCGCAGCTCCGCCGCCGACGAGGCCGAACTGCGGGGGCTCGCCACCGAGGCCGCCGCCGGTCTGATCTCCGAGGACCCCGCGTACTCGAAGCTCGCGGCCCGGCTGCTGACGCTGGCCGTGCGCGACGAGGCCGCGAGCCAGGGCTCCACCTCCTTCTCGGCCTCGGTCGAGGTCGGCCACCGCGAGGGCCTCATCGCCGACCGCACGGCCGAGTTCGTGCGGACCCACGCGAACCGCCTGGACGCGCTGGTCGAGCACACCCTCGCCGAGGGCGCCGACGACCGCTTCGGTTTCTTCGGCCTGCGCACCCTGCACAGCCGCTACCTGCTGCGCCACCCGATCACCCGTCAGGTCATCGAGACCCCGCAGCACTTCATGCTGCGCGTGGCCTGTGGCCTCGCCGCGGACGAGAGCGTCCAGGCCCTCGAGGAAGTGGCCTCGCTGTACCGGCTGATGAGCCGCCTCGACTACCTGCCCTCCTCCCCCACCCTCTTCAACTCCGGCACCCGGCACCCGCAGATGTCCTCCTGCTACCTGCTGGACTCCCCGCTGGACGAGCTCGACTCGATCTACGACCGCTACCACCAGGTGGCGCGCCTGTCGAAGCACGCGGGCGGCATCGGCCTGTCGTACTCCCGCATCCGCGCCCGCGGTTCCCTGATCCGCGGCACCAACGGCCACTCCAACGGCATCGTGCCGTTCCTGAAGACCCTCGACGCCTCCGTCGCCGCGGTGAACCAGGGCGGCCGCCGCAAGGGCGCCGCCGCCGTCTACCTGGAGACCTGGCACGCGGACATCGAGGAGTTCCTGGAGCTCCGCGACAACACCGGTGAGGACCAGCGCCGTACGCACAACCTGAACCTCGCCCACTGGGTCCCGGACGAGTTCATGCGCCGCGTGAACGCGGACGCCCAGTGGTCGCTGTTCTCCCCGGCCGACGTGCCCGAGCTGGTCGACCTGTGGGGCGACGACTTCGACGCCGCCTACCGCAAGGCCGAGGCGGAGGGCCTGGCCCGCAAGACCATGCCCGCCCGCGACCTGTACGGCCGGATGATGCGCACCCTCGCGCAGACCGGCCAGGGCTGGATGACCTTCAAGGACGCCTCCAACCGCACGGCGAACCAGACCGCCGAGCCGGGCACGGTCGTCCACTCCTCGAACCTCTGCACCGAGATCATCGAGGTCACCAACGACGGCGAGACGGCCGTCTGCAACCTCGGCTCGGTCAACCTCGGCGCGTTCGTGCTGACGGAGACGGGCGAGATCGACTGGGAGCGGCTGGACGAGACCGTCCGCACCGCCGTGACCTTCCTCGACCGCGTGGTGGACATCAACTTCTACCCGACCGAGCAGGCCGGCCGTTCCAACGCCCGCTGGCGCCCGGTGGGCCTGGGCGCGATGGGCCTCCAGGACGTCTTCTTCAAGCTGAAGCTGCCCTTCGACTCCCCCGAGGCGAAGGCCCTCTCCACCAGGCTCTCCGAGCGCATCATGCTCGCGGCGTACGAGGCCTCGTGCGACCTGGCCGAGCGCAGCGGCCCGCTGCCGGCCTGGGAGCAGACCCGCACCGCGCGCGGCGTCCTGCACCCGGACCACTACGAGACCGAGCTGAACTGGCCGGAGCGCTGGGAGGCGCTGCGCGCCCGCGTCGCGACGTCCGGCATGCGCAACTCGCTGCTCCTCGCCATCGCCCCGACGGCCACGATCGCCTCGATCGCGGGCGTGTACGAGTGCATCGAGCCGCAGGTCTCCAACCTCTTCAAGCGCGAGACGCTCAGTGGTGAGTTCCTCCAGGTGAACGGCTACCTGGTGGAGGAGCTGAAGGCGCTCGGCGTGTGGGACGCCCAGTCCCGCGAGGCGCTGCGCGAGGCCTCCGGCTCGGTGCAGGGCTTCGGCTGGATCCCGGCGGAGGTCCGCGAGCTGTACCGCACGGCGTGGGAGATCCCGCAGCGCGGTCTGATCGACATGGCGGCGGCCCGTACGCCGTTCCTGGACCAGTCGCAGTCGCTGAACCTGTTCCTGGAGACGCCCACCATCGGCAAGCTCAGCTCGATGTACGCGTACGCCTGGAAGCAGGGCCTGAAGACCACCTACTACCTGCGCTCGCGCCCGGCCACGAAGATCGCCCGCGCCGCGTCCGCGTCCGCCGTCCCGGCGGCCGCCACTCCGCTCCCGCAGGCCGTCGACGCCGACGCCCTGGCCTGCTCCCTTGAGAACCCCGAGTCCTGCGAGGCCTGCCAGTAATGAGCTCCAACAACAAGAACCTCCTGGACCCGGGCTTCGAGCTCACGCTCCGCCCGATGCGCTACCCGGACTTCTACGAGCGCTACCGGGACGCGATCAAGAACACCTGGACCGTCGAGGAGGTCGACCTCCACTCGGACGTCGCGGACCTCGCGAAGCTGACGCCGGCCGAGCAGCACATGATCGGCCGTCTGGTCGCGTTCTTCGCGACGGGCGACTCGATCGTCTCGAACAACCTGGTGCTGACGCTCTACAAGCACATCAACTCCCCGGAGGCGCGCCTGTACCTGTCGCGCCAGCTGTTCGAGGAGGCCGTGCACGTCCAGTTCTACCTGACGCTGCTCGACACCTACCTGCCCGACCCGGACGACCGGGCGGCCGCGTTCGACGCGGTCGAGGAGATCCCCTCCATCCGCGAGAAGGCGCAGTTCTGCTTCAAGTGGATCAACGAGGTCGAGAAGCTGGACCGGCTGGAGACGCAGGCCGACCGCCGCCGCTTCCTGCTGAACCTGATCTGCTTCGCCGCGTGCATCGAGGGCCTGTTCTTCTACGGCGCCTTCGCGTACGTGTACTGGTTCCGCTCGCGCGGCCTGCTGCACGGCCTGGCCACCGGCACCAACTGGGTGTTCCGTGACGAGACCATGCACATGAACTTCGCGTTCGAGGTCGTGGACACGGTCCGCAAGGAGGAGCCGGAGCTCTTCGACGACGCCCTCCAGCAGGAGGTCACCGACATGCTGAAGGAGGCCGTGGAGGCGGAGCTGCAGTTCGGCCGCGACCTGTGCGGCGACGGCCTGCCGGGCATGAACACCGAGTCGATGCGCGAGTACCTGGAGTGCGTCGCGGACCAGCGTCTGGTCCGCCTCGGCTTCGCGCCGGTGTACGGCTCGCAGAACCCGTTCTCCTTCATGGAGCTGCAGGGTGTCCAGGAGCTGACGAACTTCTTCGAGCGCCGTCCGTCGGCCTACCAGGTCGCGGTCGAGGGCACGGTCGACCTGGACGAGGACTTCTAGGGTCCCCGGTCCTCCAGGGTCCCCCGTCGGGACGCGGTGAACGCCGCGAAGCCGGGATGCGGTTCACCACCGCGTCCCGGCTTCTCGCGTTTCCGGCGCCCGATCGTCCGGCTTCCCGTGTGCACGGTCGCCCCGGCTCAGTGGGCGACGGGGCCCCAGTGCATCCGGGTGTGCCGGGCGCGGTACCCGCGGACGGTGGGGGGCATGCCGCCCGCCTTCTGGCGCGGCAGCCACACGAGCCGGGTCTCGACGGCTCGCAGCTGCCGGTCGATCCGGCGGTCGCGCAGGACCCCGTACAGGCTGGGGGCGAGCACCAGCGTGGCGACGGCAAGGACGGTGAGGTAGCTCAGGAACGTGTTCATGTCTCCACTCTCCTCCCGTGGGGAAAACTCGCACAGTGGCAGGACTGTCATGAAAGAGCGAATTACTGCCACACTGGATCCATGCTGACCAACGTGGCCGTGGCCCTCCTCGACGAGATCGCCCCCTTCGAGTTCGGGATCTTCTGCGAAGTCTTCGGAATCGACCGCAGCGATCACGGACTGCCGGTGTACGACTTCGCCGTCTGCGCGGCGGAGGAAGGCCCCCTGACCATGTCCGGCACCGGTTTCACGGTCACCCCCGAACACGGGCTGGACCGGCTGGAGAGTGCCGACCTGATCTGCGTGCCCGCCTTCCGGGACGCGGGCACCCGCGTGTACCCGGAAGCGCTCCTGGAGGCGCTGCGCCGCGGGGTGGAGCGGGGAGCGCGGGTGCTCAGCGTGTGCAGCGGCGCGTACGCGCTCGGGGCGGCGGGGCTGCTGGACGGCCGGCACTGCACCACGCACTGGATGCACGCCGCGACGCTGGCCCGGCGCTTCCCGCGGGCTCTGGTCGACCCGGACGTGCTGTACGTCGACGCGGGCCCGGTGATCACCTCCGCCGGCACCGCCTCCGGCATCGACGCCTGCCTGCACCTGGTCCGCCAGGAGCACGGGGCCGAGGTGGCCAACACCATCGCGCGGCGGATGGTCGTACCGCCCCACCGGGACGGCGGGCAGGCCCAGTACATCGAGCGGCCGCTGCCGCGCACGTCCTGCGACACCGTGGGCGAGGTGATCGAGTGGATGGCCCGCCACCTGGAGGACGAGATCACCGTCGAGCAGCTCGCGGAGCGCGCGCACATGTCACCGCGCACCTTCGCCCGCCGCTTCCTCCAGGAGACCGGCACCACCCCGTACAAGTGGGTGCTGCGCCAGCGGGTCCTGCTCGCGCAGGAGCTGCTGGAGTCGACCGGCGAGACGGTGGACGCGATCGCCGGCCGCTGCGGCTTCGGCAACGCGGCCGCGCTGCGCCACCACTTCCTGCGGACCCTGGGCACCACGCCGAATTCCTTCCGGCGCGCCTTCCGGGGCCCGCAGGCGGCCTAGGGGTTAGGCGTTCGGGACGGTCTCGTAGCGCGGGGTGCCCTCTTCCATCTGCCGCAGGGCGTCCTTGCGGTCCCGCTTCGAGAGGCGGTCGATGTAGAGGTAGCCGTACAGGTGGTCGGTCTCGTGCTGGAGGCAGCGGGCGAAGTAGCCGGTGCCGCGCACCTTGATCGGGTTGCCCTGGGCGTCCTGGCCCTCGACCTCGGCGTAGTCCGGGCGGGCCAGCGAGGCGTAGGCGGTCGGGACCGACAGGCAGCCCTCGTTCGAGTCGTCCAGCACCCGGGTGCCGGCGGGCAGCTCGACGAGCTTCGGGTTGACCACGACACCGGTGTGCCGCGCGCCGTCGTCGTCCGGGCAGTCGTAGACGAAGACCTTGGCGTCCACGCCGATCTGGTTCGCGGCCAGGCCCACGCCCTCGGCGGCCTTCTGGCTGGCGAACATGTCGTCGATCAGCTGCGCCAGCTCGTCGCCGAACTCGGTGACGTCCTTGCACTCGCTGTGCAGGACCGGGTTGCCGACGACGGTGATCGGGCGGGCGGTGCCGCGCTCACGGTGGGCGAGCTCGCGCTCGGCACAGTCCTCCGTGTCCACGACGTACCCGTCGTTCACGACCTCGACGCCGACTACCTCGTTCTCCTGCTGTGACATGTCCGCCGTACGCCTTCCGTAAGTCCAAGTCACCGGTGGTCGCCAATGGCCACCGATGTGCCCGTACAGCCTACGGCCCTGCTCAGCAGACTTCTTCGAGATCCCGCCACTCACGGGTGCCCGGGCTGTCCGCGACCCAGCCGTCGAGCAGTCCGCGCACCAGACCGGCCGGCGCCGCGATCCCGCATTCCCGCTCGGGCACCCACAGGGAGCCGGAGCCGGCCGTGCGGTGCCCCAGCGGTCCGGGATGCCCCGGCTCGCTGTGGTCGTGCGGATCCAGGTGCTCGCCGTCGCCCTCGTCGCTGGGCATCTCGCTCTCCGAGCAGGTCCGGCACAGCAGCCGCACCGACGAGGACCAGTCCTCGGCGGCGAAGCCCGCGTCCGACGCCAGCTGCTCCAGCGCGTCACGGTCCGCCTCGGTGGCCGCCTCCAGCAGCACCACCCAGGTCGGCACCGGCGACGGCGCCCACAGCTCGATCTCGTCGAAGACCGGGTACGAGGGGCCGGCCGCGGTGATCCGCTCGCCGTGCGGGACCCCGTCGTGGAGGACGACCTCGCCCCAGCGCCGCCCCGAGGAGGGCAGCGGGATCGACAGGACCTCCAGCCGGGCCGGGTCCAGCCGGCGGCCCCAGACCACCTCGGCCTCGCCCTCGGGCGAGAGCCGTACGGCCGCGCTGCCGAGCTCCATGCCGACCGGTTCGCCGCTGCCCTTGCCGCCCGCGCCGTGCGCGTCGCCGGGCACCTTCAGCCCGTACGCCTGCCAGGCCCGCCGGGCCAGTGGCCAGTCCTGGAGCGCGGTCGCGGCGATGCCCACGTTCCACCAGTCCGGGGCGCCCGTCTCGCGGTCCAGCAGGGCCACGGCGCGCAGTCCCGCGGACCGCGCCTGCTCCCAGTCGTGCCGGAACTTGTGCAGCAGGGCCAGATTGAACCAGGACTCGGACAGCCAGGGCTCCAGGTCCGCCGCTCTGGTCAGGAGCGCGCCCGCGTCCTCGTACCGCCCGTCGCCGATCAGCGTGAACGCGCGGTCGGTGGCCTGCCGCCACGAGGCGGAGGGCCGATGCCGTACCTTCCCGAAGATCCTCACGATTCCCGCCTGCCTGGGGGCACCCTCCCGGCGGTAGCCGGGGGACAACGGTGCAGCCTTGCGGACACTCTTACTGGCATCCAACCATGCCCACTCGGACGGCCGCTCATTACCCATGGGTTACCCAGGTCGGACGGGAACAACTCTGTCACGTCCACCCCTGGCCAGAACCCTCGCCAGGCACTCCACGACCTCCGGCTGGTAATCGTGCCCGGTGCCCAGCCGGAGCTGTTCCAGGGCGGCCAGTGAGCCGCCCGGGTGACGGCTCCCGCCGGCGGCGCCGGTGAGGTCCTCGTACGCGTTCACCGTGCGCACGATGCGGGCCAGGACGGGCTGCTCCCGGTACGGGTCCGCCTGCCGCTCCACCACCACGGCGACCTCCGCGGGCACCCCGGTCTGCCGGGCCACCTCCCCGCCCAGCCCAGCGATCCGGCGGGCCTCGGCGGCCGGCAGTTCGGCGGTGGCCCCGTCCGGGACCGGGTCGACGAGGGACAGCTGGCCGATGTCGTGCATCAGGGCGGCGTACTCCAGCACCGTGATCTCCCGCTCCGACAGGCCCAGCTCCCGGCCCACGGCGCAGCTCAGGGCGGCGACCCGGCGGGCGTGGCCGGGCCGGGTGTAGCCGGCGATCTCGGTGGCGCGGGCCAGGGAGGTGATGGTCTGGCGGTAGGTGGTGCGGATCGCGGTGATCCGGTGGAAGGACAGCTGGGTCAGCAGCAGGGGCACGCTGAAGACGGGTATCGCCCACAGGCCCGCCACGGCCGCGCCGAGCGCCATCACGACCCCGGTGGCGCAGATCGCCGCGCCGATGCCGAGCTGGGCGCGCAGCTCGTCGCGCAGCAGCGGACCGTACGGCCAGCCGGTGGCGGCTCCGGCCAGTGCTGCGGCGAGCACGGCGTCGCACAGGGCGGTGAGGCCGAGCAGGCAGAGCAGGAAGAGGACGAGCCACGGGCCCTGGCCCACCCGTTCCTCCAGCCGGCCGGAGTTGTAGAGCGGCTGGAAACACACGGCGGCGAAGGCGACGGTGAGCACCCGGCGGGAGAGGTGGTCGAGGGCGGGGCCGCGGCCCCGGGCGATGTGCGGGACGATCCCGGCGAGGGCCGCCGCGACGACGACGGCGACGATCTGGAGCGCCCCGTGCCGGGTGGGCTGGCCGGCGTTCTCGCCGAGCAGCGCGTAGGCGAGGGCGCCGGCGGAGGCCAGCGGTGCGGGCAGCCGGTCGACGGAGTCGTCCTGCCGCCGGTCCCGGCGGGCGAGCTCGCCGACGGCGATCAGCGCGCCGAAGGCCAGTGCGGTACCGGGCTCGACGACACCGTTCCACAGGGTGTGCCCGAGGGCGACGAGGGTGAGCACGGCCGCGGCCCCCCGCACCGTCCACACGGCCGCGGTCCTCATCCGCCCGCCCCGGCGCCGTCCGCGCCGCGGCCGGGCCGTCCGCCGGTGGCCGGAGCGTCGCTCCCCGGGCGGTCGGCCCCGGCGGGCGGCGCGTCCTGGGCGGGCAGGGCGCGCAGGGCCGTCCGCGCGGCCGATCGGGTCGTGCGGGCACGCTCGGGCAGGGCGCCGCCGTTCCTGTCGGCCGCGCCGGGAGCCGCCCGGACCCGATCGGCAGGCGGAGCCGGCGCGGCCGGTTCCGGGATCTGGCCGGGCGGTACGGACGGCCAGATCCCGGGCACCCCGGTACCCGCCACCCCGGCGGGAGCGTTTCCGCTGATCACCTGGAGGTCCTCGTCGGAGGTGACCACCGGATGCCAGCCGTGCCGGCCGATGGCGCCCGTCAGGGCCCGCACCATCGCCGGGTCGAACTGGGCGCCCGCGCACCGGTCCAGCTCGGCCAGGGCCACCGGCACCGGCCGGGCCCGGCTGTAGGAGCGGGTCGAGGTCATCGCGTCGAAGGCGTCGGCCACCGCCACCACGCGGGCCAGTACCGGGATCTGCTCGCCGGTCAGCCCGTACGGGTAGCCGGAGCCGTCGACCCGCTCGTGGTGGTGCAGGATCGCGGACCGGGCCTCGCCGAGGAAACCGATGCCGCGCACCATCTCGTGCCCGTACTCGGGGTGCAGCTCGATGATCCGGCGTTCCGCCGGGGTGAGCGGCCCGTCCTTGCGCAGCAGCCGGGTGGGGACGCCCAGTTTGCCGACGTCGTGGAGGATCCCGGCGATCCGCACGACTTCCATCCGGTCGTCGGCCATGCCCAGCTCGCGGGCGATCATCGCGGAGGCCTGGCCGACCCGCTCGCTGTGCCCGCGGGTGTAGCGGTCCTTGATGTCGACGGCCTGGACGAGGGCGCGGATGGTGGCCCGGTGGGCGGAGCGCTCGCGGTGGTACTGGGCGAAGACCCAGCAGGAGATGTACATCGGCAGCAGGACGAGGAGTGCGGCCGGGAGCCCGTACGGGCTGCGCCACATGACGGCCATCATCAGTCCGGCGAGGCCGTGGACGCAGTGCGGGACGAGGGAGAGGGTGAGCAGTCCGCGCCAGGCGGTGGCGGCGGGCCGGCGTTCGGCGGTGGCCAGGATGCCGCCGTCGAGGGCGGTGAGCACCAGGCAGAAGACGACGGCCGCGGCGGCCGCGGGGAGCATCGCGTAGGGGAAGTCGGCCACCCACCCGGGAGGCCCGGATCCGGCGGAGGGCCCTCCGCCGAGGGAGTCCGGACCGCGCAGCAGCCCGTACGCCCGGCCGGCGGCCCACGCGGCCATGGCCTGCTGGGCGCCGTGCCACACCCGGCGCACCCGGGCGGGCCGCTCGGCCACGGTTCCCGCGCAGCCGCCGGGCAGTGCCACGAGCGCGGCGGCGGCGGGCGGCAGCAGGAAGACCGCGGCGAGCACCACGGGGAAGAAGGAACCGATGCCCTCGGGCACCCGGCTGCCCAGCAGCGGGCAGACCTTGACGAGTTCGCAGCCGAGGTAGAGCACGGCGAGGAGGGCGACGGCCGCCCAGGGCGTACCGGAATCCGTGAGGGCCGGGGTGACGCACGCCGCGGCGGCGAGGACGGCGCACAGGATGTATCCGCGCGCCGCCGGCGGAAGTACCCGCATGGCGCTCTCCTCCCCTGTGCCGTTCGGGCGGCCGGGTACCGGTGCGGACCGGTACCGAATGGGGAGAATAAGTGGGGCCCGGAGCGACGTGGGCCACATTTTCGTATTGCGCCATGCGGACGCCCCCGGATTAGCACATTCGGGTGAACGAAGTGCCCTTCCGGGGGCGGATGTTCAATGCACTGCCGATCCGGTCAGCCGGGAGTCGGATTGTCGGCGGTGACATCGTGATCGGGCACCGCCTGCCCGGAGCGGATCAGCTCGATCCGGCCCATGACCTTCGACCGCAGGTCGGTCGGCACGTCGTCCGACCCGCAGCAGCGCTTCACCAGCTTCTTCACGGCCTGCTCCAGGCCGTACTTCTCCAGACAGGGATTGCACTCGCCGAAGTGGGTCTCGAACTTCGTGCAGTCGCTGTCGGGCATTTCCTGATCAAGGAACTCGTACAGGTGGTCCAGGACCTCAGAGCACTCTGTCTCGTGCGGCTCTCCGCAACTCATGAGCCCGAGCCTTTCCGGTCGTTCGACTCTCCCGCGCCCGCGGGAACCAGCCCGCGCTCACGGGCATAGTCCTCCAGCATTCCGCGGAGTTGACGGCGGCCACGGTGCAGTCGCGACATGACCGTACCGATGGGTGTACCCATGATGTCCGCGATCTCCTTGTACGCAAAGCCCTCTACGTCGGCAAGGTAGACCGCGATGCGGAACTCTTCCGGAATGGCCTGCAGGGCTTCCTTCACGTCCGAATCGGGCAGGTGGTCGAGCGCCTGCGACTCGGCGGAGCGCAGTCCGGTCGACATGTGCGACTCGGCGCGCGCCAGCTGCCAGTCCTCGATCTCCTCCGCGGCGCTGCGCTGGGGCTCGCGCTGCTTCTTGCGGTAGGAGTTGATGAACGTGTTGGTCAGGATGCGGTACAGCCACGCCTTCAGGTTGGTGCCCTCGCGGAACTGGTGGAAGGACGCGTATGCCTTCGCGTACGTCTCCTGGACCAGGTCCTCAGCGTCGGCCGGGTTGCGCGTCATGCGCAGCGCGGCCGAGTACATCTGGTCGAGGTAGCCGAGGGCGTCCCGCTCGAAGCGCGCGTTGCGCTCCGGGGTCGTCTCCTCCGCGTGGCCTTCGTCGGTCCCAGCGACAGGACCCACCTCCTCCGACTGCGTGGCGGCTCCGAAAGCGGACCCGCTCGAATCGGAGAATAGTCGACCATCCCGGTCCTCCGCCGCCCGAAGCGTGCTGCGCTTGGGGGCAGGAAGAACCGTCCAGTCCAGGTCAGCGGCCTGCCGACGGTTCTGACTGATGACCTGGGTCATGCGCTCCCTCTCCTCCGACAAGTTCCCGTACGTACCGACATCCGAGACAACAGAAGGGCCGGGCGGCGCATTCCCGCGTACCGGAAGGGTTTTCGGGCCTTCCGCTTCCGCCCCGCTCCCGCTACTTCCCGGCCGGGAGCGCCAGGAGCCATCGCCCGACCGCGTCGGTGATCTTCCCGAGGGCCTCGTCCTGGGTGAGGTCCGCCTTCTTCGGCACGGCGAAACCGTGATCGCCGTACGGGATCTCCACCAGCTCGTGCTCTCCCGCAGGGAACTCCTCGGGGCGCCCGAAGGGGTCCCGGCCGCCCTGGACCACGAGCGTGGGCCGGCCGGCCCCGGTGAGCTCCGCGGCGCGGGACTTCTCCGGCCGGCCCGGCGGGTGCAGCGGGAACGCCAGCGCCAGCACCCCGGCGGCGCCCAGCTCGACGGCGGTCCGGCAGGCCACCCGGGCCCCGGCGCTGCGCCCGCCCGCGACCACCGGCAGTCCGGGCTTCGCGAGCGCGGGCCACAGCGCGCGCCATCCCTCGTCCAGCACCTTGGGCGCGGCGGCGACCTTCTTCCCGGCGACCCGCCAGGGCTGTTCGACCAGCGCGACCGTGATCCCGCGGGCGGGCAGGGCGGCGGCCAGGGCCTGGAGGTCGCGGGCCTCGATGCCGCCGCCGGCGCCGTGGCTCACGGCGAGCACGAGCTGCGCCGCGCGGGCGGTGTGCCAGGTGATGCGGGCCTCGCCCGCCGGGGTGTCGACGCTCTCGGTACGCGTGGTCATGCACCCCATCCTGCCCGGGGCCGGGCCTAGAACAGGGTTGCCTCCTCGGGGGCGGCGAGCTCTTCGAGCAGCTCCGGCCCGTTGTTGCGGACGTTGCTGACGGCCGTGGACACCGGGTAGGCCCGCATCAGGCCGCCCGGCGGCGGCGCCAGCAGCTCCCGCAGGGAGCCCTCGGTGTCGGTGTTCGCCGGGTCCAGCCAGGCGTCCCAGCGGTCCGGGGTCAGCATCAGCGGCATCCGCGGGTGGATCTCGGAGAGCGAGCGCGGCCCCTCGGCCGGGGGCACGCCCAGGGGGGTGGTCTCGGCCTCGGTGGTGATCACCGAGCAGGTGACCCACCAGGCGAGCGGGTGCTCGTCGGGCAGGGTCCGGTCGCGCCAGAACTCGTATATCCCGGCCATGGCGAAGACGGAGCCGTCGGAGGGGAGCACGAAGTAGGGCTGCTTGCGGGCCCGTTTCTTCTTCCCCTCCACCTCCAGCTGCCGCTCGTCGTGGGCGGTGACCCACTCGTAGTAGCCGTCGGCGGGGACGATGCAGCGGCGCTGCGCGAAGGGGCGACGGAAGGACGGCTTCTCGTGCAGGGTCTCGGACCGGGCGTTGATCATCCGGGCGGCCCCGTCGGGGTTCTGCGCCCAGGAGGGGACCAGGCCCCACTTCAGGGTGCGCAGCTGGCGAACCGGACGCGGGTGCGAAGCGTCTTTGAGGGGACGGTCGAGGACCACGTGGACCTCCTTCGTCGGCGCCACGTTGAAATCGGGGGCCAGGGCCTCCTCGGGCTCCCACTTCTCGATGCCGAAGGCCTCCACGAGGTCCTCGGGCCTACGACTCGCCGCATACCGTCCGCACATGCCTGTCACACTGCCATGCCGCCCCCAGCTACCGCTGGGTGGTTCCCCCGGAACACCACCGCAAGGAGTCCGCCACCTTATGGACAGCAGCACGACGGCCGGTCTGTGGGACCGGCTCACGGGCATACAGGCCGCGCCCGACCGGTGGCTGGTGATCGCGACGGGGCTGGTCGCGCTGGCCGCGGTGGGGCCCCGTCCGCTCTGGCGGCTGTCGCGCAACGCGATCACCATCGCGCACGAGGGCGGGCACGGTCTGCTGGCGCTGCTGACCGGGCGGCGCCTGAGCGGGATACGTCTGCACTCCGACACCAGCGGGGTCACCGTCAGCCGGGGCAAGCCGACCGGGCTCGGGATGATCCTGACCGCAGCCGGCGGGTACACGGCGCCCTCGCTGCTCGGGCTCGGCGGGGCGGCGCTGCTGTCCGCGCACCGGATCACGCTGCTGCTGTGGGCGGCCACCGCCCTGCTGGTGGCGATGCTGGTGATGATCCGGAACGCGTACGGGGCGCTGACCGTGGTGCTGACCGGCGGGGCCTTCCTGCTGGTGTCCTGGCTGACCCCGGCCGAGGTGCAGGCCGGCTTCGCCTACCTGGTGGTGTGGTTCCTGCTGCTCGGCGGGGTGCGGCCGGTCTTCGAGCTGGGGGCCAAGCGCAGGAACGGCGGAGCCCCGGATTCCGATGCCGATCAGCTGGGCCGGCTCACCCACCTGCATCCGGTGGTGTGGCTGCTGTTCTTCCACATCGTCGCGCTGTGCTCGCTGATCGGCGGCGGGCGCTGGCTGCTCGCCCTGTGACCACCCCCTGAGACCGGACGGCGATCAAGATCTGGGGCCGGAGGAAGCCACTAAAGTGGGGGCCATGACCGAGACCCCCGCGCTCCCTGCCCTCTGGCCCGCTCCGCTCGCCGATGGGACCGTCCACGCCACCGTCACGGTGCCGGGGTCCAAATCGGTCACCAACCGCGCCCTCGTGCTCGCCGCGCTCGCCGCCGAACCCGGCTGGGTGCGCCGGCCGCTGCGCTCGCGCGACTCCCAGCTGATGTCCGACGCGCTGCGCGCGCTGGGCGTCGGCATCGAGGAGACGGTCTCCTCCAGCTCCGCGAGTGCCACCAACGGCGCAGTGGGCGGCGAGGCCTGGCGGATCATCCCGGCGGCCCTGCACGGCCCGACGACCGTGGACGTCGGCAACGCCGGCACCGTCATGCGCTTCCTGCCGCCCGTCGCCACCCTCGCCGACGGGGACATCCGCTTCGACGGCGACCCGCGCTCCTACGAGCGCCCGCTCGGCCAGGTCATCAGCGCCCTGCGCACGCTCGGCGCCCGCATCGACGACGACGGCCGGGGCGCGCTGCCCATGACCGTGCAGGGCGGCGGGGCCCTGGAGGGCGGCACGGTCGAGATCGACGCCAGCAACTCCTCCCAGTTCGTCTCCGCGCTGCTGCTCTCCGCCCCGCGCTTCAACCAGGGCGTCGAGGTCCGGCACGTGGGCACCACCCTGCCGTCGATGCCGCACATCCGGATGACCGTGGAGATGCTGCGCGCGGCGGGCGCCCAGGTCGACACCCCCGAGGCCGGCGGCGAGAAGAACGTGTGGCGGGTCTCCCCCGGCGCGCTGCTCGGCCGCGACATGGTCGTGGAGCCGGACCTGTCCAACGCCCAGCCCTTCCTGGCCGCGGCCCTGATCACCGGCGGCACGGTCACCGTCCCGGACTGGCCGCGCCGCACCACCCAGCCCGGTGACGCGCTGCGCCGGATCTTCACGGAGATGGGCGGCTCCTGCGAGCTGACCGACGCGGGCCTGGTCTTCACCGGCACGGGCAAGATCCACGGCATCGACGTGGACCTGAGCGAGGTCGGCGAGCTCACCCCGGGCATCGCGGCGGTGGCGGCCCTGGCCGACTCCGAGTCCGTGCTGCGCGGGGTCGCGCACCTGCGGCTGCACGAGACGGACCGGCTGGCGGCGCTGACCAAGGAGATCAACGCGCTCGGCGGCGACGTCACCGAGACCGCGGACGGCCTGCGCATCCGGCCGCGCCGGATGCACGGCGGCGTGTTCCACACGTACGACGACCACCGGATGGCCACCGCGGGCGCGGTGATCGGCCTGGCGGTGGAGGGCGTACAGATCGAGAACGTGGCGACGACCGCGAAGACCCTGCCGGACTTCCCGAAGATGTGGACGGACATGCTCGCCGGGGACGCCGGTGGTTCCGGGACGCCCGGAGCGGGTGCGGGAGCGTAGGGCCCGTCATGCGCAGGTACGGCAAGCACACCGACGAGGACGACATCCGCCAGCGCCCGAACCCCAAGGGCAACCGGCCGCGGACGAGCATCCGGCCCAAGCACGAGGACGCGGCCGAGGGCTTCGTCCTGACCGTCGACCGCGGTCGGCTGACCTGCCTGGTCGAGGGCCGCTCCGTGCACGCGATGAAGGCCCGCGAGCTGGGCCGCAAGGCCGCGGTGGTCGGGGACCGGGTCTGGATCGTCGGTGACCTGTCCGGCAAGAAGGACACCCTGGCCCGCATCGTGCGGATCGAGGAGCGCAAGTCCGTCCTGCGGCGCACCGCCGACGACGACGACCCGTACGAGCGGGTGGTCGTCGCCAATGCCGACCAGCTGGCCATCGTCACAGCCCTGGCCGACCCGGAGCCGCGGCCCCGGATGATCGACCGCTGCCTGGTCGCGGCGTACGACGCCGGGCTGGAGCCGCTGCTGGTGCTCACCAAGTCCGATCTGACCTCCGCGGACAAGATCCTGGAGATCTACTCGACCTTCGGGCTGAAGTACGTGGTGACCAACCGCGAGGAGCTGGCGGCGGGCGACGCGGCGGACCGGGTGCGCGAGCACCTCAACGGCCGGATCACCGCCTTCGTCGGCCACTCGGGCGTCGGGAAGACCACGCTGGTGAACTCGCTGGTCGCCGAGGGCCGCCAGCGCGCCACCGGAGTGGTCAACGCGGTGACCGGCCGCGGCCGGCACACCACCACCTCGGCACTCGCGCTGCCCCTGCCGGGCGGCGACGGCTGGGTCATCGACACCCCGGGCGTGCGCTCCTTCGGCCTGCACCACGTGGACCCGTCCCGGGTGATCCTGGCCTTCCCCGAACTGGTGCCGGGGACGGAGGGGTGTCCGCGCGCGTGCAGCCACGACGAGCCGGACTGCGCGCTCGACAAGTGGGTGGAGGACGGCCACGCGGACCCGGCGCGGCTGTATTCGCTGAGGCGGCTGCTGGAGACGCGGGAGCGGCGCGAGGGCGACTGAGTGTTCGGCGGGGCGTGCCGTGTTTGTCGAGGGCCTTGTCTGGATAAATGCATAATCCCACCAAGTGACGTGATGTCATGTGACGCGGGGAGGCATTCGACATGGCGTGGCTGCTGGTCGTGGTCGCGGGACTCCTGGAGACCGGGTTCGCGGTCTGCCTCAAGCTCTCCCACGGATTCACCCGGCTGTGGCCGACCGTCGCCTTCGCGTGCTTCGCGCTCGGCAGCTTCGGTCTGCTGACGCTGGCCCTCAAGAAACTGGACGTGGGACCGGCGTACGCGGTGTGGACGGGCATCGGCGCGGCCGGGACCGCGATCTACGGCATGGTCTTCCTCGGCGACCTGGTCTCCACCCTCAAGCTCGTCTCGATCTCGCTGGTCATCCTGGGGGTCATCGGGCTCCAGCTGTCCGGGTCGGCGCACTGAGCTGCCGGAGCAGCCCGAGCAGCTCGGCCGCCCCCGGCTCCTCCCCCGGGGCGACCACGTAGGAGAGGGCGAGGCGCACGGCGAGCTCGCACCGCTGCGGCTCCTCCCCCGGCGTGAGCGCGGCGGCCGCCCGGTCGCGGACGGCCCGCGCCAGCTCCCCGGGCCCGGGCGTCCGGCGCCCCGCAGCCGGCAGGCCCGCGTCCCAGCTCCCGGTGAGCAGGGCCCGTACGAGGGGATGGGCGCGGGCCGCCCGTACGGTCCACTCGGCGACGGCGGCGAGCCGTTCGGCGGCCTGGGCCGGGGCGGACAGGGCCCGGTCCACGCCGTCGAGGTAGCGGTCGGCCTCGCGCCGGACCAGGGCGCTGCCCAGTCCCGCCTTGCCGCCGAACTCGTTGTAGAGGGTCTGCCGGGACACCCCGGCGGCGGCGGCCACGTCGACCATCCGCACGGCCGGCCAGGGGCGCGCCGAGAGGGCCGCTCCCGCCGCCTCCAGTAAGGACTCCCGGGCTGCCGGCATCCTCGCCTCCCCGATCGGCTCTCCGGCCAGACTTGACGGGTCGACAGATCCTGTCAAGGGTGCGTCGGGGCCGCACCGTGGACGCCGTTCGCCCGGGTCCGGGAGTCTCGATACTGTTCGGGCATGCCCGAGTATGACGATGACCTGCGCCTTGCCCTCGAACTCGCCGACGCGGCGGACGCCGCCACGATGGAGCGGTTCCGCGCCCTCGATCTGAAGGTCGAGACGAAGCCGGACATGACCCCGGTGAGCGAGGCCGACCAGGCCGCCGAGGAGATCATCCGGGCGGGCATCGCGGCCGCGCGGCCCGGCGACGCGATCCTGGGCGAGGAGTACGGCCTGCAGGGCAGCGGCCCGCGCCGCTGGGTCGTGGACCCGATCGACGGCACGAAGAACTACGTGCGCGGGGTGCCCGTCTGGGCGACGCTGATCTCCCTGATGGCCGAGGGCGCCGACGGCGTCTTCCGGCCGGTGGTCGGTGTGGTGTCCGCACCGGCGCTGGGCCGCCGCTGGTGGGCGGCCGAGGGACAGGGGGCGTACGCGGGCGGCGCGCTCGGCGAGACCAGCCCGATCGGCGTGTCGAAGGTGAGCGGGCTGAGTGACGCCTCGTTCGCGTACTCCTCGCTGAGCGGGTGGGAGGAGCAGGGCCGGCTCGCCGGGTTCCTGGACCTGACCCGCGCGTGCTGGCGTACCCGCGGCTACGGCGACTTCTGGCCGTACATGATGGTCGCGGAGGGCTCGCTGGACCTGTGCGCCGAGCCCGAGTTGAACCTCTGGGACATGGCGGCCATCGCGGTCGTGGTCCAGGAGGCGGGCGGCCGCTTCACCAGCCTCGACGGGGTGGACGGCGTGCACGGCGGGAACGCCGCCGCCTCGAACGGGCTGCTGCACGAGGAGATGCTCGGCCTGCTGCGCCCGCGCGCCTGAGGCAGGCGCGCGCTGCCCGTGCTCCGTTGCGCGCCTTCTTGTCGGCCCTCCGGGTCCGTGGGAATCTGATACTCCCCACGCTTGTGCGCTTGTGAAGCCGTTCTCTAAAGGCGGCTTCACCGGCACACCCACCCAAGCGGGGGGCTCACCCCAGGAGGTGGCTCTCTTCATGCTCGTCCGTGACGCAATGAGCACCGTGATCCTCACCCTCGGACCCGCGCACACCCTCCGGCAGGCGGCCTGTCTGATGTCCGGCCGGCGCGTCGGCGCGGCCGTCGTCCTCGACCCCGACCACAGCGGAATCGGCATCCTGACCGAGCGCGACATCCTCAACTCGATCGGCGCGGGCCACGATCCCGACCGGGAGTCCGTGGGTGCGCACACCACGAACAACGTGGTGTTCTGCACCCCCGAGGCCACCGTGCAGGAAGCCGCCGAGGCCATGGCCCACGGCGGCTTCCGGCATCTGATCGTGCTGGAGAACGGCGGTCCGGTGGGCATCGTGTCCGTACGGGACGTCATCCGCTGCTGGGCACCGGCGCGGCGGCGCGCGGTACCGGCGTAGGCCCCTCTCCACGAACGACGCCGGGCCGCAGCCCTCCGAGGAGGGCTGCGGCCCGGCGTCCTGCTACGACAAGCGATCCGGGATCAGGCGCGGAGGGCCTGGACCGCGGCCTCCAGCCGCTTGCCGAAGTCGCCGTCCGCCTGGCGGAAGTTGTCGATCGCGCGCTCGACGATGTCGTCGCGCGAGACCTTGGCGATGAAGCCGGACAGGTTCTCGATCAGACGGGCCTTCTCGTCCTCCGAGTACAGGCGGTAGAGGTTGCCGGCCTGGACGAAGTCGGTGTCCTCGCCGTGCACGGCGGCGGCGTGGTTGCCGGTGCCGCCCGTCACGTCGATGGGCTGCCACAGCGGGCGGTCGGTCTGGTGCGGGCCGCCGAAGCTGTTGGGCTCGTAGTTCTTCGCACCCTTGTGGCGGCCGTCGTACAGGTGGCCGTCGCGGGAGTTGGTGCGCGCCTCGGTGGCGTGCGGACGGTTCACCGGCAGGTGGTCGGCGTTGATGCCGACGCGGTAGCGGTGGGCGTCGCCGTAGCCGAAGAGCCGGCCCTGGAGCATCTTGTCCGGGGAGGGACCGATGCCGGGGACGAAGTGCGCCGGGGAGAAGATCGACTGCTCGACCTCGGCGAAGACGTTCTCCGGGTTGCGGTTGAGCTCCAGCTTGCCGATCTCGATCGGCGGGTAGTCCTCGTGCGGCCACACCTTGGTGAGGTCGAACGGGTTGAAGCGGTACTCGGCCGCCTCGGCCGCCGGCATGATCTGGACCTGCACGGTCCAGGACGGGAACTCGCCGCGCTCGATGGACTCGCGCAGGTCGCGCTGGTGCGAGTCGGGGTCCTCACCGGCGAGCAGGTTGGCCTCGGCCTGGGTGAGGTTCTTGATGCCCTGGTCGGTCTTGAAGTGGTACTTGACCCAGAAGACCTCGCCGGCCTCGTTGTTCCACTGGAACGTGTGCGAGCCGTAGCCGTTCATGTGGCGGTAGGACGCGGGGATGCCGCGGTCGCCGAACAGCCAGGTCACCTGGTGGGTCGACTCGGGCGACAGACCCCAGAAGTCCCAGACGTTGTCCGCCTCCTGCGAGCCCGTGTACGGGTCGCGCTTCTGGGTGTGGATGAAGTCGGGGAACTTGATGGCGTCCTTGATGAAGAACACCGGGGTGTTGTTGCCGACGAGGTCGTAGTTGCCCTCTTCGGTGTAGAACTTCAGCGCCCAGCCGCGGGGGTCGCGCACCGCGTCGGCGCTGCCGAGGTTGCCCGCGACGGTGGAGAAGCGCAGGAAGGTCTCGGTCTCCTTGCCGACCTCGGAGAGGAACTTGGCACGGGTCCACTGGGAGACGTCGCGGGTCAGCGTGAAGGTGCCGTAGGCACCGGCGCCGCGGGCGTGCACCACGCGCTCCGGGATGCGCTCGCGGTTGAAGTGCGCGAGCTTCTCCAGCAGCAGCTGGTCCTGGACCAGGACGGGACCTCCGACGCCGGCGGTCTCGCTGTTCTGGTTGTCGGCGACCGGAGCCCCGGCCTCCGTGGTGAGCGGTCCCTGCGTCACGTGCGCCTCCTGCGTCATTCCTGCGTGTCCTGTCCTTGGCGTCTGCCGTACCCGATCCTACGATGGACTTTGTCTAAGTCAAGTAAGCATCCAAGTCCGCACTGGTTCGGGAGTTACACCGAATCCCTCGCTGTTAGGCTGATGTCCATGAGTGACCTGCTGGAACGACTCCGCGGACGCGGCTGGCGCATGACGGCGCAGCGGCGTGTCGTGGCCGAGGTGCTCGACGGTGACCACGTGCACCTGACGGCCGACGAGGTGCACGCGCGCGCTGTGGCCAAATTGCCCGAGATCTCCCGGGCGACCGTCTACAACACCCTGGGCGAGCTCGTCACCCTCGGCGAGGTCCTGGAGGTTTCCACGGACCGGCGCGCCAAGCGGTACGACCCGAACGCCCACAAGCCCCACCAGCACCTGGTCTGCGCCCAGTGCGGCGCGATCCGCGACGTCCACCCGGCGGGCAACCCGCTGGCCGACCTGCCGGACACGGAACGCTTCGGCTTCGTCGTGTCCGCGGTCGAGGTGACCTACCGCGGCGTCTGCCCGAACTGCGCCGCCGCCTGACCCGGGACACGAGAAGGGCCCGGACCCCACGGAGGTCCGGGCCCTTCTGCCTTCCGGCTTCACTCCCGGAAACGACTCAGGGCCCGGATCCATTGGATCCGGGCCCTGGGCCTTCAGTAGCGGGGACAGGATTTGAACCTGCGACCTCTGGGTTATGAGCCCAGCGAGCTACCGAGCTGCTCCACCCCGCGTCGGTAAACACGACTGTACGTGAAGCCTTCCAACAGATGCAAATCGCTTAACTTCCAGCCTCGCCGGCGTCCGTCCACGCTCAGGCGGACAGCTCCTCCGCGAGCGCGTCGCGCAGCCGCGCCGCCCGCTCCGAGACCTCGGCCGGCCCCAGCTCCATGGCGCGAACGCACCACTTCTGCCCCTCCGCGAGGTCCCCGTGCCGGGCCGCCAGCAGCCCCAGCCGCAGCGCCGCACGGCCGTGGCCCGCCACCGCGGCCCGCGTCCACCACAGCGCGGCCTCCGGCTCGCTCCCCTCGCGGGCGAGCAGCAGCCCCAGGTTGAACGCCCCGTTGCGGGAGCCGGCCTCGGCCGCCTCCCGGTACCAGCGCGCGGCGACGGCCAGGTCGCCGCGGGCGGCGGCCAGCATGCCGACCCGCACCTGGGCGCGGCGGTGCCCCAGCTCGGCGGCCCGCTCGTACCACTCCTCGCTCTCCGTCTTCGGGGCGCCGCCCACCGGCTCGCCCAGGGCGACCGGCTCCGGCGGCGGGGCCAGCGACTCCAGCAGCGCGGCCAGCCGGAAGGCGGCCTCCGCGCTGCCGCCGCCCGCCGCGCACCGCAGGTGGCGCTCGGCGGCGCGCTCCTCCCCGTCGCGGACCAGCGCGATGCCGACCTGGAGCGCCGCGTCGGTGTGTCCGGCCGACGCGGCCCGCTCGTACCACTTCAGCGCCGTACGGTCCTCGTCGCGGCTGGCGAAGAGGATGCCGAGGTTGAACGCGGCGTCGACGCTGCCCGCCTCGGCCGCCTTCGAGAACCACGGCTCCGCGCCCGCCGCGTCCCCGACCTGCAGCAGCATGATGGCCAGCGCGTTGGCCGCCTCGCGGTGCCCGGCGTAGGCCGCGCGCCGGTACCACTGCTCGGCCTGCGCGGTGCGGTCCTGCGCGGCGCACAGCAGGGCGAGGTTGTACGCCCCGTTCTGGTCGCCCGCGTCCATGGCGGTCCGGTACCAGCGCTCCGCGGTCTGGGTCTCCCCGCGCGCGGCGTGCAGGGCGCCCAGCGCGTTCGCGGCGTTGCCGTCGCCGTCCTGCGCGGCCCGGTGCCACCAGGTGGCCGCGCTCTCCTCGTCCCCGGCGTCGCGCAGCAGGAAGCCGAGCGCGCACGCCGCGCGTGCCTCGCCCTGCTTGGCGGAGGTCAGGTACCAGCGCCCGGCCTCCTTGAGCTCCCCGCGCGCCTCCAGCAGCGCGCCCAGGTGCAGGGCCGCGCGCCGGTGCCCGCGCGCGGCGGCCTGCCGGTACCACTGCTCGGCCTCGGTGGGGTCGCCCTTGCGCAGGTGCCGCGCCAGCCGGTACGCGGCTTCGCGGTGCCCCTGTTCGGCGGCAGCGCGGAACCACCGCTCGACACCCTTGTCCCCGCGGTGCTCCAGCAGGTCGGCCAGCCCGTACGCGCCCAGCGCATGGCCGGATTCCGCCGCCTGCCGCATCCAGTACTCGGCCGCCGGCTCGTCCCCGCGCTCGCGGAAGTGGCGGCCCAGGGCGTGCGCGGCCGGCGCCGATCCGGCCACGGCGGCGACCCGCCACCAGCCGGCGGCCTCTTCGGGGTAGCCGCGCTGGTGCAGCAGGACGCCGAGGTTGTTCGCGGCGGCCCGGTCCCCCTCGCCGGTGGCCCCCCGCAGGTACGGCTCGGCCCCGTCGAGGTCACCACGGCGCAGCAGCAGCGCACCGAGCACGCTCATGGCACCGGGGTCGCCCTTGTCGGCGGCCACCCGGTGCCGGGCCTCCAGCTCGGCGTCGCTCGCCGCGTCGGTCTCGGCGAACAGCTCCTGCGCGAAATCCGCATCGGTCAGCGCGGTCTGCGCGTCGGCTACCGGAACCGCCCCCTGGGCCTCTGCGCCCGTTTCGGTCTCCGCCCTCACAAACCGCCCTGTCTCCAGCAGAGTTGACCTGTCCCCCATAAATCCCATCGTCGCATCACCTGCTACCCGCGTACACCTGGTATGTCGCAGTCAGTGAGGTCACTACAGCGTTTTGTCGACATGCCCACAGTGAGGTAAGTCAAACACGCTCCCACCCCAACTCACCCGCCCCAGCTAACGCGTGTCCGCCCCGGACATGACGAAGGCCCGGATCCCATGGATCCGGGCCTTCATCTTCAGTAGCGGGGACAGGATTTGAACCTGCGACCTCTGGGTTATGAGCCCAGCGAGCTACCGAGCTGCTCCACCCCGCGTCGGTGAAACCACAGTATCACGACACGGGACGGAGCCATTACCGATTGATCATCAGCCGCCCGGACTGGGCGCCGCCGGCTTCGCCTCCGCCTCGATCGCACGCTTCAGCGCGGCCTTGATCTCGTCCTGGGCCTTGCCGAAGGCCGCCCAGTCACCGGCCTGACGGGCCTTCTCGGCGTCCTCGACGGCCTTCTGCGCGTCGGCGAGGGCCGCCTTGACCGTCGGGTCCTGGTTGACCGGGGGCGTGACGGTGCCCTCGCCCGGCGGCTGGACCGGGGGCACCGGCGTGGTCGGGGCCTCGGCCCCGAAGACCACGTTCAGCGCCTTCTCCAGCGTGTCCTCGAAGGCCGTCTGGCCGCCGTAGGTCACCAGCACCTTGCGCAGCAGCGGGTACTTCAGCCCGGAGCTGCGGACGTACACCGGCTCCACGTAGAGCATTCCGCCGTCGAGCGGCACCGCGAGCAGGTTGCCGTACTCGATCTCCGAGTCACCACCGCGCAGCAGGCGGATCGACTCGGCGATCTTCGGCTCGGACTGGAACTTGCTCTGCACCTGACCGGGGCCGTCCGGCGGCTTGCTGGTCGGCATCTTCAGGATTCTGATCTTGCCGTAGTCCGGGGTGCCCGGATCGGCGTTGACCGCCATGAAGGCACTCAGGTTGGGCCGCTCGTTCGGCGTGAACGTCGTGGTGAGCGAGAAGACCTGGTCCTTCTCCTTCTGGCCCGGCATCTTCATCGACAGGTAGTACGGCGGAACCGCCGTGCCGGCCTTGGTCGTCGGGTCGTCCGGGACCGCCCAGGCCTCACTGCCGCTGAGGAAGGTCTGCGGGTCCGTGACGTGGTACCGGGTCAGCAGCTCGCGCTGGACCTTGAAGAGGTCCTGCGGGTAGCGGAGGTGGTCCATGAGCGGCTTGGCGATGTCGCTCTTGGGCTTCACCGTGCCGGGGAACGCCTTCATCCAGGTCTTCAGGACCGGGTCCTCGGTGTCCCACTGGTACAGGTTGACCGAGCCGTCGTACGCGTCGACGGTGGCCTTCACCGAGTTGCGGATGTAGTTGACCTGGTTCTCCTGGGCCACCACCGCGCGCTGGCTGTTGGTCAGCGAGTCGGCGGTGCTCTGGCCCAGCGTGGTGCGCGAGGCGTACGGGTACCCGTTGGTCGTCGTGTAGGCGTCGACGATCCACACGACCCGCTTGCCGATCACGGCCGGGTACGGCGCGCCGTCGATGGTCAGCCACGGGGCGACGGCCTCGACGCGCTGCTTGGGCGTGCGGTTGTAGAGGATCCGCGAGCCCTCGCCGATGGCGCCCGAGTAGAGGATCTGCGGCTCGCTGAAGGAGAGCGCGTAGGCGGCGCGGTTGACCGGGTTGTCGAGGTTGACGCCGGAGTCGCCCTTGTAGCTCGTCTCCTTCTCGCCCTTGTCGTCCGAGTAGTCGAGCTCCTTCTGCGGCCCGCCGACGATCGAGTACTGCTTCGTCTGCTCGCCGTAGTAGATGCGCTGCTCGAAGTCCGTGCCGAACATCCCCTTGGAGGGCAGGTCGGACTGGGTGAAGTCCGGGGCCCCCTGGTCACCGACGGTGGTGCCCTTGGCCGCGACCACGCCGTAGCCGTGCGTGTACTTGAAGTGGTCGTTGATCCAGTTGTTCTTCGGGATGCCGCCGATGTTCAGCTCGCGCAGCCCGATGACCGTGTCCTGGCCGCTGTACCGGTCCACGGCGAGCGTGGACGGGAAGGCGTAGTAGCCCTTGACCTGCTGGAGCTGCTGGAAGGCCGGCGAGACGATGTTCGGGTCCAGGATCCGGATGCTGGCCGTGGTGTCGGCCTGCGGCCGCAGCTTGCTCCGGTCCGCCGTCTGCGGGGAGCCCGGGTAGTCCGTGACCTCGGAGCCCGCGATCCCGTAGGCGTCGCGCGTGGCCTTGATGTTCTTCTGGACGTACGGGGATTCCTTGGCCTGCTCGTTCGGCTGGACCTGGAACTTCTGGACGATCGCCGGGTACAGCCCGCCGATCAGGATCGCCGAGAGCACCATCAGGCCGAAGCCGATCACGGGCAGCTGCCAGGTGCGGCGCCACAGCGTCGCGAAGAACAGCACGGCGCAGATCGCGGCGATGGCGACGAGGATCGTCTTCGCCGGCAGGTAGGCGTTGGCGTCGACGTACCGCAGGCCCGTCCAGTTGTCCGCGGCCTTGAAGTCGCTGGACTTCACGGCGAGGCCGTACCGGTCGAGCCAGTACGCGATCGCCTTGAGCGTGACGAAGAGGCCGAGCAGCACCGACAGGTGCCCGGTCGCGGCGGCGGTGGCCCGGGCGCCCGGGCTGGTCACGCGCAGTCCGCCGTACAGGTAGTGCACGACGGCCGCGGCGATCACCGACAGCACGACCGCGGCGAAGCCGAAGCCGAGCAGGAAGCGGTACCAGGGCAGGTCGAAGGTGTAGAAGGAGACATCCATGTGGAACTGCGGGTCCTTCGTACCGAAGGTCACGCCGTTCACGTACATGAGCCAGGTCTTCCACTGGCCGGCCGCCGAGGCGCCCGCGATCAGGCCGACGAGCACCGCGATGCCCAGCAGCAGCCACTTCTTGTAAGGGGCGATGCTCATCCGGTAACGGTCGAGGCTCTGCTGCTCCATCGACATCGCGCTGAGCGGCGGCCGCAGCCGGTGGGCCAGCCAGATGTTGAATCCGACGGCACCGGCCATCAGCAGACCGAAGACGGCGAAGAGCCCGATCTTGGTCCACAGCGTGGTGGTGAAGACGGTGGAGTACTTCACGGAGCGGAACCAGAGCCAGTCCGTCCAGAAGCCCGCGAACATGATGAAGAGCATGGCCAGGACGGCCAGCACGCCCAAGGTCATCAGGAGAGTGCGGGCTCGCCGGGAGGGGCGGCCGACTCTCATCCGTGGCCCGGACGGGCCTCCGCCGCGGTCCGGCATCTGGAAAGCCAAGGTGCGCACCTCGAAAGTCGCTGGGTCTGGTAATCAACGGGCCCCCGATCGTAGAGCCCACTCATGCAACTTACTGAGGCTTTGCTCAGTTCCCGGTATCCGGTGGAAAGGAGGCAGGATGTTGCCCATGTCCAACGTTTCGCCTTCCCCCGGCACCCCCATGGCGGCCTCGCCGCTGACCCGCGCCTGCCTCGAGATCGACGAGTACGCGGCCGGCCTCGGCTGGGACCGGCCGGCCCGGCTGTTCGCCCTCGTCGACACCGCCCGGCTCAAGAAGCAGGAGCCGCGGCTCGCGAGCCAGCTCGGCCTCGACCAGGACGACGCCGGCAAGGCCTCCCTCACCCCGATCGAGCAGGACGAGGTCCCGAAGGGGACCCCCCTCGACAAGTTCCTCGGCACCATCGCCTGGCCCGACGCCGTCGTCGGCTGCGCGCTGACGGTGGAGCGGCTGATGCTGCCGCCGTCCGCGGAGGCCTCCGTACCGGAGGGGCTCAACGACAAGCAGCTGTCGAAGTGGGTCGCCGGTCACCCGGAGCGGCAGGAGGTCCGCCTCACCGTGGCCGTGCTGCGCGACGGCTCCCGCGAGTCGGCCGTACGGCTGCGCGAGAAGGACTCCTCGACCGAGGTGCTCACCGGCGGGGGTCTGGTGCCCGGGCTGGCGGAGGCCCTGGCCGCGACCTTCTCGTAGGACCGCAGGGGGGGAGGACCGGTCAGGGCTTGGCGCTGCACTGCGTCAGCCCGGCCGTGTCCCCCTTGCTGATCTTCTCCAGTGCCTTGGTGGCGTCGCCGATCGTGGAGACCTTCACCAGGGTCAGGCCGTCGGGCACGTTCGTGGCCGCGGAGGCGCAGTTCTCGGCGGGCGTCAGGAAGTACTCGGCGCCGGCCTGGCGGGCGCCGATGGTCTTCATCTGGATACCGCCGATCGGACCGACCTTGCCCGCGTCGTCGATGGTGCCGGTGCCCGCGACGAACTTGCCGCCGGTCAGGTCCTCCGGGGTCAGCTTGTCCACGATGCCGAGCGCGAACATCAGGCCGGCGCTCGGGCCGCCGACGTCCGCGAGCTTGATGTCGATCGTGAACGGGAAGGTGTGGTCGGATCCGGCCCGGATGCCGACGATGGCGTGGCCGTCGCCCTCCGCCTTGCCCGCGGTGATCGTCACCTTCGAGGAACCGGTGGGCTCGTGGTTCGCCTTCGCCGCCTCGGCCGCCTCCGCGGCGGGCACGATGGTGAACTCGACCGGCTCGCCGGGCTTGTGCTTGGTGACGAGCTTGGCCACGTCCTCGGGGGCGGTCACGGGGGCGCCGTCCACGGCCTTGATCACGTCACCGGCGTGCAGCTTGCCCTCGGCGGGGCTGTCCTTGACCACGGACGCGACGATCACGCGGGGGGTGACGGGGATGCCGAGCTGCTTCAGGGCCGCCACCTTGGCGCTCTGCTGCGACTGGCTGAACTCCTCGGCGTTCTCCTGGGTGGATTCCGCGTCCGTCTTGCCGTCCGGGTAGAGGTTCTCGTGCGGCACGACGATGTTGTCGTCGGACAGCCACCCGTACACCGCTTCCACCAGGCTCATGTCGTAGTCCGCGCCGGTGACGCGGACGGTCGTCATGTTGAGGTGGCCGCTGGTCGGGTACGTCTTGCGCCCCGCGATGTTCAGGACGGGCGCACCGTGCGAGTCGCCGAGCGTGTTCACGGTCGGGCCGGGGCTCATCTCGGAGTACGGGACCTTGATGAGCAGCCCTGCGCAGAGCAGCGCGAACAGCACGAGGGTGGAAGCGAGCATCGTCGCAGTGCGGCGTGGCATGGTTCCGACAGTACGGGACGGCCCCGGCGGGCAGCCCTCGGGGCCGGTCCGTACGGGGTCCGCGCGCGAAACTCTCAGGGGATTCTCAGCGGGGTCCCGTCAGACGGCGTCGGAACCCGAGTGGGCCTCTGCCTTCGCCCTGGCCTGATCGGCGTTGCCCATGGCCTCGCGGAACCGCGCGTAGCCGGCGAGCTCGGATATGTCACCTTGCGTGCGGTCGCGTGCCGCCCAGCTGCCCCATATCGCCGCACCTATCGCGGCGAACAGCGGAATCAGCAACCACGCCAAAGACGCCATGGGCCTGCCTCCCTACCCCGAACTACGTTTCGTTGGTGGCTTCAACGCTCGTGCCCGTGGGGGGGTTACGCAAATCGAGGGCGTGTTGCGCGGCCGAACGGGTGCGAGGCTACCCCCCTGCGGGGACCGCTCCGCGCCCGGGGCTCAGCAGGCGCCGACCCACTCCTCGGTGCCGTCGGCGAAGGTCTGGTGCTTCCAGATCGGGACCTCGTGCTTGAGGTCGTCTATGAGCATCCGGCAGGCCTCGAAGGCCTCGCCGCGGTGCGGGCAGGAGACGGCGACGACGACGGCCAGGTCGCCGACGGCGAGGTCGCCCACGCGGTGCACGGCGGCCAGCGCGCGGACGGGGAACTTGGCCACGACGCGCTCGGCGACCCGGCGCATCTCGGCCTCGGCCGTCGGGTGGCAGGAGTAGCCGAGCGAGTCGACGTCCGCGCCGCTGTCGTGGTTGCGCACCGTGCCGACGAAGAGCGTCGTCCCTCCCGTCGCGTCGTCGCCGACGGCCTGGAAGACCTCGTCGATCGAGAGCGGGGTGTCACGGATCTCGAGCAGCCGGATCGGGTCCTGAGCGGCCTGCTCGCCGGGGTGGTCGAAGTGCGGTGCCATGCCTTCATCGTGCCCTAGTGGCTGACGAGGCGAAATAGCAGTTTCGCCCGTGCCGAACCCGCCCCCTTGGGAGCCTCCTACCAATCCGGTCCGGCCACGCCGGCGTTTGGGGCGCGGGGTGCGGGGTGCGGGGCGGAGCCCCGGTCCTTGACCCGCGGGTCAGATCCCGCGCCGCTTGCGCGCCAGGCGGACCGCGGCGGCCGCACCCAGCAGCGCCACCGTCGCACCCGCCGCACCCGCGGCCGTGGCGGCGTCCCTGCGGCCCAGCCGGCGGCCCGCGACCGTGTGGCGCCCCGAGACCTCCTGGAGGAGCTCGGCGAGCACCTCCTCGTTGGTCCAGCGCGGCCGCCACCCCGCCGCGTGCAGCCCGCTGACGCTGACCACCCACGGGTGCATCGTGTACGCGAGGTCACCGGCCGGGGACGGGGTCAGGCCGATCCGGTGCAACCGGGCCGCCGCCCCCAGCGCGACCGCCGAGGGGAGCTCCATGCGGCGGATGCCGCTCAGCTCCTCGACCTCCTCCTGCTCCAGCCACCCCTCGCAGCCCACGGCCAGCTCGCCCTCGACCTTTTCCAGGGCCGCGTACTCCAGGGCGCTGACCAGGTCCTCGACGTGGCAGAACTGCCACGTGGGACGGGATCCCGCCACCACGAGCAGCCGCGGGGACTCGAAGTACCGGGTCAGGGCGGTGTCGGTGCCGCCGACCAGGACCGCCGGGCGGATCACGGTGACGTTCAGGCCCGGGTGCGCGCGCGGGGCCCGGCGGCCGAGGCGCTCGATCTCCAGCAGGTCGCCGACGCCGGTGGCCTCGGCGGTGGCCCGCAGCTCGGAGTCCTCCGAAAGCGGGATGTCGTTGTCCGGGAGGGCCCCGTAGACCATGGCCGAGGTGCAGAGCACGACCCGGTGCACGCCGGCCGCGGCGGCCGCCGTGAGGACGGTCTGGGTCCCGCGCACGTTGTACGCCGTACGGGCCGCCGGGTCCGTCTCCAGGTCCAGGTCGAGGGCGAGGTGGACGACGACGTCCGCGCCGCGCAGCTTCTCGGCGATCGCGGGGTCCCGTACGTCCAGGATGTGCCACTGCGCGGCCGCGCAGTCGCCCCGCCGCTCGTCGATGGCGACGACCTGCTTGACCTCGTCGGAGGCGGCCAGCCGGCTCACCAGGGCCGCCCCGACACCCGACGCGGCGCCGGTCACGGCGATCACGGGGCCGCGCACGGCCGGGTTTCGCGGCTGGCGAACGCCCTGGGCGCTGTCGCCGTGCTCAGGGCGGTTTTCGTCGTCGTTCATCGCGCGAAACTGCGGATCTGGGGAACTCACCGGGCGTCTCCAGCGGTTGTCTTCAGTAGGGACGCGCCGTGACGCGTACCCACCAGGTGATGTCCATCCTGCCGCAGCCCAGGAGTCGGCGGAGCACCGAGCCCGTATGCGGGCCGGGTGTCTACGCTGGGTGGTGTTGTCGGACCATTGCCCGTCGGCACCCGCCGGCGGCCCTACGAGCCGAGGAAACCCGTGAGCGACACCCCATTCGGATTCGGCCTTCCGCCGGAGGAGCCGGACAACGGCGACGAGGGCAAGAAGAAGGGCAATCAGGGCGGTCAGGGCGGCCCGAATCCGTTCGGGTTCCCCGGCATGGGCCTGCCGGGCGGCGCGGGCGGTCCCGGCGGCGCGGACAATCCGTTCGCCGCGATGTTCGGTTCCATGAACCCGAACGACCTCGGTGCGGCCTTCCAGCAGCTCGGCCAGATGCTGAGCTACGAGGGCGGTCCCGTGAACTGGGACATGGCCAAGGACATCGCCCGCCAGACCGTCGCGCAGGGCACGGCGGACGGCGTGAAGGACACGAGCGTCGGCATCGCCGAGAAGTCGGCCGTCGAGGAGGCCGTGCGCCTGGCCGACCACTGGCTGGACGGCGTGACCTCGCTGCCGTCGGGCGCCACCACCTCCGTCGCGTGGAGCCGCGCCGAGTGGGTCGAGGCGACCCTTCCGGTGTGGAAGGAGCTCGTGGACCCGGTCGCCGAGCGCGTGGGCGCGGCCATGGGCAGTGTGCTGCCCGAGGAGATGCAGGCCATGGCGGGCCCGCTGCTCGGGATGATGCGCTCCATGGGCGGGGCCATGTTCGGCCAGCAGATCGGCCAGGCCGTGGGCACGCTCGCGGGCGAGGTCGTCGGCTCGACGGACATCGGGCTGCCGCTCGGCCCGGCCGGCAAGGCCGCGCTGCTGCCGCTGAACATCGAGGCCTTCGGCAAGGACCTGAGCGTCCCCGCGGACGAGGTGCGGCTGTACCTGGCCCTGCGCGAGGCCGCGCACGCCCGGCTCTTCGCGCACGTGCCGTGGCTGCGCTCGCACCTGTTCGGCACGGTCGAGGGCTACGCCCGCGGCATCAAGGTCGACACCTCGAAGCTGGAGGAAGTGGTCGGCCAGCTCGACCCGTCGAACCCGGAGCAGCTGCAGGAAGCGCTGCAGGGCGGCATGTTCCAGCCGCAGGACACCCCCGAGCAGAAGGCCGCCCTGGCCCGCCTGGAGACGGCGCTCGCGCTGGTCGAGGGCTGGGTCGACGCGGTGGTGCACGAGGCCGCCAAGCCCCGGCTGACCTCGGCGGACGCGATGCGCGAGACCATGCGCCGGCGGCGCGCCTCGGGCGGCCCGGCGGAGCAGACCTTCGCGACGCTGATCGGCCTGGAGCTGCGCCCGCGCCGGCTGCGCGACGCCTCCCGGCTGTGGGCCTCGCTCACGGACGCGCGCGGTGTGGACGGCCGCGACGGGCTGTGGGAGCACCCGGACATGCTGCCGACGGCCTCCGACCTGGACGACCCGGACGGCTTCGTGCACCGCGAGCAGCTGGACTTCTCCGAGATCGACAAGATGCTCGGCGAGGCCGCCGAGCAGCGCGAGCAGCGCGACCGGCACGACGAGGACGGCGACGAGAAGAAGTGAGCCTGCACGAAGACGCGGTCCTGGTCCTGAAGGGCTACGAGGGCCAGCCCGAGCTGCGCGATGTCTACCTGGAGCACCTGGCCGCCCATCCGGACGGGGTCTACAAGCCGTGCACGGCCGGGCACATCACCGGCAGCGCGCTGGTGATCGACCCGGCGCGGAGGCGCGTACTGCTGACCCTGCACAAGAAGCTGGGCATGTGGCTGCAGATGGGCGGCCACTGCGAGCCCGGCGACGACACCCTTGAGGCGACGGCGCTGCGCGAGGCCTGCGAGGAGTCGGGCATCGCGTCCGGGCTGAGCCTGCTGCCCGGCGGTCCGGTGCGCCTGGACCGGCATCCGATCCCGGGGCCGTGTCACTGGCACCTGGACGTGCAGTACGCGGCGCTGGCTCCGGCCGGCGCGGAGGCGGAGATCAGCGAGGAGTCGCTGGACCTGCGCTGGTTCCCGTACGAGGAGGTGGCGGCGGTGGCCGATGCCTCGGTGGTGCGGCTGCTGGAGGCGACCTTGGCACGGCTCGGGGGGTGATCCCGGGTACGCACGACGAAGGGGCGGTCCCTCGCGGGACCGCCCCTTTCGCCTGCCTGCGATCAGTCGCCCGGGATCAGTTCCAGGCGTTGTTCTGGTTCTGCGCGTGGGAGCCGTGCTGGCCCATGCCGAACTGGGCGGCGGCGCCCTGGCCGAGCTGGGCGTTCTGCGGCGGCAGCACCTCGCTGGGCTGCACCAGCGCGAAGCCGGTGCCGAGGAAGCTGAGCTCCCAGCCCTCGCCGGTGTTGCCGCGCCGCCGCCAGACTCCGCTGGAGTGCGTCTGGGCCTGCATCTGCACGCGCAGCGAGGTCGACCAGGCGACGATGGCGTCCGCGTCGGCGTTGACGTACTTGTCGGGCGTGACCTGCATCATCAGCGGCTGCCCGGAGGTCATCAGCGCGACCTTGCCGCGGCCGGTGATGTTGAGCTGGTACTTGCCGGAACCGGAGATCCCGTACTGGCTGTCCACCGCGATGACCTCGGTGTGCAGGGTGGAGTCCAGGGCCAGCACGTAGCTGCTGTCGACCGTGAGGCCTTCCTGGTCCACGTCCACGACGTGCACGTACTGGGCCAGGTTGGCCAGGTAGACCGTGCCCTGCCCGGAGCAGCGCATGAGGTCCAGGCCCTCGCCGGTGCGGCTGCGGGCATTGCGCTGGCCGGTGCTCTGGTACTCGCCGTCGAAGTCGATGAGGCCCTGGTAGGCGACCATCGCGCCCTTGCGGGCGAGGACGTCGTCGGAGCCGGTCAGCGAGACCCGCAGCAGCTGCGGGTTCTGGATCGCGTACCGGTCCTGGGACTGGGCCTCGGCGTGGGCGAAAAGTGAGCTCTGCATGATGTGTCCGCTCCCCCTCAGCCCCGGACCCGGAGCCGGTCGGTGCTGTCCTCGCTGGGCTGTACGACGACGATGCCCTGGCCGGAGAAGGCCATCTGGTAGGCCTCCCCGCTGCCCCGGCCGATCATCGACGAGGCCTTGAAGCTGCGCTTGCCCTTGACCTTGAGATTCGGCGACCAGGCGACGAGCGCGTCCGGGTCGACGTACGTCTCGTCCTCGCCGCGGCCGCAGTCGACCACGATCGGGGTGCCGCGGGAGGTCAGGGCGACCCAGCCGGTTCCCGCGACCTGCACGTTGAACAGGCCCTGGCCGGCGAACTTGGCGAGACCCTTGACCCGCTCGACGCCCCACTGGAGGTGCGCGTCGAAGGCGAGCAGGTTGGTGCCGTTGACCGAGAGCGAGTCGTTCTGGAGGTTGATGACGACGACGTCGGCGCCGTAGTCGGCGAGGTAGAGCAGGCCGTCGCCGGTGCACTTCATCAGGGGTGCGCTCTCGCCGGTGATCCACTGCGAGGCCATCTGGCGGACGGCCGGCGGGTTGGGCTCGTACTGCACGAAGCCCTCGTAGGCGACCATCGAGCCGGTGCGGGCGAAGAGGTCCTGGCCGCTCTGCATGGCGACCTTGAGCATGGCCCGGCCGTGGTTCTCCATGCGGGCCGTGACGGGCGTCGGGGCGAAGCCCGCGAGCTGTTGGTTCATTGCGTTCATGTCGGGCTCCCTCAGACCTCGTACGGCTGGACGACGATGAAGTTGCCGGGAGCGCCGCGGAACTGGAGGTTCACGGTCTCCCCGCTGTGGCCGGGGTAGGCGTTGCGCCGCAGCCGGACCTGGCTGGACAGGATCACCTGCGAGGCGGCGGACCACGCCACGATGGCGTTGCTGTCCGCGAAGGTGGTCGGGGTGACGGGCAGGACCACCGGGACGCCGTGCGTCTTGACGATGACCGTGCCCGTGCCCTGGAACTGCATGGTGAACAGGGCGCCGCCGGGGATGCCGTGGCCCTCGATGCGGCGGACCTCGTGCTGGAGCGTCTCGTCGAAGGCGAGGACGGCCTCGGCGGAGACGCAGATCCCGTCGCCCTGGAGCTCGATGGCGTGCAGGTGGGAGCCGTCCTCGGCGAGGAAGACCTGGCCGCGGCCGGTGCAGCGCATGAGCTGCATCTCCTGGCCGGTGGCGTTGCCGACGATGCGGCCGGCGAAGCCCGCGCCCTTGTAGCTGAAGTCCACCTTGCCCTGGTACAGGACCATGCTGCCCTGGCGGGCGAGGACGGCCTGGCCGCCCATCGCCAGGTCGACGCGCATGAGCTGCGCGTTCTGCGGGGTCCAGCGGGCGCCCGTGGGGGCTTCCTTGTACGGCTGGAGCGCGGCGGCGAGCCCGGCGCCGGCGGGGGCGGCCTGGGGGGCGTAGCCCGGCTGCTGCTGGCCCGGAACCTGCCCGGGGACCTGGCCCGGGACCTGGCCGTAGCCCGGCTGCTGCCCGTAGGGCGCGGGGGCCGGGGCGGGCGGCGGGACCTGGCCCGGGTAGCCGGGGACCTGTCCGGGGACCTGGCCGTACGAGGGCTGCTGCGGCTGCGGCTGCCCGTACGGGGCGGGGGCCGGCGGGGCGAGCGGCGCGGCCATGGTGGGCGCGGCGTGCACCGGGGCCGGGGCGGCGGGCTGCTGGTACTGCGGCTGCGGGACCGCGGCGGGCGCGGGCGCGGGGGCGCCGAAGGACGGCGCGGGCCCGGGTGCCTGGGCGGGCGCCGGGGCGCCGAAGGACGGCGCCGGGGCGGCCGCCTGCGGCGGCGGGGCGAACCCGGGCGCGGCCGCGGCGGGTGCCTGCTGCGCCGGCTGCGCCTCCTCGGCGACCTCGCCGCCGAAGTTCCTCAGCAGCGCGTCGAGCCCGCCGTCGAAGCCCTGGCCGACGGCGGCGAAGCGCCACACGTCCTTGAGGTAGAAGTCGCCGAGCATCACGGCCCGCTCGGTCGTGAACTCCGAGCCGGTGAAGGCGTACCGGACGACCTCTTCGCCGCCGGCCACGATCCGGATGTAGCCCGGACCGATCTGCGACATCTGTCCGGCGCCGTCGAGCGTGGCGGTGAAGGACAGCTTGTGGATGGACGCCGGAATGCGGTCCAGGGTCACCCGGAAGGATTCGGTGTCACCGGACTGCGTGCCGAGTTGCTGAATGGACTCTTCCGGCGACTTCGGCTGGTTGAAGAACACGAAGTAGCGGTCGTCCGACAGCTGCTCATTGACGTCGAGCCCGAAACAGCTGATGTCGAAGGTGAGTCCGGGCCCGGCGATCTGGACGCCTACGTACAGATCGGTGCCCGCCGTGAGATCACTGATCTTGGCCTTGTGGCCGCGTTGGAATTCCCTGGCCATACGTAACGACCGTCCCCCATCCCGACTGTGAATACGTGCCGCTCAGGCTAACGGCAACTGCCGACATCCGGCCAAGTCGGTACCGACCCGGTACATATCACGCTGTGTGACATGACGGGTGGGTACAGGACCTTCCGGTTCATTCGTCGCGGGCGCCGGGAACCGTCGGAAGGCGCTCGGCCGCCACCACTCCCTCCAGGTACCCGCGGGCCCGCTCGGTGCGCGGGTACGCCTCCAGCAGCTCCCAGAAACGGGGCCCGTGGCCGGGCACGAGCAGGTGGGCGAGCTCGTGCAGGAGCACGTAGTCGACGACGTACTCCGGCATGCCCTGGATGCGGTGCGAGAGCCTGATGCTGCCTTCGGCCGGGGTGCAGGAGCCCCAGCGGGTGTTCTGGTTGGTGACCCAGCGGACCGATTGGGGGCGTGCGCGTCCGCCGAAGTACTGCTCGGACAGGCGCGCGGCGCGCTCGGTGAGTTCCGCGTCCCCGAGGGTGCGTTTGCTCTCCTGGGCGGCCAGCTTGTCGAGCATGACACCCACCCAGCGCTGCTCCTCCGCCTCGGACATCCGGGCAGGGATGAGGACGACCGTACGGTCACCCTCGCGATAGGCGGATACGGTCCTGCGGCGGCGCGCGCTCCGGCGGACTTCGACGGCTCGCTGCGGTGGATCGGCGGACACGCCACGACGGTACCCGGTGGCGGCGGCCGAAGTCCCGCCCGTCCGGGGTTCGAACGTGAGCGATGCCGAGCCGATATCGGGAACGGCATTTCCCTTCATCTCATATGCCTAATACCCCTCGCCTGTGGACAAATTCGCGCATGGATTCCGGGGGACGGGCAGTGTTGCGGGAGAGCCGTAAAAAGGGGCGGCTCGAGTCCGCAGGGGAAATCGAGGGGGATCGGTCATGTATCCGAAGGTGAAGCCCGCGCTGGCGCGGGCCTGGCGGGACCGGGAGACGGTGCAGTTCGGGGTGACCCCCGCCCATGCGGTGGCGCTCGGCCCGGTGGACACGGCGACGGGTGCGCTCATCGACCGGATCGACGGGACGCGGGGGATGGAGCTGCTGCGGGCCGAGGCCACGGGCATGGGGCTGCCGGACGGCCAGGCCGACGCGCTCGTCAGGCGGCTGGCGGGAGCCGGCCTGCTCGACGACGCGACGGCGGGCGGCCCGCGGGCCCAGGCCGTGCGCGGTCATCCGGAGGCCCTGGAGCGGCTGGGGCCCGATCTGGCCTCCCTCTCCCTGGTCCACCGGGAGCCGGGCGGGGACTTGCGGGGTGTCGCCGCGCGCCGGGCGATACGAGTGCGGGTGCGCGGGAGCGGACGGGTGGGCGCCGTGATCGCCGCGGTCCTGGCGGGTGCCGGCGTGGGCCGGGTCGAGGTGCTCGACGGGGGCCGGGTGGAGCCGGCCGATGTGGCGCCGGGCGGGCTGGATCCCGGGAGCGTGGGCCGGCTGCGGGCCGAGGCCGCGGGGAAGCTGGTGCGCGGGTCCGCCCCCGGGCGCGCCCCGCGGGCCGGGGAGGAGGAGGGGGCGGAGCCGCGGCTGGCCCTGGTGGTGGTCGCGCCCCGGGACGGGCTGCACGCCTGGGCGCCCGATCCGGACACCGCGGCCGACTGGGTCGCCACCGGCATCCCGCACCTGTACGCGGGGGTGTTGGAGGGGACGGGGCTGGTGGGGCCGCTGGTCCTGCCGGGGGTGACGGCCTGCGCGGGGTGCATGGAGCGCGACCGCGTGGACCGGGACGCGGCCTGGCCGCGGATGCTGGTCCAGTGGCGTTCGGCCCACCGCCGCCGTGCGGGCGCCGCCTGCGACCTGGGGCTGTCCACGGCGGTGGCCGGCCTGGCCGCGGCCCACGCGCTCTCCTTCCTCGACGGTGAACTGCCCGCGTCCACCGCCACCCGCTGGGAGGCCGCCCTCCCCTCCCTCCACTGGGAGCCCACCCCGGTCCACCCCCGCCCCGACTGCCCCTGCGGGGCGCACGCGGAGCGCACGGACACCGCGCGGGAACCCGGGGAAGGTGCCCTCCTCCGAGCCGCGAGGTGGCCATGACAGGATGCGGAGAACCGCTGTTCGCGGCCCAGCTGTCTGGGAAATGGAGGGGCGTATGTCTGATCTTCCCCGGAAGGCGGTCACCCGCACCGTCAAGCTGGCCGCGCTGCCGCTCGGCATTGCGGGACGGGCCACCTGGGGGCTGGGCAAGCGGATCGGGGGCAAGTCCGCGGAGATCGTGGCGAGCGAGCTCCAGAAGCGCACCGCCGAGCAGTTGTTCCGCACCCTCGGGGAGCTGAAGGGCGGTGCCATGAAGTTCGGGCAGGCCCTGTCGGTCTTCGAGTCGGCGCTGCCCGAGGAGGTCGCGGGGCCCTACCGGGCGGCGCTGACCAAGCTCCAGGAGGCGGCTCCGCCCCTGCCCGCGGCGACGGTGCACCAGGTGCTGGCGGACCGTCTCGGCGCGGACTGGCGGGAGCTGTTCAAGGAGTTCGAGGACAAGCCGGCCGCGGCGGCCTCGATCGGGCAGGTGCACCGGGCGGTGTGGCACGACGGCCGGCAGGTCGCGGTCAAGGTCCAGTACCCGGGGGCCGGTGAGGCGCTGCTGTCGGACCTGAAGCAGCTGGGCCGGTTCGCGGGGCTGTTGGGGCCGCTGATCCCCGGCATGGAGATCAAGCCGCTGATCAAGGAGTTGCGCAACCGGGTCGCCGAGGAGCTCGACTACGAGCTGGAGGCCGAGGCCCAGCGGACCCACGCGGACGCCTTCGAGGACGATCCGGACGTGGTCGTGCCGGATGTCGTGCACCAGGGCGACCAGGTGCTGGTGACCGAGTGGATGGAGGGGACCCCGCTGTCGGAGGTGATAGCGGACGGCACCGAGGAGGAGCGCGACCGCGCCGGACAGCTGCTGGCCCGGTTCCTCTTCTCCGGTCCCGCGCGCACCGGTCTGCTGCACGCGGATCCGCACCCGGGCAACTTCCGGCTGATACCGGGGGCGGACGGCCGGATGCGGCTGGGCGTGCTGGACTTCGGCACGGTCGACCGGCTGCCGGGTGGCTGGCCCAAGTCCATCGGCAGGTCGCTGCGGATGACCCTGGACGGTGACGCCGAGGGGGTCTACGGGCACCTGCGCGCCGAGGGGTTCGTGAAGGAGTCCATCGAGCTGGACCCCGACGCGGTGCTGGACTACCTCAAGCCGATCATCGAGCCGGCCGAGGCCGATGAGTTCACCTTCACCCGGCCGTGGCTGCGCGGCCAGGCGGCGCGGATCGCCGATCCTCGTTCCCCCGCGCACCAGTTGGGCCGGCAGATCAACCTGCCGCCTTCGTACCTGCTGATCCACCGGGTGACGCTGAGCACGATCGGGGTGCTGTGCCAGCTGGGCGCGACGGTGCGGCTGCGGGACGAACTGGACGCCTGGCTGCCGGGGTTCGCCTCCGCCGAGTGACTCCGTAGGGTCCGGGACCCCGGGGTCACCACCAGGAGGAGTCGAGCCTGCCTTCGATCGCCCGGAGGTTGGCGCGCGCGCAGTCGACGCAGAAGTACTGTCTGGTCCCGTTCTCCACCGAGCAGGTCCAGGTGGGCGGGGCGCCGTCGGGGGACTCTGTGCCACAGCGCGCGCAGACGACGGGCTGGGCCTCGGATTCCGACGGGGTGGGGTGGGGAGTCGGCTGGTCCACCTCCAGACGATATCCCCGTGAGGGGTGGACTGCCGTCCGCAACGCACCGGGGGGACCGGTCCGTTCGGACCGGTCCCCCCGGGGACGCTGTTTTCAGCTCTTAGTGCATGACGGCCATGGCCAGCGCACGGCGGGCGCGCAGCGAGACGCGCTCGGCACGCCGCTGCATGCGGCGGGCGGCGACCAGGCGTACGGCGTGACGTTCGACGTCCACCTCACGCATGAGCTCGTCCATATGGGCACGAGCCAGGGCTTCTGGGATGAGTTGCATTTCGCGGGTCCTGTTCTGACGCGAGGTGTTCGCGCCGGCGGTGATGAAGTCTGCGTGGGCGGCGCCGTGGGGCTGCTCGCTCGTGATGTGGGCGGTCATGAGGGCCTGCTTCAGGGGGTCGTGCGTCAGGGGGCGGTCGATGGTTCCGATGGCGGTCATGCCGCGACAACCGGGTTCTTGCGCGGACGGCCACGGGGCCGCTTGCGGGCGACGACGACACCCTGGACGAAGAGCTCGCCACCCCAGACACCCCAGGGCTCGCGGCGCTCGACCGCTCCGGCGAGGCAGGCCTCGACCAGCGGGCAGGTGCGGCAGAGCGACTTGGCGTACTCGACGTCGGCCGGGGACTCGGCGAAGAAGACCTCGGGGTCGAAGGTGCGGCAGGGAACGGGTACGCCGAGGTTCTCGATGGCGTCGTCGAGCGCGGTCAGCGCGGTGAGCGGGGTCAAGGTGTGGTCCTCCGGGACTGCGGGCGGGGAGATCGTGTGGGTCTGCGTTACGGACGGGGCGTGCGCTTCGAGTTGCACGGTGGTTTCTTCCTCGTCGTCTTGGTCGGCTAGTCGTTCCGGCCGGTCGGCCGGGTTCGGCTGTCACCTGGTTCTGCCAGTCCCGAGGCCCCTTCACTGCGTCGCCCCCTGTTCGGGGACAAACAGAAGGGCCGCGGATCCCGGGTGGGGTTCCGCGGCCCTGAAGGCGCCGGCCTGATCATGCGATCAGACTGGATCACTCCAGGGTTCGAGCCCGCGGAAGGCCCACATCAGGTGGTGCTGCTGCTTCTTCGTCTGCTTCGTCTTGGCTCCGGCACCGGCTGCGGCCGCGAAGCCATAGGCGCCGTGCGCCTGAGCTTCTGCTGCCAGTACTGCCACCGGTGCCAGGGTCGGTCGCTCGTTGCGCTCACTGACCGGAAGGGTCGCCAGCAGGGCGGGGCGGTCGGCGGAAATCGCGGACACACCGGTACCCGGAAGGGAGACGGAACCGAGCAGGCAGGAAGCGTCGACCGAGCGATCGGTCATTTTGGTGAAGGTCATGAAGCTGGTCACTGGTCTCGCCTCCTCTCGGCGTCTCGGGGACGGGGCCCGGGGGCCTGTCCCATGCGTATTCGGATAAGTACAGCACGGATCCAGGGCTTCGGAGAAGCCACCGTTTCCGTTGCTAAGAACCTATGGGTCTTCGCTGGGCATGTGCAAACTATTTTTCCGACGAGTTTCTACGCGTCGGCAGGATCCTCGGGCTCGGGCTCCTGACCTGCACATATGGCCAGGACCTCGGCTCCGTAGCGGTCAAGCTTACGGCCACCCACTCCGGAGATCATGGAGAGCTCGCCCGGCTCGGTGGGCGCGGCCTCCGCGATCGCCATCAGCGTCTTGTCCGTGAAGACGCAGTAGGGGGGCAGCCCCTGCTCCCTCGACTGGCCCGCACGCCACTCCCGCAGCCGCTCGTAGAGCCCTTCGTCCATGTCGGACGGGCAGTCCTCGCAGCGCATCAGTTTGAGCTCGCCGGCCTCGGTCAGGGTCTTGCCGCAGACCCGGCACAGCACCGGGCCGCGGCGGCCCCGCTTGCGCGGCGCGCTCTCGGCCGCGGAGCCCGGCCCGCTGCGAGGCACCGCGGAGCCCGGCCGCAGGCCGTTCAGGAAGCGGCTGGGGCGACGGGAGGCCCGGCCGCCCGGAGCCCGGGAGAGGCCCCAGGAGAGCGTCAGGTGCAGCCTCGCCCGGGTGACGCCGACATAGAGCAGCCGGCGTTCCTCCTCGACCTGCTCGTCGGTCTTCGCGTACGTGATCGGCAGCATGCCGTCGGTGAGCCCGACGAGGAACACGGCGTCCCACTCCAGGCCCTTCGCCGCGTGCAGGGAGGCCAGGGTGACGCCCTGGACGGTCGGGGCGTGCTGGGCGGCCTTGCGCTCGTCCAGCTCGATCGTGAGGTCCGCCAGGGTGGCTCCCGGCCGGTTCCGGGCGAAGTCCTCGGCGAGCCGGACCAGCGCGGCCACGGATTCCCACTGGTCGCGCACGGCGCCGGAGCCGGCGGGCGGTTCGTTCGTCCAGCCGGTGGAGCTGAGCACCGCCCGGACCTGGGAGCCCAGTTCCACGACGTCGTCGAGCAGCGGGTCGTTCCCGCCGGAGCGGGCGGCTCCGCGCAGCGCGAGGATCGCCTTCTGGACCTCGGCGCGCTCGAAGAACCGCTCGGCCCCGCGCAGCTGGTAGGGGACCCCGGCGTCGGCGAGGGCCTGTTCGTAGACCTCGGACTGGGCGTTGATGCGGTAGAGGACGGCGATCTCGCCGGCCGGGACGCCCGCGGCGATCAGGTCCCGGATCCGGTGGGCGACGCCCTCGGCCTCGGCGGGCTCGTCGGCGTACTCGGCGTAGACCGGGTCGGGGCCGGTCTCGCGCTGGGAGATCAGCTCCAGCCGGTGCTCGGCGGCGCGTCCCCTGGCCTGGTTCAGCAGCCCGTTGGCGAGGTGCACCACCTGGGGGGTGGAGCGGTAGTCGCGGACCAGCTTGACCACGGTGGCCTGCGGGTACTTGGTGCGGAAGTTCAGCAGGTGGTCGGGGGTGGCGCCGGTGAAGGAGTAGATCGTCTGGCTGGCGTCGCCGACGACGCAGAGGCTGTCGCGGTCGCCGAGCCAGAGGTCCAGGAGCCGCTGCTGGAGGGGGCTGACGTCCTGGTACTCGTCGACCACGAAGTGCTGGTACTGGGCGCGGATCTGCTCGGCGATGTCGTGGCGGTCCTGGAGGATGCCGACGGTCAGGAGCAGCACGTCCTCGAAGTCGATCATGCCGCGGTCGCGCTTGAGCTGTTCGTACGTCCCGTAGATCTGGGCGATCTCGGCCATGTCCCGGGGTGCCTCGCGGCCCGACTTGAGGGCGGCGGCCGGATAGTCGGCGGGCACCGTCTGCGTGACCTTGGCCCATTCGATCTCGCCGGTGACGTCGCGCAGCTCGCCCCGGTCGAGCCGGATGCGGCAGCGCGCGCCGGCCTCGGCGACGAGCTGGATCTTGCGCTCCAGGAGCCGCGGCACGTCCCCGCCGACCGCCTTGGGCCAGAAGTAGTGGAGCTGGCGCAGGGCGGCGGAGTGGAAGGTCCGGGCCTGCACCCCGCCCGCGCCGAGGGCGCGCAGGCGTCCGCGCATCTCCCCGGCGGCGCGGTTGGTGAAGGTGACGGCCAGCACACTGGCCGGCATGAGCTGGCCGGAGCGGACGCCGTAGGCGATGCGGTGGGTGATCGCGCGGGTCTTGCCGGTGCCGGCGCCCGCCAGCACGCACACCGGCCCGCGCAGGGTCGTCGCGACCTCGCGCTGCTCCGGGTCCAGGCCCAGGAGCACCGCGTCGGCCGAGTCGGCGGAGCCGGGGCCACCCGGGAACGATGGGGAGTGCGTTGCTGATGTCACCCCGCCATGCTGCCAGGTCTCGTGGGGCGGGCGGGAAAACCGTCCACAGGCGGCACGTATCCGTCGTATCAGTCACACCGGCCGCGCGGGGGCGCCCGTACGGGAATGGCGGCGGGGTCCCGTACGTTCGAGTACTCGGACCACCGAGCCCTCACGAAGGAGAGCGCAGCATGCAGGACACGGGCACCGTCACGATGTACAGCACGACCTGGTGCGGCTACTGCCGTCGGCTGAAGACCCAGCTGGACCGGGAAGGCATCGCGTACAACGAGATCAACATCGAGCTCGACCCGGAGTCCGCCGCGTTCGTGGAGAAGGCCAACGGCGGCAACCAGACGGTTCCCACCGTGCTCGTGAAGTCCTCCGCCGGCAACGAGTCCGTCATGACGAACCCGAGCCTGGCCCAGGTCAAGCAGGCCCTCGCCGTCTGAGGCAGCCTCACCCACGAGCACCTGTGAGCATTCGCGGCACCCGCGCGTGCTCGCGCGCACCAGAAAGGCCCCCGCCGAGGCGGGGGCCTTCTGCTGTGACGAACGTTACGCCGCCATCTTCGGCAGCGGCTCGCCGTACCAGAGCTCGACCAGCCGGGCGGCGATGGAGATCCCCGACGGGGGCAGCACCTCGCCCGTCTCGAACGCCGCGCGCAGCTCCTCGCGGGAGAACCAGCGGGCCTCCTGGATCTCCTCGCCGTCCACGGTGATCTCGGAAGTGGTGGCGCGGGCCGTGAAGCCCAGCATCAGGCTGTACGGGAAGGGCCACGGCTGGCTGGCCACGTACTCGACCTCGCCGACCCGGACGCCCGCCTCCTCCCACACCTCGCGCACGACGGACTGCTCGATCGACTCGCCCGGCTCCACGAACCCGGCGAGCGTCGAGAAGCGGCCCTCCGGCCAGTGCACCTGGCGGCCCAGCAGCGCGCGGTCGTGCTCGTCGGTGACCAGCATGATCACGGCCGGGTCGGTGCGCGGGTAGTGCTCGGCGCCGCAGCCCGGGCAGCGGCGGATGTGCCCGGCGGCCGCGACCACCGTGCGCTCGCCGCAGCGGGAGCAGAAGCGGTGCATCCGCTGCCAGTTCTCCAGCGCGACGGCGTGCACCATCAGCCCGGCGTCGCGCGGGGAGAGCAGCAGCCCGGCCTCGCGCAGGCCGGCCGGGCGGGCCGACTGGTCCATGCGGCCGGGCAGCGCGTCCTTCTGCAGCGCGAAGTACCGTACGCCGTCCTCGTCGGTGCCCAGGAAGTACCGGTGGGTCTCGGTGACCGGGGCCTCGAAGGCCGGGGTCATCACGATGCCGGTGCCCCCGTCGGGGGTGTCGTCGATCAGGACCTGGCCGCCGGAGACGACGAAGACGCGGGTCGTGGGGTGGCTCCAGGCGGCGGCGAGCCACGCCTCGTCGAGACGGTGGTGCGCGGCGCGGTCGATTCCGCTGGGCGCCGCGAGCGAGAGAGGGCGCTCGGCGAGAGGGCTCTCGATATGGGTGCTCACAGGTACTTCCAACTCCCCCGGTGGTGGGACAAGGCAGGCGTGCGTGCGTCGGGTGTCAGGCGGTTGCGCGGTGGGTGGCGGCCAGGTCTCCCCAGAGGTAGGCGGTCGTCTCGACGCCCTTGAGGAGCAGATCCAGTTCGACCTTCTCGTTCGGCGAGTGCCAGCCGTCGGACGGCACCGAGATGCCGAGGAAGAGGACGGGCACGTCCAGGACGTCCTGGAGGTCCGCGGCGGGTCCGGAGCCGCCCTCACGGGTGAAGCGGATCTTCTGGCCGAAGGCGCGGCCCATGGCCCGTACGACGGACTGCAGGGCCGGGTGGTCGAGCGGGGTCAGGCACGGCCGGGTCGGGGCGCCGAAGGTGATGGCGTGCCGGATCCCGTCCGGGATCCGGGCCGCGACCCAGTCCCTGACGGCGGCCTCGACCACGTACGGGTCTTGGCCGGAAACCAGGCGGAACGACAGCTTCAGGTGGGCGGAGGCGGGCACGATGGTCTTGCCGCCGGGGCCCTGATAGCCGCCGCCGATGCCGTTGACCTCGGCCGTCGGGCGGGCCCAGACCCGCTCCAGGGTGGAGTAGCCGGCCTCGCCTGAGGCCGCGTGGGACCTGGCCGTACGGAGCCACTCGGGCTCGTCGAAGGGCAGCTCGGCGATGAGCGCGCGCTCCGCCTCGGTGAGCTCGGCGATGCCGTCGTAGAAGCCGGGGATCGTCACGCGCCCGTCGTCGTCGTGCAGGGCGGCGACCAGGCGGGCGGCGACGGCGGCCGGATTGGGCACGGCCCCGCCGAAGGCGCCGGAGTGGATGTCCTGGTCCGGGCCGTGGAAGTCGATCTCGCAGTCGGCGACGCCGCGCATGCCGGTGCAGACGGTGGGCGTGGTCTCGGACCACATGCCGGTGTCGGAGACGATCACGACGTCGGCGGCGAGTTCGGCGGCGCGGGCCTCGACGAGCTCGCGGAAGTGGATGGAGCCGGACTCCTCCTCGCCCTCGACGATCAGCTTGAGGTTCACGGCGGGGGCGGCGGCGCCGGTGGCCGCGAGGTGCGCGCGCACCCCGAGGGTGTGGAAGAACACCTGACCCTTGTCGTCGGCGGCGCCGCGCCCGTACATGCGGCCGTCGCGGACCACCGGCTCGAAGGGGTCGGTGTGCCAGCCGTCGGCGAGGGCGGCGGGCTGCACGTCGTGGTGCCCGTACACCAGGACGGTGGGGGCCTGCGGGTCCTCGCTCGGCCAGTGCGCGAAGACGGCGGGGGCGCCGGGGGTCTCCCAGACCTCGGCCACCGGGAAGCCGGTCTCCTTGAGCTTCGACGCCAGCCATTCGGCGCTGCGGCGTACGTCACCCGCGTGCTCGGGCTGGGCCGAGACGGAGGGAATGCGGAGCCACTCGGCGAGGTCGTCGAGGAAGGCGGCGCGGTGGGTGTCGATGTACGTGCGGACGACGTTGTCCGGCGGGGTGTCGCTCATGCCCACGAGCCTAGCCGTCCGCCTGATGGTCACCGCCGGTGTCCGATTTGCCTTGGAGGATCCGCTCAAGGCGGGCCCGGTCGGGGAGGTTGCGGGGGCGGATCACGCGGCCGCTGCGGACGTGCAGGAAGGCTGCGGTGACCTGGTCGAGCGGGGTGTTCGTGGCTTCGGACCAGGCCAGGCGGTAGACGGCGAGCTGGAGGGGGTCGGCCTCGGTGGTGCGGCCGGTCTTCCAGTCGACGATCTCGTACGAGCCGTCGTCGTTCCGGTAGACGGCGTCGATCCGGCCGCGGATGACGCGGCCGGCGAGGGTGAGCTGGACCGGGGCCTCCATGCGGTGGGGCGGCCGGTCCGCGTACGGGCTGCGCTCGAAGGCGGCCTTGAGGGAGTCGAGGTCGGCCTCGTCGGCGATCTCCTGGTCGGAGCCGGCGCCGGGGAGGTCGGCGACGGGGTCGAGGACGTCGAGGAAGGGCAGCGGGAGCTCGTCGAAGCGGGACTCGACCCAGGCGTGGAAGCGGGTGCCCTGGCGGGCCGCGGGCTGCGGGGGCTTGGGCATGGGGCGGGCGAGGTCGCGTACGAAGCCCTGCTCGTCGGCGGCGAGCCGGAGCAGCTGGCTCGCGGAGAGGGCGGCGGGCAGCTCGACGTCGCGGACGGCGGCGCGGGCGCGGCGGAGCTCGCCCTCAAGGGCGTCGAGGTCGCGGTCCCAGGAGGCGATGGCGCGCGCGTCCTCCGGCGCGAGTCGGGCCGCGCCGCCGCCGGGTCGGGCCGCGCCGGGTCGGGCCGCGCCGGCCCAGGCCTCGCCGGCCCAGGGGTCGTCGCCCTCCGGGGCGGCGGTACCGGTGCGCGGCTCCGCCGTGCGGCGGGCTCCGCCCGGGCCCTCGGCGACGGCCCAGTGGGCCGCCTCCGGCCAAAGGTCGTCGTCGAGCGGGCCGGTGGGCCGGGCCGGGTCCGCGGGCGCGGCTGCGCCGCCGGGCGCGGACCAGGCTTCGGCCTCCGGCCAGAGCTCGTCGTCGAGCGGCGCGGCGGGGGCTTCGGGGGCGGAGTCCTCCCCCATCCCGCCCCTTCCCGAAACCGGGGCGCCGCCCCGGACCCCGCCGGGGGTCGGACCTGCCGCCCGTGGCCCGGGCACGCGGCCTGCGGCCTCCGGCCAGGGGCCGAGGCGGGGCTCCGCCGCACCCGGGCCCCCGTCCGGGGTCGGGACGGCCGCGCCGGGCGCGGGCGCGCCGGCGGGATCCGGCCAGGGGGCGGGCAGGGGCTCGGTCGGCCAGGGGTCTTCGGCGAGGGGGGGTTCCCAGGGGTCTTCGGCCGGCCACGGCTCCTCGCAGTCCGGGGGCCAGAGGTAGGACTCGTCCTCCGGCGGGGGCGGGGTCGCCAGGTAGGACTCCACCAGGGCCGCCGCCGCACGGCGCAGGGTGAGGGAGTGCGGGTCGAGCGGGAGGGGCCAGGAGTGGTCCGGGGTGGAGTCGTCGGCGAGGGACGGGTTCTCGGCGGCCGGCTCCGGCTCGTCCGCCCAGGCATCGATCTCGCCGAAGCCCGCCGCGCAGTGGTCGTAGAGGGCCCGGAGGAAGGCCGAGGGGCCGCGGCGCTTCTTCTGGGTCGGGCCCCACCAGTGGCCCGAGGCCAGCAGGAGGGAGCGGGGGCGGGTGAAGGTGACGTAGCCGAGGCGGAGCTCTTCCGTCTCCTTGTGGGATTTCAGGGCCGCCTTGAAGGACTTCAGGCCGGCCGAGGTCCACTCCGGGTCCCCCGGCAGGGTGGGGGCGTCGCCGCGCAGCGCGTACGGGAGCACCTTCGCGTACGAGGTCCAGGCCTCCGGCGCCTTCTCCTTCGGGAAGGAGCCCGCGCACAGGTCCGGGACGACGACCACGTCCCACTCCAGGCCCTTCGACTTGTGGGCGGTCAGCACCTTGACGGTGTTCTCCCCGCCCGGCAGGGCGTGGTCCAGGCCCTTCTCGTACTGGGCGGCCGTGCGCAGGAACGCCAGGAAGGCCAGCAGCGAGGCCTCGCCGTCGAGCGCGGCGAAACCGGCCGCGACGTCCATGAAGTTCGACAGCGTCTCGCGGCGGCGGGCCGCCAGCGCGTGCGGGGAGGCGGACAGCTCCACCTCCAGGCCGGTCGCGGACAGCACGCGGTGCAGGACGTCCATAAGGGGGTCCGCCAGGGAGCGGCGCAGGTCGCGCAGTTCCTGCGCGAGGTGCGCGAAGCGGACCCGGGCCTCCGCCGAGAAGGGGAGGTCGTCCGGGGCCTGTCCGGCGCCGTCGAGGAAGGTCTCCAACGCGTCGGCCAGCGACACGATCTCCGCCGGGTCCACGCCCTCCACGGCCGCCGCGAGCCGTTCGTCCGGGTCCGCCCCGGCCGGCGCACGGCCCACCATGAGCCGGGCCCGGCGGCCCAGCAGGGCCAGGTCGCGCGCGCCGATCCGCCAGCGCGGGCCGATGAGGAGCCGGACGAGGGAGGCGTTGGCGCCCGGGTCCTGGAGGACCTCGCAGACCGCGACGAGGTCCGCGACCTCGGGGAGGTGCAGCAGTCCGGAGAGGCCGACGACCTCCACCGGGACGTCCCGGTCCACCAGGACGGCCTGGATCCGCGCGAAGTCCCCGGCCGAGCGGCACAGGACGGCGATCTCGCGCGGCTCCGTGCCCGTGCGGACCAGGTGGGCGACGGAGTCGGCGAGCCAGTCGAGCTCCTGGGCGTGGGTCTCCAGCAGGGCGCAGCGGACCTGCCCCGCGCCCTCGGCCCCCGGGCCGGGGCGCAGCGCCTCCACGCCCTCGTGCAGGGCGCGCAGCGGGGCGGCGAGCCCGTTGGCCAGGTCGAGGAGCCGGCCGCCGCTGCGCCGGTTCTCGCTGAGGGAGAGCCGGGCGGCGGGGCTCCCGTCGGCGTGCGGGAAGTGCTCGGGGAAGTCGTCGAGGTTGGCCACGGAGGCACCGCGCCAGCCGTAGATGGCCTGGCAGGGGTCGCCGACGGCGGTCACGGCGTGGCCGGAGCCCGCGCCGAAGAGCCCGGAGAGCAGGAGCCGCTGGGCGACCGAGGTGTCCTGGTACTCGTCCAGCAGCACGACCCTGAACTCCTCGCGCAGCAGCGCGCCGACCTCGGGGCGGGTGGTGGCGAGCTGCGCGGAGAGGGCTATCTGGTCACTGAAGTCGAAGAGGTCGCGGGCGCGCTTGGCGGCGCGGTAGCGGACGACGAGCTCCAGCAGTTCGAGGCGGCCGCGCACGGCCTCGGGGACCTTGCGCAGGTCCTCGTTGGTGAGCTTCGTGCCGGCGAGCACGTCCAGCAGTGCGGTGTCGTGGGCGCGCAGCCGCTCCGGCTCGACCAGGTGCTCGGAGAGCTCGGCGTCGAGCGCGAGGAGGTCGCCGACCAGGTCGGGGACGGACTTGGTGAGCGAGGGGTACGGGCCGGGGGCCTCGCGCAGCACCTTCGCGGCGAGCTGGAAGCGGGTGGCGTCGGCGAGGAGGCGGGAGCTGGGCTCCAGGCCGATGCGCAGGCCGTGGTCCTTCAGGAGCTGGCCGGCGAAGGCGTGGTACGTGGAGATGCGCGGCTCGCCGCCGGCCGCGTCGGCGTCCGCCCCGGCCGGGGAAGGGTCCGGGTCGGTGATGCCGGCCCGCGCGAGGGCCTTCCGTACGCGCTCGGACAGCTCGCCGGCGGCCTTGTTGGTGAAGGTCAGGCCGAGGACCTGCTCGGGTGCGACCGCTCCGGTGCCCACCAGCCAGACCACGCGGGCGGCCATGACGGTGGTCTTGCCGGAGCCGGCGCCGGCGACGATGACCTGTGGGGCGGGCGGGGCGGTGACGCAGGCCATCTGTTCGGGCGTGAAGGGGATCCCGAGGAGCTCTTTGAGCTGCTCGGGATCGGAGAGGACGGACGCACGCGCGGACACGTAAAAAGGCTAGCCGCCCCCACCGACAGCCCCGACCGTCCCGCTCACTCGACGGTCTGGCGGCCCTCGGGGCGGGCGCTGCACGCGTTGCGGAAGGAGCAGTGGTCGCAGTGCTTGCCGGTGGCGGGCGCGAACCGCTCGTCCAGCACCCGGCCGGCGGCGGTCGCCAGCAGGTCGCCGACCCACTCCCCGTCGAGGGGCTGCTGGGCCTGGATCCTGGGGACGGTGTCGCCGCCGTCGCGCTGGGCCGCGCCCTGGCGGAGCTGGACGAGCTCGGCGCCGCCGGGGGCGGGGCGCAGGCCGTCGAAGACCTCGTCGACGGCGCCCTCGCGGACGGCGAGCTGGTAGACGGCGAGCTGGGGGTGGCGGGCGACCTCGTCGCGGGTGGGCGCGGACTTGCCGGTCTTGAAGTCGACGACGTACGCACGCCCCTGCGGGTCCGATTCGACCCGGTCCATGGAACCCCGGATGCGGACGGCGACCTCACCGGCTTCGAGTGTGACGTCGAACTCGTGCTCCGTGGCCACGGCCGCCCGGCCCCCGCGGTCGGTGGTGTGCCAGCGCAGGAAGCGCTCCAGGGCGGCGCGGGCGTTGTCCTTCTCCTGGCGGGACTTCCAGGGCGCGTCGAAGGCGAGGGCGTCCCACACCGAGTCGAGGCGTTCCATGAGGACGGCCAGGTCGGCGGGGGTGCGGCCGGAGGCGACCTCGTCGGCGAGGACGTGGACGACGTTGCCGAAGCCCTGGGCGGCGGTGGAGGGGGTGTCGGCCTTGACCTCGCGGCCCAGGAACCACTGGAGGGAGCAGGTGTTGGCGAGCTGCTCCAGGGCGCTGCCGGACAGGGCGACGGGCCGGTCCCGGTCGCGGAGCGGGACGCTGCTGCGGGTGGGCTCGTACAGCCCCCACCAGCGCTGCGGGTGCGCGGCGGGGACCAGCGGGCGGTCGTCGTCGTCGGTGAGCGCGGCGAGGCGGGCGAGGCGGCGGGCGGCGGCGTCGCGCAGGGCGGGCGAGGCGTCGGGGTCGACGGTGGTGGCGCGCAGCTCGGCGACGAGCGCGGGCACGGCGAGGGGGCGGCGGGGGCGGCCGGTGACGTCCTTGGGGGTGACCCCGAGCTCGGTGAGGAAGCGGGAGGGCTGGTCGCCGTCGTCGGCGGGGGCCTTGACGGCGGTGACGACGAGGCGGTCGCGGGCGCGGGTGGCGGCGACGTAGAAGAGCCGGCGCTCCTCGGCGAGGAGGGCGCCGGGGGTGAGGGGCTCGGCGAGGCCGTCGCGGCCGATGCGGTCGGCCTCCAGGAGGGAGCCGCGGCGGCGGAGGTCGGGCCACAGGCCCTCCTGGACGCCGGCGACGACAACGAGGGACCACTCCAGGCCCTTGGAACGGTGGGCGGTCATCAGGCGGACGGCTTCGGAGCGGGTGGCGCGGGCCGTCAACGTGTCGGCGGCGATGTCCTCTGCCTCCAGTTGTTCGAGGAAGTTGAGCGCGCCGCGGCCGCCGGTGCGTTCCTCGGCGCGGGCGGCGGTGTCGAAGAGGGCGCAGACGGCGTCGAGGTCGCGGTCGGCGTTGCGGCCGGCGGCGCCGCCGCGGCGGGCGTTGCGCTCCAGCCGCTGGGGCCAGGGGGTGCCGTCCCAGAGGATCCACAGGGCCTCTTCGGCGGTGCCGCCGCCCTGGAGCAGCTCGCGGGCCTTGCGCAGGAGCAGGCCGAGGCGCTGCGCTCCGCGGGCGTAGACGGGGTCGTGCGCGGTGAGCCGCTCCGGCTCGGCGAGGGCGCGCGCGAGCAGCACGTCGGAGGGTGCGGGCACCTTGACGCCGGCGGCGCGCTCCTCGTCCCGCAGGGCCCGGCCGAGCCGCCGCAGGTCGGCGGCGTCCATGCCGCCGAGGGGGGAGGTGAGCAGCGCAATGGCCGCCTCCACGCCTCCGGCGGGGTCGGCGGTGTCGGGGCCCGGCCCCGGTTCGGCGGCGCCGGGGGCGGCCATCTCGGGCTCCGGTCCGGCCTCGTCCGCGGCGGCGGCCGTGGCCGCGTCGGTGGGGTCCGCGGCCTCCGGTTCGGCGGCCGTGGCGGTCAGGCGGAGGGCGGTCAGGAGGGGGGTGATGGCGGGTTCGTGGCGGAGGGGGGTGTCCGTGCCGTCGGTCTCGGTGGGGACGCCGGCCGCGATCAGGGCGCGGCGCATCGCCGGGAGGGTGCGGCCGCCGGCGCGGACGAGGACGGCCATGTCCTGCCACGGGACGCCGTCCGCCAGGTGGGCCCGGCGCAGGATGTCCGCGATGTTGTCCAGCTCGGCGCCGGCCGTCGGGTACGTGAAGACCTCCACCCGGCCGCCCTCCCGAACGGGTGCGAGAGCCCGGTGGGCGCGTACCGCCGCGGCCGGCAGCCGCGGGACCGGCATCCGGGTGGTGAGCAGACGGGTCGCCGTCAGCAGGGCCGCGCCGGAGCGGCGGCCGACGGTCAGGGCCTTGACCCGCGCGCCCGGGAAGGCGGACTCGAAGTCGAGGATGTTGTTGATGTCCGCGCCGCGGAAGGCGTAGATCGACTGGTCGGGGTCGCCGAAGGCGACCAGCGTGCCGCCCCGGCCGGTCAGGGCCCGCAGCAGCCGCAGCTGCGAGGCGTCCGTGTCCTGGTACTCGTCCACGAAGATCGCGTCGTAGGCGGAGGCCAGGGCGGGGGTGCCCTCCGCCAGGAGGACCGCGCGGTGGAGGAGTTCCGCGTAGTCCAGCGTGCCCTGGAGGTCGAGGACGTCCAGGTACTCGGAGAGGAAGGCCGCCGCCGCCTTCCAGTCGGGGCGGCCGATGCGGTCGGCGAAGGAGGAGAGGGCCTGCGGGCCGAGGCCCAGTTCGCGGGCGCGGGCGAGCACCGCGCGGACCTCGTCGGCGAAGCCGCGCGTGGTCAGCGCCGCCCGCAGGTCGTCGGGCCAGCGGATGGAGCGGATCCGGCGCTGGCCTTCCAGCAGGGTGCGGACCATCACGTCCTGCTCCGGGCCGGACAGCAGCCGCAGCGGGTCGGCGAAGAGGTCGGTGTCCTGGTGGGCGCGGACCAGCCCGTAGCAGAAGGAGTGGAAGGTGGTGGCCTGCGGAGCCCGCGCACCGCCCAGCCGCAGGGCGGCCCTGTCGCGCAGTTCCACCGCCGCCTTGCGGCTGAAGGTGAGGATGAGGATGCGGGCGGGGTCCGCCCCCGCCTCCGCCCGGGCGGTCACCGCCTCGACCAGCGTGGTCGTCTTCCCGGTGCCCGGCCCGGCGAGGACCAGGAGTGGTCCGCCGGTGTGGTCAACCACCGCCCGTTGCGCTGCGTCCAGCACAGGGGGATCCACCCGTTCCGGCCCGGTGCGCACGAGGCGGTACGCGTCGGGGGTCCGCGTACGCCGCCGCTCGGCGCGGTGGCTTTCGGAGGAAGAGGTGATCACGTGGGGTGCCGGTCCTGGTGGGTCTGCGGGTGGTGCCGTGACGGCTCGCGGAGAAGCCGAAGGGGCAACGCTACGGCAACCGGCCGACGCCGCGCAGTCCCCCCGGGTACCCCGGACGGACGTTCGCACCGTCGCCCGATCGCCCGTCCGGGCCGCGCATGGCCGAAGCTGTCAGGTGTGAGCCTCGTCGCGTGTGCCGTCCCGTCCGGGGTCTCCGGGGACCCCGTCCCAGCGCGCCCGTCGCATGTCCAGCCGCGGCTCGCCACCCGCCGTCAGACGCAGCGGGGTGGCCTCCGCCCGGTAGTGCTCCAGGGCGCGCAGCTCGTGACCGGGCAGGGGTACGCCGTCCGCCCGCACCACGCGCCACCAGGGCACGGCTCCCCCGTACAGGGCCATGACGCGCCCGACTTGGCGCGGACCTCCCTCGCCGAGCCATTCGGCGACGTCCCCGTATGTCATCACCCGGCCGGGCGGAATACGCTCGGCCACCTCAAGCACGTGCTCCGCGTACGCGGGAAGCTCCTCACTCATTCAGCACATGGTGCAGTACGCCGGAGTCCTGCCGGCGGAAGTCGGGGTTCCGGACCGGCGCGCACCCTGATGCCCCGCTGGCCCGTCGGTCCGTGCCACCATCTTCCGGGCGGTGACTGGTGATACGTGATCAAGAAGAGACGGATGTGACGACGAAGGAGCAGGGTGTGAGCCCTCCGAACGGCGCGGCGTCGGACGACGGCGCGCGCCCAGACGACGGCGCCGCCTCCCGCCCCGACCCCGTTCCGGCGACCTTCCCGGAGGCCACACCGGAGACCCCGCCGGAGACCGTGCCGAAGGCCACGCCGGAGATCCCGTCGAAGACCCCGCGCGCCGAGGGTGCCCCCGGCACCGTCGAAGGCGGCGGTACGGACGACGACGGCGACGACGGCGACGCGGAGGGGCCGCACGGCCACGCCCCCACGGCCGCCGACCGCGTCGAGGTCGACGAGCCGCTGCTCGCCGCCCGCGTGCACCGGCCGTCCGACCTCGTACGCCTCCTCGTCGGCGTCCTCGGCATCGCCGTCCTGCTCGCCATCGCCGCCTTCGCCCACGGCACCACGGTCGGTCTCGAGGAGGACATCAACAAGGGCACCGGCCAGGCCCCGGACCTGCTGATCAAGGTCGCGGCGCTGGTGTCCAGCATCGCGGTGCTGCTGCTGCCCGTCGCCTTCGCCATCGAGCGGCTGATCAAACGCGACGGGCTGCGCATCGCCGACGGCGTGCTCGCCGCCGTCCTCGCGCACGGCGTCACCCTCGCCACCGACCTGTGGGTCTCCCAGGCCGCCCCCGACACCATCCAGGACGCCCTGACCCGCTCGGCGGGCGGCGGGGCCCTGACCGACCCGGTGCACGGCTACCTCGCGCCCGTCATCGCGTACATGACCGCCGTCGGCATGACCCGCAGACCCCACTGGCGCGTGGCGCTGTGGGTGGTCCTGCTGCTCAACGCCCTCACGATGCTGGTCAACGGGTACACCACCCCCTTCTCGATCATCCTCACCGTGCTGATCGGCTGGAGCGTCGCCTACGGCACCCTGTACGCCGTCGGCTCGCCCAACGTGCGCCCCACCGGGCAGAACCTCCTCGCCGGACTGCGCAGGGTCGGCTTCCAGCCGGTCAGCGCGATGCGCGCCGAGATGCCCGAGGGCCCCGAGGCGTCCGAGGTGGGCGACCGCGGCCGGCGCTACCACGTCACCCTGGAGGACGGCCCGCCGCTCGACGTGACCGTCGTCGACCGCGAGCAGCAGGCCCAGGGCTTCTTCTACCGGGTCTGGCGCCGGCTCACGCTGCGCGGCATCACCACGGGACGCAGCCTGCTGTCGCTGCGCCAGGCACTGGAGCAGGAGGCGCTCCTCGCGTACGCGGCCATCGCGGCCGGGGCCAACGCGCAGAAGCTGATCGCCACCTCGGAGCTCGGCCCGGACGCCGTGATGCTCGTGTACGAGCACCTGGGCGGCCGGAGCATGGACTCCGTCCCCGACGAGGAGATCACCGACGAGCTGATCACCAACGCGTGGGAGCAGGTACGGGCCCTCCAGTCGCGGCGGATCGCGCACCGGCGCCTGACCGGGGACGCCCTGGTGGTGGATCGTTCCGGCAACGTCATCCTCACCGACCTGCGGGGCGGCGAGATCGCCGCGGGCGATCTGGTGCTCCGGATGGACATCGCCCAGATGCTCACCACGCTCGGCCTGCGGGTCGGCGCGGAGCGGGCGGTGGCCTCGGCGGTGTCGGTGCTCGGCCCGGACGCGGTGGCGGACTGCCTGCCGCTGCTCCAGCCGATCGCGCTGAGCCGTTCCACCCGGGCGACGCTGCGCAAGCTGGCCCGGGAGCGGGCGGAGCGGCAGCGGGAGGCCGTACTGGAGTCCTCGCGGGCGGCGAAGGCGGCGCGCGAGGCGGAGTCCGCGGCCGCGGCCGGCCCGGCCGCCACGCCCGCCTCGACCTCGGCGGCCGCCGAGCGGAAGGCCGAGAAGAAGGCCCTGGACGACGCGCTGGACGGGGCCCGCGAGGAGGATCTGCTGAGCCAGATCCGCCAGCAGGTGCTGCTGATCCGCCCGCAGGCGCCGGTGGAACCGGCCCGGCTGGAGCGGATCCGGCCGCGCACGCTCGTGTCGTTCATCGCGGGCGCGTTCGGTGCGTACTACCTGCTCACGCAGCTCGCCCACGTGGACTTCGCGACCATCGTCGGCGACGCGCAGTGGGGCTGGGTCGGTGCGGCCCTCGCCTTCTCGGCGCTGACGTACTTCGCGGCGGCGATGAGCCTGCTGGGCTTCGTACCGGAGCGGGTGCCCTTCCTGCGGACGGTGATCGCGCAGGTGGCCGGCTCGTTCGTGAAGCTGGTGGCTCCGGCGGCGGTCGGCGGCGTCGCGCTGAACACCCGCTTCCTGCAGCGGGCGGGGGTCCGGCCCGGGCTCGCGGTCGCGAGCGTGGGCGCCTCGCAGCTCTTCGGGCTGGCCAGCCACATCCTGCTGCTGCTGTCCTTCGGCTACCTGACCGGGACCGAGAAGACCCCCGAGATGACCCCGTCCCGGGCGGTCATCGCGGGGCTGCTGACGGTGGCGGTGCTGGTGCTGGTGGTGACGGCGGTCCCGTTCATGCGGAAGTTCGTCGTGACGCGGGTACGGGCGCTGTTCGCGGGTGTGGTGCCGCGCATGCTGGACGTGTTGCAGCGGCCGAAGAAACTGGTGACGGGCATCGGCGGGATGCTGCTGCTGACGGGCTGCTTCGTGATGTGCCTGGACGCGTCGATCCGCGCGTTCGGGGGCGGCGAGGCCATCAGCTACGCGAGCATCGCGGTGGTCTTCCTGGCGGGCAACGCACTGGGTTCGGCGGCGCCGACGCCGGGCGGCATGGGCGCGGTGGAGACCACGCTGACGCTGGGCCTGATCGCGGCGGGGCTGGAGAAGGAGGTCGCGATCTCGGCGGTGCTGTTGTTCCGCCTGATGACCTTCTGGTTGCCCGTGCTGCCGGGCTGGATCTCGTTCAACTTCCTGACCCGCAAAGAGGCCATCTAGCCGGCCGGGCTGAAAGATCGCCTCAAACGCCGGCGGGGCTGGATTTTCCAGCCCCGCCGGCGTTTGGGGCGCGGGGTCTGGGATGGGCGCGGCGCAGCCGAGGGGTGGGGGACCCGTTTGGGTCAGCGCGGGGGCGGGGGTGGCGGAGGGCGCACAGGATGGAGGCATGCCGAGAAACGCCTGGCGGGTCACCGCCGCCGCCGCACTCGCCGCCGCTCTGCTCTCCACGGCGGCGTGCTCCGACGACGGCGAGGGGAGCCAGCCGCAGGCCGACGGCACGAAGCCGGCCAAGCCCCTCAAGTGGGGCGACTGCGACGCCCCCACCCCGGCCCAGGGCGGCGGCCCGGTCCCGCCCAAGGACTGGCAGTGCGCCACCCTCGACGTCCCCCTCGACTACGCCGACCCGGGCGGCGAGACGATCCCGATCGCCCTGATCCGCGCCAAGGCCCGCGACCAGAAGAATCGTCTCGGCTCCCTGGTCTTCAACTTCGGCGGCCCCGGCGGCTCCGGCGTCGCCACCCTCCCCGGCGCCGCCAAGGAGTACGAGGCCCTGCGCGCCCGCTACGACCTGGTCAGCTTCGACCCCCGCGGGGTGGGCGCCAGCGCCCCCGTCCTCTGCGAGAACGACAAGCAGCTGGACGCGTACTACGCCCAGGACTCCTCGCCGGACACCCCGCAGGAGGAGAAGACCTACGTAGACAACATCAAGAAGTACCAGAAGGCCTGCAAGGACAGGTCCGGCAAGCTCCTCCCCCACGTCGGCACCCAGGACGCCGCCCGCGACCTGGACCGCATCCGCCAGGCCCTCGGCGACGAGAAGCTGAACTACTTCGGTGTCTCCTACGGCACCGAGCTCGGCGGGGTCTACGCCCACCTCTTCCCCAAGAACGTCGGTCGGGCCGTCTTCGACGCCGTCGTGGACCCGACCCAGAACTCCGAGCAAGGGTCGATGGGCCAGGCCAAGGGCTTCCAGCTCGCCCTCGACAACTTCGCCCAGGACTGTGTGGACCGCGGCGACGAGTGCCGGCTCCAGGGCAGCACGCCCAAGGAGATCGAGGCCAACATCATCAAGCTCCAGAAGGACCTGGCCGCGAAGCCCATCCCGGGCATCGGGGCCCGGCAGCTCACCGAGACGTCCGCCACCAACGGCATCGCGCAGGCCCTGTACTCCAAGGAGCTGTGGCCGCTGCTGGAGCAGGGTCTCGACGAGGCCGAGGGCGGGCAGGGGCAGCTGCTGATGGCCCTGTCCGACGCGCTCAACGGCCGTGATCAGCAAGGGCGTTACAGCAACCTCGGCGCCGCGAACACCGCCATCAACTGTGTGGATTCCAAGGACCGTTACACCCTGGAGGAGACCAAGGCCGGGCTGCCGGCGTTCCGTTCGGCCTCGCCCGTCTTCGGGGACTTCCTCGGCTGGGCGATGATGAGCTGCACCGACTGGCCCGTGCCCGGCACCTGGGAGACCCCGGACGTGTCCGCCCCCGGCTCCGCCCCGATCGTGGTGATCGGCAACACCGGTGACCCGGCCACCCCGTACGAGGGCGCCCGCAAGATGGTGGAGCGGCTCGGCCCCGGCGTGGGCGTGGAGCTCACGTACAAGGGCGAGGGCCACGGCGCGTACAACAGCGGTGACCCCTGCGTGCAGGAGGCCGTCAACACGTACCTGCTGGACGGGAAGACGCCGGCGGCGGGCACCGTCTGTACCGCGAGCCCGGACGCCACGGGGACGCCCGTCGCGCCGGAGGATCCGGCGGGCGCCTGACCGAACGGAACGCCGGAACGCCGGAGGGGCCGTACCGTGCGACGCGCGCGGTACGGCCCCTCCGGGTGACTGCTAGTAGACCGGCTTCTCGGGCTCGATCTGGTGGACCCAGCCGATGACGCCGCCGCCGACGTGCACCGCGTCCGCGAAGCCCGCGGACTTCAGGACCGCGAGGACTTCCGCACTGCGGACACCCGTCTTGCAGTGCAAGACGATGCGCTTGTCCTGCGGCAGGTCCTGGAGGGCGGTGCCCATCAGGAACTCGCCCTTGGGGATCAGCTTCGCGCCGGGGATCGAGACGATCTCGTACTCGTTGATCTCGCGGACGTCGATGATCTCGATGGGCTCGTCGTTGTCGATCCACTCCTTGAGCTGCTTGGGAGTGATCGTCGAACCGAGCGCGGCCTCCTGGGCCTCCTCCGACACGACGCCGCAGAAGGCCTCGTAGTCGATGAGCTCGGTGACCGTCGCGTTCGGACCGCAGACCGCGCAGTCGGGGTCCTTGCGGACCTTGACCTGGCGGTACTGCATCTCCAGGGCGTCGTAGATCATCAGGCGGCCGACCAGCGGCTCGCCGACACCCGTGAGGACCTTGATGGCCTCGGTGACCTGGATGGACCCGATGGACGCGCAGAGCACGCCCAGCACGCCGCCCTCGGCGCAGCTCGGGACCATGCCCGGCGGCGGCGGCTCCGGGTAGAGGCAGCGGTAGCACGGGCCGTGCTCGGACCAGAAGACCGAGGCCTGGCCGTCGAAGCGGTAGATCGAGCCCCACACGTACGGCTTGTTCAGCAGCACGCAGGCGTCGTTGACCAGGTAGCGCGTGGCGAAGTTGTCCGTGCCGTCGACGATGAGGTCGTACTGGCTGAAGATCTCCATCACGTTCTCGGCTTCGAGCCGCTCTTCGTGCAGGACCACGTTCACGTACGGGTTGATGCCCAGCACGCTGTCGCGGGCCGACTCGGCCTTGGAACGGCCGATGTCCGCCTGGCTGTGGATGATCTGGCGCTGCAGGTTCGACTCGTCGACCTCGTCGAACTCCACGATGCCCAGCGTGCCGACGCCGGCCGCGGCCAGGTACATGAGGGCGGGCGAGCCGAGGCCGCCCGCGCCCACGGCCAGCACCTTGGCGTTCTTCAGGCGCTTCTGGCCGTCCATCCCGACATCGGGGATGATCAGGTGGCGGGAGTACCGACGGACCTCGTCAACGGTGAGCTCAGCAGCTGGCTCGACCAGGGGTGGCAGCGACACGGGGACTCCGTAGATGGTGACGTCTTAACGGTGGTTCTCTCCGTAACACTGCCACGCCCGTCTTCATTCCAAGACACCTGTCCCAATTCTTGAGACGATTTCGTCCCAGTACCCGGGCATCGAGGCCCACGGGTCGCGGTCGCCGACCGCGCGCCGGTCCGTGAACCAGATCGTGCCCGCACCCTGCCAGCGGGCGATCCGCATGGCCTCCTCCAGGTGCGTGCGCGGCACCCCGTGGACCAGGTGGCAGAACCGCTCCGGCGGATGGTCCGCGGTCCACTCCGCCACCTGCGACCACCGGTAGTCGGCCCACGGCCCGGAGAAGGTGACCAGCTGGTCGGCGGCTTCCGCGTAGCCCTCGTACGGGTGCGTGCCGTGCCCGAGCACGATCCGCAGGTCCTCCCCCAGACCGCGCAGGGTCTCGACGACCCGGCACACCGAGGCCAGGTCCTCCTTGTCTGCCGGGGTCTCGGCGAGGTAGAAACCGCCGACCCCGTACCAGTCGCGGAAGCGGTGGGCGTCGGAGACCAGCTCCCCGAACGACCTCGATCCGTCCCGCATCGCGAGATGGCCGAGGACCGTGCCGCCCGCGCCGTGCAGCTTCGCCGCCGCTTCCGTGCAGTGCGGGTCGGGCCGCCCGCCGGGGCCGTCCGTGACGTTCAGTACGGCCCAGTGCAGCGGAGTGCCGGGGCGGGTCAGCTCGGCCCATTCGACCGGGGCGAGCAGGGGGTGCGCGTAGCCGGGGATGCCGAGGCCGAGGCGGCCGGCCTCGGCCGCGGCGGCGGTCACCGATCCCGGCGGCGAGGTCAGATGCGGCACGCCGCCTCCATCCAGATGTCCGCGAGGGATTCCTCCAGGTTGATCCGGGGCCGCCAGCCGAGCCGGTCGCGGGCGGTACGGACGTCCGCCTGCTGCCAGGCCCCGCACCCGTCGGGGTACGGGTACGGCTGGGGGGCCGCGCCGGAGAGCTGCTCCGCGGTGGCCTCGGAACGGGGGGCTCCGATGGAGGCGAGCCCGGCCGGCCGGCCCGGGTGGTGGCCCTGCTGGGATCCGCCGTGCGGGAGGTCCAGCTCGTGCAGGGCGCCTCCGTACCCGGCGACCCGGGCCAGGACGGCGGCCGCGTCGCGCAGCCGGACCGCGCGGCCGGTGCCGATGTTCACGACGCCCTGGGCGGCGGACAGGGAGGCGGCGTGCACGGCCCGCGCCACGTCCCGTACGTCCACGAAGTCGCGCTGCACGCCGAGCCCGCTGAGCTTGAGCTCGCCGTCGCCCGCCTGCATCGCGCGGCGCATGGCCTCGGCGAGCCGGCCGAGCGGGGATCCGGCGGGGGTGCCGGGGCCGACGGGCGAGAAGATCCGCAGGACGACGGCGTCGAGGCCGGAGCCGAGCACCAGCTCGGTGGCGGCCAGTTTGCTGACGCCGTACGGCCCGCCGGGTCTCGGCACGGCGTCCTCGGCCGTGGAGGATCCGGGCTGGCTGGGCCCGTACTCGGCCGCGCAGCCGAGCTGGACGAGCCGCGCCCCGCAGCCGCTGCGGCGCAGCGACTCGCAGATCGTGGCGACGGCGACGGTGTTGTGCCGGGTGAGTTCCCGGGCCCCGCCCCGGGTGGCGCCGGCGCAGTTGATGACGACGCCCGGGTGGACGGCGTCCAGGAAGCGGGTGAGCGCGCCGGGGCTGCCGGTGGCGAGGTCGAAGCGGACGTCGGCGTCGTCGCCGCGGCCGAGCGCGGTGAGCTGGACGGCGGGGTCGGCGAGCAGCCGGTCGGCGACGTAGCGGCCGAGGTATCCGTTGGCTCCGATCAGCAGCACCCTCATCGCGTGACCCCTTGGTTGGTTGGCTGGCCGGTCATGTCTGTTTCTCCTTGCGGACGGGTGGGTGGATGGGGCGGGGGTACGGGTACAGCGCCTCGGCGTCGGCTCCGAAGGTCGGTGGTCGTCCCTGCCCCGTCAGGGCCGCGCATGCGCGGATGCACGGGACAGGGCGAGGACGGCGTGTACGAGGAGTCCGGCCGCGGCGGCGACGGCCGCCGCCGGGACCGGGATCAGGGCCAGGGCGAGGGCGGCGCCGACGGGGCCGCGGTGGGCACCGTGCCGGAGCAGGAGCCGGGTCAGGAACAGCAGCAGGGCGAGCGGCACGGCCACCGGGAACGCGGCGCCGGCGAGCGCGGCCGCCCCCGCGGCGGCCGCGGTGAACACGGCGACGGCCGCGATGAGCAGGGGCCGGGCCCGGTCCGCGAAGTCCTCCAGGGCGCGGCTCCCGCCGAGCCGGGCCCGGGCCCCCGCGGCGAATCCGGCGGCGACCAGGTGCCCAGGGGCGACGGCCAGCGCGAGGCCGACCGCGAGGGCGGCGCCGTGCCGGTGCGCGGCCCAGCCCACGAGGGCCGCGGCCAGCAGGTGCGCGGCGTACGGGAACCGGCCCCGGGCGGCCCGCCCCGGCCACACCAGAGCGGCGACGGTGACGGCCGCGGCGACGGGCCCGGCCCACGCCGGCCCGACGGCGGCCGCGCCGAACGCGACGGCGCCGGGCAGCAGCGCGTAGCCGAAGCCCCGGAAGGCCGGGGCCCCTGCGGGGGCTCGGCCGGGCCGGGCGGCGGGGTGCTCCCCGCGCGGACTCCGGGCGTACAGCTCCTCGGCGAGGGAGAAGACGTCGCGGTGGCGGAAGCGGGCGGCGGTGCGGTCGGTGATGCCATGGGCCTCCAGGCCGGCGGCGATCTCCAGCGGGTCCACGGCCCGCTCGCACAGCTCCCGGTGCCGGTGCAGCAGCGCCTTGACCGGATCCCCACCGGCCCGCCGCCGCACGGGCCTCCCGGCCGCCTCCGCCGCGCGCAGCCCTGCCCCGCCTCCAGCCTGGCCGGCGGCCAACTCGGCCTCGCCCCTTCCAGCCTCGCCGGGGGCAAGTCCAGCCACGCGGACGGCGCCGTCAGCCTCGCCGGCGGCAAATCCAGCCTCGCCGGCGTTTGAGGCGCTGGGGTCCGGGGGCAGCGCCCCCGGCAACGGCGCCGCGCCGGACCGTGCACCAGAGGACGGCATCACACCTGCGGCGCCGCTGCCGGGGCTCCGCCCCAGCCCCCGCGCCTCAAACGCCGGCGAGGCTGGAGTGTGCGGCGGGGCTGGAAGGGGCAGGGGTCCGAGAGGCCAGGCCTCAGGTGCCGCCGGTGGAGCCGGAACCGGCGGAGCCGGATGGGCCGGGGCTGCGATCTCCGGGTCGACGGTGGTCATACGGCGGCCTCCGAGCTCGGGTCCGGGAAGGGCTCGGCCCAGGTGGGGCTGGTCCAGTGGCCCGGGACATGCGCCTCCGGGGGCCGGGCGAAGGGGACCTCCCCGGCCGGCCGGGCGGAGCCCTTCGCCAGCAGCCGCAGGTAGATCTCCTGGAAGGCCGCCACGTTCTGCTCGACGGTGAAGAGCTCCACGGCCCGCGCCCGCGCGGCGGCGCCGAGCCGCTGCGCCCGCTCGGGATCCCGCAGCAGCGACAGGCAGGCGTCGGCCAGCGCCCGCGGATTGCGCGGCGGCACGACGAGCCCGGTGCCGCCGATGACCTCGAACACCGCGCCCACGTCGGTGGAGACGGTGGCCCGGCCGCAGAACATCGCCTCGGCCAGGGTCACCGGGAAGCCCTCGATCACGGAGGACAGCACGACAACGCGCCCGGCGCCGTACGCCTCGGCCGGCGACGGCGCGTCGGGCCCGCCGATCTCCTCGAAGGTGACGGGGTTCTCCCCGGCCGTGACCGCGTCGGCGGCCTCGTCGGGGAAGAGCTGCGCGGCCAGCGAGCGGCAGTCGGCGAGGTAGCCGGGGGCCGCGGCCGTGGCGAAGATCCGCAGCCGGGTGTCGGGCGCGGCCCGGCGGACCTCGGCGAAGGCGTGCAGCAGCGCGATGAGGTCCTTGGCGGGCTCTATCCGGCCGACCCACACGAGCGTGTCGGGGTCACCGCAGTCCGCGGCCTCCCCGACGGAGGCGAATCGGTCCGCCTCCATCCCCGGGTAGACGGTGCGCAGCCGCTCGCGGGTGGCCCCGCACTTCTCCTGCCAGCGCCGGGCGTGCGCGTTGCCGGGGGTCAGGAAGTCGGCCCGGGCGTAGATCTCGACGGCCAGCCGCAGGTGGAAGGCGGCGAGCAGGGCCCGTACGGCCGGGCGGTCGGCCGGCTCGCGCCGTGCGTCGAGCTGGGCGAGGTAGTGGGCCCGGAGCTGGACCCCGTACTCGGTCACCAGCAGCGGGACTCCGCAGAAGCGTTTGGCCAGCAGGCCCGGGAGGGCCGCGACCCCGCCCGCCGCCGCGTGGCAGATGTCGGCCGCGCCGAGACCGCCCGGGTCCTCGTACCAGTCGAGGGACAACGGCCGCAGCAGCCGCTCCAGTTCGTCCACGAACTCCAGCAGGTCGGTCACCTGCGCCGCCCGTACGGTGCCGCTCGCGCCCGGCGCCCGGCAGGCGGACTCCAGCGCGCGCACCGCGGACTCGGAGCGCAGGGCTGCGTACAGCCCGCCCTGTTCGCGGGCGAGTTCGGCGAGTCCGTACAGCCCGGAGGCGAAGGGGTCGGGTGCGCCGGCGCAGATCCCCTGGACCAGCTCCCGGAAGCACTCGCCGAACCGCCGGCGCTCGCGCCGGGAGTAGCTCCGCCCGTCGTCGGCGGGGGCCCACAGGGGGGCCGTCCGGACGCTGATGACGTGCTCGGGCAGCGGCACCCGTGCGCGTTCCTGCTCGGCGGTGCGGCTCAGTGCGTAGAGCTCGAACTCGTGCTGCGGGAGCCCGCGCACGAGCCGGTCGCACCACAGCCTGGCCTCTCCCGTCGCATACGGATAACCACCTTCCGTGACCAGTCCGATCCGCACGAGTGGCACCCCCGATCTCCCGTTCAGGCGGTCGCCGTCGGTCAGGCGACCCGCCGCGGGAGAACTCAAGCGGATATGCCGAAGGCGCGACGGACGGTTGTCCGTCGCGCCACCGGAAGGGGTGAAGAGTCGTAACTTTCCCGTACGGTTCGCGTTCGAGCACGCTAGAAGTAACGACCTGACTGCTAGGCGAAGGCCTCCTGCCGGGAGGTGCGGCGCTCGGCGGCCAGTACGGGGTCCAGTGCCGGGACGGCGGCCAGCAGGCGGCGCGTGTACGCGTGGGCCGGACGGTCGTAGACCTCGTCCACGGGGCCCTCCTCCACGATCTCGCCGGCCCGCATGACGGCCACCCGGTCGCTGACCTGCCGGACCACCGCCAGGTCGTGCGCGATGAAGACGAGGGCGATGCCGAGCTCCCGCTGGAGCTCCGCCAGCAGGGCGGTGACCTGCGCCTGCGTGGTCACGTCGAGGGCGGAGACCGGCTCGTCGCAGACGATCAGCCGGGGGCGGGGCGCCAGGGCCCGGGCGATGCCGACCCGCTGGCGCTGGCCGCCGCTGAACTCGTGCGGGTAGCGGTCGTAGTGCCCCGGCTCCAGCCCGACGCGCAGCAGCAGCTCCCCGACCCGGGCCCGCACGGCCGCCTCGTCCCGCTCCCCGGCCGCGCGCAGCGGGTCGGCGATGGACTCGCCGACGGAACGGCGCGGGTTGAGGGAGGACACCGGGTCCTGGAAGACCATCTGCACGCCGTCCGTGATCCCGACGGCCTCGGCGCCGTCCCGGCGCACCTGCCCGGAACTGGGTTCCAGCAGCCCGACGAGCATCCGCCCGAGCGTGCTCTTGCCGCTGCCGCTCTCCCCCACGATCCCCAGCGTCTCCCCGGCCCGGACGGCGAGCGACACCCCGTCCACGGCCACGACCCGCCGCTTCCCCCGCCCGAACTCCCGCCGCAACCCGAACACTTCGACGACGGGCTCATCGAGCCCCGCCGGCGATTGAGGCGCGGGGTCCGGGGCGGAGCCCCGATCGTGAACGCGCGGCCCGTCCAGCCTCGGCACCGCCGCCAGCAAGGCCTTGGTGTACGGGTCGGCGGGCGCGGAGAGCACCGCCGCCACCGCCCCCCGCTCCACGGCGTGACCACCCCGCATGACCAGCAGCTCGTCCACGCTCTCCGCCGCCACCCCCACGTCGTGGGTGACCAGCAGCAGCCCGAGCCCCCGCTCCTCCCGCAGCCCGTGCAGCAGGTCCAGGATCTGCGCCTGGACGGTGACGTCGAGCGCGGTGGTCGGCTCGTCGGCGATCAGCAGCCGCGGCTCGCACGCCAGCGCCATCGCGATGAGGGCCCGCTGCCGCATGCCGCCGCTGAACTCGTGCGGCCGCGCGCGGGAGCGGCGTACCGCGTCCGGGATGCCGACCCGGTCCAGCACCTCGACGGCGCGCGCCCGCGCGGCCCGCCGGGAGACGTCCGCGTGGACCCGGTACACCTCGGCGATCTGGTCGCCGACGGCGTAGTACGGGTCGAGGGAGCTCAGCGGGTCCTGGAAGACCATGGCGGCGGTCCCGCCCCGCAGCCGGCGCAGCTCGGCGGGCGGGGCCGCGGCCACGTCGGTGCCGCCCACCCGGACGGTGCCGACCAGCCGTGCGCCCGTGCCGCGGTGCAGTCCCAGCAGGGCCGCGGCCACGGTGGACTTGCCGCTGCCGGATTCGCCGACGATGCCCAGGGCGCGTCCCGCGTCCAGGGTGAAGGAGAGCGCGTCCACGGCCCGTACGTACTCCCCCGCGCCGCCGACCGGGAAGTCGACCACGAGGCCGTCGACCTCCACCAGTGGTTCCGTCATGCGAGGGTCACCCTTCGGTCCGCGGCGGCGTACAGCAGGTCGGCGATCGCGCCGGCGAGGACCACGGCCGTGCCGATGGCCAGGACGACGCCGACGACGACGGGCAGGTCCACGACCCGCACCCCGTCGATGAGGGTCTTGCCGAGTCCGGGGATCCCGAACAGCGACTCGGTCAGCACGGCGCCGCCGATCATCGTGCCGAAGTCCACGGCGCTGAGCGCGATCACGGGGGCCACGGCGCCGCGCACCGCGTGCCGGGTGACGACGGCCCGCTCGCCCACCCCGTAGGCGCGGAAGGTACGGATGTGGTCCTCGGCGAGTGTCTCCAGGGTCGAACTGCGCGTGAGTCGGGCGTACTTGGCGCTTTCGAAGAGGCCGAGCGTCACCCACGGCAGGAGCAGGTTCCAGGCCCACTGCTCGGGGTCCTCGGTCAGCGGCACGTACGTCGGGAAGGGCAGCCACTGGAGGTAGGCGCAGACGGTCATGAGCAGGAGCAGGCCCAGGATGAAGACGGGGGTGCCGGTTCCGGCGAGGGTGAGGACGGTCAGGGCCCGTTCGGTGATGCCGCCGCGGCGCAGCGCGGACAGCAGTCCGGTGCCGACGCCGACCACCAGCCAGATCACCAGCGCGCCCAGCGCGAGGGAGAGGGTGGCGGGCAGCCGCTCCAGGATGAGCTCGGTGACCTGCTGGTCGTTCTGGTACGAGAATCCCAGGCAGGGTGCGTCGCAGTGCAGGACGAGCCCGGCGCCGCCGGAGTAGTCCCGGCCCACCAGCAGCCCCTGGAGGAAGTGCAGGTACTGCGTGAGCGCCGACTCGTTCAGTCCGAGCTGTTCGCGCACCTGGGCGATCTGCGCCGGGTTGCAGCGCTCCCCGCAGGCGAGCCGGGCGGGGTCGCCGGGGGCGAGGTAGAAGAGGGCGTAGATGAGGACGGACAGGGCGAGCAGCACGAGCAGTGCGCCGCCGGTCCGTTTGAGGACGAAGCGTGTCACTGCTTGCGCTCCTTTCTGGTGCCGACCCGCAGGCGGGAGCCTTCGCGCGGGTCGAGGGCCGTGCGGACGGCGTCGCCGAGCACGGTGAAGGCGAGCACGGTGACGAAGAGCAGCCCGGCGGGGAGCAGGACGTAGGTGGGGTCGGCGCGGAACCAGGTCTGGGCGCTGGACAGCATCTGCCCCCAGGAGGGGGTGGGCGGTTTCACGCCGACGCCGAGGAAGGACAGGGAGGCCTCGGCCACCATGGCGGTGGGGACCTTGATCGCGGCGTAGGTGATGACGGGTGCGGCCAGCGAGGGCAGCAGTTCGCGGCGGGCGATCCGCAGCGTGCTGTTGCCGGAGAGCCGGGCGGCGTCCACGAAGTCCAGGCCGCGCAGGGCGAGGGTCTGGGCGCGCACCATCCGGGCGATGCCGCCCCAGTCGAGCAGTCCGATGATCAGGATCAGCAGCAGCGGCCGCGGGAAGTCGGGCGGGACCACGGCGGTGAGGGCGATGCCGAGCACCAGCATGGGCAGGGCGATCATCACGTCGGTGAACCGGCCGATGAGCTGTCCCACGAAACGGTTGCCGAGGGCGGCGGCGAGCCCGGCGGCCACCCCGACGGCGGTCTGTACGGCGGTGGCGCCGAGGGCGACGAGCAGGGAGACCCGGGCGCCGTAGGCGAGCCGGGTGAACAGGTCGCGGCCGGTGCCCGGTTCGACGCCGAGCCAGTGGTCGGCGGAGATCCCGCCGAAGGAGCCGTACGGGACGCCGCCGCGCGCGGAGTCGACGAGGTCGTCGTGGTACGCGTTCGGGTCCTGGCCGGTGAGCTGGGCGAGCAGGGGCGCGGTGAGGGCGACCACGACGAGCAGGGCGAGGACGCCGGCGGCCGCGAGGGCCGCGGGGCGGCGGCGCAGGCGCCGCCCGATCTGGCGGGCGGTGCCCGCGCCCGGGGTGACGACCCCGGGTGCGGGCACCGATCGTTCGGCGGTGACGGTCACTTGACGGAGACCTGCGAGATGTCGAGGACGCCCGTCCAGTCGCTGATCACGACGTTCTTGACGTCCTTGCCGACGAGGCGCTTGTAGACCGGGTGGAAGAGCGGCACGTCGAGGGCCTGCTCGCCGATCTTCTTGTCGAGGGCGCCCCAGCGCTTGCCGGCCGCGGCGAGGTCGGTCAGCTTGGCGATCTCGTCGATCTCGGTGTTGACGGCCGGGTCGTCGAGCTGCGCGTGGTTGTAGTTGGAGCCGTTGGTCACGATCTGCCGGCCGTCGAAGATCGGGGCGAGGAAGGGGCCGCCGGACGGCCAGTCGGCGCCCCAGCGGGAGAGGAAGAAGCCGGGGGTGTTCTTGGCGTCCCAGCGCTTCTCGTTGAAGGCGTTGTTCTCCAGTCCCTCCAGCTTGACGGTGATGCCGGCGGCGGCGAGCGACTGCTGGACGGCGGTGGCGACCTCGGGGCTGGTCTGGCGGTTCTGCGCGGTGGAGTGGGTCAGGGTGACGGTGACGCCGTCGGGGAAGCCCGCCTCCGCCAGCAGCTGCTTGGCCTTGGCCGGGTCGCCGGTCTTGCCCGCCGGGAAGTGGTCGTACGGGGTGAAGCCGAAGGCCTCGCGCTCGGGCAGGAAGGTGGTGGCGGGCTCGGCCAGCGCGGAGCCGCCGGCCGCGTTGACGACGCTGGTGCGGTTGATGGCGTAGGAGACGGCCTGGCGGACCTTCGGGTTGTCGAAGGGGGCGACCTTCGGGTTGAAGGCCAGGTAGTTGACGTAGCCGAAGTGGCCGGTGCCGACGCGCCCCTCCAGCTCCTTGTTGCTGCCGATCTGCGCGAGTTCGGCGGGCCCGAGGTTGGTGTCGGTGGTGATGGCCGCCGCGTCGGGGCCGGAGCTGGTGGACAGGCGCTGGTTGATGACGGCGGAGTCCAGCCCGGAGCGGACGTCGATCTTGTCCGGGTAGGCCTTGCGCTCCTCGTCGGTCTTCTCGTCCCAGTGCTCGTTGCGCTCCAGGGTGAGGTGCTCGCCGTCGTTGTCGTTCTTGACGACCTTGTACGGGCCGGAGGAGACGGGGTGCTCCTCGTACTTGACCCCGGTGTCCTTGGCCTTGGGAACGGGCGCGAACTGGGTCTGGGTGGCGACGAAGGGGAACTCGCCCTCGGGCTTGCGCAGTTTGAAGACGATCGTCTTCGCGTCGGGCACGACGATCGAGTCGAGGCCCTTGCCGCCGTCCTTGTAGGGGCCCTCGTACGTCTCGCCGCCGATCAGCCAGTCGCGCAGGTAGGGGGCGCCGCCCGAGAGCTCGCCGGCGAAGGACCGCTCGATGCCGTACTTGATGTCGGCGGTGGTGATCGGGGTGCCGTCCTCGTACTTCAGCCCGTCCTTGAGCGTGTACGTCCACTCGGTGGCGTCGGCGTTGGGCTTGCCGGTGTCGGTGGCCAGGTCGGGCACGACCTTGGTGCCGGCCGCCCCGGCTTCGCGGTTGCGGGTGGTCAGCGTGCGGAAGACCAGCGAGGGAACGTTTCCGCCGCCCGAGGTGTAGAGGCGGGCCGGGTCGAAGTCGCTCTGCGGCTCGGAGTTGAGGACGGTCAGGGTGCCGCCCTTCTGCGGCGCACCCCCGGCGGCGCCCGGCTTGTCGCCCGAACCGGCCTTGTCCGCGCCGCCCTTGGGCCCGCAGGCGGCGGCGCCCCCGGCCAGTACGAGGCTGACGGCGACCGCGGCCACGCGGCGCGATATGTGGGACTGACGCAACATCGGAGAAGGACCTCTCGGCGTGAAGGAGGAAAAGCAGGAGAAGGCCACGCCAGGGGCAGCGATCAGCGCCGGAAAAGGGGTCACCGATGACGAAAGAGCCGCGCCTGCGGGCATGCGTACACCCGGGCGCGGCGAAATGTGGAAAAGGGTCGCGGCGCTTCAGGCAGGCGTCAGCGACAGAGGATGTCGGCCACGCTGTGCGCGGTCACACCAAGCAGCGCCAGCTCAATGGCGGCGCTCGCGGTCATGGTGTGGTGCTGCGACATGCGGAGAACCATCGCCGATGATCGGACGGATTGTCAACGCGGGTTTCCGCCCCGATACCGCCTTCTGGCATCAACTTCCGGGGAACACCCAGGGGTTGGCCTTGCACTGGATTCCGCCGATGTCGAGGGACTTCGTCTGCTGCTGCATGATCGGCGCGAGCGAGCCCGGGGTCTGGCAGTTCACGTGCCCGTGTCCGAGCCGGTGGCCGACCTCGTGGTTGATGAGCATCTGGCGGTAGGCGAACATCTGGTCCGGACCGTAGGTCGTGGAGCCCTGCGCCCAGCGGAACGCGTTGATCATGACCCGGGAGGTCGACGCGGAGTCGCAGGAGACGTTCTCGACGGTGGTGTCGAGGTCGGACTTGGCGCACCAGACCCCGGTGGTCCCGGGGCTGGCCAGCGTGATCACGAAGTCGGCCTCGCCGCCCGGTACCCGTTCGAAGGTCATCGCTCCCCCGTGGGCCCAGCTGCGCGGGTCGTTGAGGGTGCGCTGGACCGCCTCGGCGAACAGCTGCGGGTCCAGGCCCAGCCCCTGCTCGATGTCGACGCGGTAGCGCACGAGCCTGCCCTTGCCGGGCGCCTTGGCCACACCGGGCACGGTGTCGAAGGTCCCGGGGCCGGCGAGCTTCGCGTCCAGCGGCAGCTGCTGCGCCATCTGCTGCTCGTACGTCAGCTCCGGCGCGGGCGCGGCGGAGGGCGCCGCGGGTACGGGCGCGGCCACCGCCGCGTCCGGGGTGGGGCGGCCGTCCGAGCGGGAGGCGGCCGGGTCGGACCGGCCCTCGCCGGGGGCGGCCGCGGTACCGGTCTTGGCGCCGTCGCCGTCCGCGATCACCTGGCCCGCGACGACGACGGCGAGGACGGTGGTGACGGCCGCGGCGGCCATGCCGGTGTACGTACGGACCTTGTGGCCGCGGCCGGAGCCGGGCGGCTCCTCGACGGGATCGACGGGTTTTCGCGGCCCGGGCACGCGGCGGTGCGAGCCCGTGGAGGTGAAGGGGTCGGGCTCGGCAGTCGGCACGGGGGCCGGGAACGCGGCCGGAGCCGGGGCCGGCTGCTCCAGGACCACCTGCGGGAAGCCCACGGCGGGCGTGCCGAAGGCCGGGGTGTCGGAGTCCAGGAGGGCCGCACCCGCGGCGGGAGCCGCCGGGGCGGCGCCGGTGGCGCGGCGCGGGCGCGGGACGCCGTGCCAGTCCCCGTACACGGAGTCGGGGCGGGCGCCCCAGGCGCCGCCGGGCTCGTACTGCTGGGGGTGACCCCCGGCCCGCGCGCCGGCGAACGGCGGGTCCTGGGCGACGTAGCCCTGGTGGTTCACGGTGGGTTCGGGCCACTGTGCGGCGGGCGGTTCCTCGTGCGGCCACGGCTCGTACTCCGCCTGCGGCGGGACGGGAGCGGGGGCCGGGGCAGGAACCGGGGCCGGGCTCGGGGCCTTGCGACTGTGTCGTCCCACGGTCCTCAGCCTCTGCCGTCTTCGGTATCCCGGTCGGTCTCGCACTCGCCCGTGCCGGTGTCGCGGAGCAGCTCCCGGAAGGCGGCGGCGACCACCTCGGGGTACTCCATCATCGCCACGTGCCCGGCCTCGGGCAGGCTCAGCAGCCGCGAACCCCGGAAGGCGGCGGCGGCCTTGTGCGCCATACGGTACGAGACCAGTTGGTCCCGGCCACCGTAGACCAGCAGGGACGGCGCGAGAACCCGCTGCGCCTGGCGCCACAGTCCGTGCTGGCCGCCGAGGGTATACGCGTCGACGATGCCGCGCGAGGAGCGGGTCATCGCCTCCCAGAAGTACGGCAGGGCCATCCGCCGCTCCATCTCCTCCACGGCGTGGCGGAATCCCTCGGGTGTCACGCGCGAGGAGTCTCCGTAACAGAGGTCCGTCACCCCGCGGGTGCGCTGTTCGGCGCTGAGGCCGCGCGTCAACCGGCTGAAGAGCCCCGCCACCCCCGGTACGGCGAGGAGCGCGGTCGGCACGGCCGACTTCTGCACGCGCAGTTCGGGCAGGGCGGGCGAGACCAGCGTGAGGGTGCGCACGAGGTCGGGCCGGACGGCCGCGACGCGGGTGGAGACGGCGCCGCCCAGGGAGTTCCCGAACAGGTGGACCGGACCGCGCCCGGCGGCGTCGAGGTGGCGGATGACGGCGCGGGCGAAGGCGGTGACGGAGTAGTCGCGGTCGGCGGGCGGCGGGGACCAGCCGAAGCCGGGCAGGTCCAGGGCCTCGCCGTCGACGGTGTCGGCCAGCTGCGCCATGAGGTCCGACCAGTTCTGCGAGGAACCGCCCAGTCCGTGCACGAACAGCGCGGGCGGCAGTCCCGTGCGCAGGGGCGGGCGCACCCGCACGGCCAGTTCCAGCCCGGGCAGCGCGGCGGTGCGCAGCTGCTCTCCTTCGGCCACCCGGACGGCTCCCACCAGGGAGGACAGCTCGGCGGTGGACCGTACGCCCGGCAGCTCGGTCGAAGACATGCGGGCAATGTTACGAGACGATCACGCTCCACTTCCTGTGTTCGCGGTCACAGACACAAGCGGATCGCGATCCGCATAGCGGTGCATCCGCGATCCTCCTAGGCTCGTAGGTGAGAGCAAGGAAGCGAGGGGAGCGGCATGACTGTCGACCCTGCGGAGCCGGACACCTTCCGGGAGCCGTTTCCGGAAACCCTCGATCCTGAGGCGCCCGAGGCGGATGTGGCGGAGCAGCTGGCCGACCTCCGGCCGGACGAGGACGACCCGATGACCGGGGCGGAGGTGGGCGAGGTCGCGGACGGGGATGCGGCCGAGCAGGCGCGGGTGGTGCCGCTGGACGAGGACGACTACCGCTGACCGCCCTCCGACCGACCGCTGACCAGCGCCTCCGGCTCGTCCGTACCGCGAGAAAACTCGGCTTGAACCCTCCAGATTCGGTTACCGAAAAGTACGATGGCGGGCGCGGCGCAGAGCGCACTGTGTTCTTAGAGAAAGTGGGAGGCGGCGTGACAGCCATCGAGCAGACCGAGGCAGCGCGTCCGCGGGGCACACGACTGCCGCGCCGAGCCCGACGCAACCAGCTCCTGGGCGCGGCTCAGGAGGTTTTCGTCGCGCAGGGTTACCACGCTGCGGCGATGGACGACATCGCCGAGCGTGCCGGAGTGAGCAAGCCGGTGCTGTACCAGCACTTCCCCGGCAAGCTCGACCTGTACCTGGCGCTGCTGGACCAGCACTGCGAGGCCCTGCTGCTGGCGGTGCGCACCGCGCTCGCGTCGACGACCGACAACAAGCTGCGCGTGGCCGCGACGATGGACGCGTACTTCGCGTACGTGGAGGAGGAGGGCGGCGCCTTCCGGCTGGTCTTCGAGTCCGACCTGACGAACGAGCCGGCGGTGCGCGAGCGCGTGGACCGCGTCTCGCTCCAGTGCGCCGAGGCCATCTGCGAGGTCATCGCCGAGGACACCGGCCTGTCCCAGGACGAGTCGATGCTGCTGGCCGTGGGCCTGGGCGGGGTCTCGCAGGTCGTGGCCCGCTACTGGCTGTCCAGCGAGAGCCCGGTCGCCCGAGACACGGCGGTCGGCCTGCTGACCTCGCTCGCCTGGCGCGGTATCGCCGGCTTCCCGCTGCACGGCGCCGAGCCGAGTCCCGAACTGGGCTGAGCAGGCCGGCCCGCGGCGGCCCGTACCTGCCGTTGTTCGCTGCCAGCGTGTCCGTTCCGCGCGGTCCCCTCCCCTCACCGGGCTAATGTGGACCGCGTACGGCGCGGCTGATCGCGCGAACCGGATCGTCGGAGGGACAAAGCCGTGGAGGTCAAGATCGGCGTGCAGCACGCACCCCGGGAGATCGTGCTGGAGAGCGACCTGAGCGCCGAGGAGCTGGAGAGCATCGTCACCGCGGCGCTGTCCGGCAACGAGCCGCTGCTGAGCCTCACCGACAACAAGGGCCGCAAGGTCCTGGTGCCGTCCGACCGCCTGTCGTACGTCGACCTGGGTGAGCCGAGCGTGCGCAAGGTCGGCTTCGGCGCGCTCTGAGAACTGTCGCAAACGGCCCGGTGGTTGCTTCCACCGGGCCGTTTCCCTTTCTTCCGCTTCGGGTAGGACGGCAGTGACCCGGTTTGCCCTGACGTATGGGAGAGACCTCATGCTGCTGATGGAAGTGCTCGGCTCCGCTCTGTTGGGCCTCGCCCTGTCCGCAACAGCCGCCCGAGTGCTCGCACGCCGGCTGCCGTCCCCGAGGGTGGTGCTGGTCAGCGGTGTGCTGGGGGCGCTGTTCGGGGCGTATCTGACCCACTTCGCACTGGGCCCCGGCCACAACACCCTGACCGCGACCTTCGTCGGCGGGGTGCTCGTGTCGGCGGTGGTCCTGTCCCTGCTGCTCCGTCCGGCCGCCGGGCCCCGCAGGCCCGCCCGCAGGACTCCGTTTTCACTCCCGTCGCAAGGCTGACCCCTGAGGATCTCCTGACGGACGTACGTCGGCCCCGGCGCGCACGATGCGCGCCGGGGCCGACGTGTGGAGCCCGGGGAGCCGCGTGGAGCCCCGCGGGGCCCGTGGCGGCGTCCGCGTCCGGTCAGGCGGCGAGGCCGAGGGCCGCCATCCGCTTGGTGTGCGCCTTGGTGATCCGGGTGAACATCTCGCCGACGGCCGCCAGGTCGAAGCCCGCCGCCATTCCGTCGACGCCGCCGACCAGCATGGTCGAGAGGGCGTCACGCTCGGCGACCACGCGCTGCGCCTGCGAGAGGGCCTCGCCCATCAGCCGGCGGGCCCACAGCGCGAGCCGGCCGCCGCAGCGCGGGTCCGCCTCGATCGCGGCGCGCACCTTCTCGACGGCGAAGTTGCCGTGGCCGGTGTCGTCGAGCACGCCGAGCACGAGCGCGCGGGTGTCGGTGTCCAGGTGGGAGGCGACCTCGCGGTAGAAGTCGCTGGCGATGGAGTCGCCGACGTAGGCCTTGACCAGGCCCTCCAGCCAGTCCGAGGGAGCGGTCTGGCGGTGGAAGTCGTCGACGCCCTTGGCGAAGGGCTGCATGGCGGCGGTGGGCTCGACCTCGATGGCCGTGAGCCGGTCCCGCAGCCGCTCGAAGTGGTGGAACTCGGCGGACGCCATCGCGGCGAGCTCGGCCTTGTCGTCCAGGGTGGGCGCGAGCTTCGCGTCCTCCGCGAGGCGCTCGAAGGCCGCGAGCTCTCCGTAAGCGAGTGCGCCGAGCAGGTCCACGACGGCGGCCCGGTACTGCGGCGAGGCAGAGGCGGTCGCCCAGTCCTGGGAAGCGATACCGACGGCTTCGGCGGGTGCGCTGTCGTCGGCGGGCGAGGCGTTTTCTACGGTCGACATGCTCCGCACAATAGCCCGCCGAATGGCCCTCCAAGGCACCATGCCGGTTGACCGCCTGTCCAGCTAAACGCGTCTACCCGGTGAATTCACCCGACACAGCTGCGCGATTCCGGGGTACAGTGGTAATGCGCCTGCCGAATACTCGGCGGGCCGTCCGAATGAGGATGCCCGGTCGGTGGCCCGATCGGCTCCAACCGACCGCCCTCGGTGTGGTGCGTACGTTCATGCGTACCGCCTCCCACGAGGGGCCCCCTCAGCGGCATAAAGCGCCTGAGCGATGGCTCGTGGTCCCGCGCAGCTTCGTACGCAGCAGTACTGCAAGCACAGCACGGTACGACCCCCCTCGCCGCCTCGCGCCGCGTCTCACAGAAGAGGCAGCACCCTGACTACGTTCCGAGACCTCGGGATCCTTCCCGAGACGGCCGAGGCCCTTGAGGCCGTCGGCATCGTGTCCCCCTTCCCCATCCAGGAGATGACCCTTCCCGTCGCCCTTTCCGGCACGGACGTCATCGGCCAGGCGAAGACCGGTACCGGCAAGACGCTGGGCTTCGGCCTTCCCCTGCTGGAGCGGGTCACCGTCCCCGCGGACGTCGAGGCCGGCCGGGCCAGGCCCGACCAGCTCACCGACGCCCCGCAGGCCCTCGTGGTGGTTCCCACCCGCGAGCTCTGCACCCAGGTCACCAACGACCTCCTGACCGCGGGCAAGGTCCGCAACGTCCGCGTCCTCGCCATATACGGCGGCCGCGCGTACGAGCCCCAGGTCGAGGCGCTCAAGAAGGGCGTCGACATCATCGTCGGCACCCCGGGCCGCCTGCTCGACCTGGCCGGTCAGAAGAAGCTCGACCTGTCGCACGTCCGGGCCCTGGTCCTGGACGAGGCCGACGAGATGCTCGACCTGGGCTTCCTGCCCGACGTCGAGCGGATCATGAGCTACCTGCCGCCCAAGCGTCAGACGATGCTGTTCTCGGCGACCATGCCGGGCGCGGTCATCGGACTGGCCCGCCGGTACATGACCCAGCCGACGCACATCCGCGCCGTGTCCGAGGACGGCGAGGGCGCGACCGTCGCCAACACCACGCAGCACGTCTTCCGCGCGCACAACATGGACAAGCCGGAGCTCGTCTCCCGCATCCTGCAGGCCGAAGGCCGCGGGCTCGCCATGATCTTCTGCCGCACCAAGCGCACGGCGGCCGACATCGCCGAGCAGCTGGAGAAGCGCGGCTTCGCCTCCGGCGCCGTTCACGGCGACCTCGGCCAGGGCGCCCGCGAGCAGGCGCTGCGCGCCTTCCGCAACGGCAAGGTCGACGTGTTGGTCTGCACCGACGTCGCCGCCCGCGGCATCGACGTCGAGGGCGTGACCCACGTCATCAACTACCAGACGCCCGAGGACGAGAAGACCTTCCTGCACCGCGTGGGCCGCACCGGCCGCGCGGGCAAGAAGGGCATCGCCGTCACCCTGGTCGACTGGGACGACATCCCGCGCTGGCAGCTGATCAACAAGGCGCTGGAGCTGGACTTCCACGACCCGGTGGAGACGTACTCCACGTCCCCGCACCTGTACGAGCAGATGAACATCCCGGCCGGCACCAAGGGCACCCTGCCGCGCGCCGAGCGCACGCGGGCCGGCCTGAAGGCCGAGAACCTTGAGGACCTGGGCGAGACCGGCGGCCGCGGTGGCCGTGGCGGGCGCTCCGGTCCGGCCGCTGCCGCCGTGGCGACCGAGGAGCGCCCCGCGCGCACCCGTACGCCGCGTCAGCGCCGTCGCACCCGTGGTGGTGCGGAGTTCGCCGAGGGCGCCGAGGCCGCCGCCGTCACCCCCGTGGTGGACGCGCCGGCCGCTCCGGCCGCCGACGAGCCGCGCCGGCCGCGCCGCCGCCGCACCCGCGTGGGTGCGGTTCCGGCCCAGGCCGTGGAGACCCCCCAGGCCGTGGAGGCCGCTCCGGCCGCCGTGGTCGAGGCCCCCGTGGTCGAGGCTCCCGTGGCCGCGGTGACCCCGGTCGCCGAGGAGGCCCCGGCCAGGCCGCGGCGCGCCCGCGTCCGCAAGGTCGTGGAGAGCGCCCCGGAGCCGGACTTCCAGATGGCGGCTCCCGTCGAGCCCGCGCCCGTCCGGGCGCGCCGCCCGCGCAAGATCGTGGCGAGCGCCCCCGAGCCGGACTTCCAGATGGCCCCGCCGGTCGAGCCGGTCAAGGCGCGGCGCACCCGCAAGGTCGCGGCCGCCCCGGTGACCCCGGTCGCCGAGGTCGCCGTCGTGGCCGAGGAGGCGCCGGTCAAGCCGAAGCGCACCCGGACCCGCAAGGTCGCGGAGGCGGCTCCGGTCGCCGAGGCCGTCGCGGTGGCCGTGGCGGAGGAGGCTCCGGCCAAGCCGAAGCGGACCCGTACGCGCAAGGTCGCCGAGGCCGCTCCGGTCGCCGAGGCCGCCGCCGTGGCCGAGGAGGCACCGGTCAAGCCGAAGCGCACCCGCACCCGCAAGGTCGCGGCCGCCCCGGAGGCGTAGGCACCCCGGCACCGCACCGACGGCCCCGTCCCCCTTCCGAGGGGGCCGGGGCCGTCGGCGTACCCGGGGAGGGTCTCCCGGGGGTCGTCCGGGGGAGGCTGCGCCCGGAATCTACGGGCCGGTAACCTCGGGCCCATGAGCAAGCCGCCGCGCCTGACCCTGCCCTCCGCCGCCCGCGCGTACCTCCTCACCACCGAGCGCGGCGGGTTCGCCGTGCACGAGGCCGGTGAGCCCGTCCGCGGCACCGCCCTGCTGGTCCCCGGTTTCACGGGCAGCAAGGAGGACTTCATCGGCCTCCTGGAGCCGCTGGCCGCCGCCGGGTACCGGGTGGTCGCCGTCGACGGGCGCGGCCAGTACGAGAGCCCGGGCCCGCGCGAGGAGGCTCCGTACGCCCTGGAAGAGCTGGCGCAGGACGTGCTCGCGCAGGTCCGCGCCCTGGGATCGGACCGCGTGCACCTGGTCGGGCACTCGCTCGGCGGGCTGATCTCGCGCGCCGCGGTGCTCCGCGACCCCTCGCCCTTCGCCTCGCTCACCCTGCTGAGCAGCGGGCCCGCCGCGATCGCCGAGGAGCAGCAGGCGCGTACGAAGCTGCTGGTGGCGGCGCTGGAGGCGATGGGCGGGGACATGCCCGCCATCTGGGCGGCGATGCGCGCCTACGACCCGCAGGACGCGGCCGCGGACTCCGCCGAGCTGGCGGAGTTCCTGCGGGGGCGGTGGGTGGCGACCGTTCCCGAGCAGTTGATCGTGACGGGCCGGGTGCTGATCTCCGAGCCCGACCGGGTGGAGGAGCTGGGCCGCACCGGGCTGCCGAAGCTGGTCCTGTCGGGCGCCGTCGACGACGCGTGGCCGGTACCGCTGCTGGACGAGATGGCCCGGCGCCTCGGCGCCGAGCGGGTGGTCGTCCCCGGGACGGGGCACTCCCCGAACGCCGAGGATCCGGCCGTCACGGCCGCCGCGCTGGCCGCCTTCTGGGACGTCTGCACCGGCTAGTACTTAGCCAGTGAAAAAATTTCCTTAGCGTAGGGAATGATTGCGGCCTACACTTCGTTGAACCCTGTGCAAGGAGAACACTGACGAAGGGAGAAGCCCCATGCGCTTCGAGATTCTGCGCCTGGACGATGTCGACGGATCCGCCGTGGACAGCACCGTCGTGGACGCGGCCTCCGTCAACCGGATCGTGCAGCAGGCCGCAGCCGTCGGCCAGCGCATTCTGATCCGACCGGCCGAGAGTGCGTCCATCTGACGCTCGCACGAGAACGTATCCGCCCCCGCACCGATCCGGTGCGGGGGCGTTCGCATGCGCGGGGCCGCCGGGTCAGGCGCCGTGTACGACCTGGAGCACGCCGTTGATGATCTGCTGGACGGCGATCGCCGAGAGCATCATGCCGGCGAGCCGCGTCACGAGGACGACGCCGCCGTCCTTGATGACCCGGATGATCACCAGCGAGTAGCGCATGGTGATCCACAGCACGACGTGCATCGCGATGATGGCGGCCCAGACGGAGACCTGGCCGACGGCCCCGTCCGCCTTCTGCACGGCCAGGATCACCGAGACGATCGCACCGGGCCCGGCGAGCAGCGGCATGCCCAGCGGCACCAGGGCCACGTTCACGTCCTTGGTCTGCTTCGGCTCGTCGGTCTTGCCGGTGAGCAGGTCCAGCGCGATGAGCAGGAGCAGCAGACCACCGGCGATCATCAGCGCCGGGACGGAGACGTGCAGGTAGTCCAGGATCTGCTGACCGCAGATGCCGAAGACGGCGATGACACCGAAGGCCACGCACACGGCCTGCCAGGCCATGCGGCGCTGCACCTTGACGGGGCGGCCGGAGGTGAGGGCGAGGAAGATCGGCGTGATCCCCGGGGGGTCCATAATCACAAAAAGCGTGAGAAAAAGGGATCCGAAGACGGCGAAATCAAACACAGTGATGCCTTGCAGGAGAGAGGGGTGTCGCGAAAAAAGGTGGGACGGGTGGAGCGGGCCGCGAGGGGCCGGTCAGCGCTCGCGTCCGCCGGCGCCGGGCACGGGGAAGGCTCCGGTCGCACGGCGCGTGATCTCGCCGTAGATCTCGGGGTCGGTCGTGTACTCCCCGAGGCGGCAGGTCTTGCGGCTGCCGTGGTAGTCGCTGGACCCGGTGGTCAGCAGTCCGAGGTCGCCCGCCAGGCCGCGCAGTCGCGCGCGGGTGCCGGCGTCGTGGTCCATGTGGTCCACCTCGATGCCGTCCAGGCCCGCGGCCGCCAGCTCGGCTATCGCGGACTCGGGCACGCACCGGCCGCGCTTGACGGCGGCGGGGTGCGCGAAGACGGTGACGCCGCCGGCCGCCTTGACCAGGCGGATGGCGTCGAAGGGGTCGAGCTCGTGCTTCTCGGCGTACGCGCGGCCGCCGTCGGCGAGCCAGTCGGGCGTGAACGCGTCCGAGACGGTGGGTACGACGCCCAGCTCGACCAGGGCGGTGGCGACGTGCGGCCGTCCGACCGAGCCGTCACCGGCGATCCGCGCCACCTGCTCCCAGGTGACGTCGACGCCGAGCGCCCGCAGCTTGTCGACCATGGTCCGGGCCCGGGGGGTGCGGTCGTCGCGGACGAGTTCCCGCTCGCGGGCCAGCTCGGGCTCCTCGGGATCGAAGAGGTACGCGAGCATGTGCACGCCGATCCCGTCGAGCCGGCAGGACAGCTCCGCCCCGGTCACGAGGGTCAGTCCGGTGGGAAGGGCCGCGAGGGCCTCCCCGTATCCGCCCACGGTGTCGTGGTCGGTCAGCGCGACCACGTCCAGTCCCGCGGCGGCTGCATGGCGCACCAGCTCGGCGGGGGTGTCCGTACCGTCGGATGCCGTGGAGTGGGCGTGCAGGTCGATGCGCACAGCCGAGCTCCAGGGGTCGTACGGGTGGGGGCACTCCAGGATAACCGGGCCGGAGGTCCCGATTCGCCCCGTAAGGATCCGGGGACGGCCTACGCCGGGCCCAGGATGCGGGGACTCAGGGCCCCACAAGGAAGGAGCTCGACCTCCGCTCCCGCGTCGCGGAGGTCGGTGAGGACGAGCTCGTCGTACATGAGGAGGCCGGACTGCTCCGGCCAGACGATGGCCCAGAGCCACAGGCCCCTCGCCTCCCCCGCGAAGACGGCCCGGTCGTCGGGGGCTCCGTTCAGGTGCCACAGCGGGGTCGGGCGGCCCGCGGCGACGACCTTGGTGTGGGGCGGTGACGAGACGTTGATGTAGGGGCCGGGGTCGGGCCCGTCGATGCCCGCGTACCGCGAGCCGAGTCCCACGCCCAGTTCCTCGGCGACGAGCACCAGCTCGCCGATGCCGCCCAGCGGGCCGGGGCCCGAACAGGCCACGGCCGTCGCCCGGCCGCCGCTGCGGTCGTCACCGGCGGACGCGATCCCGGTGAACAGCCACCCCACCGGCAGCGGCCACGGCATCCACGCCGGCACCCGGGACCGGTGCACCACCACGCCCAGGCCTTCGACACTGGGCGGGATGACGGGCTGGAGGGGGTGGACGGCGCCGTGCAGCGCACACTGCCAGGAGTCGGAGAAGAGTCCGGGCGCCCTGACCCGGCCACCGCACTTCGGGCAACTTGGTTCACCCCTCATAGGAAGCCACGCTCCTCCCCGCCCGGCCGCCAGTCAAGGCACGGTCACCCGTCCGGGCCGTCAGTCCAGCGCGACGGCGCTACGCAAAGGGTCCCGCAGGTCCGTCCCGCGCGCGAGCCAGCGTTCCTGGAGCGCGGCCGCCCCGTGCACCCGCTTCCACGCGGCCTCGTTCGCCGTCATGGGCAGCAGCGGCAGGAACTGCACCGGATCCATGGGCTCGTCGAGCTCCAGGTCCTCCACCAGACCGCCCGGTTCCGCCACGAGGACGGAGCTGAAGGGGGCCCCGTCCCAGAGCGGATCACCCACGTCCAGCGAGGCCCCAGGAGCCACGACGAGCCCCTCGACCTGCGGGGACGCGGCCAGTACCGCGAGCGGCCTGAGCAGTCTGTCGGTGGGCGCCAGCCCTCCCCGTACGGTCAGCACCAGCTCGGCGCGCGGGCCCCGTACGGGGTCGGCGACCACGGCGGTCGGATCGGTCATCGGGTGCGCGGACATCCCGAGGGTCGCGTACCGCACGAGGTCGCCCTCGGCGAAACGGAGTACCTCGATGCGGTCGGTGCCCAGGAAGGTGACGGCGGCGCGGGCGTCGGGTTCACCGAGCGCGCTGCGCAGCCGGGCCTCGACGAGAGCCAGAATTTCTGCCATGGAGCGAGCATAGAACTCGTATCAGGCGGGTAAAGGGCGGGCCTTGACCATCCGTCGGCTGATAGTGTTGACAGCTGTTCGGGGCCGCATGCCGAAGCATGCCTGGCACCCCGGAGACAGGACCTCCCCCACGGGGGACCGGCCGGAGGAGGTGGGGCTGCAATGGATCGAAGTCGATCGTGCAGTACCAATCGCTCTTCCGCTTCTGTGACGGACGCTTCCCGCCCCGTTTGATCTTCCGATCAGTAGAAGAGCGACGGCAGAACTTTGTCCTCCCGTCCTGTTCCCTCCCCCGAGCCCCGGGCCCGCCGCCCGCGGTCGTGGAGGGTCTCCCACCCGTACGGTCCGCAGCCGTGCGTCGAAGGAGCCTGCCATGTCGATGCTGCCCTACCTGCGTGCGGCCGTCCGCCCGTCGCTGCGCAAGTCCACCCCCGCCCAGCCCGGCTACGACACCACGCGTGACCCGTCGGCGAGCAGCGCGGTGGTCGACTGCGCCGTGTACCGCGACGGCCGGCGCATGCTGGGGCCGGCGTGCCTGACGCCACGTGAGGCGATCCGCCGCGTCCGCGAGGACGGCGGCTTCGCCTGGATCGGCCTGCACGAGCCGACCGAGGCCGAGTTCGCGGGGATCGCCGCCACCTTCGGACTGCACCCGCTGGCCGTGGAGGACGCGGTCCACGCCCACCAGCGGCCGAAGCTGGAGCGCTACGACGACACGCTCTTCACCGTCTTCAAGACGATCCACTACGTCGAGCACGCGGAACTGACCGCCACCAGCGAGGTCGTGGAGACCGGCGAGGTGATGTGCTTCACGGGCCCCGACTTCGTCATCACCGTGCGGCACGGCGGCCAGGGTTCCCTCAAGGGGCTTCGGCACCGGCTCCAGGACGACCCCGACCTCCTCGCCAAGGGCCCCTCGTCGGTCCTGCACTCCATCGCCGACCACGTCGTCGACGGGTACATCGCGGTCGCGGCGGCGGTACAGGACGACATCGACGAGGTGGAGAGCGACGTCTTCGCCGCCCCCGCCAAGGGCAGTACGCGCGGCGGCGACGCGGGCCGCATCTACCAGCTCAAGCGCGAGGTGCTGGAGTTCAAGCGGGCGGTCTCGCCGCTGCTGCGCCCGATGGAGCTGCTGAGCGAGCGGCCGATGCGGCTGGTGGACCCGGACATCCAGAAGTACTTCCGGGACGTGGCCGACCACTTGGCGCGGGTGCACGAGCAGGTGGTGGGCTTCGACGAGCTGCTGAACTCGATCCTGCAGGCCAACCTCGCGCAGGCGACGGTCGCCCAGAACGAGGACATGCGCAAGATCACATCGTGGGCGGCGATCATCGCCGTGCCGACGATGATCTGCGGGGTGTACGGGATGAACTTCGAGCACATGCCCGAGCTCCAGTGGAAGTACGGCTACCCGATGGTGATGGTCACGATCGTCGGGATCTGCTTCACCATCCACCGCGCGCTGCGCCGCCACGGCTGGCTGTAGGGCGGGCGGGGGCACCCCCTACCCTGTCCGCATGACTCTCAGCACGCTCGACCTGGCCCTCGTCGAGGAGGCCACGAAGAAGTCCGGCCTGATCTGGGTCCGCGGCGCCGGGGCGGACCGCGCCCTGTGGCACGCCTGGGTGGACGGCGCGGCCCACGTCGTGGGCGACGGGCCCGGTGAGCAGCCGTTCCCGGGGCTGGCGGACGGCGCGTCCGCCGAGGTGACCGTGCGGAGCAAGGACAAGGGCGGCCGGCTGGTGGCCTGGACGGCGACCGTGCGCGAGCTCCCGCCGCGCGGCGAGGAGTGGGCGGCGGCGGTGGCCGAGCTCAAGGGCAAGCGGCTGAACGCGCCCGACTCCGAGGACATGACGGAGCGGTGGGCCCGGGAGTGCCGGCTGCTGCGGCTGGAGCCGGAGTCGGTACGGGCGGAGCTGCCGGCCGGGTCGCTGGCCGCGGCCCCGCTGGGCTCCCCGGCGACCACGCGCAAGCCGATCCCGGCGGGCCTCCCGAAGCTCCTGCTGAAGCGCAAGAAGGCCGCCCGCGGCTAGGCCATCTCTTCCGCCCCGTCACTCTCCGCCGGAGGGGTCCGCCGGCTCCTCAGGGCTCGGCGGGGTCACCGGGATCGTTTCCTCCCGAGGGCGGGTCAAGGTTTGGTCGGATTGGCGCCCTGCCCGGAGCCCTTGGAGGGGGCCGGGGCGGGCTCGCCGCTCTGGTCCTTCGTCGTCGGCAGCTGCGTGCCGTAGTCGACCGTCTGGTCCTGCGCGGGCGGGTCCAGCTGGAACGGCTTGCCCCACTCCGCCAGTTCCACCCGGCCGGCGCCGCCGGCGCGCTCCATGAGCAGCGGGTACGGGGTCCCCTCCAGCGATACCGAGAGCTTGCCGCCCTTGCCCGCGTCCGCGGTGACCTGGACCGCGCGGGTGTGCCCGACCTTCGTGTAGGAGCCCTTGGCGAGCTTGCCCTCCAGGCCGAGCAGCCCGTCCAGCAGGACGTCCATGTCGGTGAACCCGCGGAACTGCTTGTACGAGGGGTCGCCCTCGGGCACCTTCACGTACTTGTCGCCGAGCTTGCCGGCCGAGTCGGACTGCCCCCAGAACGCCGCGCTCGCCTTCAGGTACAGCTGCTCGCCCACGCGCAGCAGCTGGAAGGTGTCGTCCTTGGACTTCACCTCGCCGGAGCCGCCGTCGGACTTCAGCTTCATGTCGAGGGTGAAGGACTTGCCGCCGCTCACCAGCGTGCCGGACAGGTGGACCGAGTCGGCCCCCGTGGCGGCCTCCTTCGCCTTCTCCTCGATCTTGTCGGCGGAGAGCTTGCCCACACCGTTCGTGCCCTCGTCGGGGTCCTCCCCACAGCCCGTACCGGTGACGGCGAGGCCCGCGCACAGCACACCGATGAAGGCGGCCCGGCGCAGCCGCGCGGCAGGGAAGTAGGCGGTCACGTGCGGGTGCCTCTCGTCGGTCGTCTGCGAGCAGCAGGCAGCGTACCCGCCCGTACGCCGCCGTCCGCGACCGCGCCCCGCGTGACGGGGGCGGACCCCGCCGGGCCCCGGGCGGAGCGCCCACCAGGACGCTTGCCCGCGGCACGGGCTAGCCTGAGGGCCGATAGGACTGTTGGTGGACGCTCTAGGAGGCGCTCGGATGGTTGCAGGCGCCCCGCGGATCTTCGTCTCGCATCTGTCGGGTGTGCCCGTCTTCGACCCCAACGGCGACCAGGTCGGGCGCGTCCGCGATCTGGTCGCGATGCTGCGCGTCGGGGGCCGCCCGCCCCGGCTGCTGGGTCTGGTGGTCGAGGTGGTCAGCCGGCGCCGGATCTTCCTGCCGATGACGCGCGTCACGGGCGTGGAGTCCGGCCAGGTCATCACCACCGGTGTCGTCAACATGCGGCGCTTCGAGCAGCGCCCCACCGAGCGGCTGGTCCTGGGCGAGCTGCTGGACCGCCGGGTGACGGTGGTCGGCAGCGGCGAGGAGGTCACCGTCCTGGACGTGGCCATCCAGCAGTTGCCGGCCCGGCGGGACTGGGAGATCGACCGGATCTTCGTGCGGAAGGGCAAGTCGGGGGCGTTGCGCCGGCGCGGCGAGACGCTGACGGTGGAGTGGTCGGCGGTGACGGGCTTCTCGCTGGAGGAGCACGGGCAGGGCGCCGAGAACCTGGTCGCCACCTTCGAGCAGATGCGCCCGGCCGACGTGGCGAACGTCCTGCACCACCTGACGCCGAAGCGGCGCGCCGAGGTGGCGAACGCCCTCGACGACGACCGGCTCGCGGACGTGCTGGAGGAGCTGCCGGAGGACGAGCAGGTGGAGATCCTCGGCAAGCTGAAGGAGGAGCGCGCCGCCGACGTCCTGGAGGCGATGGACCCGGACGACGCGGCCGACCTGCTGTCCGAGCTGCCGGAGGACGACAAGGAGCGGCTGCTGACGCTGATGCAGCCGGACGACGCGGCCGACGTGCGCCGCCTGCTGTCGTACGAGGAGAACACCGCGGGCGGTCTGATGACCACCGAGCCGATCGTGCTGCGGCCGGACGCGACGGTCGCGGACGCGCTGGCCCGCGTACGGCAGGCGGACCTGTCGCCGGCGCTGGCGGCGCAGGTGTACGTGTGCCGGCCGCCGGACGAGACGCCCACGGGCAAGTACCTGGGCACGGTGCACTTCCAGCGGCTGCTGCGGGACCCGCCGTTCACGCTGGTCAGTTCGATCGTGGACACGGACCTGCCGCCGCTGCGGCCGGACGCCTCGCTGCCCGCGGTGACCACGCACCTGGCCGCCTACAACATGGTGGCGGTGCCGGTGGTCGACGAGAGCGGCTCGCTGCTGGGCGCGGTGACGGTCGACGACGTGCTGGACCACCTGCTGCCGGACGACTGGCGGGAGACGGAATTCCATTCCGAGGAGGCCGTGGGTGGCCAGTGAGAAGGGGCGCTTCGACCGGGGTCGCGGCGAGCAGGCCCGTGAGCGGCGCCGCGAGCAGATCCGGGAGCGGCGCGAACAGGCACGGCTGCAGGCCCGCGAGTACGGGCTGTCGGTGGAGGCCGGCGACCGGGCGGAGCGGGCCAAGGCCGCCACGTCGACCGGGTCGAGCGCGCTGACCCGGTCGCGGGTGCGCCTGGACCTGCCGCGCGCCCCGCGCCGCTCGCTGCTGCCCGAATACGACCCGGAGGCCTTCGGGCGGCTGTCGGAGCGGGTGGCGCGGTTCCTCGGCACGGGCCGGTTCATCGTCTGGATGACCCTGGTCATCATCGTGTGGGTGCTGTGGAACATCTTCGCGCCGGACGACCTGCGGTTCGACGAGTACCCGTTCATCTTCCTGACGCTGATGCTGTCGCTCCAGGCCTCCTACGCCGCTCCGCTGATCCTGCTCGCGCAGAACCGGCAGGACGACCGCGACCGGGTCAACCTGGAGCAGGACCGCAAGCAGAACGAGCGGTCCATCGCGGACACGGAGTACCTGACCCGCGAGATCGCGGCCCTGCGGATGGGTCTGGGCGAGGTCGCCACGCGCGACTGGATCAGATCCGAGTTCCAGGACCTGATCAAGGAGATGGACGAGCGGCGTCTATTCCCCTCCGAACGTGATGAAGGCGACCGCTGACAGGCTTACCTGCGGCCTGCTACCGAGCCGTACCATCGGGTACATGGCTACCGACACAAGCTCCGCCGCCGTACCTGAGCAGGACGCGATCCTGGACGCTCTGGCGACGGTGAACGACCCCGAGATCCACCGGCCGATCACCGAGCTCGGCATGGTCAAATCGGTGGAGATCGGTGACGGTGGCGCGGTCGCCGTCACGGTCTACCTCACGGTGTCGGGCTGCCCCATGCGCGAGACCATCACGAAGAACGTCACCGAGGCCGTCGAGAAGGTCGCGGGCGTCACCTCCGTCGCCGTCTCCCTCGACGTGATGAGCGACGAGCAGCGCAAGGACCTGGCGGCCACCCTGCGCGGCGGCACCGCCGAGCGCGAGGTGCCCTTCGCCAAGCCGGGCTCGCTGACCCGCGTGTACGCGGTCGCGTCCGGCAAGGGCGGCGTCGGCAAGTCCTCGGTCACCGTCAACCTGGCCGCGGCGATGGCGGCGGACGGCCTGAAGGTCGGCGTGGTCGACGCGGACATCTACGGCCACAGCGTGCCGCGCATGCTCGGTGTCGAGGGCCGCCCGACCCAGGTCGAGAACATGATCATGCCGCCGTCGGCGCACGGCGTGAAGGTCATCTCCATCGGCATGTTCACCCCGGGCAACGCCCCGGTGGTGTGGCGCGGACCGATGCTGCACCGCGCGCTTCAGCAGTTCCTGGCGGACGTGTTCTGGGGCGACCTGGACGTCCTGCTGCTGGACCTGCCGCCGGGCACCGGCGACATCGCGATCTCGGTGGCCCAGCTCGTGCCGAACGCCGAGATCCTCGTCGTCACCACCCCGCAGCAGGCCGCGGCCGAGGTCGCGGAGCGGGCCGGCTCGATCGCCGTACAGACCCACCAGAAGATCGTCGGCGTCGTCGAGAACATGTCGGGCCTGCCGTGCCCGCACTGCGACGAGATGGTGGACGTCTTCGGCTCGGGCGGTGGCCAGAGGGTCGCCGACGGGCTGACCAAGACGGTCGGCGCCTCGGTGCCGGTGCTGGGCTCGATCCCGATCGACGTGCGCCTGCGCGAGGGCGGCGACGAGGGCAGGCCCGTCGTCCTGTCCGACCCGGACTCCCCGGCCGGCGCGGCCCTGCGCGCGATCGCCGGCAAGCTCGGCGGCCGCTCCCGCGGCCTCTCGGGCATGTCCCTGGGCATCACCCCGCGGAACAAGTTCTAGCAGGCACGGCCCGCGCACCGGGCCGCACAGCACGAAGGGCACCGCCGGCCGGCGGTGCCCTTTCCGTACCCGCCTGCCTACTCGTACGTACCGAGGTCCGCGATCGCCGAGAAGCCGAGCCCGTACGCGCTCATCCCGCGCCCGTAGGCACCCAGGTGGACGCCGCTCCCTGTGGACCCGGCCAGCACCCACCCGAACTCGGACTCGCGGTAGTGGAACGGCGTCGGCTCCCCGTCCACCGGCAGCGACAGCGTCGACCAGTCACCGCCGGCGAGGTCGTCCGCGAGCTCCCACGCGGCCTCGGTCTGCTGGTCGAGCCAGTCGTCGCGCAGGGAGTGGTCCATCTGTCCGGGCCAGCTGTAGGCCAGCAGCCCGGAGCCGGCCAGCCAGGCCGCCGAGGAGACCGAGGTGGCCTCCAGGACGCCGGTGCCGTCGCCGCTGCGGCGCAGCGGGTTGCTCGCCACGGTGATGACCACCGCGAAGCGTTCCTTCTCGCCGGTGGCGATCTCGCCCCGGGCGGAGGGCTCGTCGCCGTGACCGGTGGAGCCGTGCTCCACGGTCCCGTCGGCGGCGGTGCCGACCTGCATCAGCCGGCGGGGGCCGGTGAAGGCCCCGTCCAGCCCGTACCAGGGGAAGTCTGCGGCCAGGAAGCCCTCGGCCGTCCGCCGGGCGGCCGGCACCGGTGCGGCGGCCTCCTGCGGCTGTGTGTCGGTCTGCGCGTCGGTCTGCGGTTCCTGCGCGGGTGCGGCGGCGGTGGCGGGTGCCTCGGCGGTCTGCGCCCCGACCCGGCTACTGCTCGTCGTCTCCATCTGAGCGGCCTCTCGTTCCGTGGGGTCCGGAACGGCCCTCCCCCTCGCTGGGCTGGGGGGACCCCCTCCCTCGGGCGTCCTGGGTCCGGACAACAGATGGAGGATAGCCACCCGACCGCGAAACGCCGGGCAGGCCGCGTGTCACGTGGCGTCGGCGTCGAAGCGCGAACGCTGTTCCGGGGCCGGGGAGACGGGCTTCTTGAGCAGATCGGGGCCCGTGCCGATGGGCGTGGCGGCAGCCGACGAGGAGGCCGCCGCGGGGGTGGCCTCGTCGCCGTTCACGGCGTCGGCGACGTCGTTCAGCTCCTTGCGGAGGTCGAAGCTGCTGCGGAGGTCCTTGAGGTCCTCGTTCTCGGTCAGCTGCTTGCGGATGAACGTCTTCGGATTCAGGTCCTCGAACTCGAAGTCCTTGAATTCCGGGCCGAGTTCGGAGCGGATGTCCTGCTTCGCACTGTCCGAGAACGCACGGATCTTCCGGATGAAGCCCGTCACGTCCTGAATGACCTTGGGCAGCTTCTCCGGGCCGAAGACGAGGATGCCGAGCACCACGATCGTGACAAGTTCGAGTGCGCCTATGTCGTTGAACACCTTGCCGCTCCTCGGCTCTCTATCACTTCGGGCCCGAACACACGGTACCCGGCCTTGTCCACACACCCATACCTGTGTGCGGCCTCCGTGACGCTTTCACCCGCCCGTCACCCCCCGCTCATGATCCGTTCGCCGATCCGAGGACCACCTGCAGCGTGCGTTCGCGGCCCTCGCGCAGCACGGTGAGGGTGAGCGGATCGCCCGGGCGGTGCGCCCGGATCTTGATGATCAGCTCGTCACCGCCCCGGACCCGCTGGCCGTCCACCTTGGTGATCACGTCGCCGGCCTTGATCCCGGCGCGTGCGCCCGGCCCGTCGGCGACCACGGACGGCTTGCCGTCCTCGCCCTTGTCCCCGACCCGGGCTCCGTCGCCCGTGTAGTCCATGTCGAGGGTGACCCCGATGACGGGGTGCGTGGCGCGGCCGGTGCGGATGAGTTCCTCGGCGACGCGCTTGCCCTGGTTGATGGGGATGGCGAAGCCGAGCCCGATGGAGCCGCCCTGGCGGCTGGGGTCGTCCTTGTCGGCGCCGCGGATGGCGCTGTTGATGCCGACCACGTGGGCCCTGGCGTCGAGGAGGGGGCCGCCGGAGTTGCCGGGGTTGATCGGGGCGTCGGTCTGCAGCGCGTCGACGTAGCTGATGTCGCTTCCGTCGCCCTTGTCGCCGCCCGCGGTGACGGGCCGGCCGGTGGCGCTGATGATGCCGGCGGTGACGGTGTTGGAGAGGTCGAAGGGCGCGCCGATGGCCACCACCGGGTCGCCGACCTTCACGTTCTCGGAGTTCCCCAGGCTCAGCGGCCGCAGGCCCCGTACGCCGCTGACCTTGACCACGGCCAGGTCGTACCCGGAGTCGCGGCCGACCAGCTCGGCGGTGACGCTCTCGCCGGTGCTGAAGGTGACCGCTATCTCCTTGGAGTCGGCGACCACGTGGTTGTTGGTCAGGATGTGGCCCTGCTCGTCGAGGACGAAGCCGGTGCCCGTGCCGCTGCCCTTCTCGCCCCGCACGTGCAGGGTGACCACTCCGGGGAGCGCGGTGGCCGCGATCCCGGCCACGCTCTCGGGCGCCCGGCCCTTGTCGGCGACGGCGGCCTGGGGGAGCTCCAGCCGGGTGCTGCTCTGCCGTTCGGCGAGGACGCCGACGTAGCCGCCGATCCCGCCGGCGAGGAGGGCGGTTCCGGCGCTGAGGGCCGCCACCTGCCACAGCCGGAAGCCGCGCCGGTCCAGGCCGCGGTCCACGACCTGGAGCGGCTGCTCGCCCCAGGGGTCGTAGCGCACCTCGCGGGCCGGCGGCGCGCCGTCCTGGCCGGCCTCACGGGCGGCCGGGACGCGGTCCTCGGGGCCGGGCTCCTGCCACGCCCCCTGCGCCGCCTCGTCCCCGGCTCCGGGCCGCGGGGCGGGCACTGCGTCGGGGCGGCCGTCAGCCGTGCCCTCGGGCCGGCTCCACCACTGTGGAGCCGGATCGGTCTGCTGCCTGTCGGCCATCGGCGCTCCCCGCGTACCTATGCGCATGTGGAGCTGATTCAACCAGCTCCGAGGTCAGCGCAGCAGGGAGACCGGACGCGCGGGGATCGCAGGGGTGGGGTGCACGGGCGGCAGGGGGGTCGCGGCGGTCGACAGGAGGGTCGGTACGGCCGCGGGCGTGGGCATGCGCTCACGGACCGACGCGTCGGCCACCGGGAGGGCGGGGCCCGTCCTGGAGGCGGGCGCGGGGGAATCCCCCCGGACGTTCGGGTCCAGGCCCTCCTGCGGCAGCGCACCGCCCAGGGCGAGCGCGGCCAGTGACACGGCTCCGGCGGCGACGAAGGCGAACCGGCGGCGCGGCCGGCCCACCTCGTGTATGCGGAAGCCCTGCTGCTGCGGGCGGGCGGCCGGGGGCAGCCCGTACGCGAACGCGTCGAAGGGGCCGGCCGCCGTCGGACCCTGCGGACCGCCGGGCGGGCCGGTGGGGCCGTCGGGGCCGCTGCCGGGGAGCCCCTGCAGCCGCGCCAGCAGTCCCGCGGACAGCGGCGGGGGCGCGCTCTCCACGAACATGGTCTTCAGGCGGCGCTGGGCATCGGCCTCGGCCTTGCACTTGGCGCACGTCGCCAGGTGGGCCAGGACCCGCTCCCGTGCGTCGTGCTTCAGCTCCCCGTCCACCAGGGCGGCAAGCCGGTCGCCCAGGTGCTGTTCGGCAGGAGACGGACTGACTTCGCTCACTCGGCTCCGCCCTCTCCCCCGGCACCGGGGGCGCCCATCGCCACGCCCGCCAGGGCGCGCTGCTCGGCACGGGCCTCGGGAGACCGGTGCTTGAGCGCCTTGCGCAGGTGCGAACGGCCCCGGTGGATACGGCTGCGCACGGTGCCGAGCTTCACGCCGAGCGTGGCGGCGATCTCCTCGTACGACAGGCCCTCGATGTCGCACAGCACCACGGCCGCGCGGAACTCGGGCGCGAGGGTGTCCAGCGCCTGCTGGACGTCCGCGTCGAAGTGGGTGTCGTGCAGCACCTGCTGCGGGGACGGCTCACGGCTCGGCAGCCGCTCGGCGGCGTCGTCGCCGAGCGCGTCGAAGCGGATCCGCTGCTTGCGGCGCACCATGTCCAGGAACAGGTTCGTCGTGATGCGGTGGAGCCAGCCCTCGAAGGTGCCGGGCGTGTACGTGGAGAGCGAGCGGAAGACGCGAACGAAGACCTCTTGGGTCAGGTCCTCGGCGTCGTGCTGGTTACCCGTCAGACGGTAGGCAAGGCGGTAGACCCGCGCGCTGTGCGTGCTGACGATCTCCTCCCACGAAGGAGGGGTCCACGCCTGGGAGCCCGCATCGGCGGCAAAGGTCGCGGTGGTCGCGGCGTCGGCGGTGTGGAAGCGGTCAGCAATGTAGGTCACGGATTTCGGCTCACCCGCCGACCAGAAGAGGCGTCTCAGTACGCCCCTACGATCCACAGGCGCAGCCGCACCTCCCCTGTCGGCTCTGGTGGTGTCCAGTGGAGTCCCTACCATAGCCACCCCCTCTGTCAGCTCCGGATAAGCGTTTTTGCAGTATCTTTACGTGGGATTTAGGTCCCGGAGCGGCCCCGGCCGTCGATCTGCCCGGCACCGTCCCTTCTGATCCCGCATCCACCCTGCACAACGCCCGGTCCCATCTGCGGGTTCCCGACGTCAGCGGATACAGTCACCGTTGCGCCAACTATGGGGACAGGAGAGGGTCATTACCGGCAACCGGCAGACGAGCTGGGCGTTCGCCGACGCGTTTGTCGCCGAGGACGACGCTCTGCGATGGGCCCGCGACCGGTCCAGGGAAGCGGGCCTGCGCTCCGTCTCCCCCGGCACCGGGGCCGCGCTGCGCCTGCTGGCCGCCACCGCGGACGCCAAAGCGGTCGCCGAGATCGGCACCGGAACGGGCGTCTCCGGCATCCACCTCCTGCACGGCATGCGCCCCGACGGGGTGCTGACCACGGTGGATCCCGAGCCGGACCGGCAGGCCTTCGCACGCCAGGCCTTCCGCGCCGCCGGCTTCGCGGGCAACCGCGCCCGCTTCATCCCCGGCCGCGCCCTCGACGTCCTGCCCCGGCTCGCCGACGGCGGGTACGACCTCGTCTTCTGCGACGGGGACCCCACCGAGTCCCTCGACTACCTCGCCGAATCGTTGCGGCTGCTGCGCCCCGGCGGGCTGGTGTGCTTCGAAGGGGTCTTCTCCGACGGCCGTACGGTCGACTCCGCGGCCCAGCCGGTGGAGGTGCTGCGCGTCCGCGAGCTGCTGCGCAGCGTCCGGGAGAGCCCGGCCCTGGAGGCCGCGCTGCTGCCGGTGGGCGACGGGCTGCTCTGCGCCGTGCGGCGCTGAGCCCCGGGCGCCCGGCCCCCGTACGGTCAGCTCAGCAGGGCGAAGGTGAGCGCGGCCGTGCCGCCCAGGGCGGTGCCGGCGAGCAGCTGGGCGAGGGTGTGCGCCCTCAGCACCAGCCGGGACCAGCCGACGGCGGCGGCGATCAGGGCCGCGGGGAGCACCGGCGGGCCGAAGACGAGCGCCAGGATCATCACCGTGCCGCCGGCCACCGACATGTGGACGGATATCTGCCAGCCGACCGTGACCAGCAGGGACGAGACCAGCCCCACGAGCATCGCGACGACGAGCGCGAAGACCTCCCGGGGTGCGCCGAGGACGTGCAGCAGGGTGATCCCGGCGACGACGGAGAGCAGGCTCAGGCCCATCGGGACGATCCGCTGCCGCCGCACCCGTATGTGCTGGTCGGTCAGCGCCCCGCGGCGCACGCCGAGGACGATGATGCCGATCGGGACCACGCCGCAGAACAGGGCGCCGAGCAGGCCCCAGCCGAGCCCGGTCCACGAGGTGGTGCTGTGCCAGCCGATCAGCAGGAGCAGGGCCACCACCAGGTTCGCCGGCGCCAGCACGTCGGAGAGGACCCGGGCCGCCTTCTGGCGGGGGCTGCAGTCGGCGAAGGCGGGCGGCGCGGGCGGCGAGAAGGTCACGGCGGGGCTCCGGAGGGGATCTGTCCTCGAACACGACACAACGCTGCCCCGGCCGCTGATCGCGGTCGGGGCAGCGCAGAGAATGCAGAAGGCGGAAGTGCTGTCAGCGTCCTTGGGGGGTCAGCCGACGACCTTCTTCAGGGCGTCACCCAGGGCGTCCGCCTCATCGGGGGTCAGCTCGACGACAAGCCGACCGCCGCCCTCGAGCGGTACGCGCATGACGATGCCCCGCCCCTCCTTGGTGACCTCGAGCGGGCCGTCGCCCGTCCGCGGCTTCATGGCCGCCATGCTCGTTCCCCTTCCTGAAACCAGCTCATCGTCAGCCGACGGCCCCATTCAGGCGCCTAATACCCGGCATCGAACACATTGCTTCCCAGCCATTATCCCGCATGTCAGGACCCGATGACCAACATCGCCCGGGAACGCTTGTGCAACGCGCTCGGCCAAAACCACTCATTTCGGGGACCCGCCTGCGATACTTCGCCGCCGCACCGCGGGAACGGCTCCGGCTTTCTTTGACGCACATCACATGTGCGCGCCGCGTCCGGTCCGCCATGCTGGCCCTTGCACCGGCCGGTACCGGCCGGTAGCCAAGCCCGCGACGAAGGGGGACCCCCTGCCATGGCCGACAGCGTGCTCTACGAAGTGACCGACGGACTCGCGACCATCACGATCAACCGTCCGGACGCGATGAACGCGATGAACACCGAGGCCAAGGTCGCCCTGCGCGACGCGGTCGAGGCCGCGGCCGGGGACACGGCGGTACGGGCCGTCCTGCTGACCGCGGCCGGCGACCGGGCCTTCTGCGTGGGCCAGGACCTCAAGGAACACGTCGGGAACCTCGCCTCGGACCGCGAGAGCGGCACCTCGCTGACCATGTCCACGGTCAAGGAGCACTACAACCCGATCGTGCGGGCGCTCACCGGGATGCCGAAGCCGGTCGTGGCCGGGGTGAACGGCGTCGCGGCCGGGGCGGGCTTCGGCTTCGCGCTGGCGGCGGACTTCCGGGTGGTCGCCGACACCGCCTCCTTCAACACCTCGTTCGCCGGGGTGGCGCTGACGGCCGACTCCGGGGTCTCGTGGACCCTCCCCCGCCTGATCGGCGGCTCCCGCGCCTCGGACCTGCTGCTCTTCCCGCGGTCGGTCAAGGCCCAGGAGGCGTACGAGCTCGGCATCGCGAACCGGCTGGTGCCGGCGGAGTCGCTGCACGCCGAGGCCGAGGCCGTGGCCCGCACCCTCGCCGCGGGCCCCACGGTCGCGTACGCCGCGCTGAAGGAGTCCCTGGCCTACGGGGCCTCCCACTCCCTCGCGGACGCCCTGGCCCACGAGGACGTCCTCCAGACCCGTGCGGGGGCCTCCGAGGACCACGGCATCGCCGTCCAGTCCTTCCTGGCGAAGCAGCCGCCGCAGTACCTGGGCCGCTAGCCTCCCGCCCGGGCCGCCGCCCCGCGCCTCAAACGCCGGCGAGGCTGGAGTAGCGCGGCGGGGTCGGAGTGGTGCGGCACGGCTCGCTGGTGCGCCTCAAAGACCGGGGCTCCGCCCCGCACCCCGCCGGGCGCCGCCCGAACCCGCGCCTCAAACGCCGGCGAGGCTGAATTTGCGCGGCCAAGCTGGATGGTGCGGCGGGGGGCAAGGCCGCAGGGGCTGGAGTAGCAGCCGGGCCGGTTGGGCCGGGGTCGGGTGTGTGCCGGGGTGATCCCCGCAGGGCGCCGAACGCCTCGGGGCCGAGCTCTCCGACCCCTCGCCACGTTCGGCGTCCGAGGAGACGCCCCGGCGCGCGCCCGGCCCCGGCACAACCGGACCCCACACGAAGCCCGGCCAGGGCTACGCCAAGTCGCGGGAGGCGCAGTCCGCCAAGTGGTCGTTGACGAGCCCGCAGGCCTGCATCAGGGCGTAGGCCGTGGTGGGGCCGACGAAGCGGATGCCGGCCTTCTTCAGGGCCTTGGAGAGGGCCGTGGACTCCGGGGTGATGGCCGGCACCTCGGTGACCGTCCGCGGCGCGGGGCCGGGCTCCTCCGGGACGTGGGACCAGATCAGGGTGTCCAGCTCGCCCGGCTCCCACCCGGCCAGGACCTTCGCGTTGGCGAGGGTCGCCTCGATCTTGGCCCGGTTGCGGATGATCCCCTCGTCGGCCAGCAGCCGCTCCGCGTCCCGCTCGTCGAACTCCGCGACCGCCGCGATCTTGAAGTCGGAGAAGGCCGTACGGAAGCCCTCGCGGCGCCGCAGGATCGTGATCCAGGACAGCCCCGACTGGAAGGCCTCCAGGCACAGCCGTTCGTACAGGGCGTCGTCGCCGTGGACCGAACGCCCCCACTCGGTGTCGTGGTAGGCGACGTAGTCCTCCGTGGACAGCGCCCACGGGCAGCGCAGCAGCCCGTCCGCTCCGGCCAGCACGCCGCTCACCGCTCACCGCCCTTGCCGAGGTCCACCCGGTCGGTCACGTCCGCCGGGGCGGCGGCGGGGCCGGCCGCCGCCGCGGTCAGCTGCGCGATCCGCGCGTCCCGCTCGGCCAGTTCCGCCGCGAGCCGTTCCAGTACGTCGTCCACCTCGGCCATCCGGTAGCCGCGCGGCGCGACGGGCAGCCGGAGCGCGTCGATGTCCGCCCGTACGACGGGCCGGGTCTCCGGCAGCCCGTCCGCCACCCGGTCCGGCTCCGCTTCCGGCAGGACGGCCTCCGAGCCGCCCCCGATCACGGCCAGGGTGACCGCCGCCACGACCACGACCAGCGCGATCATCAAGAAGAAGAACACGATCAACTCCCCTGAGAGACTCCGGCCACCAGGTTAAGGTCGCAGGCGAGGCGCGAGGGCCGCCGAAGGAGGAAAGAGCAGGATGCTGCGACTGGGCAGGCGCGAGTTCGACACCCACGAGCCGGTGATCATGGCCATCGTGAACCGGACGCCGGACTCCTTCTACGACCAGGGCGCGACGTTCCGCGACGAGCCGGCGCTGGACCGGGTCGAGCAGGCGGTCGCCGAGGGCGCCGCGATCATCGACATCGGCGGGGTCAAGGCGGGCCCGGGCGAGCACGTGGACGCGGCCGAGGAGGCGCGGCGCACGGTCGGCTTCGTGGCCGAGGTCCGGCGCCGTTTCCCGGACGTGGTGATCAGCGTGGACACCTGGCGGCACGAGGTCGGCGAGGCCGTGTGCGAGGCCGGGGCGGACCTGCTGAACGACGCGTGGGGCGGGGTGGACCCCAAGCTGGCGAAGGTCGCGGCGCGCTACGACGTCGGCCTCGTCTGCACCCACGCGGGCGGGGTCGAGCCGCGCACCCGGCCGCACCGGATCGCGTACGAGGACGTGATGGAGGACATCCTGCGGGTCACGGTCGGCCTCGCCGAACGGGCCGCCGCGCTCGGCGTCCGCCGGGACGCGATCATGATCGACCCGGGCCACGACTTCGGGAAGAACACCCGCCACTCGCTGGAGGCCACGCGCCGGCTGGACGAGATGACGGCGACGGGCTGGCCGGTCCTCGTCTCGCTGTCCAACAAGGACTTCGTCGGCGAGACCCTCGACAAGCCGGTCAAGGAACGCCTGCTGGGCACCCTGGCCACGACGGCCGTCTCGGCCTGGCTGGGCGCCCAGGTCTACCGCGTCCACGAGGTCGCCGAGACCCGCCAGATCCTCGAAATGGTCCGCTCGATCCAGGGCCACCGCCCCCCGGCCGTCGCCCGCCGCGGCCTGGCCTGAGGGCCGGCCCCGCAGCCGGGGTCGGGTGTGCGGCGGGGTGCCCCCGCAGGGCGCCGAACACAACCCCGCCGCGCTCTCCGACCCCTGGAAACGTTCGGTGCCCGAGGAGGTACCCCGGCGCGCGCCCGGACCCGGCGGCCCGTGCCCACGCGGGGCGGGGGCAGCCGGGCGGGCCCGGCCGCAGCCCCGCAGCCGGCCGGGCGAGCCGCAGGCTACTTGCCGACTTCCTTCGTCACGAGCGCGATCGCCTCGTCCACGTCGTCCGTGACGTGGAACAGGTAGAGGTCCTTCTCCGAGGCCTTGCCCTGGGCGATCACCGTGTTCTTCAGCCAGTCGATGAGGCCGCTCCAGTACTCCGTGCCGAACAGCACGATCGGGAAGCGGGTGATCTTCTGGGTCTGGACCAGGGTCAGCGCCTCGAACAGCTCGTCCAGCGTGCCCAGGCCGCCCGGCAGGACGACGAAGCCCTGGCTGTACTTCACGAACATCGTCTTGCGGACGAAGAAGTACCGGAAGTTCAGCCCGAGATCGACGTGCTGGTTGAGCCCCTGCTCGAACGGGAGCTCGATGCCGAGGCCGACCGAGATGCCGTTGGCCTCGCGGGCGCCCTTGTTGGCCGCCTCCATCGCTCCCGGACCGCCTCCGGTGATCACCGCGAAGCCGGCGTCGACCAGCGCGCTGCCGATCCGTACGCCCGCCTCGTACTCGGGCGTGCCCGCCGCGGTGCGGGCCGATCCGAACACGCTGATCGCGGGCGGCAGCTCGGCGAGCGTGCCGAAGCCCTCGATGAACTCCGACTGGATGCGCAGGACCCGCCAGGGATCGGTGTGCACCCACTCGGAGGGCCCGGCGGAGTCCAGCAGCCGCTGGTCCGTCGTACTGCCCGCCTGCACCTGGCTCCGCCTCCTCAGCACCGGCCCGAGCTGCTGCTCCTCGGGCCGACGACGAGCGGAACTTTCGGGGTTGCCCATGATGTGCTCCCTCCTGCTGATCGTTGGATCAGGGTAGGCGCACAAAGGTGACGGGAAGCGGAATTCAGGCGGTCAGCCAGGCGCGGAGTCGTTCCTCGCAGTGCAGGATCGCCTTCGTCTCGACCCGCTCGTCGACCTTGTGGGCCAGCAGGGCGTCTCCCGGGCCGTAGTTGACCGCCGGGACGCCCAGCGCGCTGAAGCGGGAGACGTCCGTCCAGCCGAACTTCGGCATGGCGCGGCCGCCGACCGCCTCCATGAAGGCCGCGGCCGCCGGGTGCGAGAGCCCGGGGAGGGCGCCGCCCGAGGAGTCGTCGACGACGAACTCGGCGATGTCGCAGTCCGCGAACACCTCCCGTACGTGGGCCAGTGCCTCGGCCTCGGTGCGGTCGGGGGCATAGCGGAAGTTGACCGTCACGGTGCACGCGTCGGGGATGACGTTGTTGGCGACGCCGCCCTCGATGCGCACCGCGTTGAGGCCCTCGTGGTACTCCAGGCCGTCGATGACCGGCCTGCGCGGTTCGTACGCCGCGAGCCGGCTCAGGATCGGGCCCGCCGAGTGGATGGCGTTGGAGCCCATCCAGCTGCGGGCGGAGTGGGCGCGCTCGCCGGAGGTGCGCAGCAGGACGCGCAGGGTGCCCTGACAGCCGCCCTCGACCTCGGCGTTCGAGGGTTCCAGCAGCACCGCGAAGTCGCCCGTCAGCCAGTCGGGGTGGGCCTCGGCGACCTTGCCCAGGCCGTTGAGGTCCGCGGCGACCTCCTCCTGGTCGTAGAAGACGAAGGTGAGGTCCCGGTTCGGCTCGGGCACGGTCGCGGCGATGCGCAGCTGTACGGCGACACCGGACTTCATGTCGGTGGTGCCGCAGCCCCACAGGACGTCGTTCTCGTCGAGGCGGGACGGGACGTTGTCGGCGATCGGCACGGTGTCGAGGTGGCCGGCGAGCACGACGCGTTCGGCGCGGCCGAGGTGCGTGCGGGCGACGACGTTGTTGCCGAAGCGGTCCACCGTGAGGTGCGGCAGGCCGCGCAGCGCGTCTTCCACGAGGTCGGCGAGTACCTTCTCGTCGCCGCTCACGGACGGAATGTCGACCAGCCGGGCGGTCAGCTCGGCGGCGTCCAGGGTGAGGTCCAGCTCGGATTCGGACATGGAACTGACCCTAACGCCCCGGACTGGGGCAGGGCCTCGCCGTCCGGCCGGTGGACGCGTCATATGCCTCAAGTACGGTGGGCCGCGTGTCCGAGAACCGTGTTCCCCGTCCTCGCCGCCGCCGGCCGCTGCGCGCGGCCGTCGGTCTGCTCGTTCTCCTCGCGGTGGTCGGCTACTTCGCCGTGCAGCGCGCCTCGAACGGCGGTGGCGGCGCCCCGTACTGCACGGCCAGGGTGTACTCGGGGAACTACGACGGAACCTCTGAATCGTACGAAATGTCCCCGGAGCAGGCGGCGAACGCGGCGACGATAGCCGCGGTCGGCGTGGCGAAGGGCCTGCCGGACCGGGCGGTGACCATCGCCCTGGCGACGGCCATGCAGGAGTCCGCGCTGCGCAACCTCGACCACGGCGACCGTGACTCGCTGGGCCTCTTCCAGCAGCGGCCCTCGATGGGCTGGGGCACGCCGGAGCAGATCAGGGACCCGGTCTACTCGGCCGGCATCTTCTACGACCACCTCGTCGACGTGCCGGGGTACTCGCGGCTGCCGCTGACGGTGGCCGCGCAGAAGGTGCAGCGCAGCGGGTTCCCGCAGGCGTACGCGAAGCACGAGCCGGACGCGACCGTGCTGACGGCCGCCTTCGGCGGCGACGGCATCCTGGAGTGCGGCGGCCCCAAGCCCGCCGGGCCGGGCGACCCGGAGAAGGTACGGAGCGAGATGATCCGGATCTTCGGCGAGGACGGCCTGCACACCATTCCCCCCCGGATCGGCGACGCGGGCCGGTCCGGCCAGGCCGGCCGGATCAGCGTCGAGGGCAAGGACGGCCCGGAGGTCGAGGTCACCCTGACGGAGAAGAAGGACGGCGGTGAGGCCGCCGTGCGCCGCAGCCGGGCGATGGCCTACTGGGCCGTGGCCAACGCGAAGGACATGGGCATCTCCCGGGTGTCCTACGGCCTGAGCGCCTGGATCGGGGGCCAGGCCCGGGGGCAGTGGCAGCACAAGGGTGGCACGGGAGCGAAGGACGGCGACGGGGATCCCCGCAACTCGAACCTGGGCGAGGTACGCATCTTCATGGCCCGCTGACCCGGCCCGACACGCCGGGTCGGACTCTCGGCCGCGCGTACGAGTGATCACTCCTGCGAGGGTGATCCGTTCGGCGGGCCCCGGCCCCCGGGGCGGACGGAAGCCCTGGTCGGCCCGCGTCCGATGCGCTTGTCGCGGAAGCCGATTAAACGATGCGTTACCGATCCTTTACCCACCGGCACCGCAACTCCACCCGCCCCGCGAGCGGTTAGTCACGGCGTACTCAGCCGCTACCGCTTAGGAGCAACATGTCTCTCCCCCTGACCCGTCGGATCGCCCGTGCCGCGCTGCTCCTCGCAGCCGGGGCAGCGCCCGTGGTCGGTGCGGCCGGCGCGGCAAGCGCCGCCGGTCTGGAGTCCGTGCCGCTGGGCGCACTCACCGCGCAGGACGCGCCCGAAGCCACCACCGACGCGACCGCCGGTGCGGCCACGGGCGCGGCCACCGACGCCGTGGGCTCCACCGCCAAGACCCTGCCGGCCCCGGCCGCCGATGTGGCCGGCAAGGCGGGGGGCCTGCTCGGCGGGCTGCCCACGACGAAGGAGCTGCCGGTCTCCCAGCTGCCCGTGTCCGAGCTCCCCGTGTCCGAGCTGCCCGTGGGCGGTGTCGGCGGTGTCCTGCCGGCGGGACTGCCCGGCGCGCCGCTGGGCGGCTGACGCCCGCGGGAAACACCGAGGGGGCCGGGAGTGCGAACTCCCGGCCCCCTCGGGCCGTTCCGGACCGTCCGGCGCTCAGCCGAGGCGCTTGACCGCCGCCTCGACGCGCTCGTCGGTGGCGGTGAAGGCGACGCGCACGAACTGTGCGCCCGCCTCGCCGTAGAAGTCGCCCGGCGCCACCAGGATGCCCAGGTCCGCGAGGTGGGCGACGGTCTCCCAGCAGGGCTCGTCCCGGGTCACCCACAGGTAGAGGCTCGCCTCGCTGTGCTCGACCCGGAAGCCGTGCGCCTCCAGGGCCGCGCGCAGCGCCGCTCGGCGGGCCGCGTAGCGCTCGCGCTGCTCCTCGACGTGCTGGTCGTCGCCGAGCGCCGCCACCGTGGCCGCCTGCACCGGGGCCGGGGTCATCATGCCGCCGTGCTTGCGGATCTCCAGGAGTTCGCCGAGCACGTCCGCGTCACCGGCGATGAACGCCGCCCGGTAGCCGGCCAGGTTGGAGCGCTTGGACAGGGAGTGGACGGCGACGATCCCCTCGTACGAGCCCCCGCACACCTCGTCGTGCAGGACGGAGACGGGCTCGGCCTCCCAGCCCAGCTCCAGGTAGCACTCGTCGCTGAAGACCAGGATCCCGTGCTCGCGCGCCCAGGCCACGATCCGGACGAGGTCCTCCTTGGCGAGGACCTTCCCGGTGGGGTTGGACGGGGAGTTGAGCCACAGCAGCTTCACGCCGGCCGGGTCGAGCTCGGTGCCCGCGGGGTCACTCGCAAATGTCTCAGCGTCGTAGACGACGGCCTCGGCTCCGCACAACCGCGCGCCGACCTCGTACGTCGGGTAGGCGAGCCGGGGGTAGGCCACCTTGTCCCCGGCGCCCAGGCCCAGCTGGGTCGGCAGCCAGGCCACCAGTTCCTTGGAGCCGACGACCGGCAGGACGTTGCGGTGCTCGGCGGCGCTCGCGCCGAGGCGCCCGCGCACCCAGCCCGTGATCGCGTCGCGCAGGGCGGCCGTGCCCCACACCGTGGGGTAGCCCGGGGAGTCGGCGGCCTCGATCAGAGCGCGCTGGATCAGCTGCGGGACCGGGTCCACCGGCGTGCCGACGGACAGGTCGACGATGCCGTCCGCGTGGGCCGCCGCCGTCTTCTTGTACGGCTCCAGCTTGTCCCAGGGGAAGGCGGGAAGACGGTCGGATACTGCGGCCACGATGGTCTCTGCTCTCTCTGAGTACTGGCTGGTAACGGGTCCGCAAACGCCTCGGCCCCGTGCGGCGACGAGGCCGTACGGGACCGAGGGGCGCGCCTGCCTGAAGGGTCAGTGCTCGCCGTTGATACCGGCAGGCAGCGCGGCGACGAAGGGGTGGTCGCGCTCGATCAGGCCCAGCTTGGAGGCACCACCGGGCGAACCGAGCTCGTCGAAGAACTCGACGTTCGCCTTGTAGTAGTCCTTCCACTCTTCCGGAGTGTCGTCCTCGTAGAAGATGGCCTCGACCGGGCAGACCGGCTCACACGCACCACAGTCGACGCACTCGTCCGGGTGGATGTACAAGGACCGCTGGCCCTCGTAGATGCAGTCGACGGGGCACTCTTCGATGCATGCCTTGTCCTTGACGTCGACACAAGGCTCCGCGATGACGTAGGTCACGCTCTCGTTCCTCCTCGGTAGGGCTTTCCATATCGCGCGGGAGCGCGGCGTCGTCGATGCCCGCACCTAGTATCTCCGTTCCCGGGCACGATCCGAACAGGAGGGGCGGACAGAGCTGTGGAAATCAACGCCGGAGGACTGCTGGAGGTCCGAATTACCCCGGCTGACGTGGGTAAACGTGTCTCTGTACGACGGGTGGAGGCCCGGCTGAGCGGATCACCCGAGTTCACGGACACGGTCGGTGTTCTCACATCCTGGGACCAGGGTGTGCTGCTGATCACAAAGAAGAACGGGCAGTCCGTCCGCATCGCGGAATCCGCCCTGGTGGCGGGCAAGATCGTGCCTCCGGCGCCGGCCCGGCGGCGGGGTCCGGCGGCCTCCTTCGAGGAGCTGTCGCGGATCACGGCGCGGTCCTGGCAGCCGCTGGAGAGCGAGCCGCTGGGCGAGTGGACGCTGCGGGCCGCCGCCGGTTTCACCCGGCGGGCCAATTCGGTACTGGCGGTGGGCGACCCGGGGATACCGCTGGACGATGCACTCGCGCGAGTGACCTCCTGGTACGCGGAACGAGGGCTTCCGGCCTATGTGCAGGCCGCGACCGGGGCCGTCGGCACGCAGGAGCTGCTCTGCGCGGAGCTGGAACGGCGGGGCTGGGCGTCCGAGGTGTCGGCGGAGGTACGGATCGGCGCGCTGGCGCCGGTGGGCGACGTGGCGGCGCCCGCCGCCGGATCCGTACGGCTGACCCGCGTCCCGGACGAGGAGTGGCTCGGCCGCTACGGGAAGGTCGACGACCCGGACGTGGCGCGGCGGCTGCTGGTGGAAGGGCCGTCGGTGTGGTTCGCGGCGCTGCCCGGGGGCCGGGCGGTCGGACGGTGCGTGGTGGACGGGCGGTGGGCCGGCTTCTCGGCGGTGACGGTCGATCCCGTCGAGCGGCGGCAGGGCCTGGCGACGGCGGTGATGGCCGCGCTGGCCCGCAAGGCCCTGGAGGAGGGCGCGTCGGCGGCGTGGCTGCAGGTCGAGACGGACAATGCGGGGGCGCGGGCGCTGTACGACGGGCTCGGCTTCGCCACGCACCACGCGTACCACCACTACCGGGTGGCGGCGTGAGTCCGGCGGACCGGCGGGAGCAGTTCGCGGCGGAGGCCCGGTCGGAGCGGCCCGATCTGGCGCTGCTGTGCCTGCTGGTGGCGGCGGAGGCGGACCCGGAGCTGGACGAACGCGTCATGGACTGGGCGCAGATCGAGCTGGACCGGCTCGCCGGGATGCTGCCGTACGGGCTGCGGGGCGCGCGGGCGTGGGCGTCGGCCGTGACGGAACTGCTGGGCGGACGGCTCGGCTTCCACGGCACCCCCGCGGACTACGGCCGGCTGTCGTCCTCGCTGCTGCACGAGGTCCTGCGGCGGCGCCGCGGCCTCCCGATCCTCCTGTCCGTCGTCTGGATGGAGGTCGCCCGGCGGGCGGGGGCGCCGGTGTACGGGCTGGGGCTGCCGGGGCACTTCGTGGTGGGCTTCGGGGACCCGGAGGAGGGCGTGGTCGTGGACCCCTTCGCGGGCGGCGCGTCCCTGGGCGCCGGGCCCGCGGAGCTGGCGTCGGGTCCGCGCACGCCGGCCGGCACCCTGGCCATCGTGCTGCGGATCCTGGGCAACATCCGGGCCTGGGCGTCGACCCGCCCGGAGCAGTCGGGCGTGGCCCTGTGGTCGCTCGACCTGTCGCTGCTGCTGCCGTCGCACCCGGCGGCGCTGCGGTACGAGCGGGCGCGGCTGCTGGTGGAACGGGGCTCGTTCCGGGAGGGCGCGGTGGCGCTCGACGCGTACGCCGACGTCGTGGCCGCCATCGACGCCGACGCGGCGTCCCGCATCCACGCGGAGGCCGCCTCCGCCCGCGCCCTGCTGAACTGACCCCGGGGCTCCGCCCTGGCCCCCGCGCCTCAATCGCCGGCGCGGCTTGATTGCGGGGCTCCGCCCCGGACCCCGCTCCTCAAACGCCGGAGGGGCTGAAAGATCCAGCCTCGCCGGCGTTTGAGGCGCGGGGTCCGGGGCTGGTCCCGGCGGGGGTTCGGGGCGGAGTCCCGGCCGTGGTGCGGCTAGAGCCAGCCCTTTTCGCGGGCCACGCGCACGGCTTCGGCGCGGTTGCGTGCCGCCAGTTTCTGGATCGCCGTCGATAGGTAGTTGCGGACCGTGCCCGCCGACAGGTGCAGCCGCGCTGCGAGTTCCGCGTTGGTCGCGCCCGACTCCGCCTCCCGCAGGACCTCCCGTTCGCGGTCCGTCAGCGGGTTCGCGCCCTCCGCGAGGGCCGCCGCCGCGAGCGTGGGGTCGATGACGCGCTCCCCGAGGAGGACCTTGCGCACCGCCTGCGCCAGCTGCGCGGCCGGGGCGTCCTTAACCAGGAAGGCCGAGGCGCCCGCCTCCATCGCGCCGCGGAGGTAGCCGGGGCGGCCGAAGGTGGTCAGGATGACGATGCGCAGGTCGGGCCGGGCCGTCCGCAGGGCCGCGGCCGCCTCGATGCCCGTCATGCCCGGCATCTCGATGTCCAGCAGGGCGACGTTCACGTCGTGCGCGCGGGCCGCGTCCACCACCTCGTCGCCACGGGCCACCTGCACCAGTACCTCGATGTCGGGTTCCAGGCCGAGCAGGGCGGCGAGGGCCTCGCGGACCATCGACTGGTCCTCCGCCAGCAGGATGCGGATCGGGCGTGAGGTCATGATCCCGATCCTAGGGCCAGCGGGACGCGGGCCGTGAGGGCGAAGCCGGTCCGGCCGGCGGGGCCCGCCGACAGGCTGCCGCCGACCGCCGCCAGACGTTCCGTCAGACCCGTCAGGCCGTTGCCGGGGGCGGCCGGGCCACCGGGGCCGCCCGGGCCGTCGTCCGTCACCGTCAGCTCCAGCACCGGACCGTCCAGCGTCTGGCGCGTCTCCAGGGTGACCCGGCAGCGCTTGGCCCCGCTGTGCCGGACCACGTTCGTCACGGCCTCGCGCAGGGACCAGGCCAGGGCGGATTCCGCTTCCTCCGGGAGCTCCCCGGACGGCTCCGCCGGGAGGTCAGCCGGGAAGTCCACCGGGAGGTCCGCCACCACGCCCGCCGCGGCGAGCGCCGTCCGCGCGCCGGCGAGTTCGCCGGGCAGGGTGGGCCGCCGGTAGCCGCTCACCGCCTCGCGTACGTCGACCAGCGCCTGCCGGCTGACCCGTTCGATGTCCGCGACCTGCTGGGCGGCCGCCTCGGGCTGTCCGGGCAGCATCCGGCCCGCCAGCTCGCTCTTCAGCGTGATCAGCGACAGCGAGTGCCCCAGCAGGTCGTGCAGGTCGCGGGCCATCCGCAGGCGTTCCTCGTTGGCGGCGAGCTGCGCCACCGTGGCCCGTGCCTCGCGGAGTTCCATCGTCGTCCGGATCATGGCGCGGATGCCGACCATGGCGAACCCGCCCATCAGCGCCGGGATCAGCAGGCCCGCCAGGTAGGCGGTGCCGCCGGGGACGGCGTTCGCCGTGACCGCCAGCAGGGCGGTCGTGCCGAGGACGGTCCAGCGGGAGTACTCGGCCGGCAGCGCGGCTCCGGAGGAGATGGCCACGTAGACGAAGAGCACGAGCCATTCGCGGCCCAGGGTCAGCGACAGGATCGTGGCCTGGGCGGCGAGCACCGCCAGGGAGATCAGCACCCGGCGGACCGGCATCCGGCGGGCGGTGCGGAAGACCAGCACCAGGTACCAGGCGACGAAGGCCGCGAGGCCCAGGCCGCCGAGCAGCCTGACCCCGAGGCTGTGGCCGCCGCTGATCAGGTCGGTGACGGGGGCGCTCAGGTAGAACAGCCAGATGCTGATCCAGAGCGCCTTCACCATCCTCTGGCGGCGGTTCTCCGGCACTTTGCCGATCGCGGGGAAATCCCGGTCCTCGTGTTCCCTCGTCAGCGCCACGGGTTCATGCCTTCAGTGAGTCCTTGCGGTACAGCCAGGCGGCGGCACCGGTGAACAGTACGAAGTACACGGCGAGGATCGCCACGTCCTTGGCGTGCGGTGCGCCGCCCAGCTCGATGGCCTGGCCGAGGCCCGCGTAGGCGTGGGTGGGGAGCCAGTCCGCGATGCTCTGGAGCCACTGCGGGAAGTTCGCGGTGGGCATCCACAGGCCGCCGAGGATCGACAGGCCGAAGTAGAAGAGCATCGAGACGGGCCGGACGCTGTCGCCGCTCGCCAGGTATCCGATGGCGACGCCGAGCGCGGCGAAGACCAGGCTGCCGGCCCAGATCGCGCCGGTGAGGGCGAGCCACTGCCAGGCGTCGAACCGTACGTCCTTGGTGACGGCCGCCACCGCGAAGACGATCAGGATGGAGGGGAGCGAGAGGACGCCGGCGCCGGCGGTCTTGGCGAGGACGTAGCCGTGGCCGGGGAGGGCGGTCAGCCGGAGCTGGCGGACCCAGCCCTGCTCGCGCTCCTTGGCGATGCGCTCGCTGTTGCCCATGAGGACGGCGGTCAGGGCTCCGAAGGAGGCCATCGCGACCATGTAGAAGGCGGGCATGGTCAGCTCGGTGCCCATGACCTTGGTGGTGCCGTCGAGGGTGCCGCCGAGCATCAGGAAGAGGGCGGCCGGGTAGAGGACGGTGAAGAAGAGGTACTTCTTGTTCCGCAGGGCGCGGACGATCTCCAGCTTGATCAGGGCGTTCACAGGGCGGCCTCCTCGGCCTCGGTGAGGGCGATGAAGGCCTGTTCCAGGCCGAGGCCCGCGACCTCCAGATTGCGGGGGTAGAGCCCGAGCGCGTACACGGCGTGGACGGTCGCGTCGGGGTCGGCGGACTGGAGCCGCACGGTCGCGCCGTGCCGCTCGAAGGCGGTGAGGGCGGGCAGGGCGCGGAGCACCTGCTCGTCCACGGCCTCCCGGCCGTCCAGCTCGAAGGAGACCTTCCGGGCGCCGGCCCTGGCCTTGATCTCGGCGGCGGTGCCGTCGGCGAGCAGCCGGCCCCTGCTGAGCACCAGCACCCGGTCGGCGATCGCGTCCGCCTCCTCCAGGTAGTGGGTGGCGAAGAGCACGGTGCGGCCCTGGTCGGCCTGTTCGCGCATGGTGGCCCAGAAGGACTGGCGGGCGGTGACGTCCATGCCGGTGGTCGGCTCGTCGAGCACGATGAGGTCGTTGTCGCCGGCCGTGGCGAGGGCGAAGCGCACCCGCTGTTCCTGGCCGCCGGAGAGCTTGTCGACCTTGCGGTCGGCGATCTTGTCGATGCCGGCGCGGGAGAGCACCTCGTCGACCGGGTGCGGCCGCGGGTGCAGGGCGCAGCCGAGCGCGACGATCTCCCGTACGGTCACCTCCGCCATCAGGCCGCCGCTCTGCAGCATGGCGCCGACCCGGCCGGCGGCGACGGCCTCGCGCGGGCTGGTGCCGAAGAGCCGGACGGAGCCGGAGTCGGCGGGGCGCAGGCCGAGGAGGAGGTCGAGGGTGGAGGACTTCCCGGCGCCGTTGGGGCCGAGGAGCGCGACGGTCTCGCCCGGGTGGAGTGCGAGGGTGAGGCCGTCGACCGCCCGGACCGGGCCGTAGCTCTTCGTCACGTTCTCGAAGCTGACCACGGTGTCGGTGGTGGTCTTCGCGGTGCGTGCCGCGGTCGTCGTCGTCATGAACAGAGATTCGCCCGTACGGGGTGCCGCGCGGCAGTGCCGGGCGTCGTGTGTGCCGGATGACGGATGTCATGCGGCGGACATGACAGTGCCCCCGCCCGGGGTCCGGGCGGGGGCACTGGTCCGTCGTGACGCGGCGCGGGTCAGTTCGCGTTGGTCTCGATGACGACGGTCCGTTCGGCGGTGGTCTTGCCGCGCAGGGCCTGGCCGAGGGCGCCGGCGACGTCCTGCGGGGTGACCGCCGTCTTGGCGCCGGTACCGCGGGTGATCAGGACCCCGTCGAAGGTGTTCCCGTAGACCGCCTTGAGCGCCTCCAGGTCGAACTTCTCCGTGAGGCGGCCGTCCACGGCCTGCATGCTGAGGAACTTCGGCAGGGACTTGGAACCGAAGGGGAGGGACTTGCCGCCCGCCTTGACCGTGGCGATGGCGGACATCGCCGGCTCCGCGAACTCCTTCATCGCCCGGTCCAGTTCGGCCTGGTTGACGGCCGGTTCCTTGGTGGTGGTCGGCAGTTCGGCCACGGCCGCCGTGCCGGTGGCGACCTGGTCGCGGAAGGCCTTGGTGACCAGGTCGACGGAGCCGTCCACGTCCAGGGTGGTGCCGGGCTTGCCGGGGACGGCCACGGCCTTGCCGGTGTCGAAGGTGATCGTGCCCTCGGTGACCGAGCCGGCCGTGCCCGCGAGTTCCTGGAGCGCGCCCTGGAGCTTCTCCTCGTCGACCGGCATCACGGGGTCGGCGACGCGCTCGTTGCCGAGGAGGGAGCCGATGACGGTGACGGGGTTGTAGTCGCTGCCGGCCGCGTTGCGGACGGTGGTCTGGCCGTCGAGGGTCAGCCCGGCCTTGTCGGGCTTCAGCTCGACCTGCTTGCCGCCGATGTTGAGCTGGATCGGGGTGGAGGCGCGGGTGCCGAAGGCCGTCTGGAGCTTGGCCACGGCCTCGTCGCGGGTGCCGCCGATGTCGACGCCGAGGACGGTGGTGCCCTTGGGGACGTCGGAGTGGTTCAGGAGCAGCCCGGCGCCGTAGGCCACGCCGATCAGGGCGACGATCCCGCCGCCGAGCAGGACCAGCTTGGAGCGGCCCTTCTTGGCGGGCTTGGCGGTGCCCTTCTGCTGTGCGGGCGCGGGGCGCGGGGCCACCGGTGCCGGTACGGGCACGGGCACCGGGGTCGGCGTCGGCATCGGCGTGTCCAGCACGGGGCCGGGCCAGCCCGCCGCGTCCTCGACGCGGGGTCCGCCGCCGGGGCCGCCGACCGGGCCGGAGCCGTAGCCGGGACCGCCGGTGGGTCCGGCGGGCTGGCTGCCGTAGACCGGGAAGGCCTCGGTGACGGGGCCGCCGTCGCCCTGGTCGCTCCCGTACACCGGGAAGCCCTGGGTGGAGCCGACGCCGGGGCCACCGGGCATCGGCGCGGCGGGCGCGGGCGGCTGGGCGTAGCCGGTGCCGTAGTCCGCCACGGGCGGCGGCGGGGTGCGCGGCGGCGCGTAGGCGCTGTCCGGCGCGGGCGGGGTCTGGGTGCGCGGCGGGGGCGCGTAGCCGCCGCCCGGCACGGGCGGAGGCGCCATCGGGGTGGGCATGGGCGTGCGCGCGGCGCCGGGCACGGGCCGCTGCGCGAGCGGCGGCGGGGCGGACGCGGCCGGCGGCATCTGCGCGGCGGCGGGCGGCGGGGTCGCGGGGGCGGCGCCCCCCGACTTGCGGGGGGCGAACCAGTTGCTGGCGGCCGGCTCCCCGGCTTCGGCCGGGCCCTGGCCGCGGGCCGGCTCCGGCTCCCGCTCGGCCTCGATCCGCGTCGGCTGCGGCCGCTGCGCGGGCGTGGGCTTCGGCTCGGGCGTCGGCGCCGGCCCCTGCTCCGGCGCGGCGGCGGCCGGGCCGGAGTTGGTGCCCATCGACTTGCGCACGACCACCGGCGGGATCGGCCGGGAGCCGGGGATGTTGATCCGGATCCGGGTCGTCAGGGTGGTCTCGGTCTTGGGCCCGTCGGATTCGGGCGTGGACGGCTTCGAGGTCACAGGGTTCTCCTCCGGAGCGGTCGACGCGCCAGGTCCGGGCGGCACGCTCGTGGACGGGTGCTGGCCGGTTCCGTACGGCGGCGTCCCCGAGGGGTATGCGGCTCCACCGTGCCCCTTGGGCCCGGAGGACGAACTGTCGGTTTCACGACTCAAGGCAGGTTCTCCCGGTTGGCTCCGCCGCCCGTCATACCGTGCGCGGGCAGCTCGGCGGCCCGTCCACCATACTGGCCGCCGCCCGCACGCAACTGACGGCCGGGATTCAGGGGTTCCTCACAGCGCCCGTCAAACCCCCCTGAACCGGCCCGAGAGACCCCGTGCCCGGTCCTGCGCCGATCTCCCTACGAGGTCCGACACCACGTCACTTGGCAGAGCGCGCGGCCGAAACCGGCCGGTCCAGCGGACCGCGCATCGTGGCACACATCACAGCGAGCACCGTTCCACCCAAAAGGTAGGCGTACATACCGATTCCGGACGAACTGAGGAGGAAGTCCCCCTCGGGGCGCGGAACGCTGAGCATCACGTACGCGAGGAACCAGCCGGCCGCCGCCCCGCCCACGCCGAGGGCGGTGCCGAGGGCGATCCGGCCCCCGAGGAACAGCCCGAAGAGGGCCAGCAGGGCGAGCAGCAGGCCGCCGGGGAACCACAGGTCCACCACCAGCCAGCCGGCCGCGCCGGTCAGCGCGCCCGCGACCAGCAGGCCCAGGCCGCCGGCGACCCGGCCCACCGTCAGGCTGCTGGTCATGCCCCCACCCCCGCGAAGAGGTCGTGCTCGCGCGTCCCCGCCGGTACGCCCGGCCGGCCCTCGACCAGTTCGTAGTACTCGCGGGTGAACAGCGGCTGTGCCAGGTCGTTGGAGAGGGCGAAGACGGGCCCGTCCACGGCGATCTGGGTGGCGTGGGCCCGCATGGCGGCCGCCTTCGCCGCGGCGAAGGCCTCCTCGGCCCCGATCTCGGCGGTGATCCGCTCGTCGGCGACGACCCCCGGCACGTCCCCGGGCGAGCCGAGCCCCGGGAAGGGGTTCCCGGTTCCGGCGGCGCGCAGCCGGGCGAAGCCCTCCTCGACCACGGAGAGCGGGACGCGGTTCCAGTAGATCTTCCCGACCGTGTGCGGGGTGCCGAGGTCGCGCCGGTACGCGGTCTCCGCGGCCAGTTCGGCGGCGCGCATGGCGACCCGGTGGGCCTGGATGTGGTCGGGGTGCCCGTAGCCGCCGTCCGGGTCGTACGTGACGAGCACCTGCGGGCGCAGCTCGCGGATCACCTCCACGAGGTACGCGGCCGCCTCGTCCACGTCGGCGGACCAGAAGGCCCCCGGGCGGTGGTTCTGCGGGGCGCCCATCATCCCGGAGTCCCGGAAGCGGCCGGGGCCGCCGAGGAACCGGTGGTCGTGGACGCCCAGCTCGGCCATGGCGGCGGCGAGTTCGCCGACGCGGTGGGCGCCGAGGGTGTCGTCGCGGTCGGCCGCCAGGTGGGCGAGGGCGGGCGGGATGACCTCGCCCTCCTCGCCGAGGGTGCACGTCACCAACGCGACGTGGGCGCCCTCGGCCGCGTACTTGGCCATGGTGACGCCGTTGTTGATCGACTCGTCGTCCGGGTGCGCGTGCACGAGGAGCAGACGACGGGCGGGAAGACCGTTCATGGGCCTAGCCTACGAGGCACGGCTCAGAACTTGAGGCCACTGATCATGCTCGCCACGTTCGAGGTGAGCTGGCTGAGGGTCGGGGCGATGGTGGAGCTCGCCAGGTAGAAGCCGAGCAGTACGCAGACGACCGCGTGTCCCGCCTTCAGGCCGGCCCTCCGGACCAGCAGGAAGACGATGATCGCCAGCAGCACCACGGCGGAGATCGAGAGTGCCACGGCGTTTCACCTCCACGTCGAGCGGACATCGGTACGCGCATTCGTGCTCGGCGAGAGTCATACCCACCGTGCGCTACGGATCATAACTATCCGTGCCAGCGCATCGATCGAAATCCGGCAGCACGAGGGGCGCATGGCGCGCACGGGCGGGGTCACGGGGAGGTCGGCCGGGGCGGCTGTACGCCTCCCCGGCCGACTGTCGGCACCCGCACGGCCGCACGCCACACAGGCTGCATGCCCCAGATCTCGGGGCAGAAACGGTCAAGTTGCCCCCGTGTAAACCGCGTTGAGGGGCACTGGCCACACCCGCACCTCACACCCCGTGGGTGGCCGGAAATCATCGGTCTGCGGGGAGTCCGTCCCACGGACAGGACAGGCCGGAACAGGACCGGCGGGCCGGTACTAGTCCTCCGCGCCCGGCGGGGGTGTCTGCGGGACCACCTGTTTCTCCGCCGCGAAGTGACACGCCGAGGGGTGGGCCGCCGGGCCCGAGGGGAAGGCCTGCGGCACCGCCAGCAGCGGTACCTCCGCCGTGCAGCGGGGCTCGGCCTTCCAGCAGCGGGTGCGGAAGGGGCAGCCCGACGGCGGGTTGGCCGGGGAGGGCACGTCACCGGAGAGGATGATCCGCTCGCGGTGGGCGCGGGCCTCCGGGTCCGGCACGGGAACGGCCGAAAGCAGGGCCTGGGTGTACGGGTGGGTCGGGTGGTCGTAGATCTGGCTGTCGGTGCCGATCTCCACGATCCGGCCCAGGTACATGACGCCCACCCGGTCCGAGATGTGCCGCACGATCGACAGGTCGTGCGCGATGAAGACGTAGGACAGGCTGAAGTCCTTCTGGAGGCGGTCCAGGAGGTTGATCACCTGCGCCTGCACGGAGACGTCGAGGGCCGAGACCGGCTCGTCGGCCACGATGATCTCGGGCTGCAGCGCGAGGCCGCGGGCGATGCCGATGCGCTGGCGCTGACCGCCGGAGAACTGGTGCGGGTAGCGGTTGATGTACTCCGGGTTCAGGCCGACCACGTCGAGGAGGTCCTGGACCTTCTGCCGGCGCGAGCCCTTCGGAGCCACCTCGGGGTGGATCTCGTAGGGCTCGCCGATGATGTCGCCGACCGTCATCCGCGGGTTCAGCGAGGTGTACGGGTCCTGGAAGACCATCTGGATGTTGCGGCGCACCGCCTTCAGGGCGCGGCCGGACAGCCTGGTGAGGTCCTCCCCCTTGTAGAGGATCGAACCCGCCGTCGGCCGCTCCAGGTTGACCAGCATCTTGGCCACGGTCGACTTCCCGCAGCCGGACTCGCCGACGATGCCCAGCGTCTCGCCGGCCCGCAGGTCGAAGGAGACCCCGTCGACGGCCTTGACCGCGCCGACCTGTTTGCGGAAGACGATGCCCTGGGTCAGCGGGTAGTGCTTGACCAGGTCCTTCACTTCCAGAAGGGACTCAGCCACGGAGGCACTCCTTCCAGAAGAAGCACGCGCTGGTCCGCTCCTCGGCGACCTGCGCGAGCGGCGGGACCTCGGCGCGGCAGACGGCCTGCGCCATCGGACAGCGCGGGTTGAAGGCACAGCCGGGCGGGATGGCCAGCAGGTTCGGCGGCAGGCCCTTGATGGCGTACAGCTCCTGCCCCTTCTGGTCCAGGCGCGGGATGGAGTCCAGCAGGCCGCGCGTGTACGGGTGCGCGGGCGCCTTGTAGATCTCGTGGACGGGGGCCGCCTCGACGATCCGGCCGGCGTACATGACGGCGATCTTGTCGGCCACGTCCGCGACCACGCCCAGGTCGTGGGTGATCAGGATGAGGCCCATGTTCAGCTCGCGCTGCAGCTCGGCCAGCAGGTCCATCACCTGCGCCTGGACGGTCACGTCCAGGGCCGTCGTCGGCTCGTCCGCGATGATCAGCGAGGGCTCCAGGGCCAGCGCCATGGCGATCATGATGCGCTGGCGCATGCCGCCCGAGAACTGGTGCGGGAAGTCCCCCACCCGCTGTTTCGCCGCCGGGATCCGCACCCGGTCCATCAGCTCGACGGCCTTGGCCTTGGCGTCCTTGCGGGACATCCCGCGGTGGACCTCGTACATCTCGCCGAGTTGCTTGCCCACGCTCAGGACCGGGTTCAGCGAGGAGAGCGCGTCCTGGAAGATCATCGCCATGTCGGCGCCGCGGATCCTGCGCCGCTCCTCCTCCTTCATCCTGAGGAGGTCCTTGCCCTTGAAGAGGATCTCGCCGCCGGCGATCCGGCCCGGCGGCATGTCGAGGATCCCCATCACGGCCTGGGCGGTCACCGACTTGCCGGAGCCCGACTCGCCGAGCACGGCGAGCGTCTCGCCCTCGTCCACCGAGTAGTCGACGCCGTTGACCGCCTTCGCGACTCCGTCGCGCGTCTTGAATTCCACGTGCAGATCGCGGACTTCGAGCAGCATGTGCGGGGCTCCTCAGCGCAGCTTGGGGTCGAGGGCGTCGCGCACCGCGTCGCCGAGCATGATGAAGGCGAGCACCGTGAGGCTCAGCGCGCCCGCCGGCCAGAGCAGCATGTGCGGGGCGTTGCGGATCTGCGAGGCCGCGTTGGAGATGTCGATGCCCCACGAGACGGTGGGCGGGCGCAGGCCGACGCCGAGGAAGGACAGGGTGGCCTCCAGCGCGATGTACGTGCCGAGCGCGATGGTGGCGACGACGATGACGGGGGCGACGGCGTTGGGCGCCACGTGCCGCAGCAGCATCCGGCCGTTGCCGGCGCCCAGGGCCCGGGCGGCCTGGACGTAGTCGTTCTGTTTGGCGGTGATCACCGAGCCGCGGGCGATGCGGGCGATCTGCGGCCAGCCGAGGAGCACGATGAAGCCGACCACGGGCCACACGGTGGTGCTGGTGACGACCGACAGGAAGACCAGACCGCCGAGGACCACCGGGATGCCGAAGAAGATGTCGGCGACCCGGGAGAGCAGCGCGTCGCCCCAGCCGCCGAAGAAACCGGCGAGCCCGCCGAGCGCGGAGCCGAGCAGGGCGGCGCCGAGGGTGGCGCAGACGCCGACGGTGATGGAGGCGCGCGCCCCGTAGACCGTGCGGGTGTAGACGTCGCAGCCCTGGGTGTCGTAGCCGAAGGGGTGGCCCGGGGAGGAGCCCTGCTGCGATTTGGACAGGTCGCACTGGAGCGGGTCGCCGCTCGCGATGAGCTGCGGCCAGATCGAGATGATCACGAGGAAGAGGATCAGCAGCGAGGAGAGGATGAAGACGGGGTTGCGGCGCAGCTGGTGCCAGGCGTCGGACCACAGCGAGCGGGCCTTCTCGGTGGGTCCGGGGCCGGTCGGCCCGGCGGTCTTCTCGATGCCCTCGACGCTCTCGGCTTCCTCCAGCGCGAGATCCATGGGCCCTCCCTGGCCGGTGGGGGAGACCGCCTCGTGCCGGCGGGGGCCGACGGGGTCGTATCCGCCGGGGCCTTCGGCGCGCTCGGGGGGCTCGGGCTCAGGCATAACGGATCCTCGGGTCCAGGACCGCGTAGAGCAGGTCGACGAGCAGGTTCGCCAGCAGGAAGACGATGACGAGGATGGTCACGAAGCCGACGACGGTGGGCGAGTTGTTGCGCAGGATGCCCTGGTAGAGCTGGTAGCCGACGCCGTGGATGTTGAAGATCCGCTCGGTGACGATGGCGCCGCCCATCAGCGCACCGATGTCGGTGCCGATGAAGGTGACCACCGGGATCAGGGAGTTGCGCAGCAGGTGGCGGGTGACGACCCGGCTCCGGGGCAGGCCCTTGGCGGTGGCCGTGCGCACGTAGTCGGCCTTGACGTTCTCGGCGATGGAGGTGCGCGACAGCCGGGTGACGTAGGCGAGGGAGACCAGCGCGAGGACGATGCCGGGCAGGATCAGCTCGTTGAGGGGGGCCTCCGGGGAGACGGTGGGCCGCACCCAGCCCCATTTGACGCCGAAGAGGTACTGGAGCAGGTAGCCCGTCACGAAGGTGGGCACGGAGATGACCACGAGGGTGGCCACGAGCACGGAGGTGTCGACGGTCTTGCCGCGGCGCAGCCCGCTGAGCACGCCCAGGGTGATGCCGATGACGACCTCGAAGAAGATCGCGACCAGGGTCAGGCGCAGGGTGACGGGGAAGGCGCTGGCCATCAGCTCGGTGACGGACTGGCCGTTGAAGGCCGTGCCGAAGTCGCCCTGGAAGATCTGGCCCATGTAGTGGAGGTACTGCTTCCACAGCGGCTGGTCGAGGTAGAGGTCCTTGCGGATGCGGGCGGCGGTCGCGGGGTCGGGGGCCTTGTCGCCGAAGAGGGCCGCGACCGGGTCGCCGAGCGCGTACACCATGACGAAGATCAGGAACGTGCTGCCGATGAACACCGGGATCATCTGGAGCAGCCGCCGGATCACATAACGTCCCATGGACTGCTCCAGGATCGATCCGAAACGTGGGTCAGCTGACCTTGATCTGGTCGTACACGGGCACGCTGAACTGGTTGAGCGCCACGTCCGAGAGGCGCTCGGCGTAGCCCGCGCTGCCGTTCTGGTACCAGAGCGGGATGGCCGGCATCTGCTCGGCGAGGATCTTCTCGGAGTCCTGGAACTTCGCGATGGCCTTGGCCGGGTCGCTCTCCTGGTTGGCCTCGTCGACGAGCTTGTCGAAGTCCGGGTTGCTGAACTTCCCGTAGTTGGAGGAGGCGCCGGTGTAGTAGAGCGGCTGGAGGAAGTTCTGGATCAGCGGGTAGTCGGCCTGCCAGCCGGAACGGAAGGGGCCGGTCAGCTTGAAGGAGCTCTGCTGGTTGCGGAAGTCGGCGAAGGTGCCGATCGGGTTGACCGTGCACACCGGGCCCTCGCCCAGCGCGTTGTTGACGCTGTTGCAGACGGCGTCCATCCAGTCGCGGTGCGAGCCGGTGTCCACGTTGGACGTCAGAGTGACCTTGCCGCCGGGGAGCCCGCCGCCCTCCTGGATGAGCTTCTTGGCCTCGGCCGGGTCGTAGACGCAGGCGTCGCCGCAGACCGTGGAGGAGAAGCCGCCCTTCTCGCCGAGCGCCGGCGAGGTCCAGTCCTTGGCGGGGGTGCGGGTCTCGCGGAAGATCTGCTTGGTGATCTCGTCGCGGTTGATCGCCCGGGAGATGCCCTGGCGGACCTTCTCCATGCCCGGCTTGCTCCACTGCGCGTCGTACAGCGGGAAGGTGAGGGTCTGGATGATGAGGGCCGGCTGGTTGATGTAGCGGTCGCCGAGGTCGTTCTTGACGTTCTTCAGCTGCTGCGCCGGGATGTCGTCGACGAGGTCGAGGTTGCCGGAGATCAGGTCGGTGTAGGCGGTGTTGTTGTCGGTGTAGACCTTCAGGTCCACGCCGCCGTTCTGCGCCTTGTCCGTACCGGGGTACGCGTCCCACTTGCGCAGCTTCATGCCGGTGCCCTTGGTGTACGAGTCCACCGTGTACGGGCCGTTGCCGATCGGCTTGTCCAGCCAGCCGGTGTGGTCGGTGAAGAAGGCCTGGGGCAGCGGCGAGAACGCCTGGTAGCCGAGGGTCTCGGGCCAGGTCGAGAACTTGTTCTTGAGGGCGACGGTGAAGGTTTTGGGGTCCTTCACCACCAGCCCGGACATCGTCTTCGCCTTCGGTTCCCCGGAGGCCGGGTGCACGTCCTGGTAGCCGACGATGTCGGAGAAGAACGGCGAGTTGTTCTGCTTGTTGCGCACGTCCGCGCCGTAGTTCCAGGCGTCCACGAAGGACTGTGAGGTGACCGGCTCGTCGTTGCTGAACTTCCAGCCGTCCTTCAGCGTGATCGTGAAGTTCTGACTGTCCGTCGTCTCGATCTTCTCGGCGAGCATGTTGTTCGCCTCGCCGGTCTTCGGGTCGTAGCGCTTGAGACCCCGGAACAGCATGTCGAGGACCTTGCCGCCCTGCACCTCGTTGGTATTGGCAGGCTCCAACGGGTTCTGCGGGTCACCCCACGAAGAGCTGACGATCCCCGCGTCGCCCCCGCCCCCACCGCTGTCGCTTCCACCGCCGCAGGCCGTCGCCGCGAGGGCGACGGCCACCGCACATGCGGCCCACTTGGCGTGGGTGGCTCCGCGCATGGAGTGCCTCCTATGGGTCCCAGACTCACTTAGGGGCCAATGTCACCCTATGTGGGGGCCCGCACACGCCCCGTTGGACCGATTGCACCCGCGCGTCACGCCCCTGTCACCCCTGCGAGTGCAACGGCAGCTCCCAGGAGTCGACCGCGTAGTGCAGGCCCATGCCGTGCGCCTCGTAGAGACCGAGTGCGCCCGTTTCGTTGTGGGTGTCCACGCCGAGGCCGATGGTGTCGCGGCCGCGGGCGGCGTAGGCCGCGAAGCAGTGGCGCAGGAGGAAGCCGCCGAGGCCGCGGCCGCGGAGTTCCTTGCGTACGCCGATGTGGCCGACCCAGCCCATGCTGGTGCGGTCGTCGCGGGTGAGCAGGACGGCCGCGTCGCCGTGGCCGGGCAGGCTCGCGATCCAGACCAGGGACCAGTCGAGGCGGCGGCCGTCGATGTGGTCCAGCCAGGCCTCGTACGGGCGGTCCACATGGCCGAAGTGCGCCGCGAAGGTCTCCTCGATCAGGGCGTGGGCCCGGCGGCGGTCGGCCTCGTCGTCGGCGCAGTGGCGCAGGGTGAGCCCGGCCGGAGCGGCCGGCGGGAGGTCGGCCGCCGGCGACAGGGAGCGGGTCATGACCTGGTAGCGGCGGATGGTGCGGTAGCCGCGCCCGGTGAGGTGGGAGAGGTCGAGCGTGGGCTCCACGTTGAGCTGGAGCCGCAGGACGCCGGAACCGGCGGTCAGCTCCCGGGCCCTGGCCTCCATGCGCTCCAGCAGCAGGACGGCGGCCTCGTCGTGGCCGGGCAGTACGTAGTGGTCGCCGTCGACGCGGCCCGGTCCGGAGTCCGCCCAGACGAGGGCGTAGGCCACGAGCCGGCCGTCCTCGAAGGCGAGCCAGGAGTCGGTGGCCAGGTCGACGTCGGGGGCGTTGAGGTCGGATTCGACGGTGCCCAGGTCGGTTTCCGGGCGGCCGATCTCGATCATGTCGACGGCGTTGAGGAGGGCGCAGATGTCGGCCGCGTCCCCGGGCCCGGCGGGCCGTACGGTGAGGATCATTGCCTCACTCTCCGGCCCGCGCTCCCGGGGCCGCAACCGGGTTTCCGGGACCCGTACGGAAACGGCCGGTCCCCGGTGCTCGAAGCACCGGGGACCGGCCATGGCCCTGCGGGGTCCGTCGGAGGTCAGACGGCCAGGATGGCCTTCTCCTCCGCGAAGTGGCAGGCCGACTCGTGCGCGGCCGGGCCGGTCTGGCCCTTGAAGCGCTCCGGGATCGCCAGCAGCGGCTCCTCGACGGAGCACTTGTCCTCGGCCTTCCAGCAGCGGGTGCGGAAGCGGCAGCCCGACGGCGGGTTGGCCGGCGACGGGACGTCACCGGTGAGGATGATGCGCTCGCGGCCCTCGCGGGCGTCCGGGTCGGGGACCGGGACGGCGGAGAGCAGCGCCTGGGTGTACGGGTGCGTCGGGTGCTCGTAGATCTGGGCGTCGGAGCCGATCTCGGCCATCTTGCCCAGGTACATGACGCCGACGCGGTCCGAGATGTGCCGGACGATCGACAGGTCGTGCGCGATGAAGAGGTAGGAGAGGTTGAACTCGTCCTGGAGCTTCTCCATCAGGTTGATGACCTGCGCCTGCACCGACACGTCGAGCGCGGAGACCGGCTCGTCGCAGATGATGATCTCGGGCTGCAGGGCCAGGCCGCGGGCGATGCCGATGCGCTGGCGCTGACCGCCGGAGAACTGGTGCGGGTACCGGTTGATGTACTCCGGGTTCAGGCCCACGACGTCCAGGAGCTCCTGGACCTTGCGGCGCCGGTCGCCCTTGGGAGCCACCTCGGGGTGGATCTCGAAGGGCTCCCCGATGATGTCGCCGACCGTCATGCGCGGGTTCAGCGACGTGTACGGGTCCTGGAACACCATCTGGATGTTGCGGCGGACGGCCTTGAGGGCCTTGCCGGACAGCCGGCTGATGTCCTCGCCCTTGTAGAGCACCTGGCCGGAGGTGGCCCGCTCCAGGTTCATCAGGAGCTTGGCGACCGTGGACTTGCCACAGCCGGACTCGCCGACGATGCCGAGGGTCTCGCCCTGGTACAGGTCGAAGGAGATCCCGTCGACCGCCTTGACCGCGCCGACCTGCTTCTTGAACAGGATGCCCTGGGTCAGCGGGAAGTGCTTGACCAGGTTGCGGACCTGGAGGATCGGCTCGCGCTCGGTGGCGTTCTTGGTGAGCTCAGCCATGGATCTGCTCCTTCCAGAAGTGGCACGCGCTGCCGCGGCCCGGCAGTTCGGTGCCGTCCTGCTCGGTGACGGGGTGCAGTACGGGGATCTCCGTACGGCAGATGTCCTGCGCCTTGGGACAGCGGGGGCTGAAGGCGCAGCCCGTCGGGATGCGGAGCAGGTTGGGCGGCAGACCCTTGATCGCGTAGAGCTCCTGGCCCTTCTGGTCCAGGCGCGGGATCGAGTCGAGCAGGCCGCGGGTGTACGGGTGGGACGGGCGCTTGTAGATCTCGTGGACCGGAGCGGTCTCGACGATCCGGCCCGCGTACATGACGGCGATCTTGTCCGCGACGTCGGCGACGACGCCGAGGTCGTGGGTGATCAGGATCAGGCCCATGTTCATCTCGCGCTGGAGCTCCGCGAGCAGGTCCATGACCTGGGCCTGGACCGTCACGTCGAGGGCCGTGGTGGGCTCGTCGGCGATGATCAGGTCCGGCTCCAGGGCCAGCGCCATGGCGATCATGATGCGCTGGCGCATACCGCCGGAGAACTGGTGCGGGTAGTCGCCGACGCGCGCCTTGGCGGCGGGGATCTTCACCCGGTCCATGAGCTCGATGGCCTTGATCTCCGCGTCCCTCTTGGAGGCGCCGCGGTGGACCCGGAACATCTCGCCGAGCTGGTCGCCCACCGAGTAGACCGGGTTCAGGGACGACAGGGCGTCCTGGAAGATCATCGCCATCTTGTTGCCGCGGAGCTTGCGCCGCTCCTCGTCGGACATCTTGAGGATGTCCTTGCCGTGGAAGCGCACCTCGCCGCCGGCGATCCGTCCGGGCGGGCTGTCGAGAATGCCCATGATCGCCTGTGCGGTGACGGACTTGCCGGAGCCGGACTCGCCGAGCACGGCGAGGGTCTCGCCGGCGTTGACGCTGTAGCTCACGCCGTTGACGGCCTTGGCGACCCCGTCACGGGTCTTGAACTCGACCTGGAGGTTGTCCACCTCCAGCAGCGGCACGGCGGACCCGCCACCGGTCTCCGCAACGCTGAGAATCTCCGACGTCGTCACGCCGCCACCTTCGTCCTGCTTGCTGATGTTGTCTCGGGGCATCGGGCGGCCCTACCGGAGCTTCGGGTCGAGCGCGTCACGCAGGCCGTCGCCGACGAAGGCGAAGCCGAGCACGGTGACGACGACGAACAGGCTGGGGAAGTACCACAGGTAGTCATTGACGCCGATGAAGCCCTGACCGGCCGCCAGCATGTTGCCCCACTCGGGGACGTCGACGGGGACACCGGCTCCGAGGAAGGAGAGCGCTGCCACACCGACGATCGTGGTGCCGACGTTGAACGTCGCGTAGACCAGAACGGCGGTCAGCGAGTTCGGCAGGATGTGCGTGCGGACGACCCGCCAGCCGCTGGCGCCGAGCGCCTTGGCCGCGTGGACGTAGTCCATCTCGCGCACCGACAGGATCGAGCTGCGCAGGAGCCTGGACACGGTGGCCCAGGAGAAGATGGCCAGCGAGATGACCACCGGGGTGATGCCGCGCCCGGTGACCAGGATGATGACGACGGCACCGATCATCAGCGGGAACGCGAGGAACACGTCCGCGACGCGCATGACCAGGGTGTCGGCGAAGCCGGCGAAGTAACCGGCGATGGCGCCGAGGGCGACACCGATCAGCACCGCGAAGAAGATCGAGGCGAGGCCGACGAACATGGCGACGCGGGTGCCGGCGATGAGGCGCGAGAACATGTCGCGGCCCAGGGCGTCGGTGCCCATCCAGTGCGTGCCGTTGGGCGAGGCGAGGGTGTTCTCGAGGTCCTGGGCGGCGGGGTCGAACGGGGCGAGCATGTCGCCGAAGATCGCCGTCAGGAACAGCACGGAGATGATCACGAGACCGACTACGGCCAGCTTGTTCTGGACGTAGCGGTGCCGGATCTCGCCCCACTGGCTCAGTTGCTTGGGTGCGGGTTCGGCGGCTGCCGAAGCGGACGACACGGGGTTCTCGTCCCCGATCGCCGGGCTCGTTGCGAGCTCAGACATGAGGAAATCCTCCTTGGGGGCGGTCAGCTGAGGCGGATACGCGGGTCGAGGGCCGCGTACAGCAGGTCCACGATGAGGCTGAGGACGACGAAGATCGCGACGCTGTAGGTCACGACACCGATGACGATCGGGTTGTTCTGCTGCTGAATCGCCTGAACCAGTGCCAGACCGACACCGTCCCAGTTGAAGATCGCCTCAGTGATGAGCGCGCCACCGAGGAGTCCGCCGAACGAAATACCCAGGTACGTGACCACGGGAATGGACGAGTTGCGCAGCACGTGCTTGAACAGCACGCGGCGTCGCGGAAGTCCCTTGGCCACGGCCGTCTTCACGTAGTCCGCGCGCAGCACCTCGAGCATCGTGCCGCGGGTCAGGCGGGCGACGAACGCGATGTCGGTGATGGCGAGGGTGATCGCGGGAAGGACCATGCCTTCGAGCTTGTCTCCGCCGAGCTGTGGGAACCACTGCAGTTCCACGGCGAAGTACTTCATGAGCAGCATGCCGATCACGAAGGTGGGGAATCCGACGGCCATCGTCGTAAAAAATGTCGTGGCCATGTCGAGAATGCTGTATCTGTAGAGCGCGGCGATGATGCCCACGCCCATACCGAACACGGTGACGAGCACGATGGCCAGGATGGCCAGCTTCGCCGTGTTCTGAAGCTTGGGGCCGAGGATCTCGGAAACCTCGCGGCGCTGCACGAAGTCCTCGCCGAGGTCGCCGGTGGCAACCTTCGCGACGTAGTTGACGTACTGCTCGGGCAGCGACTTGTCGAGCCCGTAACGCGCCTTCAGTTCCGCGACCACTGCGGGGTCACGTGCCTTGTCGCTGCCCGCGATCGAACCCACGGGATCGCCGGGGAGTACGAACAGACACGCGAACAGAACCATGGTCGCGCCTATGAGGACTATGACCATCTGCCCGAGGCGACGGGCGACGTACCTTCCCATGTTTTGCCTCTCTACCTGGCCGCTTCTGGGAGCAGCGACCTCCAGCCCAAGGAACGGGCCGGCTCTCGGCGTGCGGGGGTTGCCCGCGGATGTGAGGGGTGCCGAAGTGAAAACGGCCTGCCGAGCGGGGCCGCGGCCCACCGGTCACCCGGGGGCCGCGGCACGTTCGCTCCTGACGGATATACCGTCCGAACCGATTACTTCTTGATCGAGATCTTCTCGAGGATCGGGTCCTCGTTGAAGTTGATGTCGTCCAGACCGTTGAACTTGTCGGTCGCCATCAGGCGGAACTGGGAACGGTTGAAGGTCGGGATGAGCGCCATGTCGTCCATGGCCATCTTCTCGGCCTGCTTGTACATCGTGATGCGAGCGGCCTCGTCCTTGGTGGCGCGGGCCGTGTCGATCAGCTTGTCGAACTCGGGGTTGTTGTAACGGACGCGGTTGTCACCGGTCACGTTGCCCTCGGCGTCCTTGTTCATCGAGGCCGAGTGCAGCAGCGGGAACAGGAAGTTCTCCGGGGTCGGGTAGTCCGCGCCCCACGCGAAGCGGTAGAGGCCGGAGGCCGCGGAGCTCTGCTGCTCCTTGAGCATGCCCGGGAAGTCCTTGCCGTCGAGCTTGACCTTGACGCCCAGGACGTCCTCAAGCTGCTTGGCGATGGCCTGGACCCACTCTTCGTGGCCCGCACCGGTGTTGAAGCTGAAGCGGATCTCGGTACCCGGCTTCAGGCCGCCCTTCTCGGCGTACTCCTTCGCCTTGGCGACGTCCTGCTTGACGCAGGAGGTGCAGAGGTCCTTCTGGTAGGCCTTCGGGAAGGCCGGCGGCACGATGGTGGTCGACGGGGTCTGGTAGCCCTGGAAGACACCCTTGGCGATGGCCTGACGGTCGATCGCGTAGGAGATCGCCAGACGGGCGTCCTTGTTGTTCGTCGGACCGTTGTCACCGATCGGCAGAACGAAGTTCATGCCGTTCGTGTCCTTGGCGAACCACTTGTTCTGCGGCTTGTACTTCGCCTCGGCCGTCTTGAGCATCGGCGTCGGGATGTGCGCGTAGTCGAAGGTGCCGGCCTGGAAGCCGTCGTACTCGAGCTGCTGCGCGGTCTTGTCGTTGAGGAGCGTGACCTGGACCTTCTCGAGGGAGGCCTTCTGCAGACCGTACCCGTCGTTGCGGATCAGGTTGATCGCCTTGTTGTGCTCCCAGGTGCCGTCCATCTTGAACGGACCGTTACCGACGGGGGCCTCGCCGAACGCCTTGTCCTCTTCGCCGACCTTGGCGACCTTCGGAACCGGGCTGTAGGCAGCGTGCGCCGTCTTCAGGACGAACTCGCAGTCCGCCTTCGACAGGTCCACCTTGATGGTGTTCGGGTCCGGCGTGGTGACACCGGAGAAGGTCTTGGCGGAGCCGTCCTGCAGCTCGGCGTAACCCTTGATGCCGGCGAAGTGGTACGCCACGTCGGACGCGGCGGCCTTGTGCGCGGCACGGGCCCAACCGCGGGCGAACGCCTCGGCGTCCACGACCTCGCCGTTGGAGAACTTGGTGTCGGGCTTGACCTTGAAGGTCCACGAGGTGCAACCCTCGTCCGACGCCGCCGACTCGGCGAGCGCGGGCTCGGCCAGGCCGTCCGGCGTGTTGCCGTACAGGCCGGTGAACAGGGCGTTGGCCAGCAGGATGCCGGTGGACTCGTGGGCACGCCCCGGGTCGATGGTGTCCGGCTCCGTGCTGCCGAGCCGGAACACGCCACCGTTGGCAGCGCTTCCCTTGTCCTTGCTGTCACCGTCACCGCCGCCACAGGCGGTAGCGGCCAGGGCGACGACAACCGCGCCCACGACCCACTTGGCGCTCTTGGCACCGCGCATGGGTTTCCTCCTCATGAGTCCACTGATCGACTTGAGGGGCAAAAAAACCTCGCCGACACCCCTGACGGCGAGCATTTTCCTGCCCATAGTGTGCTCGTGAGTCGGCGCGCTCCCCACAGCGCGTGACCCATTGACCCGAGCTCAATGGAGCCATCCTCAGGGACTGCCAGGCCGTAAACCACACTTGGGTGGTCTCGTTTTCACAACATCGATCCGCGGCAGAAACCCGAAATCCGGACAAACGGATAGGAGACAGACACGTGCGAAACGGACGGTTAGCTCATCTTCCGGAGTGTCACGGTCGGTATGCGGACACCAGAACGCAAAAATCCGGTTGACAAAAGCGAACAGCCCCTCGCGTCACGGAGTCCGTGACGGGAGGGGCTGCTGCATTTCAGAGTGCTGCGGCCGACAGCGTCCGCCGCGGCCGCCCGCCCGAGCAAACCACGGGACGAGCGGCGCAACGACCCTGCTGCGTAAGGTCTTTACTCCTACTTGGCCGACTTGGCGCGCGACGCGGTGCGCGAGCGGTCCTTCTGGTCCAGCACGACCTTGCGGATGCGGACGGCCTCCGGGGTCACCTCGACGCACTCGTCGTCGCGGCAGAACTCCAGGGACTGCTCCAGGGAGAGCTTGCGGGGCGGAATCACGTTCTCCGTGTTGTCCGCGGAAGCCGCACGCATGTTGGTGAGCTTCTTCTCCTTGGTGATGTTCACGTCCATGTCGTCGGAGCGCGAGTTCTCGCCGACGATCATGCCCTCGTACACCTCGGTGCCGGGGTCGGTGAACAGGACGCCGCGCTCCTGCAGGTTGATCATCGCGAACGGCGTGACGGAGCCGGCGCGGTCGGCGACCAGCGAACCGTTGTTACGGGTCACCAGCGGGCCGAACCACGGCTCGTGGCCCTCGTGGATCGAGTGGGCGATGCCGGTGCCGCGCGTACCGGTCAGGAACTCGGTACGGAAGCCGATGAGACCGCGCGACGGGACGACGAACTCCATGCGGACCCAGCCGGAACCGTGGTTCGACATGTTGTCCATACGGCCCTTGCGGACGCCCATGAGCTGCGTGACCGCGCCCATGTGCTCCTCGGGGACGTCGATCGTCATGCGCTCGACCGGCTCGTGGACCTTGCCGTCGACCTCCTGCGTGACCACCTGCGGCTTGCCGATGGTCAGCTCGAAGCCCTCGCGGCGCATCTGCTCGACCAGGATGGCGAGCGCGAGCTCACCACGGCCCTGGACCTCCCAGGCGTCCGGACGCTCGGTGTCGAGGACGCGGAGCGAGACGTTGCCGACCAGCTCGCGGTCCAGACGGTCCTTGACCTGACGGGCGGTGACCTTGCGGTCCTTGACCGCGGACTTGGCGTCCGCGCCCTTGCCGCTGCCGCCACGGCCGACCATCGGGGAGGTGTTCGTACCGATGGTCATGGAGATCGCCGGCTCGTCGACCGAGATCAGCGGGAGCGCGATCGGGTTCTCCGGGTCGGCCAGGGTCTCGCCGATCATGATCTCGGGGAAACCGGCGACCGCGCAGATGTCACCCGGGCCCGCCACCTCGGCCGGCTTGCGGGTGAGCGCCTCGGTCATCATCAGCTCGGTGATGCGGACGTTGGAGATGGAGCCGTCACGCTTGATCCACGCGACGGTCTGACCCTTGCGCAGCTCACCCTGCTCGACGCGGACGAGCGCGATGCGGCCGAGGAAGTTGTCGGCGTCCAGGTTGGTGACGTGCGCCTGGAGGGGGGCCTCCTCGTCGTACACCGGGGCCGGGACGTGCTCCAGGATGGTGGAGAAGAACGGCTCCAGGCTGTCGCTGTCCGCGGGGACGGTGCCGTCCTCCGGCTTGGTCAGCGAGGCGACGCCGTCACGGCCGCAGGCGTAGACGATCGGGAACTCGATCTGGTCCTCGTCCGCGTCCAGGTCGAGGAAGAGGTCGTACGTCTCGTTGACGACCTCGTCGATCCGGGAGTCCGGACGGTCGGTCTTGTTGATGCAGAGGATGACCGGCATCTTCGCCTGCAGGGCCTTGCGCAGGACGAAGCGGGTCTGGGGCAGCGGACCCTCCGAGGCGTCCACCAGCAGGACGACCGCGTCCACCATCGACAGACCGCGCTCGACCTCGCCACCGAAGTCGGCGTGGCCGGGGGTGTCGATGATGTTGATCGTGATCGGGGCCCCGCCGTCCTTGGGGTGATACTTCACCGCCGTGTTCTTGGCGAGGATCGTGATGCCCTTCTCACGCTCCAGGTCGTTCGAGTCCATCATGCGGTCGTCGAGGTGCTGGTGGGCGGCGAAGGCACCGGCCTGCTTGAGCATGGCATCGACGATGGTCGTCTTGCCATGGTCGACGTGGGCGACGATGGCGACGTTACGGATGTCGTGGCGCGTGGGCACTTCGGCGCTTCTCCCGGGATCGTGGATGGCGTCGCGTACGGCCTGGCACGCGCGCCTCGGCCGGGCGAAAACCTGCCACGGCCTTACCCCATGGTACGTCGCGTGGCGGGAACCGCCTGCCGGGGGGCTGTCAAGGGGCCGGACGAATGAGCGCGGCCGAGTGCTGCGTGGGGTGCCCGGGCCGCCCATCGTGCCGGTAATCATGCGGGTCAACGGCCGGGTCAATGGGTACGGCACGACCTTGCCCGCCGGGGATCCGGCGAGCAAGGGACTTGAGTCACATCTGAGCTTGCCCCTCGGGGGTCAACCTGACAGGCACCCCTTTGTCATCACTTCTTCGCCCACGCTACTTCTTCTTGTCCTTGGCGGTCGGGGGCTTCTTCCAGCCGATGTCCTGGTAGCGGGGGCTGCCGAGGCCGAAGGCGCCGGCGTTGGCCAGGCCCGGCTTGACGGCCACCAGCTCCGGGCGCTGGTAGAGCGGGATGGAGCCGGCGGCGGCCCAGATCCGGGCGTCCGCCTTGCGGATCAGCTCGCGGGACTGGTCCTCGTCCAGCTCGCCGACCGCCTGGTCGAAGAGCTGGTCGATGTGGTCGGTGCCGACCCGGGTGTAGTTCTGTTCGACGAGGAGCGAGCCGTCCGCGGCCGGCTCCGGCTTGGCGAAGATGGGCCGGGCGTCGGTGGCCGGGTAGGCGGTCGCGGGCCAGGAGTAGAGCGCCAGGTCGTACTGGCCCGAGGCGATGTGGTCCTTGAAGAAGCTCTCGTCGGCCACCTTGGTCGTCTCGGTGTTCACCCCGACCTTCCGCAGCATCTGCGCGATCCGGTCGCCGACCGCGCGCAGGGACTCCGAGCCGGGGCCGGCCGGGAGGACGAAGCGCAGGGTCAGAGCCTTGCCGTCCTTGGCGAGCATGGCGCCGGAGGTGCGGGTGGCCTGCTTGGCCGGGGCCGGAGTGCCCTCGGCGGGATCGGCCGCGTCACCGTCGCGGGCCGCGCTGCGCTTGCCGTCGTCGACGGCGCCGGCGGTGCCTGCGGCGTCGGCGGCGTCGGCGGTGCCCGCGGCCGCCACCCGGGCGGCCTGGGCCAGGAGGGAGACCTCCTGCTGGGCGCCGAAGGGGGCGGGGGCCAGCACCGGGGAGGGCCGGTCCTGCGCATCGTCCGGGGCCGCGGCGGCGGGGCGCTCGCCGGGGCCCGCCGGGCGGGCCTGGGGGCGCTGCCCGGCGGCCGAGCGCGGGTCGCCGTTGGCCTCGTCGTCCTGGCCCACGATGTAGAGGCCGTCGTTTCCGGTGCCCGGGCCCGAGGGGGTCTTCCCATCGTCCTGCGGCGCGCTCTCCGGGCCGGCCTTGGCTCCCGCCGGCTCGGTGATCTTGCCGCCCCGGCGCCAGCCCGCGTCCGCGAGGAGGGCCTGGGCCGCCTGCATGTCCTGACCGCCGAGGGCGTCGCTGTTGTCGGCGTACGCCCGCTGCCCGGCCAGCGCCACGTGGCTGCCGACGGGCTTCGCGGGCAGGCCGAGCGGCTTCAGCACGAGCTCGGCCAGTGCCTTGCGGTCCAGCGCCCGGGCCACCGCCCGGCGCACCCGCTCGTCCGCCAGCGGGCCCGTGGACCCGTTCATGGCGAGCTGGGTGTAGGCCGGCTCCAGGGACTTGCGGACGGTGAAGTTCCGCAGGGCCGTCTGCTCGTCGGCGTACCGTTTCACCGCCGCCACGTGCTTGTCGCGGCTCTCCTTCTCCGCCGTGGCCTTGTCCTCGTCCGTGCCGAAGGCGACCGCCCACGACAGCGTGGCCTGCGCCGGGCTCATCGCGGCTCCCGGACCGTGGGCCGGGGCGCCGCCCGAGCCCGCGCCGCCCTTGTCGGCGTCGCCCTTGCCGGCGCCGCCCTTGCCCGCGGCGTCCTTGCCGGCCGCGTCCCGGCGGGCCAGAGCGATCCGGTCGGCGCCGGTGCGGTCGATCTCGGCCAGATCCAGCTTCCCGGCCGCCAGCGCCGCGGCGCGCTCGGCCCGCGGCACCGCCGTCAGGACCAGCGTGTCGAGCTTGGCCTGCCGGCCCCACCAGCGCGGATTGCGGGTGAGGGCCGCCGTACCCGTCTTCTTGTCGATCGCCCCCAGGGCGAAGGGCCCCGCGGTGACCTTCAGCGCGCCGCGGGCGCCCTCGTTGAAGGCGTCCGGGGTGCCCGTGACCTGCTTGGGGTAGAGCGGGCTGAAGAGCGAGCGCCAGTCGGCGTACGGCTTGGCGAAGGTGACCCTGACCTCCAGGTCGGTCTTGCCCTTCTCGATCTTCTCGATCCGCTCGTAGCCGGCGTTGCGCGCCGTCCAGTACGCCGAGTCCTTGCCGTTCAGGGCCCGCCACTGCGCCACGAAGTCGGCGGCGCCGATCTCGCGTCCGTCGCTCCACACCGCCTGCTGGTTCAGCTTGTAAAGGACGACCTGCTTGGGCTCCCGCTCGACGACTTCGGCCTTCTCCAGGTAGTCGGGATTGGCCACGGGCCGCCCCTTGGCGTCCAGCACGAACAGCTGCGGCAGCACCGCCCCGGCGATCCGGGCGGTGGTGGCGTCCGCGTCGGCCTGGAAGGTGTTCAGGGTGTCCGGCAGGGTGTCCACGGCCCAGCGCAGCACACCCCCGTCCGCGACCTTCTCGCGGGCGGTCGTGGCGATGTCCTGCCCGGCGGCGACAGGGCCGCCCTCGTCTTCACCCGCGCCGCAGCCCGTGAGGAGCGGCAGTGCGAGGACTCCCGAGGTCAGGAGCGCCAAGGACCTGCGCCTTCGCTGGGACATGGGTGATACCTCCGGGGCGGGGCGTGGGGGAAGCATGATCACGTTCGGCGGTATATGGAGCTGATCACACCGGTTGCCGGATCCCACTGAAATCGACGGTCCGCCGCACCCTTCGCACCCGCCTCTCGCCACGCCGCGAACCCCACCCGTGCGGACCAATCCGGCTTGCGCACCGAGAGGCCGTTCCCCCGGAAGAGGGATGAGAATGGGGGACAGGGAGGGGCGCACAGTTCACGCCTGCGCGCCCGCAATCGCTGCACGTCCCTTCACAACGGGGGACGGGAGGCGCGACACTCGCAGGCGCACATGAGCGTTGCCACCGCACCTCGGCGGAAGTGAGGGCAAATCATGTCCCTGCAAGACGATCTGAGTGCCGTACGCCGAAACCTCGACGCGCTCACGCGCAAGGTCGAGCAGCTGGAGCAGCAGGCCGGGCGGCGCAAGCCCGGGAGCTCGACGCCGGCGTCCCCGCCGGAGCCGTCCCGGATGGTGACGGTCCCGGACACGCCGTACGACAGCTCGCTGTGGACCGACTCGGACGACGAGGGCCTCGGCGCCCGCGACCGTCGCGCGCCCTGAGCGGCGTACGCGACCCCACGACCTCCCGCACACCCCATCCGGCCCGGCCGCTCGCGGCCGGGCCCCCTGGGGCCACCCCTCATCACTCCTCCCGGAGTCCTCTTTGGCCACAGGAACACAACCACCCCGGCAGCGGCCCGGCGGCGTCCACGACGCCTCGCGGGCCGCGATCACTGCCCGGCACCTGCGGACCGACCGGTGGTGGGTCTCCCCCGCGGTCACCGCGGCCGGGCTGCTCGCCTTCATCGCCTACTCGACCTGGCGGGCCTTCGCGAACGCCGACTACTACGCGGCCCCGTACGTCTCGCCCTTCTACTCCCCGTGCCTCGCGGAGAACTGCGTCCCGATGAAGGGCGGCCCCAACTGGGAGGTCTTCGGCAGCTGGTGGGGCCTCTCCCCCGCCCTGCTGATCCTGATCTTCCCGCTCGGGTTCCGGCTGACCTGCTACTACTACCGCAAGGCCTACTACCGCGGCTTCTGGGCCTCGCCGCCCGCCTGCGCCGTCGCCGAACCGCACACGAAGTACACCGGCGAGACCCGCTTCCCGCTGATCCTCCAGAACGCCCACCGGTACTTCTTCTACGCGGCGGTCCCGGTCGCGGGCATCCTCACGTACGACACCGTGCTGACCTTCCGCGACGAGCACTACGCGTGGGGCCACATGGGCCTCGGGACCCTGCTGTTCCTGGTCAACATCACGCTGATCTGGGCCTACACCCTGTCCTGCCACTCCTGCCGCCACATCATGGGCGGCCGGCTCAAGCACTTCTCGAAGCACCCGGTCCGCTACCGGCTCTGGGGCTGGATCAGCCGGCTCAACACCCGTCACATGCAGCTGGCGTGGGCCTCCCTGATCAGCGTGGCCCTGTCCGACTTCTACGTCTACCTGCTGGCCAGCGGCGCCTTCACCGACCCGAGGATCTTCTGACATGGCCCAAGTGGAACGGCAGCAGTGGGACGTGGTCGTGGTCGGCGCGGGCGGCGCCGGGTTGCGGGCCGCGATCGAGGCGCGCGAGCGCGGCGCGCGTACGGCCGTGATCTGCAAGTCCCTCTTCGGCAAGGCCCACACGGTGATGGCGGAGGGCGGGATCGCCGCCTCCATGGGCAACGTCAACGAGGGCGACAACTGGCAGGTGCACTTCCGCGACACCATGCGCGGGGGCAAGTTCCTCAATCAGTGGCGGATGGCGGAACTGCACGCGAAGGAGGCCCCGGACCGCGTCTGGGAGCTGGAGACCTGGGGCGCGCTCTTCGACCGGACGCCCGACGGGAAGATATCCCAGCGCAACTTCGGCGGCCACGAGTACCCGCGCCTCGCGCACGTGGGCGACCGCACCGGCCTGGAGCTGATCCGCACCCTCCAGCAGAAGATCGTCGCGCTCCAGCAGGAGGACTTCAAGGAGTACGGGGACTACGAGGCCCGGCTCAAGGTCTTCCAGGAGTGCACGGTCACCAGGGTCCTGAAGGACGGGCGGCAGAGGGTCTCGGGGACCTTCTGCTACGAGCGCGAGTCCGGCCGCTTCTTCGTCCTGGAGGCCCCGGCCGTGGTGCTGGCCACCGGCGGGATCGGCAAGTCCTTCAAGACCACGTCGAATTCGTGGGAGTACACCGGCGACGGCCACGCGCTGGCCCTGCTCGCGGGCGCGCCCCTGCTGAACATGGAGTTCGTGCAGTTCCACCCGACCGGCATGGTCTGGCCCCCGTCGGTGAAGGGCATCCTCGTCACCGAGTCGGTGCGCGGCGACGGCGGGGTACTGCGCAACTCCGAGGGCAAGCGGTTCATGTTCGACTACGTCCCCGACGTGTTCAAGGAGAAGTACGCCGAGTCGGAGGCGGAGGGCGACCGCTGGTACGAGGACCCGGACCACAACCGGCGCCCGCCCGAGCTGCTCCCCCGCGACGAGGTGGCCCGGGCCATCAACTCGGAGGTGAAGGCCGGCCGCGGCTCCCCGCACGGCGGGGTCTTCCTCGACGTGTCCACCCGGATGCCCGCCGAGAAGATCAAGCGGCGACTCCCGTCGATGTACCACCAGTTCAAGGAACTGGCGGACGTCGACATCACCGCGGAGCCGATGGAGGTGGGCCCGACCTGCCACTACGTGATGGGCGGCATCGCGGTCGACTCCGAGACCGCGGCCACCGTCGGGGTGCCGGGGCTGTTCGCCGCGGGCGAGGTCGCGGGCGGGATGCACGGCTCGAACCGGCTCGGCGGGAACTCCCTGTCCGACCTGCTGGTCTTCGGCCGGCGGGCCGGACTGCACGCGGCGGAGCACGCCACGGCCTCCGGTGAGCGCCCCGCGGTCTCCCAGGCGGAGATCGACGCGGCGGCCGAAGAGGCGCTGGCCCCGTTCCACGCGGCCGAGGGCGCGGAGAACCCGTACACCCTCCACCAGGAGCTCCAGACGACCATGAACGACCTCGTCGGCATCATCCGGCGCGAGGGCGAGATGGCCGAGGCCCTGGAGAGGCTCGCGACCCTGCGCGTACGGGCCGCCCGGGCCGGGGTCGAGGGGCACCGGCAGTTCAACCCGGGCTGGCACCTGTCCCTGGACCTGCGGAACATGCTGCTGGTCAGCGAGTGCGTGGCGCGCGCCGCCCTGGAGCGCACCGAGAGCCGCGGCGGGCACACCCGTGAGGACTGTCCGTCGATGGATCGCGGCTGGCGTCCGGTGAACCTGCTGTGCCGCCCCGTCGACCCGCCCCCGGCGGACCCGGCGGCCGACCGGATCGTCCTCGAACGCACGCGCACCGAGCCCATCCGTCCCGACCTGCTCGCGCTCTTCGAGAAGGAAGAGCTGGTCAAGTACCTCGCCGAAGAGGAGCTGTACGAATGAGTACGTACGACGCGAGCTTCCGGATCTGGCGGGGCGACGCGGAGGGCGGGGAACTGCGGGACTTCACGGTCGAGGTGCACGACGGGGAGGTGGTCCTGGACATCGTCCACCGGCTCCAGGCCACCCAGGCCTCGGACCTCGCGGTGCGCTGGAACTGCAAGGCGGGCAAGTGCGGCTCGTGCAGTGCGGAGGTCAACGGCCGGCCGCGGCTGATGTGCATGACGCGCATGTCGACCTTCGAGCGGTCCGAGACGATCACGGTCACTCCGCTGCGGGCCTTCCCCGTCGTGCGCGACCTGGTGACGGACGTGTCCTTCAACTACGCGAAGGCGCGGGAGGTGCCGGCCTTCGTGCCGCCGGAGGGGGTGGCGCCGGGCGCGTACCGGATGCAGCAGATGGACGTGGAGCGTTCGCAGGAGTTCCGCAAGTGCATCGAGTGCTTCCTGTGCCAGGACACCTGCCACGTGGTGCGTGACCACGAGGAGAACAAGGGCGCCTTCGCCGGTCCGCGTTTCCTGATGCGGGTCGCGGAGCTGGACATGCACCCCCTGGACGCGGCGTCGGAGGCGGGCCTGGACCGCAAGCGCACCGCGCAGGAGGAGCACGGGCTGGGCTACTGCAACATCACCAAGTGCTGTTCGGAGGTCTGCCCCGAGGGCATCAGGATCACCGACAACGCGCTGATCCCGCTGAAGGAGCGGGCGGTGGACCGCAAGTACGACCCGCTGGTGTGGCTGGGCAACAAGATCGGCCGCCGCCAGGGCTGAGACCGCGGCCGCGGGGCCGGGACCCCCTCCGGGAGGGCCCCGGCCCGGGGGCGGGTCAGCGCCCGGAGTGGTCGATGACGTTGCCGTTGGAGCAGTTGTTGGCGTGGTCGCCCACCCAGTCGCCCATGACGGGGACCACGGCGACCTCCTGGAGGCAGACGGCGGCCGCGGTGAAGTTCCAGTTGTTGGCCGCGTTCACCCCGCCGCCGAAGTTGCTGTCGTTGTCGGCGTGGGCGGGGGCGGCGAGGCTGAGGGCGGCCAGGGTGAGGGCGGCCGCAGTCATGATCTTCTTCATGGCCTGCCAACGACCGGGGCCCGGGCGCGTCACTGCGCATTGCTCCGGATGCGGGCACGGGGAACCGCTCATACCCTCCCAAATGTGACCCCGCCGAGAAGCGAGCCGACGAGCCAGGTACGCGCACGGGCCGGGCTCGTCCTGGCCGCCGGACTGCTGGCGCTCGGCGGCTGGGGTGTGGCCGAGGCGCCGCCCGCACGGGCCGAGGACCCCGTCACGCTGTCCCGGCAGGGTCAGATCACCGACCGGGTCGGGGCGCTGGAGGGCCGGCAGGCCGCCGTCAAGGACGCGCTCGACAAGCTCTACGCCGACCGGCGGATCCAGCTCTTCGTGGCGTACGTGGACGATTTCTCCGGGCGCTCCGCCCAGAGCTGGGCCGACGCCACCGCCGAGAAGAACGGGCTCGGCCAGAACGACGTCCTGCTGGCGGTGGCGACAGGGGCCCGCCAGTACGCCTATTCGGCCGCCGTCGACTCCGGTTTCACCGAAGACAAGCTCGCGGCCGTGGCCCGGGACGCCATCGAGCCGGCCCTGCGGCAGAACGACTGGGCGGGCGCCGCGATCGGGGCGGCGAACGGCTACAACGCGGTGCTCGGCGGGCAGCCCGTGCCCGTGCCCACCATCACCCCCGGCCCGGCCGATCCCGGCGGCGGGACCAGCGGGGAGAACGGGGCCGGGGACTACGTGCTCCCGGTGGTCGCGGTCGGCGCGGCCGGGGCGCTCGGGGCGTACGCGTACACCCGCCGCAAGCGGAAGACGGCCGGCGGCGGACGCGGTACGACCACCGGGCCGGGCTGGCCCGAAGGCGCACCGGACCGGCTTCCGCTGCCGGAACTGGACGGCAGGGCCAAGACCCTGCTGGTGCAGACCGACGACGCCGTCCGCACCAGCGCGGAGGAACTGGGCTTCGCCTCCGCGCAGTTCGGCGAGGAGGCGGTGGGCCCCTTCACCGAGGCCGTGGAGTACGCCAAGGGCGAGCTGACCCAGGCCTTCCGGCTGCGCCAGCAGCTGGACGACGCCTACCCGGAGGACGATGCGACCCGGCGCCGGATGCTGGACGAGATCGTCGCCCGCTGCACCGAGGCGAACCGGCGGCTCGACGCCGAGTCGGCGGACTTCGACCGGCTGCGGGACCTGGAGAAGAACGCCCCGCAGGCGCTGGCGGCCGTGGAGGAGCGCTATCTGGAGCTGACCGGGCGCGCCGGCACCGCCGAGGCGACCCTGATCGCGCTGACGCGGCGGTACGCGGACTCCGCTTCGGCGCCGGTCGCCTCCAACCCCGAACAGGCCAAGGACCGGCTGCTGTTCGCGGCGACCCACCTGGGTCTGGCCCACGCGGCCCTCGACGGCGGCGACAAGGGCGCGGCGGCCGTGCACGTACGGGCGGCCGAGGGCGCCGTGGACCAGGCGGCGACCCTGCTGGACGCGGTCGAGCGGCGGGCGCAGGAGCTGGCGGAGGCGGCCGGGAAGCTGACGGGCTCGCTGAACGAGACGGAGACCGACCTGGCGGACGCCCGCGGGCTGCTGACCGGGACCACGGAGGGCACCTCGACGGCGGATCTGCGCGGGCGGATCGGCCGGGCAGAGGCCGTACTGGCCGACGTACGGCAGGAGGAGGCGGCCGGCCGGTACGACCCGATCGACGCCCTGCGCCGGATCGAGGAGGCCGACGCGGCCCTCGACGAGGCCCTCTCCGGGGCGCGGGAGCGGGAGTCGGGCCGGCAGCGGGCGGCGGCCCTGCTCGACCAGGCCATGCTCTCCGCGCGCAGTGCGATCGGCGCGGCGACGGACTACGTGACCACCAGCCGGGGCGCGGTCGGCAGCCAGGCCCGTACCCGGCTGGCGGAGGCGGGACGGCACCTGGAGCGGGCGGGGGCACTGGCGGCGGGCGACCCGTCGGGCGCGCTGGCGGAGGCGCAGCGGGCGGACGCGCTGGCGCGGGAGGCGCAGCGGCTGGCGGAGCAGGACGTACGGGCGTACCAGGACCCGTACGGGGGCCGGCGCGGCGGCGGTCAGGGCGGCGCCGTGCTCGGCGGGATCATCCTCGGCGAGATCCTGCGGGGCGGGCTGGGCGGCGGGGGCTTCGGCGGAGGCGGAGGCGGCGGCCGGGGTGGCGGCGGGGGCTTCGGCGGCGGTTTCGGCGGGGGCGGCGGCAGCGGCCCCGGCTCCTTCGGCGGAGGCGGAACCCGCGGGCGCATGGGCGGTGGCGGCCGCTTCTGAACGCGCAACGGCAAGGGCAACGCAACGGCAAGGGCCTCGTCAACGGCAACGGCAACGGACAGCCCATCCCTCCATCCCTCATCAGGAGAGACGAGTCATGAGCAAGCAGACCATCCTCGGCCGCGTCACCCAGCTCGCCAAGGCCAACATCAACGCGCTGCTGGACCAGGCGGAGGACCCGCAGAAGATGCTGGACCAGCTGATCCGCGACTACACGAACAACATCTCGGAGGCGGAGCAGGCCGTCGCGACGACGATCGGGAACCTGCGGATGCTGGAGGCGGACCACAAGGAGGACGTGGAGGCGGCCTCCGAGTGGGGTGCCAAGGCCCTCGCGGCGAGCAGGAAGGGGGACGAGCTGCGGGCGGCGGGGTCGATGGCGGAAGCCGACCGGTTCGACAACCTCGCGAAGGTGGCGCTGGGCCGGCAGATGCAGTCGGAGAAGGAGGCGAGCACGGCGGAGCCGACGATCGCCGCCCAGACGGAGGTCGTCGACAAGCTCAAGTCGGGTCTGGACTCGATGAGGAGCAAGCTGGTCGAGCTCCAGTCCAAGCGGGACGAGCTGGTGGCCCGCGCGAAGACCGCGCAGGCGCAGAACACGATGATGGACGCGGTGAAGAACATCGACGTCCTGGACCCGACGAGCGATCTGCACCGCTTCGAGGAGAAGGTGCGGCGGGAGGAGGCCCTGGCGATGGGCAGGCAGGAGCTGGCCGCGTCCTCGCTGGACGCCCAGTTCGAGTACCTGGAGGACCTCGGGAAGTCCTCGGAGATCGAGGCCAGGCTCGCCGCGCTCAAGCAGGGGCGCGCCGCCTAGCCCTGATGTAATAATCCCTCCACGAGTTCGTCTATTACCTACTCGGGGGGAACCTTGCCTTTCGCGCACATGGCCGAGGCCGCACGAGCATGGGTCCACGGTTGGACCCTTTCGCGCGGCGCGGCCGAACCCGTGCCCCATGACTGGGGTTTCACCATCGACGTCGGCCTGCACGGACACGTCATGCGCCACGTCCTGCACTCCGCGGACGAGGCGACCGTCCGCAAGCTCACCGAGCACGCCACCGCGCCCGGTGTCTGGTTGAAGGCGTTCGTCCCACCGGAGACGCTCGAACCCTGGCTCGCTCCCGGCTGGCACCTCGCCGGCGGACCCGGCTATCTGATGTCCGCCCCGCTCCCCACCGCCCGCGCGGGCCGAGCCCTGACCGAAGCGCCCGACGGCTACCGGCTGGACACCTGGACCCGGGCCGGCGTCACCCGCGCCCTGGTGCGCACCGCGAACGGCGCTTTCGCCGCGCGCGGCCAGATCGCCGTCACCGGCTCCGGCCCCGGCCCCGTCGTCGCCGTCGTGGACCAGGTGGAGACCGATCCGGCCCACCAGCGCCGCGGTCTGGGCCGCCTGGTGATGGGCAGGCTCACCTCCGCCGCGGCGGGGCAGGGCGCCACGGCCGGTGTGCTGGGCGCGACGCCGGAAGGCCGGGCCCTGTACGAGACGATGGGATGGCGCACGGTGGCCCCGCTGACCGGCGCCCTGCGGGGGCCGGACCCGTCCGAGACCTGATCGGGACCTGATCGGGAATCAACTGCCGTGCCCCGGACCCGGCGGGTCCGGGGCACGGCAGTGCGGTCCCGCTCAGCCGTACATGCTCAGCAGCTGCTCCGCCGACAGCTCGGCGACGGCCTCGGCCGCCGCGCCGGGCAGCGGGAGCTCGAACCAGACCGTCTTGCCGCGGTGGGTCCGGCGCGTGCCCCACCCGGCGGACAGCAGGCCCACGAGCTGGAGGCCCCGGCCGCCCTCGTCGGTGTCGCGGGCCCGCCGCCGGCGCGGCTGCACCAGGTTGGCGTCCCACACCTCGCAGACCAGGGTCCGGTCCAGCAGCAGCCGCAGCCGGATCTCGCCCTCCCCGTACCGCAGCGCGTTGGTGACGAGTTCGCTGACCAGCAGTTCGGTGGTGTCCAGTAGCCCCTCCAGGCCCCACGACGGGAGCTTGGCGCGGGCCAGTTCCCGTGCCCGGCCCACCGAGCGGGCCTCGCGCGGCAACTGCCAGTCCCCCACCGCGTCCACCGGCAGCCCCTGCACCCGTGCCATCAGCAGGGCGATGTCGTCCTCGCCGTGCCGGGTGTCCAGCGTGTTCAGCACGTGGTCGCAGACGTCCTCCAGCGGGCGGACCGGATCCGCGAGGGCGGCCCGCAGGCCGCGCAGGCCCTCCTCCAGCGGATGGTCGCGGGACTCCACGAGCCCGTCGGTGTAGAGGGCCAGCAGGGCGCCCTCGGGGAGTTCGACCTCGACCTCCTCGAACGGCTCCCCGCCCACGCCCAGCGGCATTCCGGGCGGCACCTCCAGGAGCAGTGCGGGCCTCGGCTTCCCGCGCTCGTCCGGCGGCTCCACCAGCACGGGCGGCATGTGGCCCGCGTTGGCGATCGTGCAGCGCCGCGTCACCGGGTCGTAGACGGCGTAGACGCAGGTGGCGAGGTAGACCTCGGAGCGGTCGGCGTCCCGCGAGTGCAGGGCCGCCCGCGAGGCCTGCTGGGAGCCGCCGGGGGCGCCGAGGCCCCGGGCGATCTCGTCGAGCGCGGTCAGCACCTCCGCCGGTTCGAGGTCCAGGAGCGCGAGGGTCCGTACGGCGGTGCGCAGTTCGCCCATCGCGACGGCGGCCCGCAGTCCCCGGCCCATGACGTCGCCGACGACCAGCGCCGTGCGGTGGCCGGGCAGTTCGATCACGTCGAACCAGTCGCCGCCGACCTCCGTCGCCGCGTTCCCCGGCAGGTACCGGCAGGCGATGTCCAGGCCGGCGGCCTCCGGGTCGCCGGGGGGCAGCAGGCTGCGCTGCAGTATCAACGCCCGCTCGTGCTCGCGCCGGTAGAGCCGTGCGTTGTCGATGCACACGGCGGCCCGGGCGGCGAGTTCCACGGCCACCGCCCGGTCGCGTTCGCCGAAGGGTTCGCTGCCCTTCGTACGGGAGAACTGCGCGAGCCCGACCACGGTGTCGTGGGCGACCATCGGCACGACCAGGGTGGACTGTACGAGGTCCTCCGGTCCGCCGCCCTCGATCAGCCGGGGCCGCGCCGTGCGCAGGGCGAGCGCGCCCGGCGAAGCCGCCGGGTACCGGTGGACGTCGCCTACGGAGACCAGCGCGCCCGGACCGGACAGCGGCGCGTCCGAGACGGCGGAGGCGAAGGCCACCCGGCGCAGCGCGGCGGACGGGGTCCGGGCCGGGCCCTGGCCGGGCAGGCTGGGCACGCCCGGCCCCTGCGGCCGTGCGGGCCGGTCGTCGTCGCCGAGCAGCAGCCCCTGGTAGAGGTCGACGGCGGCCAGGTCGCAGAAGCCCGGGACGGTGACGTCGAGGAGTTCCCGGGCGGTGGTCTCCAGGTCGAGGGAGTTCCCGATGCGGTGCCCGGCCTCGTTGAGCAGGGCGAGATTGCGCCGTACCCCGGCGGCCTCGCGGGCGGCGAGGTGGCGGCGGGTGACGTCGGTGCCGATGCCGGCGACGCCGATGGGGCGGCCGGAGCCGCCGTGGACGCGGTAGAGGTTGATGGACCAGTGGCGGTTCTCCCGGCTGCCGGGGGCGGCGCCGGTGATCCGCAGGTCGGTGACCGATTCCCCGGTGTCCAGCACCCGGCGCAGGGCCTCGGCCATCCGGTCGGCCTCGTGCGGCGGCAGGTAGTCGTGCACGGTCCGGCCGCGGTGTTCCTCGGCGGCGCCTCCGAAGACGGTGGCGAAGCGGCGGTTGGCCCGCTGCACGGTGAGGTCCGTGCCGAAGAGCAGGAAGCCGAAAGGAGATTGGCCGAATATGGCTTGTGAGGCCGCCAGGTCGGATTCGATGCGCCGCAGCGCGCGGACGTCGACGACGACGCACAGCGCGGCCCGCTCGGCGGTCTCGGTCAGGGTGGGCATCACATAGATCTCGGCCACTCCGTGCGCGCCGTCCCCGCCCGGGATCCGGAAGGGGATCAGGCCGGTCCACTCCTTGCCGTCGAGGATCTCGGCGACCTTTCGGTGCGCGTCGGGGCGCAACTCGGGCGGCATGAAGGCGTCGACCGGGTCGCGGCCGACGGCCTGCGCGGCGGTCAGACCGAACAGTTCCTCCGCGCGCAGACTCCACTGGTCGATGTACCCGTCGGGTCCGATCGAGAAGGATGCGACCTTTATGTAGTCATATATCGAGCCAGGCGGACTGCTGTGCCACAGGGCGTCGTGCCATGTCTCCCGAGGCACGTCGGCCTGATGTGCCTGCGCAGGTATTTCGCTCACGCGACCGTCCCCTCCAGCTCACCGCAACCGGACCGGCCATGACCGCAGTATTCAGCACCACGGCCCCGGACGGCACGGCGTTCACGATCACAGCACGGTCTCGATGATTTCGAGCCATCTCGTGTGATCTCCCCCGGACTCCTGCCCACGTTGCCGCCGGGAGATTCCGCCGGGGGATCACCCGCCACCGTTCTCCTTGTTACTCACCAGGAAGAGCCAATTCGAACCACACTGTCTTGCCCGACTTCCCGTGGCGGGTTCCCCAGCGCTGCGAGGAGGTGGCGACGAGATGCAGGCCGCGGCCCCCTTCGTCGTCCGGCTCGGCCACCCGTTCGCGGGGCGGATCCGGAAGCGGATCCGAAACCTCCACGAGCAGCGCGGGGCCGCCCGCCGGGCCGTCGGCGGCTGGATTGCGCCGCTCCAGACGGACTCCGATGGGGCCGGAGGCGTACCGCAGGGAATTGGTGACGAGCTCGCTGACCAGCAGGACGGTCACATCGCCGACGGCTTCCAGGCCCCAGGCGTGCAGGGTGCCGCGTACGGCGTGGCGGGCGGTGCGGACGGCACCGGGCTCGGCGGGAAAGGCCCACTCGGCGCATTCACCGTCTGTGTCGATCACGCCGATCACTTCCCGGGCCAGCAGCGACCCCAGTCCGGTTCGTCGGGGACGAAAGAGGGACGAGATAGGGATTAATAGCGACATACCCGATATTCGGGGCGTCGTACCACTCGATCCCCCGCCCACCGGCGCACTGTGGCACAGACGGCCTACGGCGCGAGCGTCACGCGCCCCCGCGCAGCCGGCGCCCTGCCTCGGCGACCGCGGGCCGGTCCTGGTCGAGCCAGTCCACCGACTCCAGCTCCTCCGGTCCGAGCCAGCGCAGCTCGTCGTGGTCCTCCAGCGGCGCCGGCACCCCGGAGAGCAGCCGCGCGGTCCACACGTGCAGGACGAGGCCGGGTTTCAGCGGCCACTCCCCCGGGATCCGCTCCAGCGGCTCGGTCTCCACGCCGAGCTCCTCGCGCAGTTCGCGCACCAGCGCCTCGGGGACGGACTCACCCGGTTCGGCCTTCCCGCCCGGCAGCTCCCAGCGTCCGGCGAGCTCCGGCGGTGCGCTGCGGCGGGCCGCCAGCAGGCGCCCCTCATGACAAAGGGCTCCGCCCACGACCACTCGTACCGTCATGGGCGGAGCCTATGTCAACACTGGATGCTCAGTTCATCGTGGCGGTCTGACCGATCCGCTCGACCCAGTAGAGCTGCTTGTGTCCTCGGTCGTCGAGGCTGTCGACGACCTTCTGGGCCTCGGCCCGGGTGGCGTACCGGCCCACCCGGTAGCGGTTGCCGTTGTCGTCCTGACGTATGACCAGCCACGGGAGCAGGGCACCGCTGTCGTTCATCGCGTTTCACCCTCCGCCGACGTACCTGCCCGGGAAACCGCATTGCGCATATGCCCGAGCTTACGCCCGACCTTTACGGAGCGGATACGGTTTTTCACGAAGAGGTACCTCGCAGGCGTACGCATCCGGCCATGCGTACGAGTGGGCCGTGCGCGCCGGTTCAGACGGCGCGCACCGAAGGCATCGGCAGGATCACCGCGCCGCCCGGCTCCTCCTTGCGGCAGACGTCCCCGCAGGTCGCGTCGAGGGAGCAGCACAGGGAACAGATCGGGCCTGATCGGACAGGGCAGTCGGCGATGTCGGGGAGTTCGTACGCCGCCTCGCAGACCGCGCACTCGTGGGTGGCGGTGACGTCCTCCACGGCGGCGCCCGGGCCGGTCACCGTGTTGGGCCGCGCCAGGTAGTACTTCCCCCTGGTCACCCAGGCGATCAACGGGCACAGCAGCAGGGCGAGTCCGGCGGCGATGAAGGTGGAGAACGCCTCGGCGTAGGTGCCGAACAGCCCGAAGAAGGCGAGGATCGAGACGGTCGAGGCGATCACCATCGAGCCGAAACCCGCCGGATTCACGGCGTAGAGGTAGGCACGCTTGAACTCGATGTAGGGCGGGCTGAGTCCGAGCCGCTTGTTGATCACGAGGTCGGCGGCGACCGCTGCGATCCAGGCGATGCCGACGTTGGAGTAGAAGCCCAGCAGCTTGCCGAGCATCGCGAACATGTTCAGCTCCATCAGCGTCAGCGCGATGCCGAGGTTGAGGAAGATGTACCAGACCCGGCCGGGGTGACGGTGGGTGACGCGGGAGAAGAAGTTCGACCAGGACAGCGATCCGCTGTACGCGTTGGTGACGTTGATCTTGATCTGGGAGACGATCACGAAGAGCGCGGCGGCGGGCAGCGCGAAGCCGCCGAGCCACGGGCGCAGGGCCTCGATCTGCGGGGCGATCGGCTCCAGGGCGTGGGTCTTGCCCACCGCCTCCAGGGCGACGAAGGCGAGGAAGGCGCCGCCGAGCTGCTTGGCCGCGCCGATGATCACCCAGCCGGGGCCGGCGGCGAGCACGGCGAGGTTCCACTTCCGGCTGTTGGCCGGGGTCTTGGCGGGCATGAACCGCAGGTAGTCGGCCTGCTCCCCGATCTGCGCGATCAGCGAGAGCGCGATGCCGGTCCCGAACCCGAAGCCGATCCACGAGAATCCGGACCCGGCGCCCTCGGTCCCGCCGAAGTCGGCGAAGGCGCCCCACGCGTCGGGGGCGTGGAAGGCGAGCACCACGAAGGGCAGCACCAGCCCGATCAGCCAGACCGGCTGGGTCCAGGCCTGCACCTTGGCGAGGGCGCCCATGCCGCGGAAGACGATGGGGATCACGATGAGGGTCGTGACCAGGTAGCCGATCTCGACGGGCAGTCCGAAGGCCTGGTGCATGGCCTGGGCCATGATCGAGCCTTCGAGCGCGAAGAAGATGAAGGTGAAGGAGGCGTAGATGAGGGAGGTCAGGGTGGAGCCGAAGTACCCGAAGCCCGCGCCGCGCGTCACCAGGTCCATGTCCAGGCCGTACGTGGCGCAGGCGCGCGCGATCGGGATGCCGGTCAGGAAGATGACCACGGCGGCGGCCAGGATCGCGGCGGCCCCGCTGGTGAATCCGTAGGCGAAGACGATGGAGGCGCCGATGGCGAAGTCGGCGAGGTAGGCGATGCCGCCGAGGGCGGTCCCGGCGACGGTGCCGGGGCCCCAGCGGCGGAACGAGTGGGGCGCGTACCTGAGCGAGTAGTCCTCGCGGCTCTCGTCGGCGGCGAGTTTCGCGTACGTCCGGGTCGGCGGTGCCGCGGTGGCAGTGTCGGTCATACCGCCGGACGGTAGGGCCGCGACGTGACGCCCCGTCACCCTCGGGCATTACCCGTGGGTTACACCCCCGCGCCCCTCGTCACGACGTGGTTACACCCCCCGCGACCCCCTGTCCGCTCACCGGTGCGGACCGCTGTCGGGGGCCAGCCCCCGAACCCCCGCTCCTCAAACGCCGGAGGGGCTGTTCTTCAGCCCCTCCGGCGTTTGAGGAGCGGGGTACGGGGCGGAGCCCCGGGCTTTCGGCTCCGTCGGCGATTGAGGCGCGGGCGCGGAGTGCCGTAGGAGGTTCGGGCAGGGCTGCGCCGCAGGCGGCTACCGCACCGGGAGGTGGTACGACAGGCGGTAGCGGTCCGCGGGGACCACCACGTCGGCCGTTTCCACCGCGCGCCCGGAGGCGAAGTACGTGCGGCCGATCACCAGCACCACGTGCCCCGGCACCCCGCCCAGCTGCACGAGCTCCTCCGCCAGGCCCGGCCGCGCGCCGACCTCCTCCACCACGTTGTCCACGACGACGTCGATCGCGGCCATCCGGTCCACCACCCCGGACCCGCCCAGCGGCCCCTCCTCCGGCAGCATCACCGGCGTCCGGCCGGTCACGGCGAGCGGCTCCCAAGAGGTCGACAGCATCATCGCCTCCCCCGCGTCACGGAAGACGTACCGCGTCCGCATCACCCGCTCGCCCGGCTCGATGCCGAGCCGCTTCGCGATCTCGGCGGGCGCGCCCGCCTGTTCGCTGCTCGACTCCCACGTGCCGCGCGCCCCCGCGTCCGCCTGCTCCTGCCGGAACGGCGTCGACGCGCCGCCCGTGCGGTAGCCGGAGCGGGCCACCCGCCGCGGGACCGGCTGTTCCCGTACGTACGTACCGGAGCCGGACCGGCCCTCGACCAGCCCCTCCGCCATGAGGACCTTGCGCGCCTCCAGGGCCACGGTGTCGGAGACCCCGTACTCCTCGCGGATACGGGCTTGGGAGGGGAGCCGGGCGTGCGGGGGCAGAGAACCGTCGACGATCTTCCGTCGAAGATCCCCGGCCACGCGCAGATAGGCCGGCTGCTCACCGAAAGTCACTGGCCACTCCCATCAGGTTGACAGACAGCTACACCCTGGCAACCGACGGTTGAAGACCGCAAGCAAGGGCCAGAGTTTCACCCGAAGTGATGAAGCCAGGTCACTCAAACCCGTTACCGCGCGTTACGCGGACGACGTCACACCGACTCGGTCGAGGGCTCCCGGCCGGACCCGCCGTCGGGGTCCTCCGGGTCCCCCTGGCCGTCCTCCAGCCACTGCGGGATCGCCATCGAAAGCCCGTACGCACCCCGCAGCGCCTGCTCCGTCTCCACGGACATCGAGGCCAGCGCCCGGTCCCACTGCTTGTCGAACTCCCCCGGCGTCCTCGCCTGCGAGGCGCGCAGCCACGCCGCGCGGGCCGCCTCGATCTCCTTGAGCTGCGCCGGGACCGCCTTCTCCAATCCCGGCCGGCCCGCGTGACCCTGGAGCACCTTCGCCTCTTCGCCCAGTGCCGCGTGGATCCGGCGCGCCCACGCCTGGTGCTCGTCCAGCGCCTCGTCGACCTCCTCCTCGGGGGACCGGCTCAGGGCGAACTCGACGGCGTTGGCGGCCCGCAGGAAGGCCGCCTGCTCGGGCTTCAGCTTTCCGGAGTCCTGGCGCAGGCTGCCCCGCCCCTCCGGCTCGGTCGTGCCGATCACGCAGAGCAGCAGCCGGTCCCCCTGGTGCCAGGACTGGCGGGAGGGCGCGTAGTAGAACATCTCCGCGTGGTCGGGAAGCGCCCACGTGTCCATCGCGTACTCGTCCTGGGCCTGCCAGCACGTCTCCTCGGAGGCGCGGTCGGCCGCGGCCGAGCCGGGGGCGTCCGTCCCGTCGAGCCGCTTCCTCGCGGTGACCTCGCCGTGGTGCTTCTCCGCGCAGTCGATCCGGTACATCAGGGGGTGCTCGTCGAGCAGTTCGCCGTCCTCGACGTTGAAGCAGTCGCCCTCCCGCAGTGCGTCGACGTCCGTGAGCTCACCCTCGACCTCGCTGTAGTCGCTCAGGCCATCGAAGCGTTCCTCGACCGCCGTGGCGACCCGGTCGGCGGCGAAGACCAGTACTCCGGTCATCACCACCGACAGCGCGAGGCCCGCGATCGCCAGGACCTTCCCGCGCTCCCGCCGCTTCGAGATCTGTACGAGGGCCGCGATGCCGAAGGCGATGCCGAGCGGCGCGAAGCACAGCAGACCGGACAGGAAGGAGGCGAGCGCGAAACCGTTGAGCGGCGGCGGTTGCTGCGGCTGCCCGTATCCGGGCGGTGGCCCCCAGCCCGGCTGCGGGGACGGCGGGGGCCAGGAGTGGCCCGGTCCGGGAGGAGGACTCGGCGGGGTGCTCACGGGGTCGGACTCCATCGCATGGGGCGTCACGCGCGAACGATGCGCGCGAACGAATGCGCGAATAGTACGCAGCGGGGGCGACCGTCATGTCGGTCGCCCCCGCTGTTGCTCACGGCGCGGTCGGTGCCCGCCGCCCTTGATGCTCAGGTACGGCTCGGGTACTGCCCGCGTATTGCTCGGTTACGGCTCAGAACTGGAGCGCCCAGGAGTCGATCTTCCCGGTGTCGGCCGTCGCGTTGTCGTTCACGCGCAGCTTCCAGACGCCGTTCGCCGTCTCCGCCGAGGCGTTCACGGTGAAGGTCCGGACGATGTTGTCGGTCCCGCCGTTGGCCCGGTTGTGCAGGGTGTAGACGGTGCCGTCGGGCGCGACCAGGTCCACCTTGAGGTCACCGATGTAGGTGTGCTTGATGTCGACCGGGACCTTCAGCGTCGCCGGGGCGTTGCCGGTGACTCCGCTGACGGTGATCGGGGACTCGACGGTCGCGTGGTCGTTGATCGCGAAGTCCGCGGTGTTCTCGAAGCGCTTGCCCGGCGGGACGGGGCCCTGGGCGCCGACGTACAGCAGGCGGTTCGGGGAACCGGTGCCCGGGCCGGTCACCACGTCCGGGGTGGCCGAGTTGACCAGGGCCGTGGCCACCTGGGCCGGGGTGCTGGCCGGGTTCTGCGAGAGGTAGACGGCGGCCGCGCCCGCGACGTGCGGGGTGGCCATCGACGTGCCGTTGATGGTGTTGGTGGCGGTGTCGCCCGTGCCCCACGCGGAGGTGATGGAGGAGCCCGGCGCGAAGATGTCCAGGACGGAGCCGTAGTTGGAGTAGCTCGCCTTGGCGTCGGTGCTGGTGGTGGCGCCGACCGTGATGGCCTCGGTGACGCGCGCCGGGGACTTGGTGGAGGCGTTGCTCGACTCGTTGCCCGCGGCCACGGCGTAGGTGATGCCGGAGGCTATGGAGTTGCGGACGGCCGCGTCGAGCGCGGAGTCCGCGCCGCCGCCGAGGGACATGTTGGCGACGGCCGGCTTGACGGCGTTCTGGGTCACCCAGTCGATGCCCGCGACGACCTGGGCCGTCGTACCGGAGCCGCTGTTGTCGAGCACGCGCACGCCGACGATCTTGGCCTTCTTGGCCACGCCGTACGTGCCGCCCGCGACGGTGCCGGCGACGTGCGTGCCGTGGCCGTTGCCGTCCTGGGCGGTGTTGTCGTTGTCGATGGCGTCGTAGCCGTAGGAGGCGCGGCCGCCGAAGTCCTGGTGCGTGATGCGGACACCGGTGTCGATGACGTACGCGGTGACGCCCTCGCCCGCCTGGTCCGGGTAGGTGTAGCTCTGGTTGAGCGGGAGCGCGCGCTGGTCGACGCGGTCCAGACCCCAGGACGGCGGGTTGGGCTGGGTGGCGCTGACCGTGAAGGTACGGTTCTGCACGACCGACTTGACCGCCGGGTCGGCGGCGAGCTTCTTGGCCTGCGCCTCGGAGACCTCGACGGAGTAGCCGTTGAGGGCCGCGCTGTAGGTTTTGTCGATCTTCGCGCCGTAGCGCTTCGCGACGGCCTTGCCGCTGGCGGCGGTCGAGCGGGCGGCGGTGTCGTTCAGGGTCACGATGTAGCTGCCGGGGACGGATCCGGGGGCTCCGGCGTTCTGGATCACGCCCCGCACGCCGATGTCGGCGGCCGAGGCGGGCAGCGCGGCGGCCGAGCCGAGCGCGAGGGCCACGACGGCGGTCGCGCTGATGCCGGCGATTTTCCGGCTCGTGTGACGCATCACGGGCATGTGACGGGTCCTCCTCATAGGTGGTGCACTGCGGGGGGTGGAGCGGCGCCGCGCAAGCGTGGCCATGACAACGCAGATGGCCCAACGGGCTGCCGCCTTCGAAAGGTTGACCCAGCCCCGGCGCGACCCACAAGAGGACAACGGATGCGTAACATCCGTGCCATACAGCGGCCATGATCGAGCGAAGGCGATCCGCACATGACGCACGCAACCCCCGGTTACGTCTGCTCCGAGGACGGTACACGCGCGGACGTCCGGACTGCGCCTTGGGGGTGCCCGGTTTGTGGCGGACCCTGGGACCTCGATTTCACGCCGGATCCGGCCGCGCCCCTGGAGCCGGCCGCCGGGCCGAATTCGCTGTGGCGGTACGGGTCCGCGCTGCCCCTGCCGGGGGCGTTCTCGCTGTCACTGGCGGAGGGTCACACTCCGATGGTTCCGCTGGGGGAGCGGGTTCACGCCAAGCTCGACTTCCTGATGCCGACGCTGTCGTTCAAGGACCGGGGCGCGGTGATGCTCGTGGAACTGGCCCGGCGGCTGGCTCCGGAGGGCGTCGTGGCCGACAGCAGCGGCAACGCGGGGACCTCGATCGCGGCGTACTGCGCACGGGCCGGGCTCGATTGTGAAATCCATGTGCCCGAGGGCACATCGGAGAAGAAAACGGAACAGATGCGGGCGCACGGGGCATCCGTGCGCGTGATCCCCGGCGGGCGCGAGGCCGCCGCGCAGTCCGCGCGCAAGGAGGCGGACTCGCCCGGGGTGTTCTACGCGAGCCACGTCTTCAACCCGTACTTCCTGCACGGGACCAAGACGTACGTGTACGAGGTGTGGGAGGAACTGGGCGGGCGGCTGCCGGAGGTGCTGGTCGTGCCGGTGGGCAACGGGACCCTGCTGCTGGGGGCCGCGCTGGCCGTGGAGGAACTGGCCCGGCGCGGGGTGCGCCCGCCGGCGCTGATCGCGGTGCAGGCGGCGGCGGTGGCCCCGCTGGCCGCGGCCTTCGCGGCCGGCGCCGAGGACGCGGATCCGGTTCCGCAGCTGCCGACCCTGGCCGAGGGGATCGCGATCCCCGCGCCGCCGCGCGCCCGGCAGATCCTGGCCGCGGTCCGCAAGTCCGGCGGCACCTTCCTGACGGTCCCGGACGACCGACTCCGCGCGGCCCAGCGGGACCTGGCCCGGCGCGGGCTCTTCGTCGAACCGACGGCGGCGGCGTGCTGGGCGGCGGTGGGCCCGGGCGCCCCCTCCGACCCCTTGCAGGGCCGCACCGCGGTCATCCCCCTGTGCGGCGCGGGCGCGAAGACGGGCCTGGCCCGGTAGCACGCCCCCCTGAGCTCCGCCCGAACCCAGCACCGGTAAGCCCCTGCGGGCCGCCTCCTGGGCTCCGCCCAGACCCACGCCTCAAACGCCGGCGGGGCTGTATTTTGCCGCTGCCGTCCGTTGGGTGCAGCTGGACTGCTTGTAGGGCAAGCTCCGCCTTGCACAGTCCGGCCTCGGCCGACACCATCCAGCCCCGCCGGCGATTGAGGCGCGGGCGCGGAGCGCCGTGCGGGGGCCGGGGCGGAGGCCCAGTGAAGTCGGCGGCGGCCTTGATGTCGGAAAACCGCGAGCCCGGGCCCGCCCGGTCTGGTGGAGTGGGCCCATGACCACGAATCCCGCCCTCACCGCCAAGGCCACCGCGTTCGCGGAACTGCACACCCCCGCGCACCCCCTCGCCCTCGCCAACGCCTGGGACGTCGCCAGCGCCCGCATCGTCGAGGCGACCGGCGCCCCCGCCGTCGCCACCACCAGCGCCGGTGTCGCCTGGTCCCTCGGCTCGCCCGACGGCGACGCGCTCGCCCGCGACCGGGCCCTCGACCTCGTCGCCCGCGTGGTCTGCGCCGTCTCCGTCCCCGTCACCGCCGACATCGAGGGCGGCTTCGGCGCCGACGCCGCCGCCGTGGGCGAGACCGTCGCCGGGGTGCTCGCCGCCGGCGCGGTCGGCATCAACATCGAGGACGGCGCCCACCGCTCCCCCGCGGAGATGGCCGAGCGCCTGGCCGCCGCCCGGGCCGCGGCCGATGCCGCCGGGGTCCCGCTCTACATCAACGCCCGCGTCGACACGTACCTGAGGGGACTCGGCGACCCGGCCGCCCGCCTCGACGAGACCCTGGCCCGCGCCGCCGCCTACCTCCGCGCCGGAGCCACCGGCATCTTCGTGCCCGGCGTGCTCGACCCCGCCACCGTCGCCGAGCTCGCCAAGGGCATCGACGCCCCCCTCAACATCCTCCTCGGCCCCGACGCCCCGGCCGTCGCCGCCCTCGGCGCCCTCGGCGTGTCCCGCGTCAGCCTCGGCTCCTGGGTCGCCGAAGCCGCGTACGCCGTGGTGCGCCGCGCCGCCGAGGGGCTGCTCGCCGACGGGACCTACGGAGCCCTCGCGCACTCCCTCCCGTACGGCGATCTGAACGCCCTGCTCAAGGGCTGAGAAATCCGGAAGCCTGCAGGGGGCAACGACCATAGGATCCCGCCATGGGCAGATCGACTCCGGTGGACGGCACGACGGCGGCCGCCACGGCACGCGGCAAGACGAGCGGCGCGGTCTGGTTCGCCCTCACCCTCGTCTACGTCGTCTGGGGCTCGACCTACCTCGGCATCCGGATCGTCGTCGAGACCATGCCGCCCTTCCTCTCCGCAGGAGCCCGGTTCATCACGGCCGGTCTGCTGCTGACCGGCGCCGTCGCCTGGCGGTACGGTCCGGGCGCGCTCAGGGTCACCCGTGCGCAGCTCGGCTCCGCGGTCCTGGTCGGCCTGCTGCTGGTCCTCGGCGGCAACGGCCTGGTCGTGCTCGCCGAGACCTCCGTGCCGTCCGGCCTGGCCGCACTGCTGATCGCGGCGGTGCCGATGTGGCTGGTGGTGCTGCGGGCGAGCACCGGTGACCGGCCTCCGCTGCGCACCCTGGGCGGGGTGCTCGTCGGCCTGGCCGGGCTGGCGGTGCTGACCAGTCCGGGCCTCAGCGGGACGGTGCGGCTGTCGGGGGTGCTGCTGGTGCTGACGGCGTCCGTCCTGTGGTCGCTGGGCTCGTTCTCGGCGTCGAAGCTGACGCTGCCGGACAACCCCTTCACCGGCAGCGCGTACCAGATGCTCGCCGGCGGGGTGGGCGGGGTGGTCGTCGGCCTGGCGCGCGGCGAGCAGCGCGGTCTGGATCCGGCGGCCTTCTCCACCGCCTCCTGGCTGGGCCTGGGCTACCTGGTGCTCTTCGGCTCGCTCGTCGGCTTCACCTCGTACGTGTGGCTGCTCCGGGCCGCGCCGCTGTCGCTGGTGGCCACGTACGCGTACGTCAATCCGGTCGTGGCCGTCGCGCTCGGCGCGCTGATCCTCGACGAGGCCCTGACCTGGCCGATCGTGGTCGGCGGTGCGATCGTCGTGGCGGCGGTGGGCGTGATCGTCAGCACGGAGCGCACGAAGTAGCAGCCCGGGCCGAGGGCACCGGCTCAGCCCCGCGCGGCCTTCTCGTACAGGGCCTTCGCGTGCTCGTCGAACAGCGCGGCCGTGGAGTCCACGTCCGTGTCCCCGCCGCTCAGCACCCCGATCAGCCGCCCGGCGGGGTCCGCCCCGCCCCGGTCGGCGATCCAGGGGCTGCCGCTGGTCCCCGTCCAGAACCCGGCGCAGCTCATGTAGAGCATGTCGGGATCGTCGTCGTCGTGGCGGGTCTGCGTCGTGCAGGAGACGGGCTTGTTCTGCGGGTTGTGCTCGGACTCCGGATAGCCGACGACGGTCACGTCCCGCTCGTACACGGAGGTCCATTCGGGGCTCGGTGCCTCGGCGCGGCCGCCGACGGCGTCCTGGACGCTGCGCCCGTCCCCGTCCGGCGCGATGGTGAGGAAGGCGAAGTCGGCGGTGTCCTCGCCCCACTTCGTCCAGCGGTCGTCCACGTGGATCGAGCGGACCTTCCACATCCCCAGCGGCTGGGTGCCGGCGCCCTCGCCGGAGAAGGCGGGGGCGAAGGAGAGCTCGCCGATGGCGAGGCCGTCGTGGGCCACCTCGCCCGGCCGGCCGTCCTCGCCCGCGGGGGCCACGCAGTGGGCGGCGGTGGCGACGACGTTGCCCTTCGGGCTGTCGACGACGCTCGCCGTGCACCAGTGCTCGCCGCCCGCCATGAGGACGCCGACGGTGGGGAAGGGCAGCACGGGCCGGTCCCCGGGCGCCTTGAGGAACGCGACGACGCACGCCGCCGCGATGCCCGCGGCGGCTGCCGCGGAGGCGCCCTTCACCACCGTGCTCACGGCACGGCGGGCTCGGGTGTCGGTCCCTTCATCACCTTGCTGATCCACTCCAGAGCGCCCTCCCTCATACCGCGCACGTACGACTTCCCGTTGTGCTCACCATCCTGGATCACCTGGAGCTGAGTGTGCACGGGGCCCCTCCCGTAGTCGCTCATGAACTTCTCGGCCTTGTCGCGGCCGCTCTCCGCGGTGCCGATCTGGAAGTTGACGTAGACGTCCGGACCGCCCGCCTTGATCAGTTTCTCGGCGAGCTTCTCGGGGTTGTTCTCGTCCATGGCCTGCGTGTTCCCCTTCCACAGCGGGGAATCGGGGACGATGTCGACCCCGCTCGCGATGGCGGCCTTGAACCGGTCGGGGTACTTCAGGACGTGCTTGAAGGCGCCGAACCCGCCGGCGGAGGAGCCCATGAAGGCCCAGCCGTCGCGGGAGGTGAAGGTCCGGAAATTGGCCCTCGTGAAATCGGGGACGTCTTCGACCATCCAGGTGCCCATCTTGGGCTCTCCGGGGATGTCCGAGGCGTCGAAGTGGTGCTTGGTGTCGGCGTTGTGCACCGGCATGACGAGGATGAACGGCAGGCTCTTGCCGGCCTTGGCCCCGTCGCTGACGGCCTTCTGCAGGCCGAGGCCGGGACCGGTCCCCCAGTAGTTCGTGGGATAGCCGCGGCCGCCGGGCAGGGAGATCAGGACCGGGAAGCCGCTCTTGGCGTACCTCGGGTCGTCGTACTCCTTGGGCACCCACACCCACACGTCGCCGGTGAAGCCGGACTTCTTGCCGGTGAGGGTGGTCCGGCCGATCTGCGTGCCGTCGGGCAGCCGGTGGGTGCGGACGAAGTGGGCCGCCGGCCCGGTGGGCATGCGTACCTCCGGCGGGACGTCGGAGGCGGCGGCGGCCTTCTCCTGGACCTTCCCGAAGGAGACCGGATCCCCTATGTCGGAGAAGACGCCGAGCTTGTACGCGGCCGCGCCCCCGGCGAGGGTGAGCGCGAGTCCGCTGCTGATCAGAATCAGGCGCAGGCGGTGGGGGCGACGGCTGCTGCCCTTGGTCATGGGGCTGCCGTCGCCTTGCTGGTCATGCTGCACGGTTGTTGTCCCGTTCCTTCTCCGGCGCTCGCCTCGGAGCGCGGGTCGGACCGATCGGTCCCCCTTACACCCTTTACAGAGGTATGAACGACAGGATGGGTTGCCTGGGACGGGCGGGACGTGGTGAGCACCACGTGGCGGCCGAACGGCGGCCACGCGGTGCACGCGGAGGGGTCGGGGAAGGGGGCAGGGAAGGGGTCAGGGAAGGGGCGTCAGCCGGCTTCGGGCTTCGGGCCCTTCAGCACCTTGCTGACCCATTCCAGGGAGCCTTCCTTCATGCCCCGGACGTAGTGCCAGCCGTTGTGCTCGCCGTTCTGGATGTCGCGGATGGTGATCTTGACGGGTCCCTTGCCGTACTGCTGCTGGAACTTCGTCATCCGCTCCTTCCCGCTCTCCTTCGTACCGATCTGGAAGTTGATGTAGACCTCGGGTCCGTTGCCGTCGATCAGCTTCTGCGCGAGCTTCTCCGGGTTGTTCGCGTCCATCTCCGCCTGGTGGCCCTTCCACAGCGGGGAATCGGGAACGATCTCGCCGCCGCTGGCGATCACGGCCTTGAACCGGTCCGGGTGCTGCAGGACCGTCTTCATGCCGACGAAGGCGCCGGAGGAGGAGCCCATGAAGGCCCAGCCGTCGCGGGACTTGTACGTACGGAAGTTGGCCTTGGCGAAGTCCGGGACGTCCTCGGCCATCCACGTGCCCATCTTGGCCTGGCCGGGGATGTCGGAGCCGTCGTAGTAGTACTTGGCGTCCGGGTTGAGCACCGGCATGATCACGATGAACGGCAGGCTGGTACCGGCCTGAACGCCCTCGCCGATGGCCTTCTGGAGGCCGAGGCTGCGGTCGGACCAGTAGTTGGCCGGGAAGCCGTTGCCGCCGGGGAGCGCGATGAGCACCGGGAAGCCGCTCTTGGCGTACTTGGGGTCGTCGTACTCCTTGGGCGCCCACACCCATACGTCGCCCTCGAAACCGGACTTCGCGCCCGCGAGGCGGGTCTTGGCGATGATCGTGCCGTCGTCGAGCCTGGTCGTCTGCTTGAAGTCGGACTTCGGGCCGGCCGGCATGAGCACGTCCGGGTCGCCGGAGGGCTTGGCCGGGGTGGCCGGCGCTCCCGGCTCAGACGTCTCCGGGGCCGGGGCCGGGGCCTGGGGCGGGTTCTTTCCGAAGCTCACCGCCTCGCCGTTGCCGGAGAGCCAGTCGAGCTTCCAGGCGGCGAAACCGCCGCCGCCGAGCAGGAGCGCGAGGGCGACCACCGCGCTGATCCATATTCGGCGCCGGGAGCGCTTGGGCTGCGCGTGCGCCTGCTGCTCGTGATCCTCCTGATGCGCCTGCTGCTCCTGGTAGCCCTGCTGCTGCGGGTACTGGTGCACGAACTTCGCTCCGAACGGTCTTGACTGCCCCCGAGGGCAGAACGGGTGGTCATCCCCTGGTGCTGATGCGCGAGACGACAGCACAGTTCCGAATCCGAGCAAATCACGGCTGGGACCGTGGCGGGGATCTCGGCGGAACGAGCGGGTCTCAGCGCTGGGCGTCGAGCACTTCCGCGCACCGTCCGAGCAGCCCGACGAGCAATTCCCGCTCCTCCGCGCTGAACGCGGCCGCGAGCGCCCGCTCCACCCGTACGGCGCCGGTGTCCGCCAGCTCCATCACCGCCCGCCCCTCGTCGGTGAGCCGGGTCTCCAGCACGTTGCGGTGCCATTCGTGCGGGGTCCGCTCGATGAGGCCGCGCTCCTGGAGGTTCTTCAGGACGGTGTTCATGGTCGGCGGCGTCACCCCGCACAGCCGGGCGAGCGCGGCCGCGGAGATGCCGGGCTTCTCGGCCAGCCAGAGCAGCGCGGCGTACTGCGGAACCGTTACTGCGGCCGGCTTGCACGCAACGTTCTTCGCCGCGAGAAGTGCCTGCTCGGCGCGCTTGATGTGCGCACCGATGCGCTCCTCGGGGGGCATGGAGGTCATTCCCGCATCCTACGACCCTTGCATGCATTAGAGCTCTAACTTATCTTCGTCCTCACACATCGAGAAGAGGACACCTGACCATGCGCGCACCGCAGAAGAAGTTCCTGCCCACCACGGTCCTGGCCCTCACCACGGCCCTGGCCGCGGCCCTCACCGTGGGCGCGGCACCCGCGCAGGCGACCGACGGGCGGATATCCACGGCCTTCGTCCTGCCCGGCGCGAAGGTCTACCCCGAGGGCATCGCCACGGACCCGCGCACCCGCACGGTCTACGTCGGCTCGTACGCGGACGGCACCGTCTACCGGGCCCGTCCCGGCCGGCCCCATGCGGAGGTGTTCCTGGCGTCCGGCACCGACGGCCGGCACACGGCGAACGGCCTGCGCGTCGACGCCCGCGGCCGCCTCTGGGTGACGGACTCCACCGCGGGCGTATCGGTCTACGACACCGCCACCGGGGCGCGCCTCGCCCACTTCGAGGTGGCCGCGGGGGCTCCCGCCCGCTTCGTCAACGACCTGACCCTCACCCCGGACGGCACCGCGTACCTGACCGACAGCGTGCGCGGGGTGGTCTACCGCGTGACCCCGGACCAGCTGGCGGCCGGCAGCGGCGTCCTGACCGAGGCCTACGACCTCACCCCGGTCCTGCGCCCCCGGCCGGCGGGCGGCTTCAGCCTCAACGGCATCGTCTCCGACCGCGCGGGCCGCTACCTCCTCACCGTCGACATGGTCGAGGGCGAGCTCTTCCGCATCGACCTGCGCACCGGCGCCGTCAGCCGGGTCGCCCTCGACGGCGGCGACCTGAAGGCCGCCGACGGCCTGGACCTCTCCCCCGACGGCACGCTGCGGGTGGCGCACAACACCACCAACACGCTGAGCCGCTGGCAGCTCTCGGCGAACGGCACGCGCGCCCGGCTGACCCGTACGATCACGGACCCGTCGCTGGAGATCCCCACCACGCTCGCCCACACCCCGGGCCGCACCCTGGTGGTCCGCTCGCAGTTCGACAAGGGCGGCCCCCTGAACCCCGGCGAGGGCACCCCCACCACGTTCACGGTGGCCTCGGTCCGCGGCTTCTAGACCTGGCGGCGGCCACCTTGGGATCGGCTCGACGGCATCGCCCACGAGCCGATCCGCACTCTGCTCAGCTCAACTCGGGGGCTCCGTCCTCGCTCTTGCGGCGGACGCGCCTCGCGGCGCGCGCGTCGGCGACGGCGTACGGCAGTCCGGGCAGCAGCAGGAGCGGCGCGGCCCACAGCGGCAGCGTGAACAGCACCCCGTCGCCGACCAGCCACATGGTGAGCACCGCCGCGGGCAGGCCGACGGCGAGACCGACCAGCCAGCTCTTGCGCAGGCCGATGTTTCCCCGCCGCAGCTCCCAGGCGACGGTGGCGGTGCCGGTGGCCAGCCAGAAGGCGAGGAAAGCGGCGGTCACGTCCACCTCGGTGGTCCACCGGGTCAGGTACGCGCCCAGCAGGAGCCAGCCGGCCATGAAGCAGGCGATGGCCACCGCGCGCGGCGCCCGCCGGGAGAGCGGGGCGCGCGCCCGCGCCCAGGAGGCGGCGAAGGCCCGGACGTCCCGGCCGACGACGTCCTGCGCGCTGCGGCCGGCGGCCTCCGCGTCTTCGAGGTGCGCGGAGAGCTCGTCGAGCATCTCGCGCAGGGAGGCCCCGTCGACCCCCCGGTACTCCCAGTTGCTGCGGCAGGCGGCGAGTATCTGCGCATTGGTCATGGTGTGCTGTCCCCCGTGGACTCCGTGCCGGTCAGGATCCGGCCCACCGCCCCGGCGAAGGCCTGCCAGTCGGCCCGGCCCCCGCCCAGTTCGGTACGCCCCGCCTCGGTCAGGCGGTAGTACTTGCGCGGGGCGCCACCGCTGGGCGACGGCGCCCGGTACGAGGAGACGAGCCCCGCCCGCTCCATCCGCGCGAGCAGCGGATAGATGCTGCCGTCACTGACCAGCTCCATCCCGCTGCCGGCGAGCGCCTCGGCGAACTCGAAGCCGTACCTGGGCCGTTCGGCGATCAACGAGAGCAGACACAGATCGAGCACCCCGCGCAGGAGCTGACTGCGCCGCTGGTCACCGGCGCCGGACAGTCCCTTTGTCATGCACCACAAGATAATCCCAACTACCTTGCACCGCAAGAAACCCACGCGGCCCCGCCGTGCGCGCGAACCCGCCGCCGGACTCGTCGTCGTTTACGGGTGTCCCGCCGACTGGCCGGGTACGCCGAGGCAGAGAAATCCATGGCACAAAGCCGGGACCTGCAACGAGACTGCGCAGGTGAGCGACCCCTACCCCTGTCCCTGCTGCGGGCACCGCGTGCTCGACCCCGCCTGGCGCCCCGTCGACCTGACGCGCGACTCCTTCGAGGACTGGCACGCGGACACACCCGCCCCGTGGCCCGACGACCGCTCGGTGCTCGGCCGGCGGCTCCCCACCCTCTTGCCCCGCGACCACCCGGCAGCGTCATGACGTCCCCGGTCCAGGCCCTCGTCCAGCAGCTCGACGGCAAGGCGGACGAGTCCTGCGACGCCCGCGCGGAACTGATCTGGATCGGCGCCGACGCCATCCCCGCCGTCATCGACGGGCTGCCGTCCCTCGGCGGCTTCGGTCAGCTGACCGCCATCGAGGTATTCCAGGAGGTGGGCGACCCCCGCTGCGGCCCCGCCCTCATCGGGCTGCTGGAGAGCGACAACCCGACCGTCCGCGAATGGGCGGCCGTGGCCCTGGCGAGCCTGGAGATCGACGCCGCGGTCGAGCCCCTGCGCCGCGCCTACCGCACCTGCCTGGAACGGGCCACCCCGCCGGACTGGACCGAGCCCGACGCATCCGCTGGGCCCTGACGGAACTCGGCGCCCGCAGCCCCGTCGTCCCCTCCCTGACCGCCCGCCTGCGCACCGATACCGCAGCGGACAGCCCCGGCTGGCCCACTGCCCACTTCACGGCGATCATCAACGACTGGTGGAAGAGGCCCGCGCCTGGTCCCTCCTGGAAGCCACCGAAGCGCCGTTCGGCGAGGACGTCTTCGTAGCCCCCACCTGGATCGACCGCACCGACCTGCACCCGCAGAGGTGACCCCATGCCGTTCCACCAACCAGGGAACGGTGAGACCGGACGCCCCGCCACAAGGGCCGCACGGCAACCCGACGTGGGCGACGTCCCTGTTCAGGGTCCAGTGCGCCACCGGGTTGGGGACCTGAGTCAGTTGCCTTCGCCCGTGCCGGAAACCACACCGGAGGGACTCTCCGCCTCCCCCGAGGTCCGCAACGTGGGAATCGCCGGCACCGGCGAAACCGCCGGAAGCACCTCACCCGACGGTCTCCCGCCCAGCGCCTCCCACTGCGGGAGGCAGACCTCGAGCCGCCGCACATGCGCCCCGTCGAGATCCAGCGAAAGAAGCGGGCCGAGGACCCTTTCGGCGCCCTGGACGGTGAACATCTCGGCGGTGCCGTCGGAGTGGTGCTCCAGCCACTCGAGTGACCAGTCCACGACCCGGCCCATCTCGGTCGCCGAGAGCTCCTTCAGCGCGAGCAGGGATCCGAGGAGCAAGTGGGACTGCCAGTCCGGCATGTGACGCTCCAGCCACGCGAACGACCATGAGATCGCCTTCGTGCGTTGCGCCAGTGTGATGTCGGTACGCGCCAGGCGCGGCTCAAGCACGAAGCTCACGTCGAGCGCGGTGGGGTCCGCCGACACTCGGGTGGTCACCAGAGATTCAACCGTTGCGGCCTGGTCGGCCGGCAGGTCCGAGCGCTCGGCGAGGACGCCCAGCATTTGCCAGGCGTCTGCCGGCTTCTGCCGGGATATCCACCTCAGCCCACAGCCGACCAGCCTCCTGGTCTGGGCCTCGCTCGGGTTCGTCGGACCGAACAACGACCGCAGCGTTTGGGGTGCCTGTGGTGAGTGGCCATGGCTTTCCAGCCAGGCGATACCCGTGTTCACCAATTCGTCGCGGTCGGCCGCCCCGATCCGGTGGTGCTCGGCGAGCGCGATCATGACGCGCCGCGCCGCACGGCTGTTCCTGTGCTCCCTCAGCCAGCCCATCGCCTCCGAAAGCGCCCACTCCCACTCATCGTCCGTCAGATCGTTCCTGACGAGCAAGGGCTTGAGGACGAACCCCGCCTCCGCCTTCGAGCGGTGACGGGTGAGCCACGTCCGGGCGAACGCGACCGTGTCACGCACCCGCTCCTCCACGAGCCCGGAGTACTCCAGCAGTCTCTCCAGAAGGAAATACGCTTTGGGCTCTGTTCCCCGGTCCCGCAGCCAGCCGATGGCCAGAAGGGCTCCGTCATCGAACTGGTCGTCATCCAAACCGGCGTGGGAAAGGAGCAATTGCAGCAGATACCGACTACGGGCATGACCCTCATGCCTCACGAGCCACTGCAGGCCGTAGGCCACCACGTCGCCGAGGTGCCCGTCCGCCATCTCGGGCGCCTTGAGCAGCGACTGGATCAAGCGCGTGGCGGCGACATCCGCCCAGTGCGCCTCCAGCCAGGAAAGGGCCGAGGCGACGGCTCTACCGGTGAGTTCCCCCACCGGCTCGGAATGCTGCAGCATGGGGTGGTCGAGCACGTCGATCAGCAAAGGGAGCGCCTCCGCCTGAGTGGCGTTTTCCTCAAGCCATTCCACCCCGGAGACCAGCTGCCGGGCCTCTTCCTCGTCCGTGCGCGCCGTGCGCTCCTGGAGCAACCTCCGGATCTTCTGGGCTCCCCTCCAGGTACCGGCGTTCCGCTGCTCCAGCATCTCGGAGAAGCTCGTGGCCCGGGCACGCTGCTCGGAGGAGAGTTCGGGCCGCCCCAGCAGCTTCGGCAGGAGGCGATGGGTCGGAGCCGCGGGGCACTTCAGCTCAAGCCACCTCAGGGCCTCCCGCACGCCGGCCGCGGCCTCCTGCGCCGTGAGGTCGTCGCGCGCGAGCAGCGCACCGAGGAGGTAGCCTGCGCTCTTCTCCTCCCGGTGGCTTCCGAGCCATCGGGCCGCCAGGAAGACAGTGGACCGCACCCGGACGGACGGGAGATCGCCACGGAGAAGAAGTGCCTGCAGGACGTGATCCGCCGTGTCCAGGGAACCGTGTACGCGCAGCCAGGACATCGCCGAGACAACCGCTTGGTCCGCCTGCTCGTCGGTGAGTTCCGGCCGGGCCAGCAGGGCGGGTAGGACGAAGCTGGCGTCCGTGGACTCGCCATACCGCGACAACCAGTCGTTGGCGAAGGTGATGACGCGGCGGATCTCGTAGGCGGGCATGACTTCGCGCTTGAGCAGGTGCTGCAGTACGAACCCCGCTGTCTTCTCGTACTTGTGGAGTTCCAGCCAGGACATCGCCTGTCCTACGGCCAGTCGAGCCCGCTCGTCGGTGAGACCACGACGGGTGAGCATCTTGGACAAGGTGAAGCTGGCGGCAACCTGGGTCGCGTGGGCATCCAGCCACAGGTCGGCATATCCCATCGCGAGCTCTCGTTCCTCGGGAGCGAGTCCGCCGCACTCGAGCAATCGGCCGATCAGGAAGTCGGCGTCCTTCTCCGAGGCATGGGCCTCCAGCCACAGTCCTGCGGACCTGACCACGAGCTCTCGTTCCTCGGGGGTGAGGTCGTCGCGGTCGAGCAGCCGGCCGATCAGGAAGTCGGCATCGCTCTCCGAGGCATGAGTCCTCAACCACCCGACCGCGTAGGAGAGAGCCTGCTGGATCTGCAGCCTGCCCGCTCTCTGCATGTCCAGCACCGGCCGCAGGATCCAGTTGGCTCGCCGGGTGTCCCCGTGGTGTTCCAGCCATCTGAGCGCCAGCAGGGCGGCGTAACGGAATTCCTCGCGTGGAAGGTTGGCGTAGTTCAGGAGCGCGATCAAGACCTTCGACGAGCGCTCAAGGGTGATGTTGTGGCCCACCCAGATGTAGGCCCCCGCGATCGCGCGGCGCACTTCGGCCTCGGTCAGGTCTGCCCGGCCCAGGAGGGATTGGAGAACCGCTCCGGTCTGCCGTGCGGCCATTGAGGCTTCACACCACCGCAAGGCCGCCGAGACGGCTTTCCTCAACTGGTTGGGCGTGAGGTCACCGCGGGCGAGCAGGGCGCTCAGGACGAAGTGGGCTCCTGGGGACTCGCTGTGGAGATTCAGCCAGCCGACCGCGATCTCGAGGGACGGTCTCAGCTCGGCCGGGAGTTCCGTCCTGCTGAGAAGCGGCCCCAGGACGTAACTGGCGTCCTGCCGCCAGCCGTACTTCTCGAGCCAGAGCAGTGCCGCCGGAACGAGCTGGGCCGCGCTGTCGGCAGGAAGCCGCGACAGGCCGCTGTGGAGCAGGTGACGGGCAACGACCTGGTCGCCGTGCTCCTCCAGCCAGGGACCGGCGATGTGCTGCCAGTCCCGTACGGCGGCCTGCGACCAGGGTGGCCCGTAGACAAGTGCCCCGAGGGCATAGCTGCCCGCGTCCGCGTCGCGACGCATGACGTCGCCAATGGTGGAGGAGTTGTCCGCAAACCAGCGGTCGAGCAGCTCCGCCACGGAGTCCCGTGGCTGAACCGCCAGGTCATTCATCAACCGGGCGAGGTTCGTCGCGTAACGCCCGAGCGTTCGGGGGCCGATGAGAGAGCCGCTCAACAGCGACAAGGCCCGCTGCCGGTCCGGACGTCGGGAACCGGGTGGGAGGATCACGGACTCCATGAGGTGGTCACAGACGATGTCGTGGGCGGTGGCCAGCATGTCTCCCGGACCTTTGCGCTGCAGCCAGCCCAGGTCGAGCAGGGTTTCCACCACCTCCTCCGCCTCCGGCGTGTCCTCGGACTGCCGAGGCAGCGCCGCCTTGGCGGTCGCGACCACCTCGGCGTACCCCTGCGGACAGGCGGCCGTTGCGGCCGCGGCGGCCACCAGCAGCTCGGAGGCCGAGACCCGGTGGAAGGCAGTCCCCCCATGGCGGCTCTCCTCGCGCCGCATGACGGCGAGATCGTCCTCCTCCAGTCGGCTCCTGAGCCAGGAGGACAGCTCGCCACTCGCCCTCAGACCGGACAGGTCCCGCAGGCTGCCGGCCGCTACGCGCCGCTCCACCTCACGGGCGACCAGCAGCGCGATGATGGGCCGGTGGCCGCAGATCTCCCACATCCGGTCCATGCCGAACCGGTCGATGGCCATGGGCGCCATCCTGGCCAACGCCTGCTCCGCCACCTGCCTCTGGAATTCCTCGTCCTGCCGCAGATCGACCTCGTCGAACAGCTCGTACAGGTGGATCTCGTTCGTTTTGCGCAACCACCCGGGACGTGCCGTGGCGAGGAAGGCGACCTTGATCTCCTTGTGACGTGCCTCCGGCAGGAGCTGGTGGCGGAGTGTGGTCAGGTCGAGCCGCGGATTGTCGTCGTTCTTCCTGAAGTAGTGGTTGAGGTAGTCCAAGACCACCAGGACAGGAGTGTCCCCCGCCAACACCTGGTGGACGATCTCCGTGGTGACGTCCTCCTTCCCGCTGGGACGCAGATGCAGCACACGCCACCCCTCGTCCAGCGCCAGCCGCCCCACCTCAAGGACCGTACGGGTCTTACCGGTGCCGGCCGCACCGATCAGTAGCACGCCCCGGTCATCGGCCTCGCGAAGGCGGCGGAACAATTGGTACCGCTCGGTCTCGTGCTCCTGCCCCGGGGACACGTAGGGAAGGCATTCGGGGGTGAGGTTCCGCTCGAATCCACCGAGTCCCCTGACGAAACGCTCCTGGGATATCACCGAGGGCAGCGGGTCAGGACCCGGTGGCGGCGGCTCATGAACCCCGCCCGCCGACGCGGCGGCAGACTTCTCGCCGGTATAGGCCCGGTTGCGGGCGAGCGGGATCTGATCGCCCTCGCCACGGCAGGCGATACGGGGCTCCGGTACCGCTCTACCGGCCTCCAGCCGACCTTTGAGCTGCTTCTTGACGGCCCTCAGGACATCACCGGTCAGGAGGTACTTCTGTTCCTCGCCCCTGCGCCCCTTGTTGTCCAGAGGCCCCGTGATGCCCTCCTGGAGCACGGACACCAGTGCGAGGGTGAACACGCTGCCGTTCGGGAGGCAGATCGACTCCTCGGTCTCGGCGGCCGAGGTGAGAACGCAAGCACCGTCGATGGCGAACGTCTCGTCCTCCTGCGCAGGAGCCGCATCGCCCATCCGTACGGCGAGCCCGCTGTGGCAGCAGTCGATGATGACGACCTTGTGCCGTGCCTGAGAGGCCTCGACGATCGCCTTGAGCTCTCTGTACTCGATCGAGTGGTAGACATGCCGATGGCTGGACTTCTTCGTGGCAAGAAGCAGGTCCTGCCCGTCCCGGGAGTAGTGACCGTGCCCGGCGAAGTAGACGAGAAGCAGGTCGGATGCCTCATCGGCGGCGGCACAGACGGCCTCGAAAAAATCGTTCCGCGTGCTGCCGGCAGAGAGGACGTCACAGTCCCCCCTGCCGAGCGCTTCCACCTCGGGGTCGGTCAGCTGGTCGAGCAGCGCAGGAATGTTCTTGACGACGCCTTCGAGCTTGGGAAGCGTCTCGTAGTCGTGGATGCCCAAGAAGACTGCCCGGGACCGCGAGACCGACCTGTCGGTCATGACTGGGCGGCGTCTTCGTTCGCGTCCCCGGCCTCCAGGCGGCGCAGCAGATCCGCCAACTGCTCCGGGCCGAGATGGCTGATGTCGACCGTTGTGCCCCCGAAGGTCAGCGTGCGTGCGCCCCGGGTCCGGCCGCCGGCGCGTGCGAGCCGCCAGCCGGCGTAGCCCACCGCGAAGTTCGCGATGTCGCCGGCGGATCCCAGAACGATCTCCAGAGCGTCGAGCGCGCCCATGGTGGGGCCTGGCATGGAAACGGGTGCGACGGGCAGCGTCCGCGCCTTCGGATCACGAGCCAGCCAGCCCTGAAGCTCCGTCAACGCCAGCTTCTCGCCATCACTTTCGATGCGTACGCGCATCCCGGCCCCCCTCGTCCTTGTGTGAACAGACGCCGATATTAGGGGACCGACCGCTCCCCCCGCCGGACCGTTCCCGTGCCCTGCCCCCTCGCTCCCCAGGTGTCCTGCGGACTGGCTGCGGACTGGCCTACGGGGTCTCGACGGAGTCGAGGTGCCTGCGCAGCTCCGCGGCGATGCCTTCGTCTCCACCCTCGGCCGGCAGCGGCCACGGGTCCTGCTCGCCGTTCGCCACAGCGAGGCTGCTCGCGAACCAGACGAGGTGCGGTGCGGGCACGAAGGAGTCGCGGAGCCACCGCGCAAAGACAGCCGCTTCACCGGCGGTCACATCGGTCAGAGTGATGAAGGCATAGTCGGGCTTGGGCATCGACGCCGTCCCGTCGATCCATACGCCAGGCGCCAGCTCGATCTCAAAATCGAGGACGGGCACGCTGTGGATCCCCGAGATCCGATAGTCCACTGTGGGCTCGGGGAATGCCTCCCTGAGAGCCCTCTCCAGGGACTCGGCCGTGGCGCGCCAAGCTCCGCCGTCTCCCTGCGGCGGGTAGAAGGCGAAATTGGTGCGAACATTGCGTTCAGTGGGCACGGTCTTCCTCTGTCTCACGGCACGTATCGCGTCGAGCCCGGCGTACCCGACATCGCCATCATGGACTGCCAGTAGGCAGCGTTGTCCTTGCCGTTCGTGACGATCTCCAGCCCCCGGATCTCGCTGTTCGCGGGGTTCTCCATTGCTTGCTTGTACCGGACGAGCTCCTTCTCGTCACCGGCGTACATGGAGTCGATGACAGGATCCCAAGCGATCTTTCCCTGCGAGTCCACCTTGACGGGTTTGGTCAAAGTCTCTTCCAAGCGGTCAAGAGATCGGAAGCTCTTCTTCTTACAGTCGGGATCGCGAACGTGCTTCGCCTCGACGAGGTATCCATCAACGGGCCGTATGCCGTCCACCATCAGTCCACGGTTCTTCCCGGCCAGCGGCACCTCCCGTTCCGGGTACCCAGAAGTGCGCAGCTGGTAGGCGTTGTCCGGATCGGTCGGGCCGCCGCCGCCGGCGAAGCCACCAGGCGTGAGCGAGTTCATCCACGTACGGAATTGCTGCTGCTCAGGGGCCGTGAGCAGCTTCGTAGTACCAGGGACTGGGGCAATGGGATCAGCGAACGGGATGCCGGGGTCGACAGAGTTGACCATCGGCAGGAGCGCAGGGGTGCCCGCGTACGACGCGAGCCTGATCGGCAAGGGAACGGGCAGGCGGATGAGCGGGGGCAGGAACGGCATCCCGGGGAGCCCGGGGGCCGCAGGGCCTCCTGCATCGGGGAGCGTGACTCGCGCTGCGGAAGAGTCGAGCGCGTGGGCGACGTCTCCCAGGTCGTGTATCCAGGAGTCGGCGAGAACGGCGTCGTGCAGCCCGCCGTCGTAGCCGTTGGCTCCGAACAGAGGCGTATCCCAGGGCATGTCCACTTCGAACAGGTCGTTCTTGTGGTCCCGGATCTTCGCCTTGGCGGCCTCCACGTGATCGGCGTACCGAGCACATGCCTTCGCGAGCTGAGAGCAGGCGGCAACCAGGTTCATCACCAACGGCTCGTCCTGCTGCGCCTTTGCTGGAGGGCAGGTAAGACCCACACAGTGCTTGAAGTACGACTGGAAGGCATCCGCTGCCTCCCCTGAGTGCGCTTTGCCGGCGGTCGAGGCGTAGGTCTGCGCATCCTCAAGGAACCTCTGCAAGAGGGAGCCGGCATGCTGCCAGGACTTGGCGACGTCGCGGATCTTCTCGGGTGAACCCCGGAATCGGTCACTACGTCCCGCCGGCGCGTACTGGTCGTACCAAGCGGTTTCCCCCACCACTCCCGGGAGCTCCTGCCCGAGGCCGAGATAACTCTCCGCGCAGTCGGCACCCGGGTCACCCATGCCCACAGTCAGGTCGACCTGTTTCCCCAGGAACGCCGATGCCGTGCGGCTCTCCTGCGCCATGAATTCGCGGGCATTGTGCATGAGACCACGGCTCGTGGCCCCGAGGATGTAGGAGCTGAACCCCATCTTGTCCAGAGTTGTGGACGCCGCTGGCGCGTAGACCTTGGCAAACGAGCGGCCTGCTTCGTCGTCACCGGCCATCCCCTGCTGTCGCCCCAGCTCGTGGCCCAACGCGATGGCGGTGTCCCGAGCCCCGCGCATCGACTCGATCAGCCCCATGGATCCGCGGATCATGCCCTCCGCGATGAACTCCAAGTCAGGCGCAAGCCCGCTCACGGCGCTCCCCCCACTGCAGACGTGAACGATCAAGCTAACGCACGAATACGGCGACGTCTGCGCGAGATTGCGCCTACAGTTCGAATGATCGTCGGGGAGGTCCCCCTTGGGGTCAAACCGTTCTGCGGACAGCTGCGGACAGCACAACGGCCTGACCTACGTTCTCGCAGGTCAGGCCGTCTGTGGGTATGCGATTACACGTTGAAGCGGAATTCGACCACGTCGCCGTCCTGCATGACGTAGTCCTTGCCCTCCATGCGGGCCTTGCCCTTGGAGCGGGCTTCGGCGACCGAGCCGCAGGCGACCAGGTCCGCGAACGAGATGACCTCGGCCTTGATGAAGCCGCGCTGGAAGTCGGTGTGGATCACGCCGGCGGCCTCGGGGGCGGTGGCGCCCTGCTTGATGGTCCAGGCGCGGGTTTCCTTCGGGCCGGCCGTCAGGTAGGTCTGCAGGCCCAGGGTGGCGAAGCCGACGCGGCCGAGGGTGGCCATGCCGGGCTCGTCCTGGCCGACCGACTGGAGGAGTTCGAGGGCTTCCTCGTCGTCCAGCTCGACCAGGTCCGCCTCCAGCTTGGCGTTCAGGAAGATCGCCTCCGCCGGGGCGACCAGGGCGGACTGCTCCGCCTTGAACGCGTCGTCCGTCAGCTCGTCCTCGTCCACGTTGAAGACGTAGAGGAAGGGCTTGGTGGTGAGGAGGTGGAGCTCGTGGAGGAGGTCGCCCTGCTCCGTGCCCTTGGTGATGCCGCGGGAGAAGAGGGTGTGGCCCTCCTCCAGGATCTTCTGGGCCTTCTCGACGGCGGCCAGGACCGCGACCTTCTCCTTCTGGAGGCGGGACTCCTTCGTCAGGCGCGGCACCGCCTTCTCGATGGACTGGAGGTCGGCGAGGATCAGCTCGGTGTTGATCGTCTCGATGTCGTCCTTCGGCGAGACCTTGCCGTCGACGTGGACGACGTTCTCGTCCTTGAAGGCGCGGATGACCTGGCAGATGGCGTCCGACTCGCGGATGTTCGCGAGGAACTTGTTGCCCAGGCCCTCGCCCTCCGAGGCGCCGCGGACGATGCCCGCGATGTCGACGAAGTCGACCGTCGCCGGGAGGACCCGCTGCGAGCCGAAGATGCCGGCCAGCACGCCGAGGCGCTGGTCCGGGACGCCGACGACGCCGACGTTCGGCTCGATCGTGGCGAACGGGTAGTTGGCCGCCAGCACGTCGTTCTTGGTCAGGGCGTTGAACAGGGTCGACTTGCCGACATTCGGCAGGCCGACGATTCCGATCGTGAGCGACACGTTGGCGACTTCCCGTAGCTGGAGGGGGCGGCGGCCCGGAGGTGGGCCACCGGACAGTTTACTTTCCGATGAGTGGCGGTCGATGTACGCGTGTCCGGGAGCCGATCCGGCGCCCTCCCCGCCTAGTTTGGTGGGGTGGAGCAATACAGGACGCGACCGGCCCCTCACCCGCAGCGACCCCCGGCCCAGCGTCGGCGGCCGCCGGCGGGCGTGCCCGCCCAGGCCGGCGACCCGCGGCCCGCGGCCGTACGGCGGATGCCCCGGCCCCGGCTGACCGGGCTCGGCGGCGGGCTGTTCGCGTGCGCCGCCATGGTGCTCGTCGCCGGGATCTGCCGGCTGCTCTTCGGCTCCTCGCTCTTCGTCTTCGGACTGCTCTTCGTGCCCGTCGCGGCCGCCGCCGCGCTCTGGGTACGGCCCGCCGACCTGATCACCGCGCCGATCAGCGCCCCCATCGCCTTCGCCGCCGGGGTGTGGCCCATTTCCGGCGGCTCCGGCGGCTTCGGCGGGCAGCTGATGGGGCTGGTGTCCGCCCTGTCGCTGCACGCCGGCTGGCTGTACGCGGGCACGCTGGTCGCCGCGCTGATCGTCATCGTGCGCAAGGCCGTGCTGATCGGGAAGAGGCGGCTCCCGCGCCGGACCGCCTCCACCTCCTGACCCCAACCGTTCCCTGCCGGTTCTGCTACCGGCCCTTCGCCGCCATCGCCGCGCCCACGATCCCCGCGTTGTTCTGCAGCTTCGCCGGCACGATCTCGGCCCGTACGTCCTCGATCAGCGGAAGGAACTTCTCCGGCTTGCGGCTGACGCCGCCGCCGATGATGAACAGGTCGGGGGAGAAGAGCATCTCCACGTGCTCCAGGTACTTCTGCACCCGGTGCGCCCAGCGCTCCCAGGTGAGCTCGTGGTCCTCCTTGGCCTTCACCGACGCCCGCGTCTCCGCGTCGTGGCCCTTCAGCTCCAGGTGGCCGAGCTCCGTGTTCGGCACCAGCCGCCCGTCCCGGAACAGCGCGCTACCGATACCGGTGCCCAGCGTGAGCAGGATGACCGTGCCGTCCCGCCCCTTCCCGGCCCCGTACGCCATCTCCGCGATCCCCGCCGCGTCCGCGTCGTTGAGGACCGTGACCGGCCTGCCGTCCAGACGCCGCGAGAGCAGGTCCGCCGCCTCGACGCCGACCCACCCCTTGTCCATGTTGGCCGCCGTGCGGATGAGGCCGCCCGTGACCACCCCCGGGAAGGTGACGCCCACCGGGCCGTCCCAGTCGAAGTGGCGCACCACCTCGACGACGCAGCCGGCCACCCCGTCGGGGGTGGCCGGCTGCGGTGTCAGTACTTTGTGGCGCTCGTGCGCCAGGTCGCCACGGTCCAGGTCCACGGGAGCGCCCTTGATCCCGGATCCGCCGATGTCCACGCCGAAGATCTGCATGGACATACCGTACGAAAGGAGTTACTTGTCGGCGACCAGTTCGGCAGCCTCGGCGCGCAGGTCGCGGCGCAGTTCCTTCGGCAGCGAGAAGACGATCGACTCCTCGGCGGTCTTGACGATCTCCACGTCCTCGTAACCGCGCGCCGCCAGCCACTCCAGGACCTCCTCGACCAGGACCTCCGGCACCGAGGCGCCCGAGGTGAGGCCGACGGTGGTGACGCCCTCCAGCCAGGCCTCGTCGATCTCGCTCGCGAAGTCGACGAGGTACGCGGCGCCCGCGCCCGCGTCGAGGGCGACCTCGACCAGCCGGATGGAGTTCGAGGAGTTCTTCGAGCCGACCACGATGACCAGGTCGGAGTCGGCGCCCATCACCTTGACGGCGGCCTGCCGGTTCGAGGTGGCGTAGCAGATGTCGTCGCTGGGCGGCGAGACGAGCAGCGGGAACTTGGTCTTCAGCGCGTCGACCGTCTCCATCGTCTCGTCGACCGAGAGGGTGGTCTGCGACAGCCAGACGACCTTCGACTCGTCGCGCACCTCGACGTTGGCCACGTCGTCCGGGCCGTCGACGATCGTGATGTGGTCCGGGGCCTCGCCGGAGGTGCCGATGACCTCCTCGTGGCCCTCGTGGCCGATGAGGAGGATGTCGAAGTCCTCGTTCGCGTACCGGATGGCTTCCTTGTGCACCTTGGTGACCAGCGGGCAGGTGGCGTCGATCGTCGCGAGCTTGCCGCGCGCCGCCTCCTCGTGCACCACCGGGGCCACGCCGTGCGCGGAGAACATCACGATGGAGCCCTCGGGCACCTCCTCCGTCCGCTCGACGAAGATGGCGCCCTTCTTCTCCAGCGTCTGGACGACGTACTTGTTGTGCACGATCTCGTGGCGGACGTAGACCGGCGCGCCGTACTGCTCGAGAGCCTTCTCGACAGCGATCACGGCTCGGTCGACGCCCGCGCAGTAGCCGCGCGGGGCGGCGAGCAGGACACGGCGGGAAGCGGCAGCAGTCATGCCCTCCATCGTACGGGGGTCCCCAGCAGGCCGTTCGTCCCCCGTCCGCCCCACACTTGATCGCAAGCGTGTTCACGGCGTCCCCCGGAGGGCCGATGGTGTCGGGTACGGATCCCAGTACGGCGGCACCGGTACCGGAGCGGGCCCCCGGCGGCCCGCTGCGGCGGAGCCTCGGCTTCCGGGACCTGGTCGTCTACGGGCTGCTCTTCATCGCCCCGATGGCCCCCGTCGGGGTGTTCGGCACCCTGGACGCCAAGTCGCACGGCGCCGTCGCCCTCGTCTACCTCGCCGCGACCGTCGCGATGGCCTTCACGGCCTTCTCGTACGCCCAGATGGTGCGGGTGGCCCCGCAGGCCGGCTCGGTCTTCACCTACGCCCGCAAGGGCCTGGGCGAGGGGCCGGGGCTGATCGCCGGGTGGATGGCGATGCTCGACTACCTGCTGATCCCGGCGGTCGCGTACCTCTTCTCGGGGATCGCGATGAACGCGCTGGTGCCGGAGGTCTCCCGGTGGGTGTGGACGGCCCTGGCCGTCGTGGTCACCACCCTGCTCAACCTGTGGGGCGTACGGGCGGCCGCGCGCGTGGGCTTCGCCGTGCTGGCCCTGGAGATCCTCGTCCTGCTCGTCTTCCTGGTCGCCGCGGTGACCGTACTGGCGCAGGGCGCGGCGCGGCGCGGCTGGCTGTCCCCGCTGACCGGTGACGGCTCGCTCGGCTTCAGCACGGCCGCGGTGCTGGGCGCGGTGTCGGTGGCGGTCCTGTCCTACCTCGGCTTCGACGCGATCGTCTCCTTCGCCGAGGAGGTGACGGGGGGCTCGGAGCGCGTGGCGCGGGCGGTGCTCTTCTGCCTGGCGCTGGCCGGGCTGCTGTTCCTCGCGCAGAGCTATCTGGCGGCGCTGCTCATGCCCGTCTCCGCGGCGGAGCTCGCGGCCGATCCCGGACAGCAGGGCCCGGCCTTCTACAACGCGGTGGAGTCCTCGGTCGGCACCTGGCTGCACGACCTGGTGGCGGCCAGCAAGGCGATCGGGGCGGCCTTCGCGGCGCTGGCGGGGCAGGCGGCGGCCGGGCGGCTGGTGTTCGCGATGGCCCGGGAGCGGCGGCTGCCCCGGGTGCTCGCGCGGACCTCGGACGGCACCCCGCGGCTCGCCCTGCTGGTGGCGGCCACCGTCACGCTGGTCGCCGCCGTGTGGGCGGCCCGGCGCGACGACGGGCTGGACCACCTGGTGTCCGTCGTGGACGTCGGGGCGCTGGTGGCCTTCACCCTGCTGCACGCGTCGGTGGTGGGGTGGTTCGTGGTGAAGCGGCGGGAGGGCCCGCCGGTGTGGTGGAAGCACCTGGTGATGCCGGTGCTCGGCGCGGCGGTGACCGTAGCGGTGATCGTGGAGGCCTCCTGGACGGCGCAGGTGGTGGGCGCGGTGTGGCTGGCGGTGGGCCTGTGCGTACTCCTCGCCCAGCGCGGCCGACGCGGCGGCCCGGCCGGACCTGACGCACCCGACGGACCGGTCGGGCCCGGCGCACCGGACGGCTCGCGCGCAGCGGGCGGACCCGCGGATTCCGGGGCGCCGGGCCCCGACACCCGCCCCGGAGCCTGAGACGCTGTCAGCGGAGCCCGTTAGCCTGCGTGCATGGGTCTGAATACGTCGGCCGAGGCGCCGCTGCCGGTAGGCCAGGTGTCCCGGCTCATCGGGGGCTGGATCGAGCGGCTCGGTCAGGTGTGGGTGGAGGGGCAGATCACGCAGCTCTCGCGGCGGCCGGGGGCGGGGGTGGTCTTCCTGACGCTGCGCGACCCCTCGCACGACATCTCCGTCAGCGTGACCTGCTTCCGCCAGGTCTTCGACGAGGTCGCGGACGTGGTCTCGGAGGGCGCGCGGGTCGTCCTGCTGGCCAAGCCCGAGTGGTACGCCCCGCGCGGGCAGCTGTCCCTGCGGGCCACGGAAATACGGCCCGTCGGCATCGGCGAACTGCTCGCCCGGCTGGAGAAGCTCAAGCGGTCCCTCGCCGCCGAGGGGCTCTTCGCACTGGAGCGCAAGAAACCGCTGCCGTTCCTGCCGCAGCTGATCGGGCTGGTGGTCGGGCGGGCCTCGGCCGCCGAGCGCGACGTACTGGAGAACGCCCGCCGCCGGTGGCCGGCGGTCCGCTTCGAGGTGCGCAACGTGGCCGTCCAGGGCGTGCACGCGGTGCCGCAGGTGGTCCAGGCGGTCAAGGAGCTCGACGCCCTGGACGAGGTCGACGTGATCATCGTGGCGCGCGGCGGCGGCAGCGTGGAGGACCTGCTGCCCTTCTCCGACGAGGAGGTCGTGCGCGCGGTCGCGGCGGCCCGCACGCCCGTGGTCTCGGCGATCGGCCACGAGCCGGACTCCCCGCTGCTGGACCTGGTCGCGGACGTACGGGCCTCCACGCCCACGGACGCGGCGAAGAAGGTGGTCCCGGACGTGGGCGAGGAGCTGGAGCGCGTACGCCAGCTGCAGGGCCGGGGGCTGCGCGCGGTGACCGGGCTGCTGGACCGGGAGGAGCGGGGGCTCGCGCACGCCCTCGCCCGGCCGGTCTTCGTCCACCCGCAGCGGATGGTGGAGATCCGGGAGGACGAGCTGGACGCACTGCTGGCACGCGGCCGGCGCACGCTCGGGCACCTGCTGGACCGGGCCGACTCGGAGCTCGCCCACACCCTCGCCCGGGTGGTGGCGCTTTCCCCGGCCGCGACCCTGGAGCGCGGGTACGCCGTACTGCAGCGGGCCGACGGCCATGTGGTGCGCTCGCCGCAGGACCTCGCGGCGGACGAGGTGCTGCGCGCGCGGGTGGCGGAGGGCACCTTCTCCGTACGGGTCGCCCCGCCCGAGTAGCGGGAAACACGACACACGGCCGCAATCAACTGGTTGCACTACACACATAGGGTGGAAAAGGGAATGGCAGAGGCCGAGACGGCGCTGGGATACGAGCAGGCCCGCGACGAGCTCATCGAGGTCGTCCGCAAGCTGGAGGCGGGCGGGACCTCGCTGGAGGACTCGCTGGCGCTCTGGGAGCGCGGCGAGGAGCTGGCGAAGGTCTGCCGGCACTGGCTGGAGGGCGCCCGGGCCCGGCTGGACTCGGCGCTGGCGGCGCGCGAGCCGGCCGAGGAGGAGTGATCCCGATCACCATCGGGGCCATTTAGTTGAAAGTTCATCTACTTCGACCGTAGAGTCGGGGACATCGCTTCACCTCCGTATGGAAGAAGGCTTTCCGATGTCTCTCGTTCTTGACTCCGCCGCGCAGGACCTGCTGTTCCGCGAGGCCCGCACGGCCAACTCGTTCTCGGACGAGCCGGTCACCGAGGAGCAGGTCCAGGCGATCTACGACCTGGTGAAGTTCGGCCCCACCGCGTTCAACCAGACGCCGCTGCGCATCACCCTGGTCCGCTCCCCCGAGGCCCGCGAGCGCCTCGTGAAGCACATGGCCGAGGGCAACGCGGCGAAGACCGCCACCGCGCCGCTGGTCGCGATCCTCTCCGCGGACAACGAGTTCCACGAGGAGCTCCCGCAGCTGCTGCCGCACTTCCCGCAGGCCAAGGACCTCTTCTTCGCCGAGCGCCCGGTGCGCGAGCAGTCCGCGCTGCTGAACGCCGCCCTGCAGGCCGCGTACTTCATCGTCGGCGTGCGCGCCGCCGGTCTGGCCGCGGGCCCGATGACCGGCGCGGACTTCGGTGGCATCCAGAAGGAGTTCCTGGATGCCGACCACACCCCGCTGATGGTCGTCAACATCGGCAAGCCGGGCGAGGACGCGGCGTTCGCGCGCTCTCCGCGGCTGGCGTTCGACGAGGTCGTCACGACCGTCTGAGGCCGCCCGTGGCACGCACGAAGGGCCGTACCCCCCGGGGTACGGCCCTTCGGCTGTGCCGCCTCGGCCGGGGCCGGTTCGCGCGGCGCAGGCCGTGTGACCGGCGCGGCTCAAAGACCGGGGCTCCGCCCCGCACCCCGCTCCTCAAACGCCGGAGGGGCTGAATTTGTGCGGCACAGCTCGCTGGTGCGACTCAAAGATCGGGGCTCCGCCCCGGACCCCGCGCCTCAAACGCCGGCGAGGCTGAATTTGTGCGGCCGAGGCTGAATGTGTGCGGCGAAGCCGAATGGTGCAGCCCGGCGGGAGTCGGTGCGGCAGGGCTGAAGGATCGGCGCAGCCGGGCCGGTTGGGCCGGGGTCGGGTGTGTGTCGGGGTGATCCCCGCAGGGCGCCGAACGCACTACTGCCGCAGGCTCCGACCCCTCGCCACGTTCGACGCCCGAGGAGACGCCCCGGCGCGCGCCCGGCCCCGGCACAACCGGCCCCCACCTCGGCCCGACTCCGACACAGCCAGCGCCCCGAAGCCCCGCCCGAGCGGCGCAGCCAAGGGGCTACGCGCCCTGCTTGAACTCCAAGGTCGCCGCCATCGCGCCCAGCTGTTCGAACGAGGCCGTGCCCGTCACCACCGTGACATGGCCCTGCTCCCGCCGGACCAGCGCGTCGTACTTCTCGCCGTCCCACCGCTCCCAGGCCGTGTCGCCGACCTGCTGCGTCTGGCCCGTGGCCGTCGCCTGCTGGGTCACCCGGGCGAGGTACTTCGGCGAGGTGTCCGAGGACTGCTCCACCGCCACGTACTGCCGCTCCGGGTCGAGGAAGCCCAGGTGCCAGGCGTTGGAGTTCTTGCGCTCGTACGTCACCGAGGTCGCCCGCCACTGCTCCGGGAGCCCGACGGGAGCCGCCACCGGATACGGGGCCGCGCGCCGGGCCGTGATCGTCTCCACCCGGTAGTCGACCGCGTGCGTCGGGTCGGCCTCGTCGTCATGCGGGACGAAGAGGTAGATCCCGGCGACGACGATGCCGATCACGCTCAGCGACCGGACCATGTCCCAGACCGTCTGCTTGCCTTTCATACCTGCCACGGCACCATCGTCCCGCATCGCGAGGGGGCGATCACCGCCGGGGTCGCGCGGGCGCGCCGGGCGACGGACGCTTGAGATTCCACCGGGGAACCGCAAGATGTCCGCTCAGGCCAAACGACTGACCGATATTCCGCTCATACGTGACCCGCCCTGCTCAATATGTCGACGTACCGATAGAGTTCCAGCACCCTCACTTCCCGGCCGTCGCCGTACAGAAAGGTGCGCTCCGATGACCGAGCACAACCTGCCGCCCCAGCTCGAAGTCTCTCCGGAGGCCCCCGACCGCAACCTCGCCCTGGAACTCGTCCGGGTCACCGAGGCCGCCGCCATGGCCGCGGGCCGTTGGGTCGGGCGCGGCGACAAGCTCGGCGCCGACGGCGCCGCGGTCAACGCGATGCGGACCCTGATCTCCACCGTCTCGATGAACGGCGTCGTCGTCATCGGCGAGGGCGAGAAGGACGAAGCGCCGATGCTCTTCAACGGCGAGCGCGTCGGCGACGGCACCGGTGCCGAGGTCGACATCGCCGTGGACCCGATCGACGGCACCACCCTGAACGCCAAGGGCATGCCGAACGCCATCGCCGTGCTGGCCGCCGCCGACCGCGGCACCATGTTCGACCCGTCCGCGGTCTTCTACATGGAGAAGCTGGTCGTCGGCCCCGAGGCCGCCGACTTCGTCGACATCAACGCCCCGGTCTCCGTCAACATCCGCCGCGTCGCCAAGGCCAAGAACATGGCCGTGGAGGACGTCACCGTGATCATCCTCGACCGCCCCCGCCACGAGGGCATGGTCAAGGAGATCCGCGAGACCGGCGCCCGCATCAAGTTCATCTCCGACGGCGATGTCGCCGGCTCGGTCCTGGCCGTCACGGAGGACAGCGGCATCGACCTGCTCGTCGGCATCGGCGGCACCCCCGAGGGCATCATCTCGGCCTGCGCGATCAAGTGCATGGGCGGCACCATCCAGGGCAAGCTGTGGCCGAAGGACGAGGCCGAGCGCCAGAAGGCCATCGACGCGGGCCACGACCTGGACCGGGTCCTGCACACCAACGACCTGGTGTCCGGCGAGAACGTCTTCTTCGTCGCCACCGGCATCACGGACGGCGAGCTGCTGCGCGGCGTCCACTACCGCTCGGAGACCGCGACGACGTCCTCGCTGGTCATGCGCTCGAAGTCGGGCACGATCCGGCAGATCGACTCCACGCACCGCCTGTCGAAGCTGCGCGCCTACAGCGCGATCGACTTCGACCGCGCCCAGTAGGACGGCGCAGCAGGACGGCGCAGCGGAACGGCAGCGCGCGTCCACAGCGAGAGGGGCGGTCACCGTGTGCGGCGGTGACCGCCCCTCTCGCTGTGCGCGAGCGGCCCGTACGGGGCTGCGCGCGCCCGGGACTGCCAGACGACCTAGCCCGCGGCCGCGACGGGTCCGGCTGCCGGGGCCTGGCGCAGCTCGGCCGACCTGCGGCGCATGCGGGCCAGGACGACCCGGCGTTCGGCGGCGGTGAGGCCGCCCCAGACCCCGTACGGCTCGGGCTGGAGGAGTGCGTGCTCCCGGCAGGCGACCATGACCGGGCAGCGGGCGCAGACGCGCTTGGCGGCCTCCTCGCGGGAGAGCCGGGCGGCCGTGGGTTCCTTGGAGGGCGCGAAGAACAGTCCCGCCTCGTCCCGGCGGCACACCGCCTCCGCGTGCCATGGGCCGTCCTCAGCCCTCGCCGGCACCCGCGGGTTCGGCACGGCGGCAACCTTCAGGGACTGATGCGGCGGATGCGGCACGGTCTACTCCTGACGACGGGTACGCGAGCGAGAGACGATGCACCTGTCCCTACCCGCTGCACGCGCCCCTATGCACCGGGTGCCACCGGGCGCCGGGGGTTCGTCCGAAACGCGACCCTCCGCCGTGAGCGGCTTTCAGCCGTCCAGGCGCTGACGCAGTTTGCGGGCCAGATCGATCAGGCGGGCACCCAGTTTGGGCCGCGCCTCGATGTTGCCGAGCAGGGCGAATCCGCGGACGATCACCACCGGTGCCTGCGGGTCGCTCTCCCCGCGGCCCTCGCCGCGCACCTCGAAGTTGCCGAGGACCCCGCTGCCGTAGCCGCGCAGGGTGACGTTCTCCGGGACCAGGACCTCGACGTTGCCGAGGACGCACGTCACGTTGATCTCGGTGACCTGCTGTTCGAAGACGGCTTCGGTGAGGTCGAGGGTGATGTCGCCCATCACCGAGACCGCGCGGGTGTGCGCGCCCGGCCGCCAGCGGCCCTTGCGGGCGGAGCTGCTGCACACGGCGACGATCGTCTCGGCGGGCCCGGCGGCGCCGGCCGGCGGCGTGGGGGCCGCCTGCGCGAACGGGGCATGGGAGCCGCCGGGTGCGGGCAGATCCCGTACGAGGGCTTCCAGCTCGCCGACCGTCTTGAGGGCGTACAGCGAGTCCAGGCGCTCGGAGTGCTCGTCGGAGGTCAGCCGGCCTTCGGCGACGGCATCGCCGAGGATCTGCGCGATCCGGTCCCGGTCGGCGTCGGAGGCGCGCAGCTCGGCGGGAGAGGCTGCGGCTGCGGGGGCGGCGGGGTGCTTTTCCAGGTCCACGGACCCAGCATAGCGAGACACGATAGATCGCGATACTGCTGGGTGAGCCTTACCTCACAGACACACCTCCCCCGAGAGGTCCTACGCTGGTTAACCGCGCTGCCAATTGGTCGCCAGCGCCGTCTGCCGAGTGAGGAATGACTGCCGTCATGCCAGAGTTTGCGTACACCGACCTGCTGCCCCTGGGTGAGGACACCACCCCGTACCGGCTGGTGACCGCCGAGGGCGTGTCCACCTTCGAGGCGGACGGCCGTACGTTCCTCAAGGTCGAGCCCGAGGCGCTGCGCAAGCTCGCCGAAGAGGCCATCCACGACATCCAGCACTTCCTGCGCCCCGCGCACCTCGCGCAGCTGCGCCGGATCATCGACGACCCGGAGGCCTCGTCGAACGACAAGTTCGTCGCGCTCGACCTCCTCAAGAACGCGAACATCGCGGCGGCCGGCGTCCTGCCGATGTGCCAGGACACGGGCACGGCGATCGTGATGGGCAAGCGCGGCCAGAACGTGCTGACCGAGGGCGGCGACGAGGCGGCGCTGTCGCGCGGCATCTACGACGCGTACACCCGCCTGAACCTGCGCTACTCGCAGATGGCCCCGCTCACCATGTGGGAGGAGAAGAACACCGGCTCGAACCTGCCCGCGCAGATCGAGCTGTACGCGACGGACGGCGGCGCGTACAAGTTCCTCTTCATGGCGAAGGGCGGCGGCTCGGCCAACAAGTCCTTCCTCTACCAGGAGACCAAGGCGGTCCTCAACGAGGCCTCCATGATGAAGTTCCTGGAGGAGAAGATCCGCTCGCTCGGTACGGCGGCCTGCCCGCCCTACCACCTGGCGATCGTGGTCGGCGGCACCTCCGCCGAGCACGCGCTGAAGACCGCGAAGTACGCCTCCGCGCACTACCTGGACGAGCTGCCCACCGAGGGCTCCGCCACCGGCCACGGCTTCCGTGATCTCGGCCTGGAGGAGAAGGTCTTCGAGCTCACCCAGAAGATCGGCATCGGCGCGCAGTTCGGCGGCAAGTACTTCTGCCACGACGTCCGCGTGGTCCGCCTCCCGCGCCACGGCGCCTCGCTGCCCGTCGCGATCGCCGTGTCCTGCTCGGCCGACCGCCAGGCGACCGCGAAGATCACCGCCGAGGGCGTCTTCCTGGAGCAGCTGGAGACGGACCCGGCGCGCTTCCTGCCGGACACGACCGACGCGCACCTGGCCGAGTCCGCGGACGTGGTCTCCATCGACCTGAACCAGCCGATGGACGACATCCTGGCGACGCTGACCAAGCACCCGGTGAAGACCCGGCTGTCCCTGACCGGCCCGCTGGTCGTGGCGCGCGACATCGCGCACGCCAAGATCAAGGAGCTGCTGGACTCGGGCGCGCCGATGCCGCAGTACCTGAAGGACCACCCGGTCTACTACGCCGGCCCCGCGAAGACCCCCGAGGGCTACGCCTCCGGCTCCTTCGGCCCGACCACGGCCGGCCGCATGGACTCCTACGTGGAGCAGTTCCAGGCGGCGGGCGGCTCCAAGGTCATGCTGGCCAAGGGCAACCGCTCGCAGCAGGTGACGGACGCGTGCGGTGCGCACGGCGGCTTCTACCTGGGCTCGATCGGCGGCCCGGCGGCGCGGCTGGCCCAGGACTGCATCAAGAAGGTCGAGGTCCTGGAGTACGAGGAGCTCGGCATGGAGGCGGTCTGGAAGATCGAGGTGGAGAACTTCCCGGCCTTCATCGTGGTCGACGACAAGGGCAACGACTTCTTCCAGAACCCGGCGCCGGAGCCGACGTTCACCCACATCCCGGTGCGCGGACCGGGTCTGTAGCGCGACGGTCCGAGGGCCTCTCCCCCGTTCGGGGGAGAGGCCCTCGGTCATATCCGCCCATCGGCAGATGGCGGGCCCACGGGCTCCCGGCGAGGCTGTTCCCGTACCCAAACAGCCCTTGGAACACGGGAGTTCGCCATGAAGAACCGCAAGCGCGCCCTCATCCTCGCCGGAACCGCCGCCGCACTCGCGGCCACCCTGATCGCGGCGGCCCCGGCCCCGGCCGCCCCCGCCCAGGCCGCGCCGGCCGCGGCGGCCGCCGCGAAGCTCGCCTCCGTGCACGGGGGCGGAACGATCCTGTACCCCTACTCCGCCAAGGACGACATCCGCTTCACCGTCGACGCCGAGTCGACCCCGTGGACCAGGCCGTTCCCGGCGCCGGGCGGCGAGAAGGGCCTGCCGACGGACGCGCGGGGCCGGGTGACCATCTCCCACCACTACACGGAGACCGGCTTCACCGCCACGGCCGAGGCGGAGGTGGACTGCCTGGTCACGGGCGGCAAGACCGCCACCCTCACCGCCGTGGTCACGACCTCGAACGTCGGCTGGGACGGCAAGCGGATCGGCATCAGCGTCCAGGAGGGCCGGCGCGGCGAGCCGGACCGCGTCGGGTTCTCCTGGGGCGTCGCCAACGTCGACGTGAAGCCGGACGGCACGGTCGCCGAGGGCACGGTGGGCACCTGCATGGCCCCGGCCCCCTTCACGGAGGTCACCAAGGGCGGCTTCCGGGTCACCCCCGCCCCGCTGTCCCCGCAACCGAAGCCGTAGTCACGGCGTCGGACCCGACAGGTACCGGGCCTCGACGGGGGTGGCCCGGTACCCCGTCTTCCGCGCGGCGGCCACCTCGGCGATGCTCAGCCCGTACACCCGGCGCAGCAGCGCGATCGGCACCCCGTCGGGCCCGCCGACCGGCAGGTGGACCGTGCCCTCCCGGGCCACGATGCGCTCCCGGATCCGCGGCGGAGGCACGCCCCGGCCGTCGTCGCAGGCGTAGGCCCCGTACCGCGGACAGTGCTCGTACCCCTCCCAGCGCAGCTCGCCGTCCCGGATGAGCTGCCATTCCTCCTGGACGCAGTCCTCGCACGGCTCGCAGTGCAAGGTCAGGTACATCTGCTGTTCGGCCATCCGGGCAGGATGCGGTACCGGGGCGTTCCACGCATCCGGATAACGTCTGTTCCATGAACCGGCAGTCCATGCTCCCCGCCACCGATCGCGCCGTCCGCGTGGTCGCCCATCGCGGGGCCTCCCACGAGCACCCCGAGCACACGCTCGCCGCGTACCGGCAGGCCATCGCCGACGGGGCCGACGCGCTGGAGTGCGATGTGCGGCTCACCGCGGACCAGCGGCTGGTGTGCGTGCACGACCGCCGCGTCGAGCGGACCTCCGACGGGCGGGGGGTCGTCTCCGAGATGACGTACGAGGAGCTGCGCGCCCTCGACTTCGGCGGGTGGAAGGGCGAGGAGCACCGCGGGGCCCGGGTGCTGCTCTTCGAGGACCTGCTCCGGGAGGCGCTGGCCGCGCCGCGGCCCGTCGGGCTGGCCGTCGAGACCAAGCACCCGACCCGCGCGGGCGGCCGGCTGGAGGCCGAGCTGGTGCGGATGCTCCGGGAGTACGGGCTGGCCGACGGGTCCGCCGGGCTGGTCGAGGTGATGAGCTTCTCCCGCAACGCGCTGACCCGGTTGCACCGGCTCGCGCCCGGCCTGCCCGCGGTCTACCTGATCGAGCGGCGGCTGCGCCCGATGCGCCCCCCGTACGCGACGCACGCGGGCCCGGGCATCGACCTCGTACGCCGGGATCCGGGGCTGGTGGCCCGGCTGAAGGCCAAGGGGCTGTCGGTGCGGGTGTGGACCGTGGACGAGCCCGAGGACGTGGAGCTGTGCCTGCGGCTCGGCGTGGACACGCTGATCACCAACCGGCCGCGCGAGGTGCGCGCACAGCTGGACGCGATCTAGCGGGGTAGCGGTAGCGGGGCGGCCCGGCTCCGTGGTGCGGAGCCGGGCCGGGTCGGGTCGGGTCGGGTCGGCGCAGGTCCCGGCGGGCGGCCTCCTACCGGACGTTGGCCAGGGCGGTCTGCTTCGCCTTCTTGATCGGGCCCATCTCGTTCGCCTTGGCGTCGATCATCTTCTGCTGGATCTGCGCCTCGGCCGAGTGCCAGACGTCGACCAGCTTCGTCTTGTTCTTGCAGGCCACGTCCGCGCCGGCGACGGCGATCTCCTCGGCGGAGACCGTCGGCACGGCGAACTTCGGGTCGTCGTTGGCCTGCATCGGGTCCTTGTAGGAGTACCCCTTGCCCTTCATGCAGGCGGACCAGGCCGCGAAGACCTTGGTGACGCGGGGGTCCTTGAGGGACTCCTTGTAGGACTGGCCGTTGATGTCCTGGGCGAGGTCCGCGTACAGCTTCTCGCCGCCGCCCGTGAGGGTGCGCGCGGACTCGGCGATGCAGCCGCCCGGCGGGAGGTCCTTGCCCTGGACCTGGCTCGGCGCCGCCTGCCTGGCCTTGGCGGTGTCGCCGACGTCCTTGGTGGTGCCGGTCATCGCGAGCCACTCCGCGTCGCTCAGCACGGGCTCGACCGCCCCGGACGGGGCCGGGCCGTCGGCTGCGGCCGCGGACGCGCCGCCGGCCTTGGCCGTGCGCGCGGAGGCCGCGAACTCCGGCTTGTAACCGGACCGGGCCGCCTGGGCGGCGTCCACGGTGCCGTAGCGCAGGTCGGTGAAGGTCTCGCGCGGGTCGGCCGGGGCCTGCTCGGGCGCCTGGAAGGAGGCGAAGCCGAGGCCCTGCATGCACTTCTGCTGGAGCTGCCCGCCGGCCTGGCTCAGCTTCGCGAACTCGGCCGGCGTCGGCAGGTACTGCTCGATGGGCAGGGTGCGGACCTGGGCGGAACCGGCGATCGCCGTCGCGTCGGCGCCGGCGGTGGCGCCGGCGTCCGTACCGGCGGAGGCGGCGTAGCCCGCCATCACGGCTCCGGAAGCCACGGCCAACGCGAGGAGGGAAACACGGGTGCGCTTCTTGTTCATTTCGCTCGTCATTCCCATCGCTCTCAGACGCCGTTCGGGTGGTAGTTCCAGGACGCGTTGTTGTTGTACGTCGCGTTGAGATTCCGCCTCGTCTGGGGCTCGACCACGTCGTAGGGGCCCTTGTACCAGCTGTTGAAATGAACGCGAACCGCCTGGTTCGTGTAGCGGCTGTCCGCCGAGGCGGCATTGTTCTTGAGCAGCTCCGTATCCCCGTTCCCGGTGCCGCGGTTGAACGTCCCCGTGAACAGGTACGCCGGGTAGTTCTCGATGTGGTACATCTGCGCCAGAGCGCCCGCCTGGTTCGAGTTGTAGTACAGGCAGGCCATGTCCGGGTAGCACCGGGTGGTGGGCCCCGCCTGGGCTGCGGACGGCAGCGCGAGAACCAGCGCCCCGGATGCCGCGAGCACCGCGACGGCGGCACGCATGGACTTCGTCTTCATGAAAGCGATCCCCCCTTGAATGGCACGCCTCGGGGACGGTCGGACCCCCGAAAGCGCAACAACCGCAGGATCGTATGCACGGAATGCGGGATGGGCACGCCGATAAGTTACCGACGAGTCCGTTTTCGGCCATGGCTAAAGCCGCGCATAAGCCGACGCTAAAGCCGCACATGAATACACCCGGCCGGGGTGCGCCGGCCGGGCGTGGGGGTCGGAGGGTGCGGGGCGGTCGTGAGGTTCCGTTTATCCGGGGCGTTACACGAAACGCTGGTTGGCGGAACCGTTGCAGTTCTGCAGGCGCAGCGGCTCGTGCGCGGCGGCCACCGTCAGGCACATGCCCGGGGCGGCGGCGGGGCGGAGGGTGGCGCCGTCACGGACGAACTGCTGGTTCGCGCCGCCGTGGCAGTTCCAGATGATCAGGCCGGTGCCGGAGCCGTAGTTGGCGCCGGGGGCGTCGAGGCAGCGGTCCTGGGTCAGTTCGATGTGGACGGACTTGCGGGCGGCGTCGTACCACCAGCCCTGGTTGCGGCCGCCGTGGCAGTCCCAGCCCACGATCTTCGTCTCGTTGGCGCTGGAGCCGCCGAAGGAGTCGAGGCAGTTTCCGGTGGCCTCGTTCTTCAGGGGCTTGAACTTGTCGTCCCAGGCCCCGGCCTGCAGGACGGGCGTCCCGGTGCTCGCCGGGTCGGCGCAGGAGGCCTCGCGCAGGCCCGAGTTGTAGAGCTGGGTCAGACAGGACGCGAAGGCGCCGTGGCCCCGGTAGTTGGGGTGGAAGGACTGGCGGGCGGTGTTCTCGTCCCACGGGAAGTGGTCCCCGAGGTCCAGGTAGAGCCCGCGGGCCCAGGTGTCCTCCATGCACACCTCGTGCCCGTGGAAGAGCCGCGAGTTGTCCAGGTAGGTGGCGCCGGAGGCGAGGGCCGCCGCGCGCATGCCCTTCTCGAAGGTGGGCACCGCGTGGTTGCGGCCCCAGGTGGCGTCGGAGTCGTAGCCGGCGCAGCCGCCGGGCAGCTTGCCGGGGAAGTTCGGGTTGTCGTGGAAGTCGGGCCCGATGGGGCTGGGGTAGCCCATCACGACGAGCTTGTAGTCGGAGTCGGCGTAACCGGCGTCGCGCATGACCGTCTTGAGGTCCGCGACGGTGGCCTCCACCTTGGGCTTGAGGCCGTCGACGCGCGCCTGCCAGCCGGGAGCGTACTTGGGCTCGCAGGTGCCCTGGCTGAGCACCCAGCGGGTCACGCAGTCGGTCATGACCGGGCCGAACTGCAGGTCGTCGTTGGCGCCGGCGACCAGCAGCACCATCTTGATCTTCGTGTTGCGGGCCTTGACGGCCAGGTTGTCGCTCTGCACCAGCTCGTCGGCGTACTGCTTGCTGCCGCCGATCCGGATGTTGCCGGTGTAGCCGCCGGAGCAGGCGACGTTGAAGGTGAGGTCGGCCGGGATGCCGGTGCGGTGGATCGCCGAGTCGGGCGAGCGGTGGCACTGGTTGTTCGGCGTGTTGGTCGCCGGGTCGTAGTTGCCCACGCCCTCGCCCGATATCTCGCTGTCGCCCAGTGAGATCAGGCCGGTCTTGCGCTCGTTGAGCGGGCGGATGGCCGCGTCGCCGTAGATCCTGGTGGCCTCCGCGGCGCGGATCGCCTCCAGCTCGGGCGAGAGGGGGGTGACGGCCCCGGCGGCGGTCGCCGCCTGGGCCATGGGGGTGATGGCGGTGACGCCCCCCAGGGCGGCCGCGATCGCCGCGACGGCGGCGAAGGTAGATCTGAGCATGGGTTTCGTACGTGCACGTGCCATGAACGCCTCCCCGGATGTCAGTGTTACCCACGGTATTTACTGGCCGGTAAGTGAGTTGGGAACACTTCGAACAAGACAATTGCTCAAGTTTTTGAGGAGGCCAGGAAAATGACCGAAGATCAGCAGGCCGATGCGTTCCGGATCGAGCACGACTCCATGGGCGACGTACGGGTGCCCCGGCACGCCAAGTGGCGCGCGCAGACCCAGCGCGCGGTGGAGAACTTCCCCGTGTCCGGGCAGCGGCTGGAACGCGCCCACATCGAGGCGCTCGCGCGCATCAAGGCCGCCGCCGCCGAGGTGAACGCGAAGCTCGGCGTGGTGGACCGGGACGTCGCCGACGCGATCCGGACCGCCGCCGCCGAGGTCGCGGACGGCCGCTGGGACGACCACTTCCCCGTGGACGTCTTCCAGACCGGCTCCGGGACCTCGTCCAACATGAACACCAACGAGGTGATCGCCACCCTCGCCACCGAGCGCCTCGGCCGGGAGGTGCACCCCAACGACCACGTCAACGCCTCGCAGAGCTCCAACGACGTCTTCCCGTCGTCCATCCACATCGCCGCCACCGCCGCCGTCACCGGCGAGCTGATCCCCGCCCTGGAGCACCTCGCCGCCGCGCTGGAGCGCAAGGCCGCCGAGTTCGCGCAGGTGGTCAAGGCCGGGCGGACCCACCTGATGGACGCCACCCCGGTCACCCTGGGCCAGGAGTTCGGCGGGTACGCGGCCCAGATCCGCTACGGCGTCGAGCGGCTGCGCGCCTGCCTGCCCCGCCTCGCCGAGCTGCCGCTGGGCGGCACCGCGGTGGGCACCGGCATCAACACCCCGCCCGGGTTCTCCGCCGCCGTGATCGCCGAGGTGGCCGCCGCCACCGGGCTGCCGCTGACCGAGGCCCGCGACCACTTCGAGGCCCAGGGGGCGCGGGACGCGCTGGTGGAGACCTCCGGGATGCTCCGTACGGTCGCCGTCTCGCTCACCAAGATCTGCAACGACCTGCGCTGGATGGCGTCCGGACCGCGCACCGGTTTGGCCGAAATCAATCTGCCCGATCTCCAGCCGGGCTCCTCGATCATGCCCGGGAAGGTCAATCCGGTGGTCCCGGAGGCCGTCCTGATGGTCGCCGCACAGGTGATGGGGAACGACGCCACCGTCGCGGTGGCGGGCGCGGCCGGCAACTTCGAGCTGAATGTGATGCTCCCGGTGATGGCCAGGAACCTCCTCGAGTCGATCAGGCTGCTCGGCAGTGCGAGCCGCCTGCTGGCCGACCGCACCGTCGACGGGATCACCGCCAACGAGGCGCGGGCCAGGGAATACGCCGAGTCCTCGCCCTCCGTGGTGACCCCGCTCAACCGCTACATCGGCTACGAGGAGGCCGCCAAGGTGGCCAAGAGGTCCCTTGCCGAGCGGAAGACGATCAGGGAGGTCGTCCTGGAGTCCGGCTACGTGGAGCGCGGCGCCCTCACCCTGGAGCAGCTCGACGAGGCCCTCGACGTCCTGCGCATGACGCATCCGTGAGGGGCCGGATCCGGCCCCCGGGCAGGGGCCGGATCCGGTCGATTCCCGTCCGCGAACCCCCCAGTGACCTGCACCGCAGCGGGGGCGCGGGCCTCCGCCCTAAGATCTGCGCATGACAGGTACCTTCAAGCCGGGGAGCGGTTCCGCGCAGGAAGCGCCGCAGGATCCCGCGCAGGGCACGCGCTGGGCGCCCGGGGAACAGATCCTCTGGCGCTACCGCGACCACGCCCCGGGCCTGAAGGGTTCGGTGCACATCTGCCGCCCGGTGACGGTGGTTCAGGACACCGACGAGCTGCTGGCCGTCTGGATGGCCCCGGGCACCGAGTGCGTCAAGCCGGTGCTGGCCGACGGCACCCCCGTCCACGAGGAACCGCTCGCCACCCGCTACACCGCCCCGCGGACGACCGTACGGTCGCGCTGGTTCGGCGGCGGGGTGCTGAAGCTGGCCCGGCCCGGGGACCCGTGGTCGGTGTGGCTGTTCTGGGGACACGGCTGGCGGTTCAAGAACTGGTACGTGAACCTGGAGGAGCCGCGGTCGCGGTGGGCCGGAGGGGTGGATTCCGTGGACCACTTCCTCGACATCGCCGTCTACCCGGACCGCAGCTGGAAGTGGCTGGACGAGGACGAGTTCGCGCAGGCGCAGCGGTCCGGTCTGATGGACCGGGAGCAGGCGCTGCGGGTCCGGCACGCCGGGCGCGCGGCGGTCGGGGTGATCAAGGAATGGGGAACTCCGTTCTCCGCCGGCTGGCAGGACTGGCGGCCGGATCCCGCCTGGAGAATTCCGGCCCTTCCGGAGGACTGGGACCGCACCCCGGCGCATATGACCTCATGAGACCCTTGATGCGCCCCCGGGGTTCAAACGTAGGATCGTGCTCCGCGAGGTCGCGCGCGCGGGCCGGTGCGTTCGGACCGCGCATCCACAAGTGTCGTACCGCACGCGGAAGCTGACGGGAGGTCGGCGCGGGGCGAGAGGCAAAGAGGAACCTCGGGGCGATGGTGCCCGGGCCGCTGAGCGGGTATACCGCGACTGACCGAGTTGAGTGCAGCGCACATCGAGCGCAAACGGACGGAATTCCACGCGTGACGGAGTACCCCACCTCCCAGGAGGGCCCGCAGCCCGTCGCCTCCGGCGGAGGAACGGACGAGGCCGGCCACGGCAAGGCGCCCATCGCCGCCGCCGAGGCCGTACGCACGCATGCGCCGAGCGCCGGCGCCGGGCATGTCGCGGAGCCGGGCGGCGGCGCGGCCGCGGCGGCTTCCGAGGCGCGCTCGGCCCGCTCCGCGGCGGGCGGGGCCGCAGGCCTCCCCCGGCCCCGGCGCAAGGCTGCCGCGCCGGGCGAGTCCGGTGGTCCCACCGCCTCGGACCCGGTCCAGGGCCAGGACGGCGTCCGGCCGCGGGACGGCGCGGCCGCCCGCAACGCCGCGGGCACCACCCCCGGCCTCGGCGATCCCGCCGAGCCGCCCCGCCCGCGCGGTGACGGCCTCGAACCCGCCGCCGCGGGCGTCGAGAGCGCCCGGCAGCCGGCCTCGACGGGGGCCGACGCCGCGCCCGGTGGGGACGGGAGCGCCGGGCAGAACAGCGGATACCGCGCCGGGGGCGAGCGCCACGGCGGCGGGACCGGCATACCGGGCGCAGGCACCGGAGAGGCCACCGCCGCGCGCCGCGAGGGGGACCGGCTGCGTTTCGTGGGCGCCGCCACCCGGCGGATCGCCCGCGGCATCGACCTCGACGAGATCGTGCTCGGCCTGTGCCGGGCCACCGTGCCCACCTTCTCCGACGCCATCCTCGTCTACCTGCGCGATCCGCTGCCCGTCGGCGACGAGCGGCCCGTCGGCCCGGTCGTTTTAAGGCTCCGGCGCACCGACCGGCTCCGGCCGATCGACGACCTGACCGACATCAGCAGCACCATCGGCGCGGGGATGGACCTCGCCGGGGCCGCGGGGGCCACCGGCGAGCTCGACTTCAGCCAGTTGCCGCTGGTCGGCCCGCAGGGTGACCTGCCCGCGGCCGAGCTGTGCGAGATCCGGCCCGGCGGCGCGCTCGCCGAGGTGCTGCGCGGCGTACGGCCCGTCTTCGGGTCCTCCGCAGCCGCCCGGGCCGCGCTGCCCGAGCTGCTCGGCGTGGACCATCCGCTGCCGCGCGGCAACCGGGCCGTCCTCGCGCCGCTGCGCGGCCGCCGCAGGGTGATCGGCGCCGCCGTCTTCCTGCGCAGCCCGGAGCGTCCCGCCTTCGAGCAGAACGACCTCCTGGTCGCCGCCCAACTGGCCACCCACACCGCGCTCGGCATCGACAAGGCGGTCCTGTACGGCCGTGAGGCGTACATCGCCGACGAGCTGCAGCGCACCATGCTGCCCGACAGCCTCCCGCAGCCCACCGGCGTGCGGCTGGCCTCGCGCTACCTGCCCGCCGCCGAGACGGCGCGGGTCGGCGGCGACTGGTACGACGCCATACCGCTGCCCGGCAGCCGGGTCGCGCTCGTCGTCGGCGACGTCATGGGCCACTCCATGACCTCCGCCGCGATCATGGGCCAGCTCCGCACCACGGCGCAGACCCTCGCGCAGCTGGACCTGCCGCCCGCCGAGGTCCTGCACCACCTGGACGAGCAGGCGCAGCGCCTGGGTTCCGACCGCATGGCCACCTGCCTGTACGCGGTCTACGACCCGGTCGCGCACCGGATCACCATCGCCAACGCCGGCCACCCGCCGCCGGTGCTGCTGCACCTGGGCGGCCGCGCCGAGGTGCTGCGCGTACCGCCCGGCGCGCCCATCGGCGTCGGCGGCGTGGACTTCGAGGCCGTGGAGCTGGACGCGCCCGCCGGGGCCACCCTGCTGCTCTACACGGACGGTCTGGTGGAGTCGCGCCTGCGGGACGTGTGGACCGGCATCGAGCAGCTGCGCGAGCGCCTCGCCACCACCGCGCAGCTGACCGGCCTGGACCACCCGCCGCCGCTGGAGGCCCTGTGCGACGACGTGCTGGACATGCTCGGCCCGGGTGACCGGGACGACGACATCGCGCTGCTCGCGGCCCGGTTCGACGGGATCGCGCCCAGTGACGTCGCGTACTGGTTCCTGGACCCGGAGGAGACCGCTCCGGGCCGGGCCCGGCGGTTCGCCCGCCGCGCCCTGACCCGTTGGGGCCTGGAGGAGCTGAGCGACTCGCTGGAGCTGCTGGTGAGCGAGGTGGTCACCAATGCCGTCCGGTACGCGGAGCGGCCCGTGACCCTGCGCCTGCTGCGTACGGACGTCCTGCGCTGCGAGGTCGGCGACGACTCCCCGCAGCTGCCCCGCCAGCGCCGGGCGCGGGACACCGACGAGGGCGGCCGCGGCCTGTTCCTGGTCAACCGGATGGCCCGCCGCTGGGGTGCGACCCGCCTGAGCAGTGGAAAGGTGGTCTGGTTCGAGCTCCCGTTGCCGGGGGCGAACGACCGGCAGTGACGGTCGGCGAACCGGCCGCCTTCTCGCCCACGAAAAACCGCCGCCCCGCAGCCCGAAGGCTGCGGGGCGGCGGTGTGTCAGCGTCCCTCGTTCCCGCCGAGCAGCGGCGGGTCCGGCGGCTTGGGGCCGCCGGTCTTGGTCGGCGTCGTCGTGGGCGTCGTGGTCGGCGTGGGGCCGCTCTTCGTCGGCGTGGGCTGCGTGCTGGGGGTCACCGGCGTCGTCGGGGACTGCGCCGGGCTGCTGGGGGAGGCCGGCGGGCTGGAGGACGGGCTCGTCGTGGGCGTCGGCGAGGTGCTGCGGGACGGCGCCTGCGTGGGACCCATGTCCGCGTCCGACACGTCGAACTCGCCGGTGTCCGCGTCCTTGAGCGCGGCGGTCGTGTACGCCTTCCAGATCGAGGCGGGGAAGCTGGAACCGCCCGCGCGTCCCAGGCCGGCGGTGCCGGTCAGGGTGACCTGGGTGTGGGTGCCCGGCTCCTCGCCGAACATCGCGACGACGGTCACCAGCTCCGGCGTGTACCCGGTGAACCAGGCGGAGAAGTTCGACTCACTGGTACCGGTCTTGCCGGCCGCCTCGTAGGAGCGGCTCCTGACCTTGTTGCCCGAGCCGCCCTCGTTGTTGACCACGCCCTGGAGCACCTTGGTGACGGTGTCGGCGGTCTTGCGGCTGATGGCCTGGCTGCCGATGGCCTGCTGGGGCGTGAACTCGCGCTCCTTGTGCTCGGCGCTCTTGACGATCGTCGGCGTGACCTTCTTGCCGTGGTTGTCGAAGCCGGCGTAGACGCCGGCCATCTCCACGGTGCTCGCGGTCATCGTGCCGAGCGCCATGGCCGGCCTGTCATCGGGCCAGCCGTCGCGGTCGACCATGCCGAGGGCGAGGGCCGTCTTCTTCGCGTTCTGCGGCTTCACGTCCACGATCATCTGCGCGTAGACGGAGTTCACCGAGTGGTCGGTCGCCTCCTGGATCGTCATCAGGGGGGTTCCGTAGTTCAGGTTGTCCTGGTTCTGCGGGTTGAACGGGATCTTGCTGCCGACGACCGGGCGCTTGCTGGTGCCGTCGTAGAGCGAGTTCGGCGTGATCGGCTTGCCGTCCTGCGTCTTCGACCCGTTCTCCAGGGCGGAGGCGAGCACGACCGGCTTGAAGGTCGAGCCCGGCTGGTAGTCCTTGCGCAGGGCGTTGCTCTCGGACTTCTCCGTCAGGCCCTGGCCGCCGTACATGGCGACGATCGCACCGGTCTTCGCGTCCACGGAGGTCGCACCGGCCTGGACGCTCTGGTCCTGGGGGCGGCCCTTGGTGTCCTTGCGGTCGAGCTTGGACTCCAGCTCGTCGTCGACGGCCTTCTCCAGCGCCGCCTGCTTCGCCTTGTCGACGTTGAGCGTGATGCTCCAGCCGCCGGCCGCGATCTGGGCGTCGGTGATGTTCTGCTTGTTCAGCTCGTCGTTGGCGGCCTGGACCAGGTAGCCCTTCTGGCCGTCCATGCCCGGGCGGGGCTTGGGCTTGATCGGCGGCGGGAGGGTCATGGTCTTGCGCTTGACCGGGTCCAGCTTGCCCATCTCGACCATGTTGTCGAGGACGGCGTTGAAGCGGATGTTGACCAGCCGCGTGCCGTTCGGTCCGGCCGTCGCCAGGTCGTACTGGCTGGGGGCCTGGATGACGGCGGCGAGGTAGGCGCCCTGCTCCAGCGTGAGTTTGTCGACGTCGACCCCGTAGAAGGCCTGGGCCGCGGCCTGGATCCCGTACGCGTTGCGGCCGTAGAAGTTCGTGTTCAGGTAGCCGACGAGGACGTCGTCCTTCTCCATGCGCTGGTCGACCTTGAGGGAGATCACCAGCTCGCGGAGCTTGCGGGTCGCCGACTGGTCCTGCGTCAGGTAGTAGTTCTTGACGTACTGCTGGGTGATCGTCGAGCCACCGGCCTTGCCCTTGCCGGTGGCCGTGTTGAACAGGCCCCGGGCGACGCCCATCACGTCGATGCCGCGGTCGCTGTAGAACGACTTGTTCTCGATGGCGATGAAGGCGGTGCGGACGTCTTCGGGGATCTTGTCGATCGGCACGATCTCGCGGTTGGTGTCACCGGTGCGGGCCATGATCGAGCCGTCGGAGTACCGGTAGGTGTTGCTCTGGAGCGTGGCCTGCTTGTTGGGGTCGGTGGGTTCGTCCACCGAGAAGTACAGGATGATCGCCGCGGCCATGAGGAGGAGGATCCCGCCGAGGATCGTCCCGAGGATCTTCTTCCACGTGAAGAAGCGACGTATGCCGCTGCGCTTGCCGGCGCCGCCCTTGCCCTTCGCGCCGTTGGCGCGTCTGCTCGGCGCACGCCCCGCACCGCGCTGCTGCGCCTTCCGCACTTCTGCTCGGCCCATCGCTCCCGCTCCGCTCGATTACCCCCCCGACGTCAGCTCAGAAAGCTAACACCGCAGGCTGTGACAAAGGATGGTCAACCGTGACCAATACCGGTCAATTCGGACGTGAGAATCAGCACCCACATCACTGGAACCGACGCTCACCTAAGCCGAAGGGTTGCCGCAACGCAAAAAAGTGATATCAATTTGCTAGGCGGTCCGAGCGACCGCGACCAGAGAAACGGGGCAAAAGATGACGAACCACATCGCCAATCCGGACGGGGTACGGGAGTTCACCGCGCGCAGCGTGGGCGGCGGTCTGGCTCTACTCCTCGGCCTGGCAGGCCTGTTGGCGGGCGGCGGCCTCATCGCGGTGGGGGCGGTGGCGACGGCCGCCGCGGCCAAGGCGGCGCTCATCGCCGGCGGCGTGCTCACGATCATCGGCTCCGTGATATCGATGAGCGGCCTGAACACGGTGGCGCCGGGCGAGGCCCGCGTCGTGCAGCTGTTCGGCCGCTACCGGGGCACGATCCGCACCGACGGACTGCGCTGGGTCAACCCGTTCACCTCGCGCGAGAAGATCTCCACCCGGGTGCGCAACCACGAGACGGCCGTCCTGAAGGTCAACGACGCCTACGGCAACCCGATCGAGCTCGCCGCGGTCGTCGTGTGGCGGGTCGAGGACACCTCGCGGGCCACCTTCGAGGTGGAGGACTTCACGGAGTTCGTCGAGACCCAGACCGAGGCGGCGGTCCGGCACATCGCGATCGAGTACCCCTACGACGCGCACGACGAGGGCGGCCTGTCGCTGCGCGGGAACGCCGAGGAGATCACCGAGAAGCTGGCGGTCGAACTCCACGCCCGGGTCGAGGCGGCCGGCGTGCACATCATCGAGTCCCGCTTCACGCATCTCGCGTACGCTCCGGAGATCGCCTCCGCGATGCTTCAGCGCCAGCAGGCGGGCGCCGTCGTGGCGGCCCGCAAGCAGATCGTGGAGGGCGCGGTGGGCATGGTGGAGATGGCACTGACCCGGCTGGCGGAGCAGGACGTCGTGGACCTGGATCCGGAGCGCAAGGCGGCCATGGTCTCGAACCTGATGGTCGTCCTCTGCGGTGACCGCGCGGCCCAGCCGGTGGTCAACACGGGGACCCTCTACCAGTGACCCCCGGCGGCGAGCAGAGCCCGGCGGGCCGGCAGGCGCGCAAGCAGGTGCTGCTGCGGCTCGATCCGCAGGTGTACGAGGCGCTGGCCCGCTGGGCCGGCGAGGAACTGCGCAGCGCGAACGCCCAGATCGAGTTCCTGCTCCGCCGCGCCCTCGCCGAGGCCGGCCGCCTCCCCTCCAGCCCCGGCCCCCTCCCCCGCCGCGGGCGCCCCCCGAAGTCCACGGACTGACCACGTCCGGGGGCCGGACCGCGCTCCACACGGTCCGGCCCCCGCCTTTCGACCCTCTATACACTGCGCGTATACACACGGTGTAGAGTCGCGGGCATGTCCATCGGTCACACGCTCCTGGGCCTCCTCGAGGCCGGTCCGCGCCACGGCTACGACCTCAAGCGCACCTTCGACGAGAAGTTCGGCCACGATCGCCCCCTCGCCTACGGGCAGGTCTACTCGACCATGTCCCGCCTCCTGAAGAACGGCCTCGTCGAGGTCGACGGCGTGGAGAGCGGCGGCGGTCCCGAACGCAAGCGGTACGCCATCACCGACGCCGGCATCACCGACGTCGAGGCCTGGCTCTCCCAGCCCGAGAAGCCCGAGCCCTACCTCCACTCGACCCTCTACACCAAGGTCGTCCTGGCCCTGCTCACCGGCCGCCGCGCCGACGAGCTGCTGGACACCCAGCGCGCCGAGCACCTGCGCCTCATGCGCATCCTCACCCAGCGCAAGCGCAAGGGCGACATAGCCGACCAGCTCGTCTGCGACCACGCCCTCTTCCACCTGGAGGCGGACCTGCGGTGGCTGGAGCTCACGGCGGCCCGCCTCGACCAGCTCGCGCGGGAGGTCCGCCGATGATGACCCCGGCCGGTTCCCTCCTCGCCGCGACGGACCTGCGCAAGGCGTTCGGCACCACCAAGGCCCTCGACGGCGCCGAGTTCTCCATCCACCCCGGCGAGGTCGTCGCCGTCATGGGCCCCTCCGGCTCCGGCAAGTCGACGCTGCTGCACTGCCTCGCGGGCATCGTCCCTCCCGACTCCGGCTCCATCACCTACGCCGGCCGCGAGCTCATCTCCATGAGCGACGCCGAGCGCAGCGAGCTGCGCCGCACCGAGTTCGGCTTCGTCTTCCAGTTCGGCCAGCTCGTACCGGAGTTGACCTGTGTGGAGAACGTCGCGCTCCCGCTGCGCCTGACCGGCGTCAAGCGCAAGGAGGCCGAACGCACCGCCCTGCACTGGATGGAGCAGCTCCAGGTGGAGGACCTCGGGGGCAAGCGGCCCGGCGAGATTTCCGGCGGTCAGGGGCAGCGCGTGGCCGTCGCCCGCGCCCTCGTCACCCGCCCCCGGGTGATCTTCGCCGACGAGCCCACCGGAGCCCTCGACTCCCTCAACGGCGAACTCGTCATGCAGTTGCTCACGGAGGCCGCCCGGTCCGCCAACGCCGCCGTCGTGCTCGTCACGCACGAGACGCGCGTGGCCGCGTACTCCGACCGCGAGATCGTCGTGCGCGACGGGAAGTCCCGCGACATGGAGCGGATCGTATGAGCCGGCTCCGGGTCTGGGCCCGCGATCTCGGCATGGGCATCCGCTTCGCCTTCGGCGGCGGCCGCGAGGGATGGATCCGCACCCTGCTCACCGGCGTGGGTGTCGGTCTCGGCGTCGCGCTGCTGCTGATCAGCACCGCGATCCCCGGCGCCCTCTCCGCGCGGTACGAGCGCGGCGACGCGCGGTCGACGATGAGCTCCGAGCGGGCCGACGCCCCCGGGCCCGACACCCTGCTGATCGCCCGCGTCGGCCAGACGTACCGCCACAAGGACATCGAGGGGCACGTGCTGCGGGCCGAAGGCCCGGACGCGCCGCTGCCGCCCGGTCTGAAGCGGATCCCCGGCCCGGGCGAGATGGCCCTCTCCCCCGCCCTCGACGCGTTGCTGAAGTCCTCCGACGGCGCCCTGCTGCGCGAGCGGCTCGACGCGCGGGTCAGTGAGATCGTCGGCGACCCGGGGCTGGTCGGCCCCGGCGAACTCCTCTTCTACCTGGGCAGCGACACCCTCCGGAAGAACGGCGCCGAGGACTACCGCGTCGAGCGCGTCACCGGCTTCGGCTACGACGCGGACCGCGAGGGCCTCGACCCCGTGCTCATGCTGATGGTCGTGCTGACGTTCGTCGCCCTGCTGATGCCCGTCGCCGTGTTCATCGCCACCGCCGTCCGCTTCGGCGGGGAGCGGCGCGACCGGAGGCTCGCCGCGCTGCGGCTGGTCGGCGCCGACAGCCGGATGGTCCGCCGGATCGCGGCCGGCGAGGCACTGGCCGGCTCGCTGGTCGGACTGGTGCTGGGCACCGGCTTCTTCGCCGTCGGCCGCTCCCTGGTCGGCAGCCTCAGCCTCCGGCAGCGCAGCGTCTTCCCCGCCGACCTCGACCCGGCGCCCTGGCTCGCCGTCCTGGTCGCCCTCGCGGTGCCCGCGGCGGCGGTGGCCGTGACCCTGTTCGCGCTGCGCGGTGTGGTCATCGAGCCGCTGGGCGTCGTCCGTACGGCCAAGCCCTCGCGGCGCCGCATCTGGTGGCGGCTGCTGCTCCCGCTGATCGGGCTCGGCCTGCTGGTGCCCATGGGCGGCCGCGGCAACGACCACGGCAGGTTCAACCAGTGGCAGGTCTCGGGAGGGGTGGTGCTGCTGCTGGTCGGGATCACCGTGCTGCTCCCCTGGCTGCTGGAACGCTTCGTCGCGAAGATGTCCGCCGGACCGGTCTCCTGGCAGCTGGCCGTGCGCCGGCTCCAGGTCAACAGCGGCGCCGCCGCCCGCCTCGTCAACGGCATCGCCGTGGCCGTCGCGGGCGCCATCGCCCTCCAGATGCTCTTCGCAGGCGTCGAGGGCGACTACACCAAGCCGACCGGACAGGATCCCGGCAGGGCCGCCGTCGCCGTCATGGTGAACCGCGAAGCGGAGACGCGCATGGACGACCTCGCACAGCGGATCTCCGCCGTGCAGGGCGTCACCCGCGCCGTCCCGCTGACCTCCACGCAGGCCGCCCGCCAGGTGCCCGCGGAGGACACCGTCCGGGTCACCATCGGCACCTGCGACGCGCTCGGCGAGGTCGCGACGCTCGACTCCTGCAAGGAGGGCGATGCCTTCATCCTGACCGGCTCCCGCTCGCAGGCCGTCTACGGGGCCACGGCGAAGCCCGGCGACGAGCTGTTCGTCGGCAACGTCAGTGGCTACGGGGCCGGGTCCGGGACGGCGGATCGGCCCGGTCCGCAGAAGTGGAAGGTCCCGGCGGACGCCCGCACGGTCCCCAGCCGGGAGGACCCCACAGGGCAGCTGCGCAGCGGCCTGCTGGTGACCCCGTCGGCCGCGCCGAAGGAGATCGGCGATTTCCCGGACGCGCGGATCTTCGTCCAGGTCGACGAGTCCGGTCCGGACGCCCTGGACCGGGCGCGCAACGCCGTCTTCAAGGCGGACCCGTTCGTCACGGCGATGACGCTGCGGCACACCACCGAGGCCGCCGGCTACTCCTCGATCCGCACGGGGCTGTTCTTCGGTGCCATCGCCGTACTGGTCCTGATCGGCGGAAGCCTGCTCGTCTCCCAGCTGGAGCAGTTGCGCGAGCGCCGGCGGCTGCTCTCCTCCCTGGTCGCCTTCGGCACCAAGCGCTCCACGCTGAGCCTGTCGGTGCTGTGGCAGACGGCCGTGCCGATCGTGCTGGGCCTGGTGCTGGCGGCCGGGGCGGGCGTGGGGCTGGGCGCCGTTCTGATGAACATGGCCGCCACGCCGGTTCGGATCGACTGGGCCTCGGTGCTCGGGATGACGGCCGCCGGCGCGGGTGTCGTCGTCGTGGTGACCCTGCTCAGCCTGCCGCCGCTGCTGCGCCTGATGCGCCCGGACGGCCTGCGCACGGAGTGACCTCCGCGCGCCCCTGACCCGTACGCCCGTTCCCGGTGACGCCTGCGGCTCCCCCTAGGCCGTCTCTTCCGGATCTTGCCTGGCCCGCGTCGTCTGGCACCGCACCTCGCCGCGTTGTCGGGGCGCCCAAGTACGTCCAGTACTCGGGCGCCCCTCCGCCTTGCGATGCACGGCGCCAGACGACGCGGGCTTAACCGGCAAGATCCAAAAGAGACGACCTAGTCGGTGGGCCACACCGGGAGCGGGCGTACGGCTTCGCGCAGTGCGGCGGCGATCGTCCGGAACTCCTCCTGGCGGGCCGTCCCGGTGCGCATGGCGAGGGCGATCCGCCGCGAGGGGGCGGGCTCGGCGAAGTACCCGGTGGACAGGTACTCGTTGCGGGCCGTCTCCAGCCGCAGCGCGCTGCGCGGCAGCAGCGTCACCCCCAGCCCGCCGGCGACCAGCTGGACGAGGGTGGAGAGCCCCGCGGCGGTCGTCGTCACGTCCGCCCCGGTGGTGCGGCCCGCCTCCCGGCAGATGTCGAGGGCCTGGTCGCGCAGACAGTGCCCTTCGTCGAGCAACAGCAGCTGCAGTCCCCGCAGTTCCTCCAGCGGGATGTCCCGGCGCCCGGCCAGCGCGTGCTCCCGGGGGGCGAGCAGGACGAAGTCCTCGTCGAACACGGGCAGTTCGGTGACCCCGGGGACCCCGAGCGGCACCGCCAGCAGGAGCAGGTCCAGCCGTCCGGTGGCCAGCCCCTCCAACAGGGTGGCGGTCTGCTCCTCGTGCACCTGGAGGTCCATCCGGGGGTAGCGCCGGTGGAAGAGCCCGAGCACGGTCGGCAGCAGGTACGGGGCCACCGTGGGGATCACCCCGAACCGCAGGATCCCGGTGAAGGGGGCCCGTACCGCCTCGGCCTCCTCCAGCAGCCCGCCCATCGCGTCGAGCACCAGCTGCGCCCGGGCCGCGATCCGTTCGCCGGCCGGGGAGAGCAGCACCTTGCGGGTGGTGCGCTCCAGCAGCTGCACGCCGAGGGCCTCCTCCAGCGCGGAGACGGCTCCGGAGAGCGCCGGCTGGCTCATCCCGATGGCCGCGGCGGCGTCCCGGAAGTGCAGGTGTTCGGCGACCGCCGCGAAGGCGCGCAACTGTGCGAGGGTCGGCTGCTTCGCTCCCCTGTTACCCACGGCCACTGATAGGTACCTCCGATCACCCACCACAAGACTAGCTATTTCTACAATCAATGCAGGTGTGTCAGCATGTGAGATACGTCCAACCCCATCGGAAAACCCCCAAAAAGGGCTATTTTCCTCTTCTCAAGGAGAGCGCGTGCTCACTGTTGGTGACAAGTTCCCCGCCTTCGACCTGACCGCCTGTGTCTCGCTCGAGGCCGGTGCCGAGTTCGCGCAGATCGACCACAAGACCTACGAGGGCAAGTGGAAGGTCGTCTTCGCCTGGCCGCTGGACTTCACCTTCGTGTGCCCGACCGAGATCGCCGCCTTCGGCAAGCTGAACGACGAGTTCGCCGACCGCGACGCGCAGGTCCTCGGCTTCTCCCTCGACTCCGAGTACGTGCACCACGCCTGGCGCAAGGACCACGCCGACCTGCGTGACCTGCCCTTCCCGATGATGTCCGACATCAAGCGCGAGCTGTCGGCCGAGCTCGGCATCCTCGGCGAGGACGGCCTCCCGATGCGCGCCGTCTTCATCGTGGACCCGAACAACGAGATCCAGTTCTCGATGGTGACCGCCGGTTCCGTGGGCCGTAACCCCAAGGAGGTCCTGCGGGTCCTCGACGCCCTGCAGACCGACGAGCTGTGCCCCTGCAACTGGACCAAGGGCGAGGCCACCATCGACGCCGGCGCCCTGCTGGCCGGTGAGTGACGGATGTCCCTGGACTCCCTGAAGTCGGCCGTACCGGACTTCGCCAAGGACCTGAAGCTGAACCTCGGTTCGGTCATCGGCAACAGCGACCTCCCGCAGCAGCAGCTGTGGGGCACCGTCCTGTCCTGCGCGATCGCCGCCCGCTCCCCGCGCGTCCTGCGTGAGCTGGAGCCCGAGGCGAAGGCGAACCTCTCGCCCGAGGCGTACACCGCCGCCAAGTCCGCCGCGGCGATCATGGCGATGAACAACGTCTTCTACCGCACGCGGCACCTGCTCTCCGACCCGGAGTACGGCACGCTGCGCGCGGGCCTGCGGATGAACGTCATCGGCAACCCGGGCGTGGAGAAGGTCGACTTCGAGCTGTGGTCGCTCGCCGTCTCCGCGATCAACGGCTGCGGCCAGTGCCTGGACTCGCACGAGCAGGTCCTGCGCAAGGCCGGCGTCGACCGCGAGACGATCCAGGAGGCCTTCAAGATCGCCTCGGTGATCCAGGCCGTCGCGGTCACCCTCGACGCCGAGGCCGCCCTCGACGTCGAGGCCGCGCTCGTCGCCGAGTAACCACGCGTACGACCGTCAGGGCCCCCGCAGCCGTCTCCGGCCGCGGGGGCCCTGCGCGTTCACTTCCGCAGCGCGGCCATCAGTGCCCGCGCGTCCTCGACCGCGGCGGCTGCCAGCACGTCCCGGTCGGGCCGTACCGAGGGCCTCGCCTGCGCATCCGGACCGTCCTCGAGTTGGTCGAAGAACATCACTTCGACGAGGAACACCGCGCCGCCGTCACGGACCCGCAACTGGAGGCCCTCGTCTTCCCCGGGGGTGCTGAGAAGAGCCTGCTCTCCCAGACCGGGGACCGCCTCCCACTGTTCGGCGCCGGTGCCGTCGATGGTCCGGTCGTACCGGGAGCCGAGCTCGAACTCGGGCGCCGGATCCGTCTTCTTGTGCAGCTCGACCACGGCGACGACGAAGAACCCGCCTGGGGCCGAACGGTCACTGTCGTGGTTGCAGGAGGCCCAGTCCATGGCCGGATGCCGGCCGCCCTTCCGCGGGTCGGAGTTCGCGAACCCGCCCAGCGCCCCGGCCAGGGCCGGCGCCTTGAACTGGTCGCACACGTTCTCCGTGACCCGGTGGCGGATCTCCGGCCCGTTCAGCCGGTCCCCGTAGGCGTACAGCCCGCCCGCCCACAGCGCGGAAGTGGCCACCACGGCCACCGGCACCCACCACCACGGCCGGCGCGGCCCCCGCGCCTCGCGCACCACCGTGTCCTGCGCGATCTCGGCCGGCCGCCCCGACTCCCACGCCCCGTCCAACTCCGGCTCCGTGATCATCTCCGCCCCCTACTCCTTCAGCGCCGCCATGAGCTCGCGCATGTCCGCGATCAGCGCGGCCTGGACCGCGTTGGAGTCCGTGGCGGGCCGGCCGTCCTTCTCCGCGAAGGTGGCGGCGAACACGCGGAGGTTGAACACCGCGCCGCCGTCCAGCACCTTGAGGTTCATGCCCTGCTCACCGGCCCACGACGTCATCACGGCACGCTCACCGAGGTCCGGTACCTCTTCCGTCCGCAGGCCGCCGACATTGACGAGGTCGTCGACCGATGGCACGTCGAACTCCGCCGAGGGGTCGACCTTCTTGTGCAGCGCGGTGTTGACGTACACGGAGAAGTCCCGCGAGTCGGCGTTGTTGTTCAGGACGCACGCCGCCCCGTCCAGGGCCGGGTGGCCGACCTCCTGGTTCACCGGCCTCTTGTGCAGGTCCCCGGTGATGCCGGTCAGCGCCTGCGCCCTGAAGTCCTCGCACAGGTTCTTCGTCGCCCGGTACGAGAGCGTGGGCGCCGCCATCCGGTCCCCGAGGGCGTACAGCCCGCCGGCCCACACCGCCGACGCCGCCACCACCCCGCCCAGCGCCCACAGCCACGGGCGTGCGGTCGCGGCCGCCGCCCGCTCGCGCGGCGCGAGCGGCTCGGCCGGCTCCGCCGCCTGCGCCGTGTCCCACTCCCCGTCCAGCTCCGGATCGGTGATCATGTCCGCCCCCCGCAGTCCCAAGTCCCGGGCGCCGCCATCGGCCTGCGCCCGTCTTTGATCATCGCAGTCGGCGAGCGGTCCGGGCTAGGACCTGGGGTCGTCCTTGTCGGGTACGACGCCCAGGGCGGTCGAGCCGTGCGGGGCCGGACCGACCATGCCGGCTCCGTGGTGGCGCTGCTCGCGCGAGTACGCCCTCAGGTATCCCACCACCGTGTTGGTGACCGCCACCAGCGGAACGGCGACCACCGCACCGCCGATGCCCGCGATCATGCCGCCGGCGGCCACCGACAGCACCACCGCGAGCGGGTGCACCCGTACCGCGCGGCCGAGGATGAAGGGCTGCAGCACGTGCCCCTCGATCTGCTGCACCGCCAGTACCACCAGCAGCACCATCAGGGCGGTCCACACGCCCTGGGTCACGAGCGCCACGACCACCGCGAGGGCACCGGAGACCACCGCGCCGACCAGCGGGATGAAGGCGAAGAGGAAGATGAAGACGGCCAGCGGCACCGCCATCGGCACGTCCAGGAAGTAGATGCCGAGGCCGATGAAGATGGCGTCGATGAGCGCGACGATGACCGTGCCGCGCACGTACGCGGTCAGTGTGCGCCAGGCCCGCGGACCGGCCCCGGCGACTCCGGCCCGGGCGGCGTTCGGGACGAGGCCCAGGGCCCAGTTCCAGATGCGCTTGCCGTCGTAGAGCAGGAAGAGCGTCGAGAACATCGCGAGCAGTATGCCGGTGAGGACCTCGACGAGGACCGTCACGCCCTGCAGGCCGGCGGAGGTGATCTGCTCGGTGTTCGTGCCGATGGTCTCGCTGAGGTTCTTCGCGATGTCGTTGATCTGCTTCTCGGTCACGTGGAACGGACTGTCCAGTGCCCAGAGCTTGAGTTCGTTGATGCCGTCGCGGACCCGGTCGGACAGGTCGTCGAGGTTCTCCATGACCTGCCAGACCACGAACCAGCCGACGAGCCCGATGACGACGAAGCCGAGGATCGCGGTGACCGCCGTGGCCAGGCCGCGCGGCAGGCCCAGCCGGCGCAGCCGGACGACGAAGGGCTGGAGCATCGCGGTGACGAGCATGGCGGCGGCGAAGGCGAGGACGACCAGGCGGACTTCGCTGATCACCTTCATCAGCACCCAGAGCATCCCGGCGAGGAGCAGCAGCCGCCAGCTGGCCTCGGCGGCGACGCGCATCCCCCACGGGACCACGCTCGCCGGGTCGGGGCGCTCGGGGACGGCCGGCGCGGCCGGCGGATGTGCGGGGGCCGGCGGATGTGCGGGAACCGGCGGGACGGCAACGGGCGCGGCGGCGGGCGGCTCGGGGGCCTTCGGTGCGGACGCGGCCGAGGCGGGAGCCCGTAGGTCCCCACCGGTCTCGGCCTCGACCTCGGCGCGCCGCTCGTTGAGCCGCGCCTCCATCCGGTTCAGCCTGTTCCCGAGCCGGCCGAGCCAGCCTTCCCGCTTCGCCATGTCGCTTCCTTCCCCCGCCCCGTGTTCGGGCACGCCTCGAAGACCGTACACGCGAGGAGCCCCGCACCGTAGGACGGTGCGGGGCTCCTCGGGGTTGAGCGCGCTCTGGTCGCTCTAGTACCAGCCGTTGGCCTGGTGGTACGTCCACGCGGCGCAGGGGCTGCCGTAGCGGACGTTCATGTAGTTCAGGCCCCACTTGATCTGCGTGGCGGGGTTGGTGCGCCAGTCCGCGCCGGCCGAGGCCATCTTCGAACCGGGCAGCGCCTGGACCAGACCGTACGCGCCCGAGGACTTGTTCACGGCCAGGTAGTTCCAGGTGGATTCCTGGTTGATGATGTTCGAGAAGCACTGGAACTGGCCGGCCGGGACCATCTGCTGGGCGATGGCCTTGACCTGAGCGACCGTGTAGGAGCTCTGGGGGGCGAAGTCGCCGGCGTCGCGGGCGGCGGAGCGGCTGGCGACCTCTTCCTTCGCCTCGCGCTCCTTCTTCGCCTTCTCGTCCGCGGCCTTCTGCGCTTCGGCCTTCTTGGCCTTGGCGTCCTCGGCGGCCTGGAGGCGGGCGCTCTCCTCGGCCGAGCGCTTGGCATCGGCGTCGGCCGCGTGGGCGATGGTGTCGGCCTGCTGCGTCAGGGACGCGCTCTGGACCTCCGCCTGGTCGCCGACCGGGATGTCGGCAAGGAGAGTCGCGCCGGAAGCGGTCGTCTCGAGATCGTTCGTGGGGTCGCCGGTGGCAACGCCCACGACTGCGCCGACGGTGGTGACCGCGGTGGCCGAAGCCACGGCGAACCCCCGGACCGAGATCCGGCTCACACGGTGTCCTTCCAGCAGCGTCCGCAGTGACCGCGCGGGCGCAAAAGTGCCCCTCGACTCTGGCCTCCGTGGTTCTACGGTCACTGGAGGCGCGGGCCCGTGGGCAACTCCCTCGCGGGGGCTGCTCCGTGTAGCTCCGGGCGGCATACGGCATTCGACTGTGGAGTTGTGGTGCTGCTTGTACCTCACGGGAGATACAGAAGTGCCGTATGCGGGGCCTGACGGAAACCAGACTCTGCCGGAACGCGACACCGCAAGGCAATTCTCCGTTGCGTGGGAAAGGTCACACCTGGCATGTCGTCGTCTGTTTCACCAAAGGGCTGTGCAGCACGACGCCGCCCGGCTAGGCTCTCGGGCCTTTGCCGGGCGGCGCCAACTCACCTTCCCGCTATGAGGTTTTTGACCGTTTCGGCCGCCCGAAAGGCGGCCGTCGGGGTCAGAGGGTTTCGAGCATCTCGGTGACCAGTGCGGCGATCGGGGAGCGCTCGGACCGCGTGAGCGTGATGTGCGCGAAGAGCGGATGTCCCTTCAACTTCTCGACCACGGCGACGACTCCGTCGTACCGGCCGACCCGCAGGTTGTCCCGCTGGGCCACGTCGTGGGTCAGAACGACCCGCGAATTCGCGCCGATTCGGGACAGAACAGTCAGCAGGACGTTCCGCTCCAGCGACTGTGCCTCGTCCACAATCACGAAGGCGTCGTGCAGCGAACGGCCGCGGATGTGCGTGAGCGGCAGGACCTCCAGCATCCCGCGGTTCAGCACCTCCTCGATGACCTCCCGCCCGGCGACCGCCGAGAGGGTGTCGAAGACCGCCTGCGCCCAGGGGCTCATCTTCTCGGCGGCGTCCCCGGGCAGGTAGCCGAGGTCCTGGCCGCCCACCGCGTACAGCGGCCGGAAGACCATCACCTTCTGGTGCTGCCTCCGCTCCAGCACCGCTTCCAGGCCGGCGCACAGCGCCAGCGCGGACTTTCCGGTGCCGGCCCGGCCGCCCATCGAGATGATCCCGATCTCGGGGTCGAGGAGGAGGTCCAGGGCGATGCGCTGCTCGGCGCTGCGGCCGTGCAGCCCGAAGGCCTCGCGGTCGCCCCGCACGAGCTTCACGTTGCCGTCCGCGGTGACCCGGCCGAGCGCCTTTCCGCGCTCGGACTGCAGGACCAGCCCGGTGTGGACGGGCAGCTCGGCGGCCTCCGGCACGTAGAGCCGCTCCTCGGAGTAGAGGAGGTCCACCTGCTCCCCGGAGAGGGCGACTTCGCTCATCCCCGTCCAGCCGGCATCGGTGATCGCGAGCTCCGCCCGGTACTCCTCCGCGATCAGCCCCACGGAGGAGGCCTTGATGCGCAGGGGAAGATCCTTCGAGACCACCGTCACGTCGTAGCCCTCGGCCTGCAGATTGCGGGCGACGGCGAGGATCCGCGAGTCGTTGTCCCCCAGTCGGAAGCCGGCGGGCAGGACACCCGGATCGGAGTGGTTGAGCTCGACACGCAGGGTGCCACCCAGATCGCCCAGCGGGATGGGGGCGTCGAGGCGTCCGTACCGGACCCGGAAGTCGTCGAGCAGGCGCAGGGCCTGGCGCGCGAAGTAGCCGAGTTCGGGATGGTGCCTCTTTGCCTCCAGCTCGGTGATCACCACGATCGGGAGCACGACCTCGTGCTCGTCGAAGCGGGAGATCGCGTTGGGGTCTGCCAGCAGGACGCTGGTGTCGAGGACATAGGTCCGCCTGTCGGGCAGGCGGCGCTTCGTGCTGGTCACCACGGAAGGACGTACCCCCTCGGAAGAGGTCGGGCCATGAAGACCGGACCGGTCATCGGCACCCATGCCAGGGCCGATTTCCGGCCCTCCCACTCCGTCCGTGCGCATCGCACGTGCGTCCTGGTGCAAAGGGCCTCCCGGGCGGACGACCCCATGCCGTCCGCTGAGACTCGACACCCGTGGATCGGGCATCGACCTGAAAGGGATATTCCCCGATCAGGCCAGGCCATGCCATGGCATATGACGGACGCTCGGTGAATCCCTGGTGAAGGGTTCGAGGGGAGGTGTCGAGGGGGCCCGCGGAGCCCTGCCGGGCCCCCGCGCGGGATCAGCTGCCGTAGCGCCGGTGGCGGGCCGCGTAGTCGCGCAGGGCCCGCAGGAAGTCGACCTTGCGGAAGGCCGGCCAGAAGACTTCGCAGAAGTAGTACTCGGAGTGCGCGCTCTGCCACAGCATGAATCCGGACAGTCGCTGCTCGCCGCTGGTGCGGATCACGAGGTCCGGGTCGGGCTGGCCGCGCGTGTAGAGGTGCTCGGCGATGTGGTCGATGTCGAGGATCTCGGCGAGCTCCTCGAAGGAGGTGCCCTTCCGGGCGTGCTCCAGGAGCAGCGAGCGCACCGCGTCGGCGATCTCCTGCCGGCCGCCGTAGCCGACGGCGACGTTGACGAGTATCCCGTCGACGCCGTGGGTGGCCTCCTCGGCCTCCTTCAGGACGCTCTGGGTCCCGGCGGGCAGGATGTCGAGGTTGCCGACGTGGTGGACGCGCCAGCGGCCGTCCGCGGCGAGGCCCCGGACGGTGTTCTCGATGATGTTGAGCAGCGGTCGGAGCTCGACCTCGGGCCGGTCCAGGTTGTCCGTGGACAGCATCCACAGGGTGACGACCTCGACGTCCGTCTCGGTGCACCAGCCGAGCATCTCGGAGATCTTGTCGGCTCCGGCCTGGTGGCCCTGTTCCGTCGTACCTCCGGACGCCTTCGCCCAGCGACGGTTCCCGTCCAGGATGACGCCGATGTGCTTGGGTGCCGCGTCATGGTCGAGGCGGCCTTCCACCCGGCGTGCGTAAAGCCTGTACACCAGGTCGCGCAGCTTCACGATCTTCCAGCCCCTCCGTGCAATGCCCCCGTGCCATGTGCGGTCTCCCCCGAGGCGGCCACATTACTGCGCGGTGGGACGGGGTACCCAACTCGGTCTGTCACAAGTCCGTGATAGGGAGGACAACGTGACTGATACCAATCCCTATCGGGCAGAGCCCTCGCGCTACGACTCCATGGAGTACCGGCGCACCGGCCACAGCGGCCTCAAGCTCCCCGCGATCTCCCTCGGCCTCTGGCACAACTTCGGCGACGACAGGTCCCTGGAGTCCCAGCGGGCGATCCTGCGCCGGGCCTTCGACCTCGGCATCACCCACTTCGACCTGGCGAACAACTACGGACCGCCGCCCGGCTCGGCCGAGCTGAACTTCGGGAAGATCTTCGCGCAGGACTTCGCGTCCTACCGCGACCAGCTGATCCTCTCCACCAAGGCCGGCTACTTCATGCACGAGGGGCCGTACGGCGAGTGGGGCAGCCGGAAGTACCTGCTCGGCTCGCTCGACGCCTCGCTGAAGCGGATGGGCGTGGACTACGTCGACATCTTCTACTCGCACCGCTTCGACCCGGAGACCCCGCTGGAGGAGACCATGGGCGCCCTCGCGTCCGCGGTCCAGCAGGGCAAGGCGCTGTACGTGGGCGTCTCCTCCTACACGGCCGAGCAGACGGCCGAGGCGGCGCGGATCCTGCGCGAGATGGGCATCCGCCCGCTCATCCACCAGCCCTCGTACTCCATGATCAACCGCTGGACGGAGGAGGACGGACTGCTGGACACCCTGGAGGACGCCGGCATGGGCTGCATCTCCTTCGCGCCGCTCGCGCAGGGGATGCTGACCGCCAAGTACCTGAAGGGCATCCCGGCGGACTCGCGCGCCGCGCAGGGCAAGTCCCTCAACCCGGACCTGCTGTCGGACGAGGTGCTCCGCCGGCTCGTCGGCCTGAACGAGATCGCGTCCCGCCGCGGCCAGTCCCTGGCCCAGCTGGCGCTCAAGTGGGTGCTGCGCGACGACCGCATGACGTCGGCTCTGATCGGCGCTTCCAGCGTGAAGCAGCTGGAGGAAAACGTGGCCGCTCTGGCGTCCGCGCCGCTCTCCGAGGCCGAGTTGAAGGAGATCGACTCCTTCGCGGTGTCCACCCCCGGAACCAACATCTGGGCCCAGCGCGGCTGACCTGCGCATTCGTCTCACGGGCCGGTTGAAGGGCGGTGAAACGAAAAACGGGCCGGTCCGTGGGGGGGATACGGACCGGCCCGAGGGGGGGGTTCCACCATAACCCTTCGTAAAGCATGCTGCGTGCATTGGCGCGCCACGATTACGCTCCGAAACCACCCAGCAGCACTCCGGTGAGTGCTCCGGCCGCCATGAAGGGGCCGAAGGCGAAGCCCTGCTCGCGGGTCCCGGAGCCGCGCAGCAGCAGGGTGAGGCCGTACAGGGCCCCGTAGAGGAGCCCCAGGAAGGCCCCCGCCGCCCATACCCCCCACCCGTACCACCCAAGAGCGACCCCCATCGAGAGCGCCAGCTTGACGTCGCCGAAGCCCATCCCGGCGGGGTTGATCAGGTGGAGCAACAGGTACGCCGCTCCGAGCGCGCCGCCGCCGAGCAGGGCGAGCCGCCAGTCGCCTCCGGCGCGGGGCAGGAGGGCGGCCGCCCCGAGCAGGGCCGCCGCCCCGGCCGCGAGCGGCAGGGTCAGTACGTCGGGCAGCCGGTGCACGGCACGGTCGACGAGGGCGAGCAGCACGACCACCGGGGCGAGCCCCACGTAGACCAGGGCCTCGGGCCGCACCCCGACGGCCGCCCCGAGCCCGGCGCAGAGCGCCCCGACGAGCACGGCGAGGGGGGCGGCGCGCCTCCCGTAGACGTGCGGGGCCGCGGCCGCGGGCGGCGGGGTGTCCGAGCCGCGCACGAGGACCCCCGCGGCAACCCGGCAGCGCGCCGGGCCGAGCCAGCCGCGCACCCGGTGCCTCTCCGGGCAGCGGTCACGCCAGGGCTCCCCCGGCTCGACGGAGAGCCGGTACGCGGCGCGCGGCAGCAGCCAGCCGGCGGTGGCGCCGAAGCCGGCGGCGAGAACGATCAGGGCGACTCCCATCCGGCGACGGTAGCGCCGCCGGCTCCCGCTGCGCAGGGCTGCACTTCAGCCCGTCCGGCGTTTGAGGACCGGGTCCGGGCAGAGCCCGGGAAACGGCGAAAGGGCGGGGCGGGGAGACGGCTCCGCGCAGCGGCACCCCGCCCCTAGGCTGGCCGGCATGGCGAACTGGCAGGACGGCCCCGGCACACTGCATGTCGACGCGGACCCCATCCCCCTGGAGGTCGCCGCCTCCTACCGGGCCCGCACGAGGGGCCTGCTCGGCCGGGACGGGATCGACGGCGCCATGCTCCTGACCCCGGCGGCCGGCGTGCACACCTTCCGGATGCGGTTCGCGATCGACGTGGCGTACCTCGACCGGAACCTCCGCGTGCTCGCCGTGGTCACCATGCCCCCGGGCCGGCTCGGGCTGCCCCGCCTCCGCTCCCGGCACGTCCTGGAGGCGGCGGCCGGAGCCATGGCCGGCTGGGGGCTGCGGCCGGGGACCTCCGTCAAGGTGGACGTACCGGGGCGTCTCACTCCCGGCTAGGCGGCACCCCTTCGCGGCAGTAGGTTGGGGCGGTTGAGCTGGGGCATCAGGGGAGCGGCATGACGGAGAACGCGCGGATCAAGGCGCTGGAGCAGATCATGCCGGCGACGCACGGCGCCGACGAGGACATCGACTGGCCGGCGGCCGAGGCCGCCTGGGGGACCCGGTTCCCGGCCGATTTCATCGCGTTCATGGGCCGCTTCGGCGCGGGCTCCATCAACGGCGAGGCGAGCATCCTGCTGCCGCTGCCCAAGCCCGGACTCCAGTGGGATCCGGCGGAGATGGCCGAGGAGACCGAGAACGCCCGGCAGGCCTGGGAGGCGGAGGGCGGTCGCGCCGCCTTCGACGTGGACCCGGAGGCGATCATCGCCTGGGGGGTCACCGGCGGCTCGGACATCCTGTGCTGGCTCACTTCCGACCCCGATCCGGACCGGTGGCCGGTCCTGGTCTGCGGGCGGCACACCGCCGACTCCTTCGCGGTGTATCCGTACGGCATGGCCGAGTTCCTCTACCGGCTCTGCTCCGACGAGTTCGACGTGAGCCCCGTCAGCATCACCTTCTGGGACGGCGGCCACCTCAGCTTCGTGCACTGGCGCAAGGCCCAGCGGCGCTGGCAGGAGGGCCGCAACCCGGAGACGGGCGAGCCCGACCCGTACGCCGGCGAGTTCGCCGACTGAGCCGCGGGCCGCGAGCCGCAGGCCACGAGCCCCTCAAGGCCCTCACCCACTCCCCCACTCCCCCAGCCCGTTTCCGTGACCGGAAACGGGCTTTTCGGCATGTCTACGCGCGTCCGTTTTGTTGATCACATATCGGAAAACACCAGCCGGAAAAGCCGCACTTGGAGCATTGACCACAACTACGCCCCCAATGCAATCAACCACCCCTTCGTCGGGAGAGAATTCCGGCCAACGGGCACATCCAGATACACCTCAGCCCGGAGCAACTCATAAGTAACAACGGGATTCAAAAGAAAATCAGGGGAATACACCCGTGCGACGAAGAATCTTCGGCACGACCTCCACCACGGTCGTGCTCGGCCTGTTGATACCTCTGGCCGGATGTGGTGGCTCCGGAGACAGTGCAGGTGACGGCGGTACGCTGCACCTGATCGCCGCCGAATACGGCGACGGCCCGGCCACCAGTTCCAAGCCCTACTGGGACAAGATGACGGCCGATTTCACCGAGGCCAACCCCGGAATCAAGGTCGACGTCAAGCTCCTGCCGTGGGCCGACATCGACCGCGAGGTCTCCCGTCTGGTCAAGGCCGGCAAGGCGCCGGATGTCGCGCTCATGGGCTCTTACTCGGACTTCGCGGCCCAGGGCCAGCTGTATCCCGCGAACGAACTCCTCTCGGTCACCGCAGAGGCGAATTTCCTGCAGCCGCTCGCCGACGCCGGCTCCGTCGGCAACACCCTCTACGGCCTGCCCTTCGTGGCGAGCAGCCGCCTCCTCTTCTACAACCAGGCGCTCTTCACCAAGGCCGGCATCAAGGAGCCCCCGAAGACCTGGTCCGAGCTCAAGGCCGCCGCGAAGGCGCTCAAGGACAAGGGCGTGCCGTACCCGTACGCGCTGCCCCTCGGCCCGGAAGAGGCGCACGCCGAGGCGATGATCTGGGAGCTGAGCAACGGCGGCGGCTACGCCGACAGCGCCGGCAACTACGCCCTGGCCTCCGATCAGAACATCAAGACGTGGAGCTGGGTCAAGGATCAGCTGGTCGCCCCCGGTCTCACCGGACCGACCCCGCCCGCCAAGCTCAACCGCGCCGACGCCTTCGCCGCCTTCCTGCGCGGCGAGGTCGGCATGCTCAACGGCTACCCGTCGCTCGCCCACGAGGCGCGCGGCAAGGGCATCGGCGTCGGCACCACCGCCATGCCCGTCTCGGACGACCTCGGCGTCGGGGAGAACCCGCCGGCCGTCGGCGTGGCCGACTGGATGATGGCCTTCAAGCAGAACGGGAAGCGCGAGGAGATCGCCAAGTTCCTGGACTTCCTCTACCAGGACAAGAACCTGACGGAATTCGCCGACCGCTACCACCTGCTGCCCTCCACCATCACCGCGTCGCGCACCCCGGCCGGCGGCGGCCTGGACAAGAACGACCAGCAGTTCCTGGACGCGCTGCGCGGCGCCCAGCTCTACCCGGTGAACGACCCGTCCTGGCTGACGGTCAGCGACACCATCAAGCGCAACATCGGCCGCGCCGTGGAACCGAACGGCGACCCGAAGGGCGTCCTCGAGGACATCGCCGCCCAGGCGAACCAAGCCGCCAAGAAGAACTGAAAGACCCTCGACACGGGACCTTCGCCCCCTGCCGCAGAGCACCCCGTGCGGCACCATGGCCACTACGGCACTTGATCCAAGGCCGCGGCCCAGTCGCCCGCCGAGCACCCACAAGGTGCGCGGGGCGGCCGGCCCCCACTCGTCAGCGCTGCTGCCCGTGGTTCGCGGCGAACGCCGTCCGGTACTGCTCACAGCTGGAGTTCCAGCGCAGCGTGCCCGTGAGCGTCCCGTAACCCGAGCGCGTCACCGACCACTCCACCGCGTACTCACCGGTGTCACAGGCGATCCGCTTGCCGCCCGCGACCTTCTCGCGCCCGGTCGCGGGCTTCCCCGTCAGCTCCTTGCGCACCTGCGCCACTTCGGCCCCGTCGGCCGTCCGCAGCACGGCGCGCACGACGATCGGGTGCGTGCCCTTCTTGACCGTCACCGCCTTCTTCACCACCGCCGACTCCGACACCGACCAGGCGAACTCGTACGAGGGCAGCCACGCCAGCGTCTTCGGGTCGGCGACCTGGCGCTCGAAGTCCGGCCCGTCGGGGTGTCCGGGGCGGGTCACCGTCTTGTACTGGACCCCCGGGTAGAGCCGGAACTGCCCCTCCACCTTGTGCATCTCGTCCTTGGTCCACATCGACTTCATGTCCTTCTCGCCGCCTGCCGGGTCCTGGAGGTACGGCGTCTCCGCGGCGGTGGCCGGCTGGCCGAGGACGGGGGCGAGGGCCGCCGCGGCGGTGGCGAGGGCGAGAGCTGCGATGCGGGTGCGCTTCATGCCCGGCCCAACGGGACCCTCCGGCGGGCCGGAACGACGCCGGGCGCGCTTTCACCCGTACGGGAGCCCCGGCCTCCGAGATGACGCGAGCGACCTCCGACCCGGCCTCAGGCCTGACCGGTCTCGAAGCGGCTGATCCTGCCGCCGCCGGGGGCGATGACGAAGCGCCAGGTGGTGCGCATCTCGCCCCAGGTGTCGTTGCGGTAGTTGACGAGCAGGGTGCGGCCGCCGTCGGACTCGGACTGGACGTCCATGTGGCCGCCGGAGTCGAAGATCTCCCGGTCGATCCAGTCGTGCAGGTCGCGGTCGGAGCCGTCGTCGGACATGGTCGCGTCGGCGGTGAGGACCGCGAGGAAGGCGTCCTTGTCGTGCGCGTTGACGGCGGCGACGAGGGCGCCGACCGACGGGTCGGACAGTTTGCCGGGGGCGATGGCCACAGGAGCCTCCTGGTGGTGCGTACGAGTGGTGCGACCAGGGAACAACGCGGGTGGCTCCGTACGGTCGACCCTCACCCGTTCGCCGGGCGGACGGCGTGTCAGGGGGCGGTGCGGACCGGGAAACCGGTGGGGCGGCCCTGCTCCCTCAGCCAGTCCAGCACCTGGTCGAGGGCGTCGACGGTCTGCGCGCGGTTGCCGCCGCCGTCGTGGAAGAGGACCGTCGGGCCGTTGCCTATCTCGCGCTTGACGGCGTCGACGATGGCGGCCGTGCCGGGCTTGCCGAAGTCCTTCGTGTCGACGTTCCAGCCGAGCGGCCGCATCCCGTGCGCGGCGGCGATGCGCCGGCTGTCGGGGGTGAACGCGCCGCCGGGGGCCCGGTAGTACTCCACCTTCGCCCCGCTGCCCGCGGCTTCCTCGATCAGCTTCTTCGCATCCAGGATCTGCTGCTCCTGGTAGGCGACGGGCTTCTTGTCCATGGCGGTGTCGTGGTCCATGGTGTGGTCGCAGAGCCGGTGACCGGCCGCGACCACCTTCTTGACGAGGTCGGGGTGGGCCTTGGCCTGCGGGCCGACCATGCAGAAGGTCGCCTTGGCGTCGTGCCGTTGGAGAACCTCCAGCACCTGAGGGGTCCACCGGGGGTCGGGGCCGTCGTCGATGGTGATGTTGACGGCGTTCTCCCCGGCCTCGGACCCGTGGGCTATGCCCTCGGGTATCGCCTGCGGCCGCGACCCGGCGGCACCACCGGGGTCCGTCGGCCGGGCCACGTTCTGCTGCGTGGCGGCCTTGCCCGGCTCCACCAGGGTCGCCACTCCCCACACGGTCGCCGCGACGGCGGCGGCCGAGGCCACGACGACCGCACCTGCCCGAATGCCCCGCTTGTTCTCTCCCGCCATGAACCTCATGAAGTGTCCACTCCCCATCCGCTTTGCGAGCGTTCTGTGGATCAGGACGTCCATCGCCACCGAGGAGTTCCAGTCAATTGGGCCTTAAATTCCCCGTAATGACACCAAAGTGACTGATGGGACTTTAGCCCCGATCCCCAACCACTGTCAGCCCGCGCTCCGGTCCGGCTCCAGCCTTGCGCTACCGCCCGTTTCCCGTTGCGGCCCCACCACTGGGGCTCTGCCCCAGACCCCGCGCCTCAATCGCCGGCGGGGCTGAAGTTGCTGCGGGGCGAAGCCGAACGCCCCGGGGCTCCGCCCGGACCCAAACGCCGGCGGGGTTGGAGTGGTGCAGCCGGGTTGGATGGCGCGGCTCAAAACCGGGGCTCCGCCCCGCACCCCGCTCCTCAAACGCCGGAGGGGCTGAAGTGGGTGCGGCACAGCTGGACGGTGCGACTCAAAGATCGGGGCTCCGCCCCGGACCCCGCGCCTCAAACGCCGGCGAGGCTGAAATGGTGCGGCGAAGCTGGATGGTGCAACAAGGCTGAAGTGTGCGGCCAGGCCGGATTGGCGAAGCCAGGGTGAAAGACCCCAGGCGCTGGGGCCGAACCGGGCCGGTTGGGGCGGGGTCGGGTGTGTGCCGGGGTGATCCCCGCAGGGCGCCGAACGCACTGCCGCCGAGCTCTCCGACCCCTCGACACGTTCGGCGCCCGAGGAGACACCCCGGCGCGCGCCCGACCCCGGCACAACCGGCCCCCACCCGAAGCCCGGCCCCGGCACAACCGGCGCCCCGCACCCGGCCAACCGGACCCCCGACACGCCAACAGGCGGCACCACCGTCCCGGTGATACCGCCTGCTGTTGAGTCGATCAGCGTGCGACGGACTCCTGAGCCGCAGGAGCGGCGGCCTCATCCGCATCGGGTCCGGCGCCGGCCGAAGCCGCAGGCCCGGCCCCCCGAAGCGGCACCTCCTTGACGAACCAGGCCGCCGCGAACCCCAGTACGGCGATGCCCGCGCCCAGCAGGAACGCCGAGTGCGTACCGGCAGCCACCGCGTGCTGGTACGCGTCCCGCACGACCTCCGGCAGCTTCGCCAGGCTCGCCGCGTCCAGCTGCGCGGACCCCGCGGCCGCGGCCGCCTCCGGCCCGAGCCGCTCGGACATGGTGTCCGTGACCCGGGTGGTGAAGAGGGAACCCATCAGCGCGACGCCGAAGGATCCGCCGAGCGTACGGAAGAGGGTCGCCGAGGACGACGCGACGCCCATGTCCTTCATCTCGACGCTGTTCTGCGCGACCAGCATGGTGATCTGCATCAGGAAGCCGAGCCCGGCGCCGAGCACGGCCATGTAGAGGCCGGACATCAGACGGGTGGTGTCGGTGTCCATGGTCGCGAGCAGGAACATCCCGACGACCATCAGCCCACCGCCGATGATCGGGAAGATCTTGTACTTGCCGCTGCTGGTGGTGACGCGGCCCGCGATCAGCGAGACGAGCATCATCGAGAGCAGCATCGGCAGCAGGAGCAGGCCCGAGTTGGTGGCGGAAGCCCCCTGCACCGACTGCTGGAACAGCGGCAGGTACAGCACGCCGCCGAACATCGCGAAGCCGACCAGGAAGCCGATCACCGACATGAGCGTGAAGTTGCGGCTGCGGAAGATGTGCAGCGGCATGACCGGCTCTTCGGCCTTGGTCTCGGCGTAGAGGAAGGCGGCGGTCGACAGCACGCCGACGACGATCAGGCCGATGATCTGGCCGGAGCCCCAGGCGTACTCGGTACCGCCCCAGGTGGTGACGAGCACGGTGGAGGTGATGGCGATGGTCAGCAGCGCCGCGCCGAGGTAGTCGATCTTCGGCCGGACCCCCGGCTCCGTCTTCTTCGGCAGGTGCAGCACCGCCGTGACCATGGCGAGCGCCACGGCGCCGAGCGGCAGGTTGATGTAGAAGGACCAGCGCCAGCCCATGTGGTCGGTGATGGTGCCGCCGACGAGCGGGCCGCCGATCATGGCGAGGGCCATCACGCCGGCCATCATGCCCTGGTACTTGCCGCGCTCACGGGGCGGGATCAGGTCGCCGATGATCGCCATGACGCCGACCATCAGACCGCCGGCGCCGAGGCCCTGGATCGCGCGGAAGCCGATCAGCTGGCCCATGTCCTGGGCCATGCCGCTGAGCGCGGAGCCGATCAGGAAGATGACGATCGAGGTGAGGAAGGAGCCCTTCCGCCCGTACATGTCGCCGATCTTGCCCCAGATGGGCGTGGAGGCCGCGGTGGCCAGCGTGTACGCCGTCACCACCCAGGAGAGGTGCTCCAGGCCGCCGAGCTCGCCGACGATCGTGGGCATCGCGGTGCCGATGATCATGTTGTCGAGCATCGCGAGCAGCATCGCGATCATGAGCGCCATGAGGACGACCCGTACGCTGCGCGGCTTCACCTCCTCCGAAGTCCCCGCAGGCTTGACTGTGTCCACCATGTCCACTCCCCTGGCCTACCGGCCCTACTCCGCGCACTTCGTCCCGCACCGGCACTTACTTGCCGCCCGGCTAGTTCACTACACTGGGGAAGGTAGACCCGTAACTAGCCGGGCGTCAAGTAAGTAATTTGGGGAGAGCCATGTCCAGCAGCAGTCCGCAGCGCCGCCGTGGCGACACGCGTCAGCGCATCCAGGACGTCGCACTGGAGCTCTTCGTCGAGCAGGGGTACGAGAAGACGTCGCTGCGCGAGATCGCGGAGCGGCTGGAGGTCACGAAGGCGGCGCTGTACTACCACTTCAAGACCAAGGAAGACATCATCATCAGCATCTTCGAGGACCTGACCCGGCCCATCGACGAGCTGATCACGTGGGCCGAGGAACAGCCGCGCACCCTGGAGACCAAGCGCGAGGTGCTGCGGCGCTACAGCGAGGCGATGGCGGCGGGCGCGGCGCTGTACCGGTTCATGCAGGAGAACCAGGCGACCATGCGCGAGCTGAGCATCGGCGAGACGGTGAAGGCGCGGCTGTTCCGCCTGGTGGAGCTGCTGCGCACGCAGGACGGCCCGCTGACGGACCAGGTCCGCTGCGTCAGCGCGCTGTTCACGCTGCACGCCGGGATGATGTTCCTCCAGCACGTGGAGGGCGACCCGGAGGAGACCCGCCTGGCGGCCCTGGAGGTCGCCACGGACCTCATCACCCAGGCCCACCACGCGGCGTAAACCCAAGGCGGCGGCGGGGCCGGGTCCGGCGGGGGAGCCGGAGAACCACACTCGGTCCGCCTACGCCGCACTCGGCCTGCCGCGCGGGGAGTCACCCCCGGAGAATCAACTGCCCGCCGCCGGTGTGGTGGCGGACCAGAACTCGTCCTGAACGTCCGGACGCGGAGGGTACGGGGCAGGACGGTCCGGGGTGTTCGGCTTGGAGGTGGGCTGCTGGATGCCGGTGTCCTCCAGGCACGGCGTGGACGCCCCGAGGAAGAACTGGCCCTCGCCGGCGACCTTGACCTCCAGGCTGTAGCCGTCGGGAGTACTGGCGTAGGTGCCGGGGAACGTCGGGCTCTTGCGCACGCTGGTGATCTTGTAGCCGCGCTCCTTCCAGGCCCGGTGTTCGTGCAACCGGCATCCGAGGACGGACCGTGGTTCCACTTCAGTTCCGGCTGTACGGCGGCCAGGGTCTCCTGAAGGATGGCGTCGGCGCGCTCCGCGCCCTGCTGCAGCTGCACGGTTTCGTTCCTCTTGGCTGATCCGTCGTCGGCACCCGGGCCGCAGCCGGCAACGAGCGCTGCCAGTGCGAGGAGTGCGCCTGCGGGCGGGGTGGCTTCATCGGGGTTCCTCGGTGCTGATGTCCTGGGGATGCCCCGCGACGATCAGCGCGATGTTGGTCGCGGACTCTCTGTCCTTCGTGGGGTTGAAGTAGTTCGAGTGGGCGTCCATGGGGCCGTCGCCCCCGATGATGGGCCTGGGCCCGTCGTCCACCTTGAACCGGTTGGCACCGAAGTCCCGGTGGGGCGGATCGCCGATACCCAGCAGGTACATCGGCGGGTCCTTCGGCCTCGGGTTCCGCAGCTGGTCGTCGATCGAGCGCGCATGCCCGCGAGCTGGGTCTGGGACTTCTCGTGGCTCTGCTCCGACAGCTTGCCGATCAGCAGCTGCAGGTTGTCCCGGTTCACCTCGTCCCGGACCTCGGACGGAACGCCGTCCAGGTTGCCGATCACATCGGGGCAGGTGGCCAGGAGCTCGGCCCGCTGGTCGTCGCTCAGGCCCTGCCACCAGCTGTGGCGGTCCGCCGCGGCGCGACGTTCCGCAGGGCGGACTGCACCGACCCGCACTCATCCCGTACGGCGGACACCCGCTCCTCCCAGGAGGCGCGGACCGAGGCCAGCGCGGCGGTGGCCGAGAGTCCCGCCGTGCCGGCCTGGACGCCCTCGTGGGCGGCCGCCATCCTGCCCAGGCCCTCCGCTGTGGTGATGCGCAACTCACCGGCCGCCACCGAGGCCTTGGACCAGGGGCCGCCGGAGTGGGCCAGATCCTCGCCACCGGCATCGTCGCCGCCACCGCCGCCGTTGCCGCCGCCCGGGGCGTCCGCCGACGCGAGCCGCATCGCCGCCGGTTCGCCGAACAACTCCTGCCAGCGCGCCGGCAGATCGGTCTGTGTGCTCATGTGCTGTGCCGCTCCCCCTGGGCGCTCCCCCGCGCCTACGCCTCGTACGAAACCAACGCCGGGCTCTCGAAAGCAAGCTCAGAGGGCGGCGACATGGGGATTGACCTGCGATGACGTAACAGCCGGGGCCGGGAGACGGCAAGGGGCGGGCGCACTCAGATCCGGGCCCGGCGCCTGAGCCTGAGCACTCACCGGGTCCGGGCGCCGGAGGGGGTGGGCGGGTCAGAGCAGGCGGCGGTCTTCGGCCGTGATCGAGACGTCGTTGATGCTGGCCTCGCGGCGGCTCATCAGGCCGTCGGGGGCGAACTCCCACTGCTCGTTGCCGTGGCTGCGCCACCACTGGCCGGCGGCGTCGTGCCACTCGTACTCGAAGCGGACCGAGATGCGGTTGCCGGTGAAGGACCAAAGCTCCTTGCGCAGGCGGTAGTCGAGCTCGCGCTGCCACTTGTCGGCGAGGAACGCGCGGATCTCGGCGCGGCCGACGAGGAACCTGTCGCGGTTTCGCCAGACCGAGTCCTCCGTGTACGCCAGGGCGACGCGCTCCGGATCGCGGCTGTTCCAGGCGTCCTCGGCGGCCTGGACCTTGGCGCGGGCGGACTCTTCGGTGAAGGGGGGCAGGGGTGGACGCGTCACGGCGGATCCTTGGGGAGTCGAGGGGTGAGAACGATCGTTCTCCACTCTAGGAGAACGACCGTTCTCACCGCAAGGCGAAAAGGGCTACCCTGCCTTCATGGACGACGAAGAGGCACGGACCCGGCTACTGGACGCGGCGGAGGAGCTGTTCTACCGGCACGGCATCCAGGCCGTCGGCATGGACCGCATCCGCACCGCGTCCGGGGTTCCCCTCAAGCGCCTCTACCGACTCTTCCCGGCGAAGGATTCCCTGGTCACGGCCTATCTGGAACGCCGCGACCAGCGCTGGCTGGACTCCCTGCGCACGGCGGCGCTCGCCCCGGCGGAGCGGCGGGCGCGGGTGCTGGCGGTGTTCGACTGGCTGGCGGACTGGTTCACCGAGCCCGACTTCCGGGGATGCGCGTTCCTCAACGCGTACGGGGAGCTGGGCGCGGCGGCGCCGGAGATCGTACGGGTGCACAAGGCGGAGCTCCACGCCCTGCTGGCCGACCTGGCCGCCGACCCGGCCCTCGCCGACCAGCTCCTGATCCTGACGGAGGGGGCGACGACGGTGGCCGCGCTGAATCCCGGCCCGGAGCCGGCGCACCGGGCCCGCGAGATCGCGGAACTCCTCCTTCCGGTGTGACGCAGGTCACATCCACCTGGCCCGCGAGGCTGTCACATCCGGACCGCGCATTCCGTCAAAGCTGTGTAACCGTCGACACGGCAAGGAGAGAACGATGGAAGCGCGGCTCGACTTCTTCGGCAACGCGGTCTCGGCCAAGTTTGCCCGGTACATCAACTCCGCTGGCAAGGTCATCGCGGACTCGACCCTCCCGCACGCCACGCAGGAGCTGGTGAAGCTCCGGGCCAGCCAGATCAACGGCTGCGGATTCTGCACCGACATGCACTTCAAGGACGCCTCGCACGCCGGGGAGGACCCGATCCGGCTCAACCTGGTCGCGGCCTGGCGCGAGGCCAAGGCGTTCACCGACGCCGAGCGGGCGGCCCTGGAGCTGACCGAGCAGGGCACCCGCATCGCCGACGCGGCCGGCGGCGTCACGGACGAGGCCTGGGCCGACGCGGCCAAGTACTACGACGAGGACCAGCTGGCCGCGCTGGTCTCGCTGATCGCCCTGATCAACACGTACAACCGCATGAACGTGATCATCCAGCAGCCGGCGGGCGACTACCAGGTGGGCCAGTTCGGCTGATCGCGCGCGCACGAGTCCGGCCCCGACAGGGGAGGGGCCGGACCGCGCGCACCGCTCTGTGTCGGTTCTGGGTACGCATACTCACGACAGATCCCCGGATCCCCCGGACCATGGGAGCAGCCCACACGTCCCGGGGAGAACCGATGACCGCTCGCACGCTCGTCCGCCTGACCTTCACCAACCCGGCCTCGGCCGTCTACCTGGGTCTCGTAGGCGCCGCCGTGGTCTTCGCGACAGCCGTGACGCTGTTCGCCGCGGATCCCGGCTTCGTATGGGTGCTGCCCTCGCTGCTCGCGTTCCCGCTGTTCCTCTTCGTGACGCTGGTCCACGGGGAAGGCCGGCCCGAGACGTGGATCTTCCTCACCGAGCTCGTCCTGTGCGCACTGACCCAGTCGCTCCTGCTCGGAACGTTCGCAGAAACCCTCCGCGGCCGCCTCCGGCGCGGCGCTCCCCACACTCCGACCAGCTAGTCGAACGCGCCCGCACCCATGCCCGGGGGCCCGGCGGGCAAGCGGGATGCGGTCGCGCACTTCAGCCGCTGGGTGACACGGCGCGCAGCGTCGACAACGATTGCGATGGCCGATGGGCGGGACGTTCTGATGACTTGGGATGAGTGGGACAACGCGAAAGCGGACGTGGCTGCCCAGCGGCAGGCGTCCATGCGGCTCAATCAGCTGCCTGGCGGGCCCGGTGCAGGTGGACAGGCCGATCTCGTCGTGAACCAGGACGACCTGGGCGGGGTGGGTCACGAGGCCTTCACCCTGCACGGTCAGCTGCACAAGCAGGCGGACATCGCTGGAGCGGGCATCAACGAAGCGGGTTCCGGGTCGACGATGCAGGCTGCCGCCGCGTTGAAATCCAGTGGCTTCGAGCTGGGGGGTGAGCTGGGGACGGCGGTGTCGGTGTGGACCTCGCAGGTCAAGTCGGTGCTACAGGCCTGCGCCCACATCTCGAACCACCTGGACTTCTCGAAGAAGGCGCACGCCCAGGATGACGCCGCGATCGCGGCATCGCTGCGGAACCGGGACGGCTCGGCTGTGCCCGCGTCGCGCATAGCCGAGCACTTCGCGTAGGGAACCGACATGAACTACACCCAACTGATGGAAGCGGACCTCGCCAAGCTGGGCGCTGCGGTCGCCGACTGGAAGAAGATGGCCGGGGACCTGCAGCGACTCGGTGGTGAGGCCCGCGACGGGCTGAAGAAGAAGTCGGACAGCGCCCGGTGGGAGGGTGTCAATGCCGGTGTCACCCGCGGCTTCGTCGACAAGACCGTGAAGGAGTTCGGTGACCTCGACATCGAGGCGAAGAGCATCTGCGCTGTGCTCGATGACGCGCACGCCGAGCTGAAGAACCTACAGCAGCGGGCCAAAGACCTCACCGCGTCCGCCAAGGACGACGACCTCGTCGTTTCCTCCGGCAAGGACGGAGCCGTGGTGATCTCCGAGGCGTTGGTGTGCGAGGTCGAGCGCGGTCAGCGCAAGCTGGACCTGATGCGATGGTACGCGGATACCCTCACCGGAGTCGTCGCCCACGCCGCCGAGGTCGACGCCTCTGCCGTACGGGCACTGCGCGCCAGCCACGGCGGTGACCCGGACAACGCCGGCCACGCCGTGTACACGTCGCTGGACCAGGACATGCTGCCGCGGGCCCTGAAGCTGGCCGCCTTGGGCGAAGACGCCAACGACAAGCAGCAGAAGGAGCTCCGCCGGCTGTGGCAGTCGCTGAGCCCCGAAGCACGGGGGCAGATGTGGCAGGGTCACAAGGACGACCTGCTGGCGGCCGGGCTGCTGACTCCGCAGGTCAAGCGGGTGGCGGCGGACGACGGAGCGGGACGCTATGACGTCGAGTCGCCGGGCGCGGCCGACTATTGGAACGAGGTCCTGGCCAACGGGATCTCCAACAGCGGCGACTTCATGGGTAAGACGGATGCGGCCCGCCACATGGACCACTACCTGAACGGCAGCGGAAAGACCCTCGACCTGGATGTCGACAGGATGCTGAACGACGACCAGAACCTGCGGAACGTGACGGCGGGCGTGCGCGCGGATGAGGAAGGCGAATGGCGCCGGCAGGCGCTGGAGGCCTTCGAGAAGTCCGGCGGCAAGCCCGTGGCCATTCCCGTGGAGACCTCCGGCCAGGGATACACGCACGTCGACGGCGGAAACCGCAACTGGTACCTCGCCATCGGCAGCGCCATGACGAACACCACCGGAGTGGTGACGGCAGTCCCCGGCCCGGACGGACAGCCGCAGGTCGGTATCGACTACCAGGTGAACGTGTGGGACCGCTACAACTGGGATCCGGGCAAGTTCACCCCCATCGGCCCCACGTCGGTGACGGACGCCGACATGGCCCGCTTCCACACGACCGGGCAGGCCAGGGAATTCGACATGAGGGGAAGCAGCTCGGTGCAACAGCACGACCTGAACTCGGGCGGCACCTGGCCCGATCCCGTGGAGACCGGGCGCGACGGTACGCGCAAGGACATCGGCCGCAACACCGCCGCCCGATGATCGGCAACCGACGACCGGCGTGGTCGGTCCTCCTGTGCGCCTCCCTGACGATGCTCGTCGGGCTGTGCGCCGGATGCTCCGGAACAACAGGCGTTGCAGAAGGCGGCAGTGGCAGCCGCCGCACGCCGGAGCACCGGCCTCCGGAGTGGGTCGAAGGAACCACGGTCGAGGGGGTCGTACGGCGGCTGCACCTCCAGTTGCCTGCAGTGGCGAGCGACGCCCGGGCCGCGCAGCAACGACGCTTCCAGGACGACGGGCTGCTCGTCGCCTTCAGCATGCCCACCGGCGACGTGGATGCCTTCCTCGCCCAGCTGAAGCCGGAGCAGCCGGTGCAGCCCCGGAAGACGCCGTTCGCCGGAGAGGCCGAACCGGGCTTCACGCACCTCGGCCTGCCGGAGCCCGACGCGCTGCCGGACATCCGCAAAGCCCAGGCCTGCGCCCCCTGCGAAGACGACCTCGACCAACTGCACGTCGCTGTGACGCAGCTCGACGAACAGACCAGCCGCGTCTACCTCAAGGGAATCGACTGAGGAACCGAACCTGCGCGGGACGGCCCCTCAGCCTCCGCCGACGCTGCGGGGGAAGGTGATCTCGACGCGGCGGTTCTTCTTGCGGCCTTCCTCGGTGCTGTTGTCGGCGATCGGGTAGTCCTCGCTGTAGCCGCGGACGTCGAAGACGACGCTGGGATTGGTGACGGTCTTGGAGAGCTCGGCCTGCACGGCGTCGGCGCGCTGCTTGGACAGCTCCTTGCCGTGCTCGTAGCTGCCCTGGTCGTCGGTGAAGCCGAACACCCGTACGCGGGTGGCCTTCTGCGTGTTGATCTCGGCGGCGATGGCCTGGATCCGGGCGGCGGCCTGGGCGTTGAAGACGGCGCTGTTCTCCGGGAACAGCACCTCGGACTGCAGCGCCATCATGACGGTCTGGTTCGTCTCCTGCCGCCGCTGCTCCCCGCCGAGGTCTTCGACGACCTCGACCAGGTCGAGCACCTTGGAGGGCGCAAGGGTCCCCCCTTGAGGCAGCTTCAGCCCCGAGGCGTTGGGGTCGACGGGCAGCGGAGCCGATGCCGATGGCTCAGTACCAGGGGGTACGGACGGCTGGACTTCGTCGGCGGACGCAACAGTGGCCCCGAGGAGATGCGCCCCGGCGACGACGAGTCCGGCCACTGCCGTGGCGGCCGCTATGCGATGGCGGTGGGTCAATTCGGTCATGGCGTCACCCGGAAATCTTGATGGTTGCCGTGGCGAAGGTGGGAACGGTGAAGTCAACGTCTGTAGCACTTGTCGGCGGCGCGGGGAACTGTGCAAAGAACGGGATGGATTCACCCGGGCCGATGCGCGTAATGCCGATCGTGCAGGAGCAGCGGCCCTCGGTGTCCCGAAGCACGTAATAGCGCTTCTTGCCCTGCTTGTCGACCAAAGTGGCGCCCGCGACCGAGGCCGCGCTTGCAGTTCTTTCATCGCCTCGCCAGGCAGCCGTCTCGACGTATGCCTCAGTACCGTCGTTCTTGATCTGCCCGCTGACCGTCACGAAGTTGCCCGCTTCACGTACGGCCGAGTTGATGTTCAGAACGATGCTGGACGGGCCCTTCACGGTGGCGATGACTTCTGTCGGCACAGCAGTCTTGCTCCCGCTGGGGCCGGGAGCCTGTGAGTTGCCGCTCTGTCCTTGCGCAGCTGGGGACGTCTGCGGACTCTTCGGCTTCTCGTTGCTTCCACCGCACCCGGCCAATACGAGGACCATGGCCGCCGTACCCACAACGGCCATTCCCCCACGGACCTTCACCATGCGCCGAATGCTCATCTATGAACGCTTCCTTGTCTCTCGTTCCTTGTCAGCCGTCGAGTCGCACGGTGAACAGTTTTCTGGTCAATGCACTGAGCGCGCCCGGATTGAGCGGGTCGAGCTTGATCACCTTCCCGCCGCAAGTGAAGTTCACCGCGGGTGGAGGTGGCGTAGGGGCCGGCGAGGCATCCCCGGGTGGTGTGGTGGGAGTGGGGCTCGGAGTGGGAACGGCGCCCAGGTGACACTTCGATTCGATCAGGGCAGTGGCCGTTGCCCTTCCGGGCATGTCTCCGGTGCCCGGAACAACCGAATCGCCCACTGTCCGGTCGGTCTCCACCTTTACGGTGAATCGCGGCAGAGAGGGCTCACACATCGTTGTCTTCGCGTCGTTCTTCGTCGCGAAAGCCTCTGCCGCCGCACAGGCCTCGCCCACTGCGAAGTAGTCCCCGTCGAGGATCTTCTCCCACTCCGCGGGCTTCACTGCGGCAAGATCGAGATTGAGCAGCACGTTGTCCCTGACCTCGCGGCCGGCCGCCAATGCCGCAGCGTCCGCGGCACCCTGGGCATTGCTTCGAGTGACGGAGGCCTGCCCGACAACGAAGAAGGCAAGTGCAGCAAAGAGCAGGCCCGCCACGACCACGACATAGATGGGAAAGGCCTGCCCTCGGTCGCCGCGGCGACCTGAGGTCACTTCTTTCCGCCACCTGCCGAGATGTCCTCGACCGCCTTCGAGATCTTGTTCGTGATCGCCGTACCGATACCCGTACCGACGATCGCGCCGATGATCACGATCACCACCAGGATGATGCCCAGGTATTCGAAGGCCGTTTGGCCGCGGTCGGGGTGGGTGTGGCGCTTGCGGAGGCTTGTTACGGCCGTGTCCGTCCAGCCGTTCACCCTGATCCGTGCCTCCACGGCGGCCTTCAGCAGCGTGTTCTGTGACATGGGGGTTCCCTCCCGGGCCGGTACCGGTGTCGATCTGCGGACGGTACGGCGAGTCACCAGTCGTAACCAAGGGTCCCGGGACCCAATTACGGACCCACTGCGCACTCTGTCTACCCATGACCGGTCACTCCTGGACGGGCGGTTCCCAGCCAGCGGGCTATCGCCTCGCTGCGCGTCGCGCTCTGCAGCTTCGCGAAGATGCGGTTGATGTGGTTCTTGACCGTCTTCTCGCTGATGAAGCAGGCGGCGGCGATCTGTTGGTTGCTCATCCCGGACGCGATCAGATCCATGATCTCCACCTCCCGGGAACTCAACCCGAAGACAACAGAGTTGTGCATCCGCTCAGAAGACTGTGCCACAGCTCGTTGCGGATGCGAAGAGGCCCGGAGCTCCGCGAGGAGGGCGCTCGCCGCCGTCGGGGTGAAGTGCGGGCGGCCCAGCGGGGCGTCGCGCACCGCCCTCAGCAGCTCGTCCGTCGTGAACTCGCCGTGTACGAGGTAGCCGCCGGCCCCCAACGACAGGGCCTCGCAGATGATGTCGGCTTCCCTGCTGTACGTCAGCATCAGTACGGGGGCGAGCTGTACGAGGTGGGGGAGGGCCGAGATGCCGTCCACACCCGGCATCCGCACGTCCAGCAGGATCACGTCCGGGGCGTGCCGGCGGGTCAGGCTCAGGGCCTCGCGGCCGTCCTGCGCCTGGGCCGTCACGTCGAGGTCCCCGGCCGCGCTCAGGATCGCCGCCAGGCCCGCCCTGATGACCGGATTGCCGTCGGCGATGAGCACGCTCAGCCGTGCCATGGCTCAGCCACCCCCGAACAGCGCGCCGAAGTCGACGTTCGCGCCGTAGACGAAGCCGCAGACCAGCAGGATCAGCGTGCCGGGAAGCATGAACATGGTCACCGCGAACGTCGCCTTCGGGACGGCCCGGGCCGCCCGGCGGCGGGCGTTCTGGGCGTCCGTACGGCGCATGTCCTCGGCGATCGCGATCAGCGTGTCGACGATCGGGGAGCCGAGCTCCTCGCCCTGCTGGAGCGCCGTCACGAACTGCGCGACCTGTTCGCTGTCGTTGCGGCGGCGCAGTTCGTCGAAGGCCTGGCGGCGGCTCACGCCCATGTCCATCTGCTGGAGCGTGATCCGGATCTCGTCCGCCCACGGGCCCTCGTACTTGTCCGCCACCCGGCCCAGCGCCTGCCGGAAGCCCAGCCCCGCGCTCACCACCACGGCGAGCACGTCGAGGAAGTCGGGCAGGGTCCGCTCGATGTGGTCGCGGCGGACCCTGATCGCCGACCACAGGCCGGCCTCGATCCAGAACAGCCCGAAGGCCACCATGAGCAGGGCGGCGACCAGCTGGCCGTTGATCAGCATGGAGAAGGCACCGAGGGCGCCCAGGGCCCCGTACACGGCCCGCCGGGCCGCGTACCGGTCGATCGTGAGGCCTGCCGGGTTGCCCGCCATGTCGATCTGGCGGCGCTTGCGGGCGACCCGGGCCGGGCCCATCGCGCTCAGGACGAACGGGGCCCAGCGGATGCCCATGCGGTCGACGAGGGAGCCGACCGCCGTCGTGCGGGTGGCTCCGACCTCCAGGGCGAGCGCGAGGTCCGTGGGCAGTTTCACGTCCGCGCGGTAGAGGCGGATGCCGTGGAAGGCGCCGAGGACCGACAGGGCCACGGCCAGTGCGAGCAGAAGTCCGATCATCGTTGCGTCCGCCCCCTCACACGTCGATCTTCGACAGGCGGCGGATGAGGATGAAGCCCAGGGCGAAGAGGCCGAGGGCGACGAGCACGGCCGTCTGGCCGAGGAACGCGCCCGTCATCCGGTCCAGCGCGCCGGGCATCATCATGTCGACGAGCAGCAGCGAGCCGAGTCCGATGGACGGGACGAGGTACGCCGTCACCGTCACCTGGGACAGCTGGGTACGGATCTCACGGCGGGTCTCCTTGCGCTGCTCCAGCGTCACCGTCAGGTTGCGCAGACTGTCCACGATCGCGCCGCCCGCGCGGGCGGACAGGACGAGGGTGGAGACGAGGACGACCAGCTCCCGTGACGGCAGGCGTTCGGTGAGTTCGCCCAGGGACTCCTCGATGGAGTGGCCCACGGCGAGGCGGTCGGCGACGCGCGCCAGTTCCTCGCCCGCCGGCGCCTCCAGCTCCTCGGCCGCGATGCCGATGGCCGTACGGAGGGCCAGCCCGGCCTGGGTGGCGTTGGCGAGGATGCGGGCCAGGTCGGGGAGCTGGTTGATGAACCGTTCCGTACGCCGCGCCCGCTGCCAGTTGAGGAAGGCGTTCGCCGCCCAGACGCCGATCACGCCCGCCACCGGACCGAAGAACGGCGCGAGGAGCGCGGACGCGATGAGCCAGACGCCCGCGATCGACCCCAGCATGTAGACGAAGAACTCGCCCGGGGTGAGGTCCAGGCCGGTGGTCGCCAGCTTCAGCTCGATGCGGCGGCCCAGCTTGGTCCTGCGCAGCCGCCTGTCGACGCCCCGGAAGCGGCGCCGCCGCCCGAGGGGCTGCGGCATTCCGCTCGCCGAGAGGCGCTCGATCAGGGCGGCGCGCTGGGCGCGCCCGGCGACGTACGCCTGGAGGCCCGCGACGACGAGCACGCACGCGAGCAGGGTGGCGCCGAGGGTGAGGAGGATCAGTGGGTTCACAGGGCGGTCCGGGGAAAGTGCGGGGTGGCGAGCGGGGCGGTGAGGGGGTCGTCCGGCAGGGCGACCCCGAAGGCCTGCGGGATGGGCTGGTTGTTCATGTAGAGCCGCTCGGCGATCCGACGCGGCAGCGGGTAGTACTCGAAGTAGCCGTGCACGCGCCCGTCCGCCCCCATCGGCTGGGCGGCGAAGCGGCAGACCGTGGTGATCCGGAAGGGTTCGCGGCCGTGGGATTCCAGGATGGAGATCTCCGTGATGCGGCGTGAGCCGTCGCCGAAGCGGGTCAGCTGGACGATGACGTTGACGGCGCTGTTGATCTGGTCCTGGAGGGCCTCGAAGGGGATCTCCACCTCCGACATGGAGGCGAGGGTCTGCAGGCGCATGAGCGCGTCCGAGGAACTGTTGGCGTGGACGGTGGCGAGGGAGCCGTCGTGGCCGGTGGACATCGCCTGGAGCATGTCGAGGGTCTCGCCGCCGCGGACCTCGCCGACGATGATGCGGTCGGGGCGCATGCGAAGGGAGTTGCGTACGAGGTCGCGGATGGTGATCTGGCCCTTGCCCTCCACGTTCGGCGGGCGGGATTCGAGGCGGATCACGTGCGCCTGCTGGAGCTGGAGTTCGGCCGAGTCCTCGATGGTGATGATGCGCTCGCCCTCCGGGATCAGGCCGGAGAGGGCGTTGAGGAGGGTGGTCTTGCCGGTGCCGGTGGCACCGGAGACGATCAGGTTCATCTTGGCGGCGACGAGCCCGGACAGCAGGAGCAGCATCTGCTCGTCGAGGGAGCCGAGCGCGATCATCTCGTGCAGGGTGAAGGCCCGCGGGAAGCGCCGGATGGTGAGGGTCGCGCCGGTCAGGGAGAGCGGCGGGATGATGACGTTGACGCGTTCGCCGCTGGGCAGGCGCGCGTCGACCATCGGATTGGCCTCGTCCACACGGCGGTTGACGGTGGAGACGATGCGCTCGATGGTCTGCATCAGCTGCTCGTGCGAGGCGAAGCGGAGCGGAAGCTGCTCCACGCGGCCGGCGCGCTCGACGAAGATCTGGTCGGGGCCGTTGACCATGATCTCGGAGATCGAGGCGTCTTCGAGGAGCGGTTCGAGCACACCGAGGCCGAGGGCCTCGTCGACGACCCGGCGGATCAGCTGCGCGCGCTCGACGGTGGAGAGTACGGGGCCCTCGCGGCTGATGATGTGGCCGAGTACGCGCTCCAGGCGCGCCCGGCGCTCGGCGGGCGCGAGCGCGGACATCTCGGCGAGGTCGATCTCCTCCAGCAGCTTGGCGCGGTAGGAGGAGACCAGCCGGCCGTCCTCGCGGGGGCTGTGCCGGTCGTCGGGGGTGTTGACCCGGGAACGCAGGCTCATGGTCCGGTCACCTTCGGGTCGTCGTTGGGCATGACTGCCGTTGCCTTGGCCTCGCCGGCGGGAAGCCCGGGGATGATCGAGTTGATCCGTATGGTCACGGTCGCGGTCACCGCGTCGCCGCCCGGGGGCACGACCACCGTCGCCGGGAGCCCCTCGCGGATGGCGGCGTATCCGGCGGCCTCCCCCCGTCCCGGGTGCTGGGCTTCCACGCGCGCCGCCGTACGGGCGGCGGTGTCCGCCTGCTCGTGGACGTACGCGACCCAGCCGAGCTGGATCGCGCACAGGGCGACGAACAGCAGGATGGGCACGAAGCCGATGTATTCCAGGGCCACTTGCCCCCGGTCGGAACGGATGCGTCGCCTTCTCATGTCACTTCGCCTCCTTCTCCAACGCCGCGCCGCCGGTGCCGTCGATCGTGCCGAAGTCGAGGCCGGGGAAGAGGACGGGGATGCCCAGGGTGACCTTCACCTGGTAGATGTCCCCGGACTTTCGGCAGTCCACGTCGGGCTTCCACGCATCCCCGATGTGCTCCTTCGCCGCCGCTATACAGGCAGCCCGCTCCCCCGTCACCGCCCCCGCCCGCGCCCCCTCGTCCGCCGCGTTGCCCGCCAGGGAGAACGCGTAGCCGATCAGTACGCACTCCCACACCGCCGCCACGAGCAGCAGGATCAGCGGGACCATGCCGACGAACTCGATCGCCACCTGGCCCCGGTCTCCGCGTCCCGGTCTGCGGGCGGGCATCCGTCAGCCCTCCCGGCCGCGGCGCAGGCGGGACACCGCGCCGGCGGCGCGTATCGCGACCGCCGCGCCCGGGGCGCCCGCAGAGGTCGCGGAAGCGGAGGCGGTGTCCGGGGCGGAAAGGAGGCCGAGTTCGCCCGCCAGGGTCCACAGGGCCTGCTTGACCGTGGAGCGGTTGTCGAGGTCCTGGACCCGGCCCGCGTCCACGACCGCCTGGAGTTCCTTGAAGGCGGCCGGGACCGGGGTGCGGGTGGCGCGGGTCTTGGTGATCTTCTCGATCAGGGCGGGCTGGATCTCGGTGTGCTTGCTCCAGCGGTTGACGACCATCGCCGTGTCCTCGGCCTTGCGCACCTGGAGGCGTTCCCACATCCGGACCATCCGCTTCGCCGCCCGTACCGCGACCACGTCCGGGGTGGTGACCAGCACCGCCACGTCCGCCATCTCCACGGCGGCGGCGTTCGCGCCGGTCACCTGGGTGCCGCAGTCGATGACGACGAGTTCGTAGCGGCTGCGCAGGGCTCCGACGATGTGCCGGGCGGCCCGGTCGTCGACCTCCTCGCCCCGCTCCCCGTCGGCCGGGGCCAGCAGCAGCGCGAGGCCCGTGCGGTCGTCGTAGACGGCGTCCTGGAGGACCCGCGGGGAGATGTCCTGGATGCCGGCGAGGTCGGCGATGGAGCGGCGGAACTGCACGTCGAGGTACGAGCCCACGTCGCCCGCCTGGAGGTCCATGTCGACCAGTGCCGTACGCCGTCCCGAGGCGGCCGCGGCCAGCGCGAACTGCACGGCGGTGAAGGTGGCGCCGACGCCGCCCTTGGCTCCGGTGACCGTGACCACGCGGCCGCCCGGCCCGGTGAAGACGTCGGCGGCCGAGCCCTTGCCGAGGTGGCGGCGTACGCCCACGGACCACTGGGCGGCCGCCTGGACGCGGGCGGCGAGTTCCTCGTAGGAGAGCGGGAGGCCGATCAGGCCGCGCGCGCCCGAGTCCATGGCTGCGGAGAAGAGCGCCGGGCCGGCGTCGGAGGAGACCAGGACGACGCCCACCGCCGGGAAGCGCAGGGCGACTTCGCGGATCAGTTCCAGTGCGGGCACCGGGCCGATGCGCTCGTGGACGAGGACGACCTCGGGCAGTTCGTCGATGGAGTCGACGGCCAGCCGGGCGAGGGTGTCGAGCAGCGAGGTCGAGTCGGGGACCGGTGCGGCCGGTTCCGCCGACGGGAGCTGGCTGAGGAGGGTGGAGATGGCACGCGCGGCGTCCGGGTCGCCGACCGCGGGGAGGATTCGGGTGGTCATCCGTGATGCCTCACTTGTCCCCGTCGAGGGTGTACGTACGGTCGCCCGGGGCGGGTGCCGAGTCGGTGCCGGGGGCCACCAGGGCCAGGCGCACGTGTTCCGCGAAGGACTCGGCGTACGCGACGCGCTGGGTGTCCTTGGTGTTCAGAGCGAAGGTGATCGGGACCGCCTCGGCGGGGCCCTTGCGGTCGCTGTCCTTGGCTTCGAGGGCGGTGAGCCGGCCGACGCCCAGGACCCGGGCGTTGGCGACGATGATCACCGACCGCGAGGGGTCGGTGTCCTTGGCGCCCTTGAAGGTGGCGATGATGTTGACCTTGGCGCCGGAGGTGATCTTGCCGGCCACGCCGGTCGCCGCGTCGATCATGATGGCGATCTCCTGCTCGCCGGGCTGGAGCTGCGGACGGTCGACGAACATGTCCGCCTGGAGCAGCGAGCCCTTCTTCAGGGTGGTGAGCGCGATCTTGTCCTTGAGGGCGCCGAGGTCGGTGACGGCGGTCTCGGACAGCCAGCGCTTGGGGATCCTGACCTCCTCGAACTGCCCGGCGGCGAGCGGGCTGTACGGCGCTATGTCGCCCTTGGCCCGGTAGGCCACGACCTCGGCCCCGACCTTGGAGTTGACGTCGCCGATCACCACGAGGACCCCGGCGAAGGCCCCCAGGGCGCACAGGACCGACAGGAGCAGCAGGATGACGCCGCGGCGCTGGCGTGAGTTCATCGGTCTTCCTACCTCGCCGTTCTTCGTTCGTTCGCAGGTGTCGGTCGGTCAGGGTCTGGATCGGGCGGTGCTCGCCGGGGGCGGTGGCGCGGCGGGCGCGGCCGTGAGCGGGGCGGCGCAGAAGCCGCAGCGGTCGCCGATGAGTTCGAGGCCGCACCAGCGGCACTGCTCGCGGCGGACCGAGGCGACCAGCTGGTAGAGCACGGACAGGTCCGGGATGCCGGCGGCGAACTCGACGAGCTTCTGGGTGCCCCACCAGCCGGGCGAGCCGGCGGGCAGCGGGTTCTCCAGGACGCCCTGCACCTGCCAGGCGGGGGCGAGTTCGGCCGTGACCCAGTCGGAGGTGAGCTGGCCGCGGGCGAAGGTGAGCTGCGTGGCGAACCCGGGTCCCGCGGGCACCGCGGCCGACGCCTGCGCCCCGGCGGCCCCGAGCTTGGCCAGGTGCGGCGTCGGGTGGGCCAGTACGGCGAACTGCGCGCTCGGCGACCAGGACCTGGCGTGCGCCCCCAGCCCGACCGGGACCCGGACCCGGTCGAGCTTGGCGACCGAGCCCAGCAGGGCGCCCGCGTAGACGTAGTGGGACAGCAGCCGGGCGGCGGAGGCGATGATTCCGGGGCTGAAGTCGCAGACGCTGAGCTGGCGCAGCTGACGGACCAGCAGGGCCGTGCCCAGCGGCGGCAGATCGATGCCGAGGAGCGCGATCCGGTCGGTCTCCAGGATGGCGCGTACGGTGTGCAGCCGCTGGACAGTGGCGCGCGGGAGCCAGGGCGGCACGAGGGCCACGAGGTGGCCGTGCCGCTCCAGCAGCGCGCTGGTCTCGGCGAGCGCGCCCTCCAGGTCGAGCTGCTCCGGCGGGTGCAGTACGGCGGCCCCGGGCGTATGCCGGTCAGGGGCCGGAAGTACCAGATCGGCGCTGGTGACAGCGATGGCGGTCGGCACGTGAATTCCCCCGTTCCCCCACGTTCACCCCGTGTGCCACGGGCCCGTCGCGCGCTGGACGCGAAGACGCCGCGCACGCGCACGTCCTGCGCGACCGCAAACGATCGACGAGCTTCCCCCTTGCCTCAGCACCATATCCGCGTCACCCCAGGCGGGGCAGGGCCTTGCCGATTCCCGTACGGCCGCCCTCTGTCACAGGTGGCGGGAAACCCGGACAACAGGGATCGACCCTTCGGTCATTTCAAGCCACATCGCAAAGACTCTTGACACGGGGATTGGTCTGGACCAACTTGGCAGCGCACGCCTTGAGTCGGACTCACCCCACCCGGTCCTCCTCTCCCTTCACCGCCTTCCTCCCCCCACCGGAGCCCACGTGAACCGCATACGCTCCCTCGTCCTCCCCGTCGCCGTCACCCTCACCGCGGGCGCCCTGACGGTCCTCGCCACCGGTACCGCACAGGCCGTCGACGTCAACGTCGCCCGCAACGGCGGCTTCGAGTCGGGTCTCGCCAACTGGTCCTGCACCGGCGGAACCGGCGCCTCCGTCTCCTCGCCCGTCTACGCCGGAACCGGCGCCCTCAAGGCCACCCCGGCCGGACAGGACAACGCCCGCTGCAGTCAGAGCGTCACAGTCAAGCCGAACTCGACCTACACGCTCAGTACGCAGGTCCAGGGCAGCTACGTCTACCTCGGCGCGACCGGGACCGGCACCCAGGACGTGTCCACCTGGACCCCCGGATCGGGCGCCGGCTGGCAGAAGCTGTCCACCACCTTCACCACCGGGCCGAGCACCACCCAGGTCACGGTGTACACGCACGGCTGGTACGGCCAGCCGGCCTACGTCGTCGACGAGTTCAGCGTCTTCGGGCCGGACGGGGGCGGCGGCACGGACCCCGGCCCGAGCATCCCCGGGGCCCCCGCCGGGACCGCCGTTTCCGGCCAGAGCGCGAGCGCTCTCACCCTTGCGTGGAACGCGGTCAGCGGGGCGGCCGGCTATTACGTGTATCAGGACGGCGTCCGCGTACAGACCGTCACCTCGGGCGCCTCCGCCCAGATCACCGGGCTCGCCGCGTCGACCTCGTACTCCTTCCAGGTGAGCGCGTACAACGCCGCGGGCGAGGGCGCCAAGTCGGCTCCGGTCACCGGCACCACGACCGGCACCGGCCCCGGGCCGGGCCCCGGCCCGGCCGTGCCCAAGCACGCCCTGACCGGCTACTGGCAGAACTTCAACAACGGCGCGACCGTCCAGAGGATCTCCGACGTCTCCGCGCAGTACGACATCATCGCCGTCTCCTTCGCCGACGCCACCACCACGCCCGGCGCCATCGCCTTCAACCTCGACTCGGCCGGCCTCGGCGGCTACACGGTCGCCCAGTTCAAGGCCGACATCGCCGCGAAGAAGGCGGCCGGCAAGTCGGTCATCCTCTCCGTCGGCGGCGAGAAGGGGACCATCTCGGTCAACGACTCGGCCTCCGCGAACAACCTCGCGAACTCCGCGTACGCCCTGATGCAGGAGTACGGCTTCACCGGCATCGACATCGACCTGGAGAACGGCCTCAACCCCACCTACATGACGCAGGCGCTGCGCTCGCTGTCCGCGAAGGCGGGCCCGTCGCTGGTCATCACGATGGCTCCGCAGACGATCGACATGCAGTCCACGCAGGGCGGCTACTTCAGGACGGCGCTGAACATCAAGGACATCCTCACCGTCGTCAACATGCAGTACTACAACAGCGGCTCGATGAACGGCTGCGACGGCAAGGTCTACTCGCAGGGCTCGGTGGACTTCCTCACCGCGCTCGCCTGCATCCAGCTGGAGGGCGGCCTCGACCCCTCCCAGGTGGGCATCGGCGTCCCGGCCTCGCCGAGCGGCGCGGGCAGCGGCTACGTCTCCCCGACCATCGTCAACAACGCCCTGGACTGCCTGGCCAGGGGCACGAACTGCGGATCCTTCAAGCCGTCGAAGACCTACCCGGGGCTGCGCGGTGCGATGACCTGGTCGACCAACTGGGACGCCAAGGCGGGTAGTGCTTGGTCGAACTCGGTGGGTCCGAAGGTCCACGGACTCCCGTAGGCGGTACGTGTGGGGGTGGCCGGATCGGTTCGGCCCGCACGGCGGGTCCTTGACCGGGACATGCCATGAGAGCACGCTGTGCGCGTCCGCACGGCTACCCCCACACTCCCACCCAGGAGAACGCATGCGGCTCCATACCCGCCGGAGGGCCGCCGTCACGGCGGCCCTGCTGGCGCTCGCGCTGGGCGCACCCGCCTACGGCATGAGCGCGACGGCATCGCCACCGCCCACCCCGTCCACCGCCACCCAGGACGAGGCCATCGTCCAGTACCGGATCCACGGCCCCTCCACCCCCGCCGACCGCACCGCCCTGCTCCGTACGGGCGTCTCGATCGACGAGGTGGACGACCACACGGTCGTGGTCAGCGCGGACACCATGCAGGCGAAGAACCTGCGCGCGCTCGGCTACCGGCTCACCGCGCTGCCCGGGCCGCCGGACCGCTCGCTGCCCGGCATCGCGGCCAGCCCGATGGACTTCCCCTCGGCGGACTCGAAGTACCACAACTACGCCGAGATGAACACGGAGATCGACCAGCGCATCGCCCAGTACCCGGGCATCATGAGCAAGCGGGTGATCGGGAAGTCGTACCAGGGCCGCGACCTCATCGCCATCAAGATCAGCGACAACGTCGCGACCGACGAGGCCGAACCCGAGGTGCTCTTCACCCACCACCAGCACGCCCGCGAGCACCTGACCGTCGAGATGGCGCTCTACCTGCTCAAGGAGTTCGGCTCCAAGTACGGCACCGACTCCCGGGTCACCAACGCCGTCAACAGCCGCGAGATCTGGATCGTCCCGGACCTCAACCCGGACGGCGGCGAGTACGACATCGCCACCGGCTCCTACCGCTCCTGGCGCAAGAACCGCCAGCCCAACAGCGGATCCTCGTACATCGGCACGGACGAGAACCGGAACTGGAACTACAAGTGGGGCTGCTGCGGCGGCTCCAGCAGCAGCAAGAGCTCCGAGACCTACCGGGGCGCGGCCGCCGAGTCGGCGCCCGAGGTGAAGGTCGTCTCGGACTTCGTCCGCAGCCGGGTCATCGGCGGCAAGCAGCAGATCAAGGCCGCGATCGACTTCCACACGTACAGCGAACTGGTCCTGTGGCCCTTCGGCTACACGTACAACGACACCGCTCCGGGCCTGACCGCCGACGACCTCGCCGTCTACAAGAAGATCGGCACGAGCATGGCGGCGAGCAACGGCTACACGCCGGAGCAGTCGAGCGACCTGTACATCACCGACGGCACGATCGACGACTGGCTGTGGGGCAACCAGAAGATCTTCGCCTACACCTTCGAGATGTACCCGGAGAGCGGCGGGGGCGGCTTCTACCCGCCGGACGAGGTGATCGACCGCGAGACCGCGCGGAACAAGGACGCCGTGCTCCAGCTGCTGGAGAACGCGGACTGCATGTACCGCTCGATCGGCAAGGAAGCGCAGTACTGCGCGTAGCCCGTGCGTGAACGGGGCGCCCCGCCGCCAGGGGGGCGCCCCACCCGCATGTCCGGCCGCGGCTCAGGCGACCGGGGCTCAGCCGAGGACGGCGAGGGCGTCGATCTCGACGAGCAGCCCGGCCGGCAGGCCCACGTACACGGTGGTGCGGGCGGCGGGGGCCTCCTTCAGGCCCTGCTCCTCGAAGTAGGTGTTGTAGATGCCGTTCATCTCGGCGAAGTGCCCGGTGTCGGTGAGGTAGACGCGGATCATCATCACGTCGTCCCAGGTCGCGCCGCCCGCCTCCAGTACGGAGCGGACGTTCTCCAGCGTCTGGAGGGTCTGCTCGCGCAGCGTCGGCCCGGCGGGGGTGGGCGGCTGCCCGTCGACGTGCGGGAGGAAGCCGACCTGGCCGGCGACCTGGAGGATGTTCCCCTTGCGCACGCCGTGCGAGAACCTCGCGGGCGGGACGGTGTGGGTGTCGGGGGTGATGGCGGTCTTCGCGGTGCCTGCGGTGCCTGCGGTGTTCGCGGTCACGTGCTCTCCTGTGCTCCTGAATAGTCCTGGCTGATGGCTACGGCGGTACGGAGGACCTGCGGCAGCAGTTCGAGCAGCCCCTCGGCGGGGACGACCACGCCGGGCGCGGAGACGGACAGCGCGGCGACGACCCGCCCGTCCGGCCCGTGCACGGGCGCGCCGAGGCAGTTGAGGGACTCCTCGTGCCCGCCGAGGTCGGTGGCCCAGCCCTGCTCGCGCACGAGGTCCAGCTCGCGGAGGAAGGCGGCGGCGTCCGGGGTGGAGCGCGGGGTGTAGCGGGGGTACTCGATCCGCTCGGCGAGCGCCCGGCGCTCGGCCTCGGGCAGGTCCGCGAGGAGCAGCTTGGCGACGGCGGCGACCGTGAGGGGGACGGGCCTGCCGATGCGGGAGTACATGCGGACGGGGTAGCGGCTGTCGACCTTGTCGACGTACACGACCTCGTCGTCCTGGTGCAGGGCGAGGTGAACGGTGTGGCCGGTGGCCCGGTTGAGCTCGACGAGGTGGGGGTGCGCGATCTCCCGGACGTCGAGGTTCTCGATGGCCTCGGCGGCGAGCGCGAAGAGCCTCGACCCCAGGCGGTAGCGGCCGTCGGGCTGGCGGTAGACGAGGCCGTGCTCGTCCAGCGTGCGCAGGAGGCGGAGGGCGGTGCTCTTGTGGACGCCGAGCTCGTCCGCCACTGCCCCCAGGGGGGCGGGGCCCTTCGCGAGCAGCGGCAGGATCCGGAGCGCCCGCTCCACCGACTGGCTCATGCCGTGCCTCCCTCGTCGTCGCGGTGCGGCTTCGCTGCCGTGACGCGGCCGCGCGCGTTGACCCGTCGTCATCCGGGATGTTAGACAGCATGCAGCGGCATACGCAACGACCGTTGCACACCACGCAACCCCCGGGAGGCACCCGCATGGCCAGCGCCAGCGACCCCGTCCAGGACCTCGCCGACGAACCGGTCGACCACCGGTTCAAGGGACTCCCGCCGGACGCCCAGACGCAGGGCCTCACCGTCGGGCAGCTCGCCGCCCAGCGACGGGACCTCCACACCGGCGGCTTCACCACGCCCGTCCTGACCCTCGACGCCGACGCGCTGGAGCACAACCTCGCCGCGCTCGGCGCCTACGCCGCCCGCCACGACCTGGCCTTCGCCCCGCACGGCAAGACCTGCATGGCCCCGCAGCTCTTCCGCCGTCAGCTGGACCACGGCGCGTGGGGCATCACCGCGGCCGTCCCCCACCAGGCCCGCGTCTACCGCGCCTTCGGCATCCAGCGGATCTTCCTCGCCAACGAGCTCGTCGATCCGGCCGCCCTGCGCTGGGTCGCCGGCGAGCTCGCCGCCGACCCCGACTTCCGCTTCGTCTGCTACGTCGACTCCGTGCGCGGGGTCCACCTCATGGACCGGGCCCTGCGCGACGCGCCCGCCGTCGTCGACGTCGTCGTCGAGCTCGGCGCCGGCGAGGACGCCCGCACCGGGGCCCGTACCGAGGAGGACTGCCGCGCCGTCGCCGACGCGGTCGCCGCCACCGCCACCCTGCGGCTGGTCGGCATGGGCGGCTACGAGGCCGAGGTGCCCGAAGCCGACCCGGACCGCGTCCACGCGTACCTGCGCCGGCTCACCGCCCTGGCCGTCGAGTTCGACAAGGCGGGCCGGTTCGCCGCCGACCTGGAGGAGATCGTCGTCAGCGCCGGCGGCTCCGCCTGGTTCGACGCGGTCGCCGACGTCTTCGCCGAGCTCCCGGAGCTGTCCCGCCCCACCCTGAAGCTGCTCCGCTCCGGTGCGTACGTCTCCCACGACCACGGCTGGTACACCCGCCTCACCCCCTTCAACCGGCACCCGGAAGAGGGCGGCCTGCGCCCCGCGTTCCGGCTGTGGACCCAGGTCGTCTCCCGGCCCTCCCCCACCCAGGCCTTCGTCAACGCGGGCAAGCGCGACATCGCCTACGACCTGGGGCTGCCCGAGGCCGAGCTGGTCCGCGACGCCCTCACCGGCGTCGAACGCCCCGCCACCGGCATCCGCGTGGTCAAACTGTCCGACCAGCACGCCTGGCTGGAGACCGACTCGGCCGACGACGTGCAGGTCGGCGACTGGGTGGCCCTCGGCATGTCCCACCCCTGCACGATCTTCGAGAAGTGGCCGCTGATCCCGGTCGTGGAGGCCGACGGCACCGTCACCGACTACGTCCGCACCTTCTTCTAGGAACGGACCGGTGGACCTGGTCATCCGGGGGGCCCGCGTCGTCGACGGCACGGGCGGGCCCTCGTACACCGCGGACGTCGGCGTCCACGAGGGCCGGATCGCCGGGATCGGCTCGCTCCCCGGGGGCCGCCGGACGCTCGACGCGCACGGCCTGGCCCTCGCGCCCGGCTTCGTCGACATGCACGCCCACAGCGACCTCGCCCTGCTCCGCGATCCGGACCACAGCGCGAAGGCCGCCCAGGGCGTCACCCTCGAAGTCCTCGGCCAGGACGGCCTGTCGTACGCGCCGGCCGACGACCGGACCCTGGGCGAGGTGCGGGCCGCCATCGCGGGGTGGAACGGCCCCGGGGACGACATCGACTTCGACTGGCGCACGGTCGGCGGCTACCTCGACCGCCTGGACCGCGGTTTCGGCGGCGAGGGCATCGCCGTCAACGCCGCCTACCTCGTCCCGCAGGGCACCGTCCGCGCCCACGTCCTCGGCTGGGACGACCGCCCCGCGACCGGGGCCGAGCTGGACCGGATGCGCCGGCTCGTCGCCGACGGCCTGGCCGAGGGCGCCGTCGGCATGTCCTCCGGCCTCACCTACACCCCCGGCATGTACGCCTCCGGCGCCGAACTGACCGAACTGTGCCGGGTGGTGGCGGAGTACGGCGGCTACTACTGCCCGCACCACCGCTCGTACGGCCACGGCGCGCTGGCCGCGTACGCCGAGATGGTCGCGCTGACCCGGGAGGCCGGCTGCGCCCTGCACCTGGCCCACGCCACCATGAACTTCGGCGAGAACGAGGGCCGCGCACCCGAGCTGCTCGCCCTGCTCGACGCGGCCCTGGCCGACGGCGCCGACATCACCCTCGACAGCTACCCGTACACGCCCGGCTGCACCACCCTCGTGGCGCTCCTGCCCAGTTGGGCGAACGAGGGCGGACCGGAGGCGGTCCTGGCCCGGCTGCGCGACGACGCCGAGGCCGGGCGGATCCGCCACGCGCTGGAGGTGGAGGGCGCGGACGGCTGCCACGGGGTCCCCGTCGACTGGTCGACGGTCGAGATCTCGGGCGTCGCCGATCCCGCCCTCGCCGCGTACGTCGGCACGCGCCTGGACGGATGGGAGACCGCCCGCCGGCTGCTGCTGGACGACCGCCTCGCGCCGACCGTCCTCCAGCACGTCGGCCACGAGGAGAACGTCCGGGCGATCATGCGCCACCGCGTCCACACCGGCGGCTCCGACGGCATCCTGCAGGGCGCGAAACCGCACCCGCGCGCCTACGGCACCTTCCCGCACTACCTCGGCCACTACGTGCGCGAACTCGGCCTGCTCTCCCTGGAGGAGTGCGTGGCGCACCTGGCCGGCCGCCCCGCGGCGCGCCTGCGCCTGCCCGACCGCGGCCTGGTCCGGGTGGGCCACCGCGCCGACCTCGTCCTTTTCGACCCCGACACGGTCGCGGCCGGGTCCACCTACGAGCGGCCGCGGGTGCTGCCGACGGGCATCCCGCACGTCCTGATCGACGGGAGGTTCGTCCTGCGCGACGGGCGCCGGACGGACGTGCTGGCCGGGCGTTCGGTGCGCCGCACAGCCCGCGATCTTCGATAGGCCGGACGCCTACGATGGGCGGCATGGTCGCCTTCGCCCTCGCCGCCCTGCTTTTCCTCGCGTTCTGCATAAGCGTCCGGCAGGACCGGCGCCGCTTCAGCAACGCCGTACTGCTGGGACTGACCTTCCTCAGCGCCTGCTCCGCGCTGTTCCTCCAGGTGGGCAAGCTGCCCACCTGGGCGGCCGTCACGGTCGTCGTACTCGCCTTCGCCTCACCCGTGTTCGGCATCCTGGCGCTGGGCGTCTTCCTCGTCCGCAACGGCGTGACGATGGTCCGCAAGGAGGGCCTGCGGCCGGCCAACCTGCTGTCGATGCTCGCGGGCCTCGCGATCTTCGCGCTGATCGCCCTGCTGATCCTCGTCGGCGTGGTCGGCTCCCCCGTCCTGGGCGGCATCGCCGGAACGCTCACCGTGGTGGCCGGCTACGTCTCCTTCGTCTTCTTCTGCTTCCTCGGCTACGCCTTCCTCTACGGGCGGATCAAGGTGCGCGGCGACGTCGACCACGTGGTCATGCTCGGCTCGGGCCTGATCGGCGGGGACCGCGTGCCGCCGCTGCTGGCCTCGCGCCTGCGCAAGGGGCAACAGATCTACGAGGGCCAGCTGGCCCGCAGCGGCCGGCCGCCGGTGCTGCTCGTCTCGGGCGGCAAGGGCTCGGACGAGAAGGTCGCGGAGGCGCGGGCGATGGCGGACTGGCTGATCGCGGAGGGCGTGCCGGCGGAGCACATCGCACTGGAGGACCGGTCCACGACGACCGAGGAGAACATGCGCTTCAGCAAGGAGCTCATGGAGGCGCACGATCCGGCCTACCGGTGCGTGGTGGTCACCAACAACTTCCACGCCTTCCGGGCCGCGATGCTGGCGCGCAAGACCGGCGTCAACGGGCAGGTGCTGGGCTCCCCCACCGCGAAGTACTACTGGCCGAGCGCCACCATCCGGGAGTTCGTCGCGGTCTTCTGGGAGCACCGGACGGTGAACCTCGCGATCTGCGGCCTGCTGACCGTGCTCGGTGCGCTCGGCACCCTGGCCGCGGTCCTCGTCTGACCCCGCCCCGGGCGCGCGGGGGTGCCGTGACTCCCCCCTTGGCAGCCACGGCACCGGCACGCGCGCTCTCGTTGCTACAGGCGCTGCCAGAGGGCCGGGACGTTCGGCGGCTCCCAGCCCGGCTGCGCCTGGTGGCCCTGGATGCAGCGGTAGCTCGCACCGCCGTGGGTGACGGTGGCGCCGGCCGCGTAGACGGTGCCCGCCTTCCAGGTGCCGCCCGGCTCGGGCTCACCGGGGCCGGGGCCGGGGCCCGGGTCGCTGCCGGTGACCTTGAGGGTCAGTCCGTACGCCGACAGGATCGGGTTCAGCGGCTGGAAGAAGGTGGTCCCGCCGCTGGAGCAGTTGCCGGAGCCGCCCGAGGTCACGCCCTGCGCCTGGCTCCCGGAGATGTAGGAGCCGCCGGAGTCGCCCGGCTCGGCGCAGACCGTCGTACGGGTCACCCCGGAGATGGTGCCCTCGGGGTAGGTGACGCTGGTGCCGTGCTGCTGGATGGTGCCGCAGTGCCAGCCGGTGGTCGAGCCGGAACGGCATACCGAGGCCCCGACCGGCTGCAGAACCGAGCCCGTGACCTGCACGTTCGCACCCCCGCTGCCCTTCACGTACGGGGTGGAGGTCCACTGGGTGTTGGCGGCCACCCAGGCCATGTCGTTGCCGGGGAAGACCGAGGCCTGGAAGGAGCCCTGCGCGACCTGGTTGAAGCCGCTGGTGGTCGTGCCGGCGCGGCCGCAGTGCCCGGCGGTGGCGAAGCCGTTCACGGTCCCCTTGGTGACCGGGAAACCGACGGAGCAGCGGCCGCTGCCGTTCATGTAGTAGGCGTCCCCGCCGCGCAGGTCGTAGAGGGGACGCGGGGCCTCGGCCGTACGGACCACCGTGACCAGGGCCGCGTCGGTCCCGGTGGCGGCCAGCAGCCGCGCCGCCGCGCCCGACTCGGCCTCCTCGACGACCAGGGTGTTGGAGCGCGGGTCGACGTACCGCACGGGGGTCCCGGTGGTGGCCGCCCGGTCCAGGGCCGCCTTGGCGGAGTCCAGGTCGGCCAGGGCGCGGGTGACGAGCCGTGCCTTGGCGCCGGTGGCCCGTATCGCGGCGGTGTCGGCGGCGCGGGTGGTGGCGACGGTGAGGGTGGCGGCGTCGGCCCCGTCCACCCAGGCCCCGGCGAAGGCCGCACCGAGCCGGTCCCGCAGCCGGGCGGCGGTGGCCCCCGCCTCGGCCTCGTGCGCCAGTCGGGCCTTGGCCTGCGTGGGGGTCAGGCCGAGGTCGCGCTGCATGGCGGCGAGCAGCTCGGGCGGGGCGTCGGCGGTGCGCAGGGTGGTAGCCGCCGAGGGAGCCGCGGGGCCGGAGTCGGCGGTGGCGCCGCCCGTCCCGGCCAGCAGCAGCCCGGCGGCGGCCAGGGCGGTACACGCCGTGCGGGCGTGTCGCTTGAGCATGGGGGATCTCCTCGGTTTCCGGGGGCGTCTGCGGAAACCGTAGAAATCCGAACCGTCGTGCGGGAGCTGCCGGTTGGCCCCTCCCCCGGTGTTATGCCCGCGGCGCGGCGGGCGCCGAAGTGCGTTCATGGGCCGGCGGTCGGACTATGGGGCCAGGGGAACGGGAATCCGGGGGAACCGTAGGAGGTACGCGATGGTCAGTGAACCCGACGAGCAGCCCACACGGTCGGACCGCCTCTTCACGGGCGGGGAACGGCCGTACGACCCCGAGGACCTCGTAATGGTGACCGGCCACGACCCGACTCCGGAGCGGGTCGCGAAGGCACGCGAGCTGATCGAGAAGGAGGGCCCGCAGGTCATCGAGCGCTACCTGCCGTAGGCAATCCGCGCCAAGGCTGCCCCGACACCCCCGGCGCCGCCGGGGGCGTCCGCACGCCCTTCACACTCATCCCACCCCCCACCATCCAGCCCCGGCCCCGCCAAATCCAGCCCCGCCGGCGTTTGAGGCGCGGGGTCCGGGGCGGAGCCCCGGCAGCGGAGCCGCGGCCGCGGGGGCGGACTACGCCGCAGACCACGGCAGCGCGGGCCGCAGGCCCCCGGCCCTAGCCAACGCCTCCGCATGCGCAGCCCGCGCCAGCCCCAGCACCTCCGCGGCCCGCCCGGCAGCCCGCCCGGCGGGGTGCCAGCCCAGCAGGTGCCGCCACACCAGCGGCGTCCCGGCCAGCGGCCGCGTGACCACCCCCCGGGTCGCCGGGAACGTCGCCCGGCACAGCCCGACCGCCCGCCCCACCTGGACAAGGTGCACGCACGACGCCGTGTCCGTCTCGTAGACGCAGGCGGGCGTGAACCCGGCCCGTACGCACGCCGCGGCGAAGCAGTCCCCGAAGCACCCGTCCCCCGGCACGTCCGCCCACGCCTCGGCGGCCAGCTCGGCCAGGTCGACCTCGTCGCGCGGGGCGAGGGCCAGCGGATGGTCCTCGGCCAGCATCACGTGCACCGGATCCCGCGCCACCTCCATCCAGGCGAGCCGCCCCGGCTCGGGCGGCGCGCTCTCCCCGCAGACCCCGACCAGCGCGAAGTCGAGCCGCCCGTCGGCGACGCTCCCGGCGACCTCCCGCTCGGACCAGGAGGTGTACGTGGTCACCGGCACCCCGGGTTCCGCGCGCGCGAGCCGGTCCACGAGCCCGCCGAGCAGCGGGCCGTGCGTTCCGCCGAGCCGGTGGCCGTGCGCCCCCTGCCGGGCGAACCGCCGGGCCTCCTCCTGCAGCTCGCACACGGCGGGCAGCAGCACCCGCGCCCGCTCCAGTACGAGCTCCCCGAGCGGGGTGGCCCGTACGCCCTCCCGGCCGCGCACGAACAGCGTCCCGCCCAGGGCCCGCTCGATGCGCTTCAGCTGCGTGCTGAGCGCGGGCTGCGCGAGGCCGAGGGCGGTGGCGGCCCGGGTCAGACTCCCGGCGTCGGCGACGGCCCTGACGATCTTGAGGTGCCTCAGCTCCAGATCCATGCGACGAGCTTGGTCCAGACCTGCAAGGGTGCGCTACGGGTCGTGCGCATCCAGAATCGTTAATGCTCGTTAGCCGCCAGGGGGCCACGACCCTAAGGACAGGTAAATGCACGCACTCGATGTCGACTGGGAACACCCCACGGACCCGCGACCCGGCCCACGCCTCGACCACGTCCGCGCGTACGTGACCACCGCGGGCGCCGACGGGCACCTGTGGCACGGCGTCCCCACCCTGCTGCTCACCACGGTGGACCGCCGCTCCGGACGCACCGTCCGCACCCCGCTGATCTACGGCGAGGACGCGGGCCGTTTCGTCGTCCTGGCCGCCGGGTACGGCGCCCCGGACCACCCCCACTGGTACCTGAACCTCACCGACCACCCGGAGGTCCGCCTCCAGGTCGGCGCGGCCACGGTCAAGGCGACGGCGCGCACGGCCACGCCGGAGGAGCGGGAGACGTACTGGGACATGATGACGGCCCTCTGGCCCCCGTTCGAGGACGACCAGAGGGCCGCCCGGCCCCGCGAGATCCCTCTGGTGATCCTGGAGGGATAGCGCGTACGGATCCGCGTACGGGGCCGGCCTGGCGGATCAGCCGGCCGCGGCCTCGAACCTCACCGAGCGCACTTCGAGGTCGTCGCGCGCCGGGTTGCCGTTCGCGCGCAGCCGGTACTCGGAGCCCGCGCAGTTCGCCCCCTTGTAGACGATGACCGGGGTGTCGGTGCGGTTGTGCGGGCCGTAGCCGGGCAGCTCCTCGTCGGAGCCGACGGCGTACAGGTTGATGCACTTGCCGCTGTGCGGGTCGTGCAGCACGATCTTCTGCTCGTGGCCGAGGCCGTCGACGTACTTGTACGAGAAGTCGCCGGTGGCGGCCATCGCCGATCCGGGCAGCGACAGGGCCAGGGCGAACGCGGCCAGGGCGGCGGCCGCGGCGTTGCGGAGCTTCATGCGGGGGGAATCCCTTCCATGGGAGCTGGGGCGTGCGGGCACGACCCTAGGAGGGCGGAACGGGACGAATCGATCCTCCAAGATCGCTCGGCGTGGCGTATCGGCTGCCACTCGGCTGCGCCGCTCGGGCCGGGCTTCGGGTGGGGCCGGTTGTGCCGGGGCCGGGCGCGCGCCGGGGCGTCTCCTCGGACGCCGAACGTGTCGAGGGGTCGGAGGGATCGGCCTCGTTGCGTTCGGCGCCCTGCGGGGATCACCCCGACACACACCCGACCCCGCCCCAACCGGCCCGGTTCGATCCCGGCCGCGCCGCACAATCCAGCTTCGCCGCACAAATTCAGCCTCGCCGGCGATTGAGGCGCGGGGTGCGGGGCCGAGCCCCGGGCTTTGGGCCGCGCCGTCCAGCCACGCCGCACCACTCCAGTCGCCGCACACCCCGGCCTCGCCGCGCCATTTCAGCCTCGCCGGCGATTGAGGCGCGGGGGGCGGGGCGCAGTCTCGGGCTTGGGGCCGCGCCGTCCGGGCGCGTCGCCGCTACGGCTGGAGGAGGGTCCGGGCGCGGGTGAGGTCGACCTCGGCGCCGGTGCCCACGTTCAGGAAGCAGCCGGCCTGCCAGGCCTGCGTCGCGCGGGCCTGCCGGCTCTCCACCGCGACCCACGGCGGGTAGACCCGGAAGGCGCGCTTGCCGCCGGCCCCGTCCACGGACAGGATGCCGCGCGCGCGGAGCACCTCGCGGGAGAGGACGAACTGTCCGAAGCCGTCCGCGTCCCGGGTGCTGACGACGACCAGGTCGACGGGGTCCGCCACGTCGAAGGGCCGGATCGGCCCGCCGTCGGACCGCTTCCACAGCGTGACGAACTGCCCGGCCTTCGTCGGGGTCGTCCTGGCCGCGCGGAAGACGACGCGCAGGCCGTCCAGCGTGAAGGTGTACGCCCCGTACTCGGCGCTCTCCGCCTCGGCGACCGGCCGGGAGCAGGTGAAGCCGCAGCGGTCGTAGACCAGCTCCTTCGCCACGAGGAGATCCCCGGGCACCTCGGGCTCAGGCATGGTCGTAGACCGTCACTTCCACGTCGCGCGCGCACAGCGCGTCGGTGATCAGCGGCTCGATGCGCGGCCACTTGCCGCCCGCGAGCCCGCACCCGATGCGCGGCATGTGGACGCCGGCCCCCAGCTCGACGGCGTGCCCGGCCAGCGCGTCGAGGCAGCGCTCCACCGCGTCGTAGCGGATCGGCGGCCCCCCGCTCCCGGTGCGCATCCCGCGCTGCCCGACCATGTTGGCCACCCAGGTGTCGGGCTTGACCCGCACCACCTGCACGGCGCCCAGCCCGAAGTCGTTTCCGCTGCGTCCGCGGTGCCAGTCCCGGTACGCGGCCTCCGGCTCGGGCCAGCGCTTCGAGACGGCCAGGACGAAGCCCTTCCCCCACCCGCCGAGGTCGTTGCAGACGTGGGCGATGATCTTGGGCCCCTTGGCCTGGGGGCTCGTCGCGTCTCCGGCGATGATCCTGAGCGGCTTCATGTTCCGAACGGTAGGCGAGGCCACCGACAACGCCTCACAGGTACTCGCGTGCGAACTCCACCGCCCATTCGACCGCCGCCACCGGGATCGCGGCCGACTCCGGGGCGATCGTGATGCGGGCGGACTCCCAGCCCTCGTCGTGTTCGCGGAAGATCGCGAAGTGTCCCTCCTGCGCGGCCCCTTCCGGCCTGACGAGGAACTCGATCGCCCGGTCGTCGCCATCCGTGCCGACCGTGGTGATCGCCATGTCACCGACTACGAACTCCACTGCTCGCGCCCCTCAGTAGCCGCTGTTCAGGAACACCGGGAGCACGATCAAGATCGCCCCCGGTTCATGCGCCCAGCCTCCACGGCGCCCCGCCCCGCCGCATGAGTGCGCGTACTCAGCCGACGTACTCAGCCGGAGCACCCGGCCGGAGTACCCCGTCACCCTCGGTCCTCACCCGTACACCGGGGTGACGAGCGCAACATCCCGCGTTCCCGCCAGCCCCGCCCGCACTCGTTCCGCAGGTCGGAGCACGCGCGCGCCCCGGATTCCAAGGGGGGACCCCACCACCACCCACCCATTACCCGAAATGGGACATTTCGCTCTTCGGGTCCGTCTTCGAAAAGGCACGTCAAGCCCGCACCGGGGCCCGTAAGCTCCCGTCATGCAGGTGATCCAGTCAACCAAACTCGCCAATGTCTGCTACGAGATCCGCGGCCCCGTGCTCGAAGAGGCCATGCGGCTCGAAGCAGCAGGTCATCGCATCCTCAAGCTCAACACCGGCAACCCCGCGGCCTTCGGCTTCGACTGCCCGCCGGAGATCCTTGAGGACATGCTCCGCAACCTGGGCAACGCCCACGGTTACGGCGACGCGAAGGGGCTGCTCTCCGCGCGCCGCGCGGTCATGCAGCACTACCAGACCAAGGGCATCGACCTGGACGTCGAGGACATCTACCTCGGCAACGGCGTCTCCGAGCTGATCCAGATGTCGATGCAGGCGCTGCTCGACGACGGTGACGAGGTGCTGGTCCCGGCGCCGGACTACCCGCTGTGGACCGCGTCCGTCTCCCTCGCCGGCGGCACGGCCGTCCACTACCGCTGCGACGAGCAGGCCGACTGGATGCCGGACCTCGCCGACATCGAGCGCAAGGTCACCGACCGCACCAAGGCGATCGTGATCATCAACCCGAACAACCCGACGGGTGCGGTCTACGACGAGGAGATGCTGCGCGGGCTGACGGACATCGCCCGCCGCCACAACCTGGTCGTCTGCTCGGACGAGATCTACGACCGGATCCTCTACGACGGCGCCGTGCACCACAACACCGCCGCCATCGCCCCCGACCTGCTGACGCTGACGTTCAACGGCCTCTCGAAGAACTACCGCGTCGCCGGCTACCGGGCCGGCTGGATGGCGGTGTGCGGCCCGAAGCAGCACGCCTCCTGCTACATCGAGGGCCTCACGGTCCTGGCGAACATGCGCCTGTGCGCGAACATGCCCTCACAGCACGCCGTGGCCACCGCGCTCGGCGGCCGGCAGTCGATCGAGGACCTGGTCCTGCCCGGCGGGCGGATCCTGGAACAGCGCAACGTCGCGTACGACATGCTCACGCAGATCCCGGGCGTCACCTGCGTGAAGCCGAAGGGCGCGCTGTACGCCTTCCCGCGGCTGGACCCGTCCGTTTACAAGATCAAGGACGACCGGCAGATGGTCCTCGACCTGCTGCGGGCCGAGAAGATCATGGTCGTGCACGGTACGGGCTTCAACTGGCCCGAGCCCGACCACTTCCGGATCGTGACGCTGCCGAACGCCACGGATCTGGCCGATGCCGTGACGCGGATCGGCAACTTCCTCGACGGCTACAACCAGCTCTAACGGCGGGCACGCACGACCAACAACAGGATTCAGCTCAACTTTAGAACCAATCCAATGTAGGATGGTCTCCTGACCACGCAGGAGGCCACCTCATGTACGAGCCGATCCGCACCAAGTCGGTCGTCCACCGCATGGGCGCCGCCCCGTCCGACTACCCGCACAGCAGCCGCGGCGAAGCGCTGGACATCCAGCTCGCCGGCCACCTCGCGGCCCTGCTCGCCGTCACCGACGAGCTCGGGCTCGACGGGGCCGCCGCCGAGATCGCCGTCCAGGTCGGCCGGCTGCGCGGGTCCCAGCCCGCACGTGCTCCGCAGCGCTCGGCGGCGGACACCGCCGCACTGCACCAGCGCGCGCACGACCTCGCCGCCCGCGCGCTCCTCGTCGCCGCGTCCCGCGCCGACACCACCGCCGCGATCCTCGCCGCCGAGCGCATGGACGTGCACGCCGCCGCCCTGAAGTCCTCGGACCTGGCCGGCGCCCTCTAGACGGCCCCGGTCCGGGGCCGCGGAGGCTCCGGACCGGGTGCCACATCCCGGTGTCGACCGCGCTCGCGCGGCACGCTCCGCGGCAGGTTCCGCGACCCGTGCCAGGGGCGGGAATTGGACAGAATCCGGCGCTCCGAACACGATGAGGGCTGAAAGTTCGCGGCAGCACGGGGGAGGCCGCTCACATGGTCCATCTCCTCCACGCCGCTTCGTCCCCATTTCAGCAGCCTGGAGAGAAATCACCGATGAGCTTCGGCGACCCGAACAACCCCTACGGCCAGCAGCCCCCGCAGGGCCAGCCCGGCTACCCGCAGCAGGCCCCGCAGGGCGTCCCCCCGCAGTACGGCTACCCGCAGCAGCCCCCGCAGGACGCGGCTCCGCAGTACGGCTACCCGCAGCAGGCGCCGCCGCCGGGCTACGGCTACCCGCAGCAGCCGGGGATGCCGGGCATGCCCGGCATGCCGGGTGCGGGCATGCCGCCGCTGGCCCACTGGGGCCTGCGCGTCGGCGCGTACCTGCTCGACGCGCTGATCATCGCCGGCCCGATGTACGCGCTGGCCGGCATCGGCGCGGCCATCAGCGGCGGGGACTCCGACTCCGCGGCGGCCGGCGTACTCGGCCTCATCGGCATGCTCTACGCCCTCGGCATGTTCTTCTTCCAGCTCTACAAGGAGGGCACCACCGGCCAGACGATCGGCAAGAAGGTCGTCGGCATCAGCCTCCACAAGGAGGCCGACGGCGCGACCCTCGGCTTCGGCATGGCCTTCGTCCGCAAGCTGGCGCACATCCTGGACGGCATCCCGTGCTACATCGGCTGGCTGTGGCCGCTGTGGGACGCCAAGAAGCAGACCTTCGCCGACAAGGTGTGCAACACCGTCGTCGTCAAGGTGAAGTGACCCGTTGAGCGCACACCGGCTCGCGCCGCACGGCGCGGGCCGGTGACGCAGGTCGGTGACGCGGGCCCGGTGACGCAGCCCGACGGAGCCCCACGCCGGCCGCGCCGGGACGCGTCAGGGCGTGTCGGGCGTCCGCGGCTCGAACTCCGCGCCCGCGACCCCGCACCACGGCACCGTCGCCACCGGCCACACCGGACCGACCGCCTCCCCGTGCTCGGTCGCGCCCGGGGCCACGCCCGGGATCCTCAACAGCGCCTGGGCGGCCCTGCGCTCCGGGTCCGGTTCGGCGCCGTCCCGGAACTCCACCGTGACGACGTACGCGCCGGCGCCCTCGGCCCGGCCCGCCGCCTCCACCGAGGCCACCACCCGCCGGCTCGCCGGATCGATTCGGCACCCGGTGACCCGTACGTCCTCCAGGGCCGCCCTGGGCGGCGCCCCGGGAGGTTCCCCGCCGCTCGCCCACACGTACAGGCCCAGCGGGGCGAACACCAGCAGCCCGGCCAGGGTCACCAGACCGACCAGCCAGCCCTGCCACTTCAACGCGCTCACGCCCATGCCCCGATCCTCCCGGGCGGCCGCCCCGCCCACCAGCACCCACGGGCTCACACAGCATTTCGAAGTGGGACCGCCTGGACACCTGACGTTCATTCAACTCGTCGCGGAATGTGGGTTTCCGCGAGCACGCTGCACCCGTGAGACGCATCCTAGGAATCGTCCTGGGCCTCCTCCTGATCGGCGGCGTGCTCTACGTCGTCGCCTTCCAGGGGCAGGATCACCCAGAAACCACGGCAACGAAGACCGTGCGTGGCGTCATCGGCTCGGAGAAGTCCGAATTCTTCCGCGACCCCGACGTCGTCAAGGCCCTTGCCGCCAAGGGCTACATCGTGAAGACGGAGACCTCGGGCTCCTGGGCGATGGACCAACTCGCCCTCAAGGAGTTCGACTTCGCCTTCCCCGGCAGCAGTGAACCCGCCAAGGAGGTCGCGGCCGCCGCAGGGGTGAAGGGGGCCCAGGAGACCAAGCCCTTCTACTCCCCGCTCGTGGTCATCGCCCGCCCCAACGCCGCGAAGGTGCTGGCCGACAACAACCTCGCCAAGATGACCGGCAAGAACCTCGGGACCCTGCTCATGGGCCCCTTCCTCAAGGCCGCCGCCGAGGACCGCACCTGGCAGCAGCTGCCCGGTTCCTCCGCCCACGCCGAGCTGACCGGCACGGTGTTCATCAAGACCACCGACCCGGCCTCCTCCAACTCCGGCGCCCTCTTCCTCGCGGCCACCTCCAACGTCGCGAACGGCAACAGCGTGGTCGCCGACGACGCCGGGATCGAGCGCACCGCACCGCTGATGCGCAAGCTGATCTCCGTCCAGGGCGCCCTCGAACAGAGCTCCGACGACCCCTTCCGGGCCTTCGTCAGCGGCAGCGGCGAACCGCTGATCCTGGTGTACGAGTCCCAGGTGGCCTCCCTGCTGCTCCAGCACCAGGACCCCGGCGACATGGTCGTGCTCTACCCCGACACCACCGTCAACACGGCGCACACCTTCGTCCCGATCACCGAGCAGGCCAAGGAGCTGGGCACCCTCCTCGCCACCGATCCGCGCCTGCGCGAGCTGGCCGTACAGCGCGGGTTCCGCCCGCAGGACGGCGTGCCCGAGTTCACCGCCGCGACCGCACCGCACGCCGGCTACCTCAACCCCGGGCTGACCGGCATCCGCCAGGTCGGCACACCCACCGTCAAGATCCTCATGGCGCTCGCCCAGCGCGCCAAGGGTTAGGGGCCCACACCATGACACTGACACCACCCGAGGACGGCACGTTCGTCCTCAGCGCGCCGGAGCCGGTCCCGCCCGTCCGCCGCGAACAGGCCGCCGGGCTGGTCCCGCTGCAGGACGGCGTACGCGACGAGATGGCCCGCCGGGCCGGGGAGTACGTGGGCTCGCTCGCCGGGATCGACACCCGCTCCCCCGAGTTCGCCCACCGCATCGGCGAGATAGCCGGGCTCGGCGCGGCCGACATCCGCAGCGCCGCCCAGCAGTCCAACCGGATGCTGGAGCGGACCGTACGCTCCCTCGGCGCGGACGGCGGCGGCGACGCCCAGGCCCGCGTCGCCGGCTCCCTCGTCGAACTGCGCCGCACCGTCGAGGACCTCGACCCGCGGGACACCCCCGGCAAGGGGCTCGGCAAACTGCTCGCGAAGCTGCCGGGCGGCAACAGGTTCCGCGACCACGTGGCGAAGTACGCCTCCTCGCAGGCCACCCTCAACAAGATCGTGGGCTCGCTGCGCAGCGGCCAGGACGAGCTGCGCCGCGACAACGCGGCCCTGCACACCGAGCGGGCCCGCCTGTGGGAGACCATGGGCAAGCTCCAGGAGTACGCGGTCCTGACCGAGGCCCTGGACGGGGCCGTCGAGCAGCGGATCGCCGAGGCGGAGCACACCGACCCGCAGGGGGCCGACGCGCTGCGCTCGGACGTGCTGTTCCCGGTCCGGCAGAAGCACCAGGACCTGCTGACGCAGCTGGCCGTCTGCGCGCAGGGCTACCTGGCGATGGACGTGGTCCGGCGCAACAACGACGAGCTGATCAAGGGCGTCGACCGGGCGGCCACCACCACCGTCTCGGCGCTGCGGATCGCGGTCGTGCTGGCCGCGGCGCTCGACAACCAGCGCAAGGTGATCGAGCAGGTCAACGCCCTGAAGGGGACCACCGAGGACCTGATACGGGGCAATGCGGAGATGCTGTCCACGCAGAGCGGCGAGATCCAGCGGATCGCGGCCGATCCGGCGGTGGGGGCGGAGACGCTGCGGACGGCCTTCGCCCAGATCCACAAGACGCTCGACGCGATCGACACCTTCAAGGTGCAGGCCACGGAGAACATGGCGGCGACGGTGGAGTCCCTGGCCGGGGAGCTGCGGACCGCCTCGGCGTACCTGGCCCGTACCCGTACCGCCAGTGCGCTCGAAGGCGGTGCCCGGTGATGCGGGGGAGGCCGGGGAGGCGGGGCTGGATCGGTGCGCTGGTCGCACTGGCCACGCTCGCCACGGCGACGGCCTGCACCTCCGAGGGCCCGGCCGAGCCCGCGGAGTCGAAGTACAAGGAGGGCCACCTGCGGGTGCTGGCCTCCAGTGAGCTCTCCGACATGGAGTCCGTGCTGAAGTCGGCGAAGGCGGCCACCGGGGTGAGCGTCGAGCTGACCTCGTCCGGGACGCTCGACGCGGTCGAGCAGATCGCCTCGGGGAAGGCCGACGGGAAGTACGACGCGATCTGGCTGTCCTCCAACGACTACCTGCGGCTGCGGCCCGAGGCCGTCGGGAAGCTGTCCAGCGAGACCCCGGTGATGTCCTCGCCGGTGGCGATCGGCGTGAAGCCGGAGGCGCTGGCCCGGCTGGGCTGGAAGCCCGGCGAGGTGACCTGGTCGGCGGTGCACGAGGCGGTGGCCGGCGGGAAGCTGACGTACGGGATGACGGACCCGGTGCGCTCCAATTCCGGTTTCTCCGCGCTGGTCTCGGTGGCTTCGGGGCTGTCGGGCGCGCAGGCGGCGCTGAGCGACGCGGACGTGAAGACGGCCCAGCCCAAGCTGAAGGAGTTCTTCGCGGGGCAGAAGCTGACCTCGGGCTCCTCCGGCTGGCTGGCGACCGCGTACGGCAAGCGGGGTGACGTGGACGCGCTGGTGAACTACGAGTCGGTGCTGCTGTCCATGAACCGGGACGCGAAGGACGTGAAGGCGCCGCTGACGGTGATCCGGCCGCGCGACGGCGTGGTCACCGCGCACTACCCGCTGACCCTGCTGACCTCGGCCCCGGAGGGGGCGCGTGATGCGGGGCGGGCGCTGACGGACTACCTGCGCGGCCCCGAGGCGCAGAAGGCGATCACCGAGCAGACCTTCCGCCGGCCGGTCGCGGCCGGGGTGACGCCGGCCGCCGGGCTGGACCCGGAGAAGCGGCACGAGCTGCCCTTCCCCGGCTCGCGTTCGGTCGCGGACGGGCTGCTGGCCTCGTACGAGAACGAGCTGCGCCGGCCCTCACGGACGGTGTACGTGCTGGACACCTCGGGTTCGATGAGCGAGGAGGACCGCATCGGGCGGCTGAAGTCGGCGCTCACCGATCTGACGGGCAGCGGGAGTTCGGGCACGGGGCAGCGGTTCCGGGACCGTGAGGAGGTGACGTTGCTGCCCTTCGGTTCCAAGGTGAAGAAGGTGCTGACGCACGTGGTCGAGCCCGGCAATCCGGGGCCGGCGCTGGACGCGATCCGCGGCGACGTGAAGGCGCTGGAGCCGGACGGCGGCACGGCGGTCTACGGCAGCCTGGAGGCGGCCTACCAGCACCTCGGCAAGGGCGGCGCGGACGCGTTCACCTCGATCGTGCTGATGACGGACGGGGAGAACACCGAGGGCGTCGGGGCCAAGCACTTCGACTCCTTCTACGCGGCCCTGCCCGAGGCGCAGAAGCAGACGCCGGTCTTCGCGGTGCTGTTCGGGGACTCGGACCGCAAGGAGCTCACCCACATCACGGAACTGACCGGCGGGCGGCTCTTCGACGCCACGGGCGGCAACCGTTCGCTGGCCGGAGCCTTCGAGGAGATCCGTGGCTACCAGTAGGGGCGGCCGCCGGGGCGGCGGGGCGGTCGGCCGGGTGCTCGGCTACCTGGAGTCGAGGAAGAACCTGGCCGGCTCCGCCTGTGGCGTGGTGGGCCTCGGCCTCACCCTCGCCGGGGCGGCCGGCGGCGCGTACTGGCCGGTGGTGGTGGCCGGGCTGTACGGGGCGGGCGCGCTGATCGCCCCGCCGGAGCGGGTGGCGCCGCCGCCGTTCGACCCGAGTGAGGAACTCGACGTACTGCGCGAGGACTTCGCGCGGCTGCGGGAGTACCTGGCCGAGGTGGAGCTGCCGGAGGCGGCCGGGAGCCGGCGGGCCGGGCTGCTGGAGCTGTACGGGGCGCTGCTGGAGCCGGGGTGGGTGGCCGAGGTCCTGGTCACCGAGCCGGAGGCGGTGCACGCGCTGTCGCGGGCGATCCGGCGGGACGTGCCGGAGTGCGTGGACACGTACAACCGGACCCGCTGGTGGAACCGGCTGACGCCGGGCGGGGAGTCCCCGGAACGCCATCTGGAGCGGCAGCTGGACCTGCTGTTCGAGGAGGCGGAAAGCGTGACGGCGGACCTCCGCGAAGCAGAGGCCCGCCGTCAGCAGACGCACACGGCCTATCTGGAGGAGCGCGGACGCTCCTGAAGACAGGCCGGTGCAGCGGTGGGAACCGCTTGGTCGGGGGCTCCCACAGCGGTGGGCGCCGCTTGGTCGGGGGCTCCCACGTTCATTGGCCCGCTATCGGGCTCGGGCTCAGCCCAGGCGCTCGACGAGCGCGTGGTACTGGTCCCACAGTTCCTTCGGCGTGTGGTCGCCGTAGGTGTTCAGGTGCTCGGGGACCAGGGCGGCCTCCTCGCGCCAGACCTCCTTGTCGACCGTGAGGAGGAAGTCGAGGTCGGCGGCCGGCAGGTCCAGGCCGTCGAGGTCGAGGGAGTCCTTGGTCGGCAGGATGCCGATGGGGGTCTCGACGCCCTCGGCGGTGCCTTCGAGGCGCTCGACGATCCACTTCAGGACGCGGCTGTTCTCGCCGAAGCCGGGCCACACGAACTTGCCCGCGTCGTTCTTGCGGAACCAGTTCACGTAGTAGATCTTCGGGAGCTTCGCCTGGTCCTTGTCGGCGGCGACCTTGACCCAGTGGGCCATGTAGTCGCCCATGTTGTAGCCGCAGAACGGCAGCATGGCGAAGGGGTCGCGGCGCAGCTCGCCGACCTTGCCCTCGGCGGCGGCGGTCTTCTCGGAGGCGATGTTCGAGCCGATGAAGACGCCGTGGTTCCAGTCGAAGGACTCGGTGACCAGCGGCACGGCGGAAGCGCGGCGGCCGCCGAAGAGGATCGCGGAGATCGGGACGCCCTTGGGGTCCTCCCACTCGGGGGCGATCGTCGGGCACTGGGAGGCCGGGACGGCGAAGCGGGCGTTGGGGTGGGCGGCGGGGGTCTCCGAATCCGGAGTCCAGTCGTTGCCCTTCCAGTCGATGAGGTGCTTGGGCGCCTCTTCGGTCATGCCCTCCCACCACACGTCGCCGTCGTCGGTGAGCGCGACGTTGGTGAAGACGGTGTTCGCGTACATGGTCTTCATGGCGTTGGCGTTGGTGTGCTCGCCGGTGCCGGGCGCGACGCCGAAGAAGCCGGCCTCGGGGTTGATCGCGTAGAGGCGACCGTCCTCGCCGAAGCGCATCCAGGCGATGTCGTCGCCGATGGTCTCGACGGTCCAGCCGGGGATCGTGGGCTCCAGCATGGCCAGGTTGGTCTTGCCGCAGGCGGACGGGAAGGCCGCCGCGACGTACGTGGCCTCACCCTGCGGCGGGGTGAGCTTGAGGATCAGCATGTGCTCGGCGAGCCAGCCCTCGTCGCGGGCCATGACGGACGCGATGCGCAGGGCGTAGCACTTCTTGCCGAGCAGGGCGTTGCCGCCGTAGCCGGATCCGTAGGACCAGATCTCGCGGGTCTCCGGGAAGTGCGAGATGTACTTGGTGGTGTTGCACGGCCACGGCACGTCCGCCTGGCCCTCGGCGAGCGGAGCGCCGAGGGTGTGGACGGCCTTGACGAAGAAACCGTCGGTGCCGAGCTCGTCGAGGACGGCCTTGCCCATGCGGGTCATGGTGCGCATGGCGACGGCGACGTAGGCGGAGTCGGTGATCTCGACGCCGATCGCGGAGAGCTCGGAGCCGAGGGGGCCCATGCAGAAGGGGACGACGTACATCGTCCGGCCCTTCATGGAGCCGCGGAAGATACCCTGCTCCCCTGCGAAGATCTCCTTCATCTCGGAAGGAGCCTTCCAGTGGTTGGTCGGGCCCGCGTCCTCCTCCTTCTCGGAGCAGATGAAGGTCCGGTCCTCGACGCGCGCGACGTCGGAGGGGTCGGAGGCCGCGTAGTACGAGTTCGGGCGCTTCGCCTCGTCGAGCTTCTTGAACGTTCCCTTGGCGACGAGCTCCCCGCACAGGCGCTCGTACTCGGCCTCGGAGCCGTCACACCAGACGACCCTGTCGGGCTGGGTGATCGCTGCGATCTCGTCCACCCAGGAGATCAACTCCTGGTGGGTCGTCGGGACGGTGGGAGCCGCGTTGTCGCGCGCCACGATTGCTCCTTGTTGAGGGGTGTGTTTGGTGTTTGCCCCGTGGGGGCTGCGACCCGGACGCTTCGCGCTCCGCTCATCCGGTGCCGACCGCACTCATCTGATCATCCGGTGGATGTGCGCATATGTCCAGAGGGCCTCTCACGTGAGCATTGCCACGTCCGTCAATCTTCCGTAAAGACGACTGACGGAAACCTACGGTCCCGTAGGTAGCATGGCGCCCATGACTTCTGACCCCGCCGCCGTCCCGGCCGCCGAGGCCACACCGGTAGTCGAGGCCCTGGAGGCGGTCGAGACCGCCCTGGAGGAAAAGCCGCTCATGCGCGGCTGGCTGCACCTCGGGATGTTTCCCGCCGTGGTCGTCGCCGGCCTGGTGCTCATGGCCTTCACCGACTCGACTCGGGCACGGGTGGCCTGCGGGGTCTACATCCTCACGGCCTGCCTGCTCTTCGGCGTGAGCGCGGTCTACCACCGCGGCACCTGGGGGCCGCGCGGCGAGGCCATCCTGCGCCGGCTCGACCACGCCAACATCTTCCTGATCATCGCGGGCACCTACACCCCGCTGACCGTCCTGCTGCTCCCGCCCTCCACGGGACGGACCCTGCTGTGGGCGGTGTGGATCGCGGCCGCCGCCGGCATCGCCTTCCGCGTCTTCTGGGTCGGCGCCCCGCGCTGGCTCTACACCCCCTGCTACATCGCCATGGGCTGGGCCGCGGTCTTCTTCCTCCCCGACTTCATGCGCACCGGCGGCATCGCCGTCCTGGTCCTGGTGATCGTCGGCGGCCTCCTCTACAGCGTGGGCGGGGTCATCTACGGCATGAAGCGGCCCAACCCCTCCCCCCGCTTCTTCGGCTTCCACGAGGTCTTCCACTCGCTGACCCTGGCCGCCTTCGTCGCCCACTACGTCGGGATCTCGCTGGCCGCGTACTCGCACTGACGGTGGGGGAAGGGGCCCGGCCGCGCGCTCGCGGCCGGGCCCCTTTCCGTTAGGTTCAGCAGGCGTAGCCGTCGCGGTCGGGGTCCAGGCGCAGCGGGTCGCTGCCGTTGACCTTCAGGCGCTTCGGGTACTGGTGGGAGGCCAGCCAGTCACAGCGGGCCTTGGACGTGTCCTTCACCTCGGCCGGGAAGCGGGTCGGCACGCACACGTTGGCCGTCCCGTAGTGCCGGTCGCAGCCGGCCACGCTGGGCGCGACCGGTACGGAGTCCCGCTTGGCCGGGTTCTGCTTGGCCGGGCCGAGCTTGTCCGCGAAGGAGTGCTCGTGCGCGGACGGCTGCTCCTGGGTGGCCGCCAGGGCCGACGGGCCGCCCAGGTGCACCCAGGTGGCGATGGACGGGATGCCGTTCGCGTCGACCGCGAAGAGCATGTACCAGCCGGGCGGCGCCAGGTTGGGGTTGCTCGTCACGTTGAGGTCGATGTTGTTCCCGTTGACGGTCATCGGCAGGTCCACGAACCGCTGGTTGGGGTCCGAGGAGTGGGTGACCGCCGCGGGACGGATCAGCTCCGCCTTGGCCACCGGGCGGTTGACGGTGATCCGCTGCGTGTCCCCGTACACCCACTGCGTGTCGATCACCGAGGTGATCTGCGGGCGGGCGCCCTTGAACAGGTAGGGCGGGGTGTAGATCGACACGTTGTGGTTGTACGTGCCGTTGCCCGGGTTGTCGCCGACCGACATGACCCGGCCGTCCGGCATCAGGAACGACGCCGAGTGGTAGGTCCGCGGGATCGGGTCGGTGGCGAGGCCCGGCTGGTAGGTGTTGGTCGTCGGGTCGAAGAAGGAGGCCTCGAAGACCGGGTCGGCCCGGTCGTGCAGCCCGCCGCCGGTCTCCAGCACCTTGCCGTCCGGGAGCAGCACCGCCGACACGTACATCTTGCCCTCGGCCCCGGTCTGCGGCCGCTTGCCCGTGCCCGTGTCGACCAGCCCCTGCGGGAGGTCCGGGCCGGCCGTGTAGGCGGGGCTCGGCTTCTTCAGGTCGATGATGTCGGTGATCCGGTTCGCGGCCGGGTTGGTCTCGTTGTTGCCGCCGCCGATGGTCAGGACCCGCTGGTCCTGCGCCGGGGGCAGCAGCACGCTCGCCGACTCGTCGCGCTGGTCCTTGTTCCGCAGTCCCGGCACGTCGGTGATGGTGTTGGCGTCGTAGTTGTAGATCGAGGCGCCGGTGCCCGGGGTGCCGTTGCCGAAGGTGTGGCTGCCCGAGTAGAAGAGCCGCCCGTCCTGCATGAGGATCATCGACGGGTACAGGCCCCAGTAGGACCAGGTCTGGTTGACCTCGTTCATCGGCAGCCACTTGTTCTGCGCCGCCGAGAACTTCTCCGCGGTCACGTTGCCTGTGGAGTCCTCCTTCAGCCCGCCGAAGGAGATCACGTCGCCGTTGCCGAGGACCGTCGCCGACGGGTACCAGTGCCCGCCGTTCATGTCGTTCGTCTTCGTGTAGGCCTCGGTCGCCGGGTCGAAGACGTAGCTGTCCTTCAGCCCCTGGTAGCCGATCGTGCCGTCGGCGGACGGGTACCCCTTGTTGCCGCTCATCACCAGCACCCGGCCGTCCGCCAGCTGCACGTGGCCCGCGCAGAACATGTCCACCGGCGTCGGGACCGTCTTGAAGGTGCCGTTCGCCGGGTTGTAGACGGCCGAGGTGAAGGTGCCCGCGTTGAACTGGGCGATGTCGTTGCCCGACCCGGCGATCAGCAGCACCTTGCCGTTCTTCAGGACGACGGCGTGCATCGAACGCACCGGATTCTTGGCCGGGATCACCTCCCACTTGCCCTTGGCGCACTCCTCCGCCGTACCCGAGCAGACCGGCTGCGGCGGCGCCGCGCCCACCTCCTCCAGCGTGTAGTCGTCGGTGGTGAGCGTGCCCACCCCGTAGACCGACAGCCCCCACGCGATCTTGTCGGTGTTGGGCGGCACGGCCGGCGTACGGACCTCCGTACGCGCCCAGGCGGCGCTGACGGGCGGATTCTGCAGGTCGGTCCAGTACTGCCAGCCGGCCGTCGTGTCCCGGCGGAACACCGTCACCGACACGTCCGGGGTGTTCGACTTGTACCAGGCGGACAGGTCGTACTGCTTCCCCGGCGTGACGGTCGGGGCGCACGTGCTGTTCTCGGTGACCAGGGCCTTGCGGTCGCCGTCCACGCGGCGCGTGAGGGAGACCTTCATCGCCTTGGTGCCGGTGTGCGCCTCGGCCACGGTGGCGAAGGTGAAGTCGTTGTCGCCCCAGCCGGACTTGGACCAGCAGGACGGCATGTCGGCGCCGGCCGGACCGGCCGTCTCGAAGCCGGGATTGGAGAGCAGATTGGGCGGACCGGCCGTGGCCTGCTGCGGTGCGGTGAGCAGCAGGCCCGCGGTCATCGCCCCGACGGCGAGCAGGGCGGCCCGCCGCCCGGCCCTCCGCCGGATCGTCAGACGCATGGAAAGGATCCCTTCTGTGCGGCTCAACTCCTGGAGTGGCGGCCCGCCTTGGGCGGGGCGCCCGGGGTGCTCGGGGTGCTGGGGGTGCGCGGCGTACGCGAGCGGCGCGGCAGATAGACCAGGGCCTCGGTGGCCGCGAACCGCAGGACGAAGGTGGTGACCAGCGCGAGAGCGGTGGCCGGCAGCACCTCCATCCCGAACCGCGCGACGAACACCGCGATCAACGGGATCCGCAGCAGCAGATCGGCATTGGCCAGCAGGGCGAAACGCCCCACCCGGTCCGCCCAGTGGCGGTGCCGGCGCCGGTCACGGAAGAGCAGGGTCTCGATGAGGAGGAAGTTCCACAGCACCCCCGCCTGGTTGGCGACGATCTCGGCGGGGAGGTAGTGCATCCCCGCGTGCGTGAGCAGCCACAGCGCGCCCAGGTTCGGAACGAAACCGGAGAGCCCGATCAGCCCGAAACCGACCATGCGGGCCAGCGGGGTCGCGGAGCGCAGCGAGGCGAGGTGGGCGAGGAAGCGCATGCCCTCGCGTGCGGTGGACTTGGACTCCCCCGAGAAGCGGTCCTGGAAGACGAACGGCACCTCGGCGACCTTGCGCGGACGGCAGCGCACCGCCAGCTCCAGCAGGATCTTGTAGCCGAGCGGCTTCAGCGCGTCCGCGGTGACGGCCGAGCGGCGCATCGCGAAGAAGCCGCTCATCGGATCACTGATCCCGCGCAGCGCCCGCGGGAAGAGCCCCTTGGTCAGCCAGGTCGCCCCGCGGGAGACGGCGATCCGGTAGCTCCCGGCGAGTCCGGCCCGGCTGCCGCCGGCGATGTAGCGGGAGGCGACGACGAGGTCCGCGCCGGTGCGCTCGCCCTCGCCGACGAGCTCGGGCACCAGATGGGGCGGGTGCTGGAGGTCGGCGTCCATGACGACGATCCAGTCGGTGTCCGCCCGCTTCACCCCCTCGACGACGGCGCCGCCGAGGCCGCCCTCGGCCACCTCCCGGTGCAGGACGGAGACCGGGAACGGATGGTCGGCGGCGGCCTTCTCGATGGCGGCGGGGGTGTCGTCCGTGGAGTCGTCCACGAACAGCACGGCGCAGGGCAGGTGGTCGGGGAGCGCGTCACCGAGCCGGCGCAGCAACTCGGCCACGTTCCCCGACTCGTTGAAGGTGGGGACGATGAGGGTGACGCTGCCGGTCAGGGCCTGCGGAGCGGCAAGCTCCGCATCGATCGGGGCATGGAGGGACCACAGGTCCTCGCTCATGGTGGCTCAGCTCCCACTCGTACGGTCGGCACGGCCGGCGCGGTCGGTCCCGGCGGCGCTGCCGGTCCCGCCGATCCGGTCGGGCCGGTCGGTCCGGCGGATCTCGATGCGGTCCTCGCCCGACCCGAAGACGGCCACCACGCTCGAATGCTCCAGCGCGGCTTTCACCGTGGGCAGGTCCACCGCGTCGCGGCGCACCGTGGGCGAGGAGACCACGTAGTCGATGTCCTGCCAGCCGCGCGGCAGGGTCTTGGTGACGGCGGGGTCGAGGTCGGCCTTGTAGAACCAGATGGCGCCCGGGCCCGGCTCGAAGCCGTGGTGCACGGCGTCCAGCCACAGCGCGTCGTCGAGCAGCACCCGGGTCCGCGCCGGATCCTCGACCTCGCTGCCGAGCCAGGCCGCGGCCTGCCGGTACGGGGCGTTCGCGTCGACGGTGAGCGCCGTGCGGTTGCCGTCGTACCAGCGCGGCAGCACGTACACCGCGGCGGACACGGCGAGTACGCCGAGCACCCCCCGGCGCAGCCACACCTGCGCCCCGCGCTCCCCCGGGCCGCGCCGGCGGCGCAGCACGGCGTGCGTGACGCTCGCCGCGCCCCCGGCGAGGACGAGCGCGAGGAACGGCAGTGCCTGGATCACGTACATCGCCGGGAGGTAGCCGGAGGGCCGCATCGCGACGACGGCGAGGATGACGGCGGCGAGCGCCGGGCCGGCCAGCGCCCGGGCGGTGACGGACCAGCGGAAGGTGGCCAGCAGCAGCACGGCGCCGGCCAGGCCGCCGAGCGGCAGGACGGTGTCGTAGTACAGCCAGGACCGCAGCACGCCGTTCGAGCCGGTCCCGGCGTCGAGGATGAAGCCGGAACCCGGGCGGCTCATCTGGTAGGTGATGCCGTCGATCAGCGAGACGTGCCCGGAGCCGGGCAGCAGCTCGCTGTTGAGGAGGGCGTACAGCGGGTACGAGAGCCCGATCAGCGCGCAGGCGGTGATGGCTCCGGTGACGGCGAACTTGCGGGTGTCGCGGTGACTGTGGCGCCACATCGTCACCAGCAGCGCCGGGAGCACCACCAGCATCGTCTCCTTGGTCAGGACGGCGGTGGCGGCCGCCAGCCCGGACCCGAAGTGGTGCCACAGGTGCCGGCTCGGTGACGCGGCGAGGCAGAACGCCAGCAGCATCCACATCACGGCGAGGTTGTCGAGGAAGATCTCGCGCTGGAGGACGACGGAGAGCGGGGACAGCCCGAAGAGCGCCATCGCCAGCCCGGCCGCCCAGCGCGGCAGCCACAGCCGGCGCGCGAGGACGTACATCAGCACCGAACTGGCGGCGGAGACGGCGAGCATCGCGCACCGCATCGACGCCACGGTCATCGAGTCGGGCACGAAGAGGGACGGCAGGTACGTCAGGCCCGCGACCTGGATCCAGCCGAGCGGCGGATGGTCGTACCAGTACGTGTAGTGGGCGAGGCCGTCGCCCTGCTGGACGGCCCACGCCTGGGCGAGGTAGGTGCCCTCGTCGTCGCTCAGCGTCGGGAAGTGGGTGATGTTCCAGCCCTGGACGAGCAGGATCACGAGCAGCAGCGCCGCGCACAGCAGCAGGTCGGGGCGGGAGGAGCGGAACCGCACGAGCGGCCGGACGGGGGCGGCGGGGCGGACGCCGAGTCCCCCGGCGGGGCTGCGCTGCGCGGGGACGGTGAGGGTCTCGGTCTCGGTCTCGGTCTCGGGCTGGGGATCAGTGGCCGTGGGCAGGGTGGCGGTCACTGGCGGCTGTCCTCTCGGATCGCGGCGGAAGCGGAGGCGGACACCACGGCGGTGGCGGTCGCGGTGGTCGTGGTCGCGGTGGCGGTGGCGGTGGCCCCCGTCAGGTGGGCGCCGGTGTGGCTCGTCAGCTCCCACTCGTTGCGGCCGCGCTGCTCGCGCCAGACCGCGCGGATCGCCGCGCCCGCGAGCATCACCTGGTAGAACGGGCCGCCGACGACGAGCTTGACGTAGTGCACGAAGCGGACGCGCAGGCCGTACTGGCGGCCGAAGTCGTGCAGGCCGACGATCTCGAAGACGAAGGTCACCATCGCCGTGATCATGGGGAGGAAGGTGATGATCGCGATGCCGACCGGTACGTCGAGGAAGACCGCGACGGCGAAGTTGAGCGGGATGATCACACCCGACGCGGCCTGCATGAACGGCGTCATCAGCGTGTAGCGGGCCAGCCAGCGCTGCCCGCGCCCCGGCAGCTGCTGCCAGTCCTTCTTCCGGTACACCTGGAGGAACCCCTGGTTCCAGCGGGTGCGCTGCTTGAGCAGGCTGACCAGCGAGCCGGGCGTCTCCTCGCGGGTGACCATGTCGGAGTCGTACGCGACGACCACCTTCTTGCCGACCGACGACAGCCGCACCCCGAGGTCGCAGTCCTCGGCGAGGCAGTCCTGGTCCCAGCCGCCCGCCTCGCGCAGCACCTCGGTGCGGACGAAGACGGTGTTGCCGCCGAGCGGGATGAAGCCCTTCTCGGCGTGCAGGTGCAGCCGGGAGCGGAACCAGAAGAAGTACTCCAGGCAATTGCGCAGGCTGTACCAGCTGGAGTGGAAGTTGATGAGCTGGACCCCGCCCTGGACCACGTCGGCGCCGGTGGAGCGGAAGGCGTGGTCGACGTGGGCGAGCAGCTCGGGGTGGACCTGGTCCTCGGCGTCGAAGACCCCGACGATGTCGCCGCGGCAGGACGGCAGGGCGGTGTTGAGGGCCTTCGGCTTGTTCTTCGTCTCGTGGTGGTCGACGACGACCCGTACGCGGGCCGGCTCGCGGGCGGCGGCCCGTTCGGCGACGGCGGCGGTCTCGGGGTCGTCGTGCCCGACGATCACGATGATCTCGTAGTCGGTGTGGCTCGACTCCAGGAGCCGGTCGATGGTGTGCTCCAGCACCGCCTGCTCGTGGCGGGCGGGCAGCAGCAGCGAGAAGGCCAGGCGACCCTCCCCGTCGGGACGGTCGAAGCGGGTGGAGGCGAGTACCTCGGGGGTCCGCCACGCGTGCATCTGCCACCACAGCGTGAAGGCGGCCATCCAGAAGAGCGCCAGCGAAATGACAACAATGAACACAGATGTGTACAAAATGTCCCCCACAGACCCGCCGCCCCCGGCGGCGATCAGCAAACCCCCCGGGAGCGCACGGCGGGCCCCCCGGCCCGCTGCTCCCGCTTCCCCCTTGCGCGCACCCCCCAGTGCGCCATCCGGTGACTCCCGAACAGAGTGACTCACCAACGACACGAGACTAGGCAGTGAACATGACAGTCAGGAGCAGCGCAGATAAATAGCACGTTTCTGAACTGATGTATGACAACCGGAATTGACGGTACTCCGGCCCCTTCAGGGACGAACCGTGCCCAACTGCTCCGCCAGCTCGACCGGATCCGTCGTAGGCCGCGCGCAGACGAAATGTCGACAGACATACGCCGTCGGAAGGTCGCGTACGCGTGTGCGCTCGGCAAGAAGGGGGAACTCACCGCCGCTGCCGTCCTCCGCACGCGGCAGACCCGCCGCCACCACCGCACCAGGAGCCGTCCCCAGCAACGCCGTCCGGTGCAGCTCCGCGAACGAAGGGTCCTCCGGATGGCCGACGACCGCCACCTCGCGCGGCCCGTCCAGCAGCGCCTCGGCGACCGACAGCCCGTGCCCGATGAAACGCGGCACCCGCGGACCGAGCACGTGCACCACCCCGAGCGCCCGCTCGGCCGCCGTCCGGTGGGCCTCCGACCCGGTGTGCGCGGCGTACGAGAGCAGCGCGCCCGCGGCGGCCGTCCAGCCGGACGGGGCGGCCGTGTCGGTCGGATCCTGCGGGCGCCGGATGAGCCGCTCCGCGTCGTGCGCGGTGTCGTACAACGACCCGTCCTCGGCGGTGAACTGATCCAGGACCAGGTCGACGAGGAACCCGGCGAATTCCAGCCAGACGCCCTCGCCCGTCACGGACGCCAGCGCGAGGAAGCCTTCCGCGACGTCGCCGTAGTCCTCCAGGACGCCGGCGTTCGGTCCGACGTGACCGTCCTTGCTGGTCCGGGCGAGCCGGGCCTTGCCGTCCATGTGCACGCGCACCAGCAGATCGGCGGCCTCGGTCGCCCGCTCCACCAGGTCCGGCCGCTCGAAGTACGCCCCGCACTCGGCGAGCGCGGCGATCGCCAGCCCGTTCCACGCGGCGACGATCTTGTCGTCGCGGCCGGGCGCCGGCCGCCCGCCCCGCTCGGCCAGCAGCCGCTCCTTGATCCCGGCGAGCCTGCCCGCCTCCACCACGGGCCCGTTCTGGGGCAGTTGCAGCACGGACTTCCCGTGCTCGAAGGTGCCCTCCTCCGTCACCCCGAAGCAGGCGGCGGCCAGGTCCCCGTCGTCCTCTCCCAGCACCTCCCGCAACTGCGCCGGCGTCCAGGCGTAGTACGCGCCCTCCACGTGCGCCCCGCTGACCGGGTCCTCACTGTCGGCGTCGAGCGCGGAGGCGAAGCCGCCCTGGTCGGTGCGCAGTTCGCGGACCATGAAGTCGGCGGTCTCCAGCGCGACCCGGCGCGCGAGGTCCGAGCCGGTGGCCCGCCACAGGTGCGCGTAGACCCGGCAGAGCAGGGCGTTGTCGTAGAGCATCTTCTCGAAGTGCGGGACGACCCACTCCCGGTCCACGGAGTACCGCGCGAACCCGCCGCCGAGCTGGTCGTAGATACCGCCCCGGGCCATGGCCTCGCACGTGCCGGCGGCCATCTCCAGCGCACCCTCGGACCCGGTACGGGCGTGGTTGCGCAGCAGGAACTCCAGCACCATGGACGGCGGGAACTTCGGCGCCCCGCCGAACCCGCCGCGCACGGCGTCGTACTCCCGCGTCAGCCCGAGCAGCGCCTGCGTGAGCTCCTCGGGCCCGGGGGTGCCGGCCTTCCCGTAGTCCAACTCCCGCCCGGCCAGGTCCCGTACGATCCGCTGCGCCACCTCGGCCACCTCCTCGGGCCGCCCCACCCAGGCGGTCCGCACCCCTTCGAGCACCTGCATGAAGGAGGGCATCCCGTGCCGGGGCTCGGGCGGGAAGTAGGTCCCGAAATAGAACGGCTCGGCGTCGGCGGTGAGGAACACGGTCATGGGCCACCCACCCTGCCCGGTGGCGGCCTGCACGGCCTCCATGTAGACGGCGTCGACATCGGGCCGCTCCTCGCGGTCGACCTTGATGTTGACGAAGTGCTCGTTCATGTAGGCGGCGGTTAGTTCATCGGTAAAGCTTTCGGCTTCGAACACATGACACCAGTGGCAGCTCGAATAGCCGACGCTGAGATGCACGGGCACCCCCCGCTCCCGCGCCTCGGCAAAGGCCTCGGGCGACCACGGCCACCAGTCGACGGGATTGTCGGCATGCTGGAGCAGGTACGGCGAGGTCTCGTTCGCGAGGCGATTCGGCATGATCCCATCCTGCCGCACCGCCCGATGCGTGGCCCATGACGGGGCCATCAGGCCGCCGGTTCGGCGGTTCCGATGCGATCAGCCCACTTCCATACCGGAACCACACGGGAGTGGTCCCAGGTGCCGCAGCCCTTCCTTCCGGGTTTGATCACGAAGTGGGTGAAGACCGAGGCGATCACCTTCCGCTTCTCCTCGAACCCCATCTCGCCCGACTCCCATCGCAGCCGGATCGGCTCCGGCAGCCGGACCCGGCCCGGCACACCTGCGGGAAAGAGCAGCCGCTCGATGGCCTCCTCGACGAGAGGTCCACTGATGGCACACCGCCCACAACCGCGGCCCGAGGCACAGATGTAGTTGTACGGGCTTCTCCGGCTGGCGCCTTTCCCGCCTCCCATGAGCTGACCGCACCTGGCCCCATCCGCCTGCTCCGCGCCACAGCGCAGGAATCCGGCGGCGAGATATTTCGGACCGGCTTTGCGGTCGGTCAGTCGCGGACTGAGCGGGCCCCGGTGCATGTAGAGGCTCCCGGCCGAAAACGTCGCGCAGACAGCACTCCACTGCTCAGCTGTGACGATGGTTTGCCAGGCTCCGACCAGCGGCCTCTTCGTGCCCGGATCGATCAGCAGATCACCTCGGTTGGCGCGGAAGCCGCACACCCTCGGCGCCGTGATGATCTGCGTGACCGTCTGCGGGTTCGGGCGGCCGCCGCGCGTTCCCGTGACCCCCAGCGCAGCCCACTCTCGGACCACTTGCCCCATGGAACAGCCCCCGATGCGGTCCTCGATCGCCTTGCGGACGAGCTCCGACTCCACCGGGTGCAGGGTCTGCCGGTCCTCCAGCCACCCGAACGGCCGCGGCCCCCTGGAGGCACTCCGCGCCTTGCAGGAGACCGGACTTGGTGTACGGATCCCGCAGGCCGCCCCGGTCGACGTACACCCGGCCCGGTGCCGAGGTGAGCGCCGCCATGAAGCGGATGAAGTCGTCCGGCCTGCGGTAGAGACGGTCGTCCGCGACGGCTACGACGCCCCGCAGCGGGCCCGCGGCGAAGGCGTGGCCCCGGTGGAGGTCGGTGAGGAGGTGGTCGAAGCCGGGCCGCTCCCTGTCGTCCTTGGTCGCGTTGCGCGCGTTGTCCGTGTACGTGGCGACGACGACGCAGCCGTGCTCGCGAGCCGTGCGTTCGTTGATGCGGTGCTGGTGGCGGACGCCGCGTGCGTCGCGTTGCGGCGTGTCCTGCGATGTCCTGGCGTACGAGGCCACCGGTATGTGGTTCATGGTGCTGTTCCCCATCGAGAGTTGGTGCGACGTTCGCTACAACTCTCGAAGGGGCGGTCGGGTTACGACCTGAGCAGGGGTTCCAGGTCTTTCAGCCAGGCGTCGCGAGTCTGTGCCCAGGTCGTGGTGCAGTGCGTGGGGGCCGGGTGGCGGGTCGGGGCTTCGGCGTGGACGGCGCAGCGGTGGGCTTCCGCGCGGGCGGCGTTCGGGGCGTGTTCGTCCTCGGGGTCCGGTTCGGGGTCGGCGGCTGCCGCGAGGTCGTAGGCGCGGGCGGCGGTGAGCAGGGTGTCCTCGCCCTTCGGGCCGCCGCGCAACAGCATCAGCCGGGCGAAGTCGTCGGCGGCGTCCTCCTCGGCGCGGGCTCCGTTGTCCGGGAGGTCCAGGGCGTGCACGAGGGCGTGGCCGGCTTCGTGGTGGAGCGTCTCGCGTACGACCTCGGCGAGTTGGTCGTCGGGAGCGGGCGAGCCCGCTTGTGCGAACAGGGCGCGTCCCTCGGCCAGGTCGTCGTAGCAGAGCTCGATGCGGTGGGTGGCGGGGTCGTAGCCGGTGCCGTCGCCGGAGCAGGAGCGGGCGATGACGGTGACGGCGTAGGGGAGGGTGAGGTAGGCGTTGAGGTCCGCGAGTACGGGGTCGGCGATGGCCCGGTCCCGCAGCAGGCGGTGTGCGGCGCGGTCGGTGGCGGCCGGTTCTTGGTAGCGGAGCGTGAAGCCGGCCGCCGGTTCCGGTTCCGGCTCCGCCGACTGGCATCCGGTCGTCAGCGGCAGCAGTGCGGCGGCGCACAGCGTCAGGGTTCCCCACCGTCTGGTCATCCGGTCAGCGTACGAGTGCACGAGCCCTCTCCCGCGGCCCTTCCGTGTTCGTCAATTGCGGTCTCTTTCACTCCAGTTAGCTCTGATCTCGCTCAGATTCCCTCGCGTTCGCGTCTCTCACGCACGACACTTGGGAATCGACTCGACCGGAGCTCTCTGAGGGGGATGCCGATGCGGGACAGCCATCGAGGTGAGGCCGAGCAGCTGTTGGGGCGGGCCGTGGACGAGGCGGCTCGGCGGGCGGCGGGTGCGGCGGTGGACAGAGCGGCGCTGCTGGCGCGGGGCAAGGAGGCCCTGGACGCGCTCGCCGCGAGTGCGGCCCCCGAGTACGAGGCGTACGTACGGGCCCTGGACGAGGCGGCGGCCGGGGACGAGTCGCTCGGTGAGGCCTTCCGGCGCGGCAACACCTCGACGGCGGCCCTCGTGACGGCGGTCGCCGCGGCCGCCGCCGTCGGGGCGGACCTGTCGTTCGGCGTCGCGGCCGGCACGGCGCTGACCGTGGGCGCGGTCGTGGGCATCGCGGGGGCGGTGGCCACGGTGGCCAAGGCGACGGCCCTGCACCTGCCGGCCGCGAACCGGCGGGCCGGTGAACTGGGCCGCCCCGGCGGGCCGGAGCAGCTGAGGCTGCAGTGGCTGACGGCGCTGGAGGTACGCGGGATACGCCCCTTCCTGGAGCAGCAGCGCGCGGTCGCCGCGGCGGCGCGGGCGGCGCGGCCGGTGGCCCGGCCCGCGGCCCTGGCCACTCCGCTGCGCGGTACGGACCGCAGCGCGGAGGCCCGGCGGCGCAGTGCGCTGGAGCAGTCGTTCGGGCAACTCCCGGACCCGTCGGGCCCGTTCGTGGGCCGGCGCGCCGAGCTGACGCGGATCGCGCAGTGGGTGCAGGCGGCGCGGGCCAGTACGGAGACCCGCCCGGTGGTCGTGGTGCTGCACGGCGAGCCGGGAGTGGGCCGTACGGCGCTGGCGCTGCGGGCGGCGCACGCGCTGCGGGACCAGTTCCGGGGCGCGTGCGTGGTGGACCTGCGGGGCGGGTCCACCGGCGGGGACCCCGGGGAGGCGCCGCTGTCGACGCGGGAGGCGCTGCTGCACCTGATGAACCGGCTGGGGGCGCCGCGCGAGCAGTTGCTGTTCCGTGAGGGTGCCTCGGCGGAGCAGCAGGTACGGCGCCTGGGCGAGCTGTACCACCAGCACCTTCAGGGGCTGCCGGTGACGGTGCTGCTGGACGACGCGGTGGACGCGGCGCAGGTGCGGGTGCTGGTTCCGGAGCGTTCGGAGAGCCTGGTGCTGGTGACGGCGCGGGAGGCGCTGGAGCTGCCCGCGGACCTGGCGGCGTGGGTGTACCAGCTGCCGGTGGAGCGGCTGGCGGCGGAGGCGGCGGCGGAGCTGGTGGGGGTCGCCGGAGCAGGAGTGGCGGGAGCGGCCGGGGTAGCGGGGGCGGCCGGGGCCGCGACGTCCGGGGCGGGGGCCGACGGCACGGTCGGTGCCGTCGGCGAGGCCGGTGCGGGTGCCGGTACCCGTGCCGGGGCCGAGGCCGGAGCCGATGCCCGTGCCGCCGCAGCCGAAGTGGTGGAGCTGAGCGGCGGGCTCCCGCTCGCCCTGCGCATGCTCGCCCCGCTGGTCCGCGGCGGCGCGGTCCCCGCGGCCGACGGCGCCACGCACCCGGTGGAGGCTGCCCTGCGCGCCGCCGACGCCCGTCTCGCCGAGCCCGCGCGGCAGCTGCTGCGGCGCCTGCCCCTGGCCGGGCGGGCCTCCCTCGGCGGTGCGGCGGCCGCCGCGCTGGCCGACGTACCGGAGCAGGCGGCGCTGCGCACGCTGGAGGAGCTGTGGGAGGCCGGGCTGATCGAGCGGGTGCGCGGCCAGCGGTTCCGGATGCACGACGCGGTGCGCGCGTACGCGGCGCGGCGGTCGGCGGCGGACGAGGACCGGGCCGGGGCCGCGGCGGCGCACGAGCGGCTGATCCGCAACTACGCGCAGCTCGCGGACTCGGTGATCCGGATGGTCGACGGGAAGATGTCGACGCGGGCGAACCAGTTCGGCGGCCACGGCTTCGTGTCGCTGGACGCGGCGCTGCGCTGGCTGGACGACGAGTCGAGCTTCATCACGGCGGCGCTGCGGCATTCGGAGGGGGTGGACCAGCAGGCGGTGCTCGACCTGCTCGGCGCGCTGTGCGACTTCTGCCTGCTGCGCGGGGACCTGTACCGGCTCGGTGAGATCGACGAGCTCACGCAGGCCGTGGCCGCGGAGGCGGGTCGCAAGGGGCTGGAAGGGCAGACGGGGCAGCAGGGGCGGCTGGTGCGGTCGGTGCAGTGGCGTACGGGTATCGCGGCGCGCCAGCTGGGCGAGCTGGACAAGGCGCGCACGACGCTGACGTCGGTGGTGGACCAGTACATGGAGGCCCATCAGGAGGCGGGGGCGGCGATGGCCCTGGTCTCGCTCGGCATCACCCTGCACCACCAGGGCAATCTTCCCGAGGCCGCGGCCCGCATCCGTGAGGCGCTCGTGCTCCAGGAGCCGGCGGAGCTGGCGGGCGACCGGGCGTGGGGCCTGCACGCGCTGGCGGCGGTGGAGCGGGACCTGGCGCACCTGGCGGAGGCGACGCGGCTGCTGGAGGTCTCGCTGGCCCTGCACCGGGAGAGCGAGAGCGTGCACGGTGAGGCGTGGGCGCACTTCCAGCTGGGGCAGGTGCACCTGCGGTTCGGGGACGTGGGGCGGGCGGAGGAGGAGCTGCGGCTCGCCCTCGACCTGTACGGGCGTACGCGCGACGACCGCGGCGAGGCCTGGGCGCTGACCCAGCTGGGGCGGGCGCGGGTGGTGGACGGGGATCCGGGGCCGGCGGTGGAGCGGCTGCGGGAGGCGCTGGCCCGGCACCGGGAGGCGGAGGACGCGCGCGGCGAGGCGTGGACGCAGTACTACCTCGGGCAGGCGCTGGAGGAGGGCGGCGGGCGCGACGAGGCGGTACGGGAGCTGGAGCGGGCGCGGACGATGTTCTCGCGGATGCGGGACGTGTACGGGCTGGCGCACGCGCGCCACCACTCGGGCCGGGTGACGCGCGACCAGCGGGCGGCGCAGACGGGCAACCTGCGCAACTCCGGCTTCGCCCGTCAGCTGCTGGTGGACGCGCGGGCGGACTTCCGGCGGATCGGGCTGGCCCACGGCGAGGCGTGGACGTGCCTGGAGCTGGCGGTGATCGACGCGGGCAACGGGCGGCTGTCGCAGGCGCTGGGTCTGTGCGAGGAGGCGGTGCGGCTGTTCATCTCATACGGGGACCGGCGCGGGGAGGACTGGGCCCGCTTCCTGCGGTGCACGATGCTGCCGTACGCGGTGCCGGACGCCCCGGAGGAGGCGCGGGCGGAGCTGGCCCGGCTGGCGCAGTCGGCGCACCCGGCGCGGGACGGCCGGCTGGAGGACTGCCTGGAGACGTACGGGGTGATCCTCGGCCGTGGCGTGGACGCGGCGGAGGGCTGGCAGGCATGGCGCCTCGGCCTGGTCCCGAACCTGCACTCACGCGAGATCATGGGCGTCCCCCCGGCGTCGTGAACGCGCGCGGCTGACGACGCCGAGCCCGGCCCGGGCGCGCGCATGCGCACCGCAAGGCCCGCCGCCCGCGGGGTCGCGTGGTCGCGTCGCGGGCGGCGGTTCGGGACTCGGGCGGCGGTTCGGGACTGGGGGCGGGGCTAGGCCCGGGAGGGGTCCTCGCCGCGGGCGGCGGGGGCCGCCGGCTCGGGGGCCTCCTGGAAGTTCACCCGGCCCATGTGCCGGTTCATCGACTTCATCAGGGCCCACACCCCCAGGGCGAGGGCCGCGAACACGATGAAGCCCAGGATGCCGGGCGTCACCTTGTTCTTGTCGAAGGTGTCACCCGCCAGCGGGAGGAGCTGGGTCAGTGCTGCCTGCGTAGCGTTCATGGCTACGCATTCTCCCGGATGCCCGCGAAGAGGTCGGACTCGGGGAGGGAAGTGTCGACGAGCGACTTCGCGAGCTCGTACTCCTCGGTGGGCCAGACCTCCTTCTGCACGTCCATCGGGACGCGGAACCAGCCGCCGTCCGGGTCGATCTGCGTGGCGTGCGCGATGAGCGCCTTGTCACGGATCTCGAAGAAGTCGGCGCAGGGCACGTGGGTGGTCAGGGTCCGCTCCTTGCGCTCGAACTCCTTCCACCGCTCCAGCCACTCGCCGTACGGGGACTCCATGCCGCGCGCGAGCAGGGCCTCGTGCAGGGCGATGGTGCGCGGCTTGTTGAAGCCCTGGTTGTAGTAGAGCTTCTGCGGCTGGTAGGCCGCGCCGAACTCGCCTTCGGGGTACTTCTCGGTGTCGGCCGCGCCCTCGAAGGCCACCATCGTGATCTTGTGGGTCATGATGTGGTCGGGGTGCGGGTAGCCGCCGTTCTCGTCGTACGTGGTGACGACCTGCGGCTTGAAGGCGCGGATCTTCTTGACCAGCTCCCCGGCGGCCTCGTCGACGTCCGCGAGCGCGAAGCAGCCTTCGGGCAGCGGCGGCAGCGGGTCGCCCTCCGGGAGGCCGGAGTCCACGTAGCCGAGCCATTCCTGCTCGATGCCGAGGATCTCGCGGGCCTCGTCCATCTCCTTGGCGCGCACCTCGTGGATGTTCTCCTCGATGTACTTGTCGCCCTGGAGCTTGGGGTTCAGCACGGAGCCGCGCTCGCCGCCGGTGCAGGTGACGACCAGCACCGGAACCCCCTCGGACACGTACTTGGCCATGGTGGCCGCGCCCTTGCTCGACTCGTCGTCGGGGTGGGCGTGGACGGCCATCAGTCGAAGCTGCTCGGTCAAGACAGGATCCTCTGCGATTCGGCGCGACGGTCGGCTTCTATAGTGACCGAACTGGGGGACGGAAAATTCCAGGGGTGCCCACCCTCCCCGCAGAGAGGAAACGATCATGAGCGCGGTGCGCGAGGGACTGCCTGAGGGCCGGTACGGCCGGTCGGCGGACGAGCGTACGGACCGGAAGCTCAAGATCATCGGGGCGGCGCTGGGGGCCCTGTTGCTGGGCGTGATCGGCTGGATCGGCTGGGACTACATCGCGGGGCAGAGCGTGAGTGCCGAAGTGATCAAGTTCCAGGTGATTTCGGACACCGAGATCAAGGTGCACCTGGAGGTCCGCAAGGAGGCCTCGGTCACCGGGGTCTGCTCCCTGAGCTCCCAGGACAAGGAGCACGGCGAGGTGGGCCGCGCCGACTTCACCTTCGCCCAGCCCGAGAGCCGCGTGGACGAGGTCGTGTCCCTCAGGACGACGAGCCGTGCCACGATGATCGAGCTGATCGGCTGCCAGCCCGCGGCTTCCGCTCGCTGAGGCTTGACGACGCGGCCGACGGGGCAATGAGCCTCTGGGGTCCTCCCTCTTTTCTTCCCGAATTGTTAGGCTCGTGGTTTCGTCCGCCGCTGGCGGCTTTGTAGTCCCCTGTACCGACGAGGAGCACCCGTGACCCAGACGAGCGAAAGCGTCACCTGGCTGACCCAGGCGGCGTACGACCAGCTGAAGGCGGAGCTGGACTACCTCTCTGGTCCCGCCCGCACGGAGATCGCCACGAAGATCGCAGCCGCCCGCGAGGAGGGCGACCTGCGTGAGAACGGTGGCTACCATGCGGCCAAGGAGGAGCAGGGCAAGCAGGAGCTCCGGGTCCGCCAGCTCACGCAGCTCCTGGAGAACGCCAAGGTCGGCACCGCGCCCGCGTCCGACGGCGTCGTCGCCCCCGGCACGCTCGTCAAGATCGCCTTCGACGGCGACGAGGACGACACCATGGAGTTCCTGCTGGCCTCCCGCGAGTACGCCTCCTCGGACTTCGAGACGTACTCCCCCCAGTCCCCGCTGGGCAGCGGTGTGCTGGGCAAGGCGATCGGTGAGGACGCCGATTACGAGCTGCCGAACGGCAAGAAGGCCTCGGTCAAGATCCTGGACGTCAAGCCCTTCACCGGCTGATCACCCTTGGTCACCTTCTGATTTCCCGCTTCACGCACGATGCCCGGCCGGGTTCGTTTCTCCCGGCCGGGCATCGTCGTATGAGTGCGTATGTGCGTACGCGCGCGCGTGCGTGCGTGCGTACCGGCGCTACGCCGTCGCCGAGCGGTACTTGCGGACCGCGAGGGACCGGAAGACCACGATGATCAGCAGCGACCAGAGCACGGACGCCAGGATCGGGTGCTGCATCGGCCAGGCGTCCGGGACCGGGTAGCCCTCCGGGAGGTTGCCGAAGAGCTCGCGGCACGCCTGGACGGTCGCGCTGAAGGGGTTCCACTCCGCGATGGTCCGCAGGAACGGCGGCATGTTCTCGGAGGGGACGAAGGCGTTCGAGATGAACGTCAGCGGGAAGAGCCAGATCAGTCCGCCCGAGGTGGCCGCCTCCGGGGTGCGCACCGACAGGCCGATCAGGGCGCCGATCCAGGAGAAGGCGTAGCCCAGCAGGAGCAGCAGGGCGAAGCCGGCGAGGACCTCGCCCAGGCTGGTGTGGGTGCGCCAGCCGACGAGCAGGGCCACGATCGCCAGGACGAACAGCGTGAGCGTGGTCTGGACGAGGTCGGCGAGGGTGCGGCCGGTGAGGACCGCGCCGCGGGCCATGGGCAGCGAGCGGAAGCGGTCGATCAGGCCCTTGTGCATGTCGTCGGCGATGCCCGCGCCCGCGCCGGCCGTGGCGAAGGTGACGGTCTGGGCGAAGATGCCCGCCATCAGGAACTCGCGGTAGGCGGCCGGCGAGGTGGTGTCGCCGACCATGATCGAGCCGCCGAAGACGTAGCTGAAGAGCACGACGAACATGACCGGCTGGATCACGCCGAAGATGATCATCTCGGGGATCCGGGACATGCGGATGAGGTTCCGCTTGGCGATCACCAGGGAGTCGTTGACGCCCTGGACTATGCCGCCGCGCGGCCGGGGCGCGGTCGGTTCCGTGGTCGGGGAGGTGAGGGTCACTTCGCCGCCTCCTTGCGCGCCGCCTTGCGGCCCTTGGTGTCGGCGGCGGCCGCGGCCGCGCCGTCGCCGTTCCCCTCGGTGATCCGCTCGGCCGCGTGGCCGGTGAGGGAGATGAACACGTCGTCGAGGGTGGGCCGGCGCAGGCCTATGTCGTCGATCTCGATGCCGCGGCCGTCCAGTTCCCGGATGACCTCGGCGAGCAGCTTGGCGCCGCCCGACACCGGCACGGTCAGCTTGCGGGTGTGCTCCTCGACGGTGGTCTCGCCCTTGCCGAAGCCGGCGAGCACCTCGCGCGCGGTGGCCATGTGGTCCCGCTCGTGGACGACGACCTCCACGCGCTCGCCGCCCGTACGGGCCTTGAGCTCGTCGGAGGTGCCGCGGGCGATGACCTTGCCGTGGTCGACCACGCAGATGTCGTGGGCGAGGTGGTCGGCCTCCTCCAGGTACTGGGTGGTGAGCAGCAGGGTGGTGCCGCCCGCGACCAGTTCCTGGATGATCCCCCACAGCTGCTGGCGGTTGCGGGGGTCGAGGCCGGTGGTGGGCTCGTCCATGAACATGACGGGCGGGCTGACGACGAGGGCGGCCGCGAGGTCGAGCCGCCTGCGCATGCCGCCGGAGTAGGTCTTGGCGGTGCGGTCGGCGGCGTCGGCGAGGGTGAAGCGTTCGAGCAGTTCGTCGGCCCGGGCCTTGGCCGCCTTGGACTTCATCTGGTAGAGCCGGCCGACCATTTGGAGGTTCTCGCGGCCGGTCAGGTACTCGTCGACGGCGGCGAACTGGCCGGAGAGGCCGATGGCCCGGCGGACCTCGTTGGGGTGCTTGAGCACGTCGATGCCGGCGACGACGGCCTTGCCGCTGTCGGGCCGGAGCAAGGTGGTCAGGACGCGTACGGTCGTGGTCTTCCCGGCACCGTTGGGGCCGAGCAGACCCAGGACGGTGCCTTCGGGAACATCGAGGTCCACGCCGTCCAGTGCCCGTACATCGCCGAAGGTCTTGACCAGACCTTCGGCGTAGATAGCGCCTGGCATATGGATTCTCCCAGTGTGAATCGGGCCAGTAGAATCAAGAATTTCAGGGCATTTCTACGCAAATCCTATGGGCGCCGGGTGGGTACCGCCCGGCCGAACGGGTGATGCCGGTGATGCCGGTGATGCCGACACCCCGACGGCGTCCGCCGTCTAGCTCATCACCTTGTATCCCGCGGCGTGCAGTTTCCGCGCGACCTCCGCGCAGTGCTCCGGGCCCTTCGTCTCCAGGTGCAGCTCCACCTCCACCTCCGTGAGCCCCAGCCGCGGGTCGGTCCGTACGTGGCTCACATCCAGTACGTTCGCATCCACCACTGACAACACCCCCAGGAGTCCGGCCAGGGCCCCGGGGCGGTCGGCCACGCGCAGCCGCAGGGACAGGTACCGGCCCGCCGCCGCCATGCCGTGGCGCAGGATCCGCTGGAGCAGCAGCGGGTCGACGTTGCCGCCGGACAGGACGGCCACCACCGGTCCGCCGCCGTACAGTTCGGGCTCGCTGAGCAGGGCCGCGACCGTGCTGCAGCCGGCCGGTTCGACGACGAGCTTCGCCCGTTCCAGGCACAGCAGCAGGGCGCTGGAGAGGGCGTCCTCGGAGACCGTACGCACGTCGTCGAGCAGCTCGCCGATGATTTTGAAGGGGATGTCGCCGGGGCGGCCGACCTTGATTCCGTCCGCCATCGTGACGGGTTCGTCGATCGAGATCGGGTGCCCCATCTTGAGCGAGGGCGGGTACGCGGCCGCGCCCGCGGCCTGCACGCCGATGATCCGCACGTCGGGCCGCAGCGCCTTCACGGCGACGGCGACACCGGCCGCGAGACCGCCGCCGCCGATCCCGACGAGGATGGTCCGCACCTCCGGGCACTGCTCCAGGATCTCCAGGCCCACCGTGCCCTGGCCCGCGATGATGTCGCGGTGGTCGAAGGGGTGGATGAACACCGCACCGGTGCGGTCCGCGTAGTCCTGGGCGGCCGCGAGGGTCTCGTCGACGACCTGTCCGTGCATGCGCACCTCGGCGCCGTACTCCTGGGTCGCGGCCACCTTCGGCAGTGGCGCCCCGACCGGCATGAACACGGTGGAGCGGACCCCGAGGAGGGAGGAGGCGAGCGCCACGCCCTGCGCGTGGTTGCCGGCGCTGGCCGCGACGACGCCGGCGGCGCGCTGCTCGGGGCGCAGGCCCGCGATGCGGACGTAGGCGCCGCGCAGCTTGAAGGAGCCGGTGCGCTGGAGGTTCTCGCACTTGAGGTGGACCGGGGACCCGGTGAGTGAGGACAGGTGCCGGCTGCCTTCCATCGCGGTGACCCGGGAGACGCCGGAGAGCATCTTCTGAGCCCCCCGGACGTCGTCGAGGATGACCTGCGGAACGGGCTGGGGCACGCGGTAGTTCATGCCGCCAGTCTCGCAGCCCGCGGTCGGGGCGGCTCGGGGCGGAGGGGGCGGCTCCGGAAAGGGCGCGGGGAGGGGTCCGGGGAGGGCGCGGGACCGGTGCCGGAACGGGGCTCGGGGAGAGGTTCCGGCAGGTGCTCCGGGAGAGGTTCCGGGAAGCGCTCCGGGACAGGTTCCGGGAAGTGCTTCGGGAGGGGCGAAATCTCGCCATCCGGGACGTGTGCGGGACGGTCGTACGGACGGGCCGTACCAGTTCTCGTACGAGGCGTACGGGCCGCCGCACGGCCGCGTACTCTGTCCCCCATCCTTGTCGGACCCACGCGAAGAGAGCCCACGGCCATGCCTTCCACCCCGGCCAATTCCGACCTGCCCGCGGCGGCCGACGCGCCCGCCGGAGGCGGTCTCCTCGACTCGCTCCAGCACCAGGTGGCGGTCTTCGCCCGCCGCGCCGAGCAGACCCGCCTGGGCGGTGTGGGCCAGGCCCGCAACTCGATGGACCGAGCCGCCTACCTGCTGCTGAACCGGCTCGACCTGGAGGGCCCGATGGGCGTCAAGGCGCTCGCCGGCGGCATGGGGATCGACTCCTCCACGGTGACCCGGCAGGTCGCGCCGCTGGTCGACAGCGGTCTGGTCAAGCGGACCTCGCACCCCGAGGACGGCCGGGCCGTGGTGCTCGCGCTGTCCCCGCGGGGGCTGTCGCGGCTGGAGGAGGTCCGCTCCTCGCGGCGCGAGCTGATGGCCCGGGTGACGGAGGGCTGGAGCGAGGACGAGCGGGAATCCTTCACCGGACTGCTGACGCGCTTCAACCTGTCGCTGTCGGAACTCATGGCGGCCGTGGCCGAAGCCGGCCCGGCCTCCTGAGCGGAGTCCGTCCGTCCTCTTGACCTGGACGGTCCCGCTGCCCGCACTATGTGGACTATGCGGGTGGTTGATCAACACGCTGGCTCCTACGCGGAGTTCGAGTCCTTCGTCGCCGGCGCGGCGGGGCGGCTCCTGCATGTCGGGGTGCTGCTGACCGGTGAACCGGAGGCGGCCCGCCGGCTGCTGGCGGGCGCGCTCGCCCGTACGTACGCGAACTGGCTGCGGCTGCGCGGTGACGACCCTTACGACTTCACCCGCCAGGAGCTGTGCGCGGCCTTCGCCCGGACCGGCTGGCGCCACCAGGGGGGCACCGGCGTACTGGCGCGGCTGAGCCCGCCGGAGCGGCTCGTCCTCGTCCTGCGGCTCTACGAAGGGGTCGCGGAGGAGGTCGCGGCGGCGCAGCTGGGGCTGACGGTCGAGCGCGTACGGGTGCTGTGCAATCGGGCCGTGGCCGCGCTGAGGTCCCGGGAGGCGGCGTGAGCGGGATCCCGGACCGGAAGGAAGCCCAGGTCAAGCAGCTGCTGGAGGGGCCGTACCCGGCGGTGCCGGCGGGGCTTGCGGCGGGGGCGGCGGCTCGGGGTGACCGGTTGCTGCGCCGGCGGCGGGCGTTGCGGCGGTTCGGCTGGGCCGTGCTCTTCGCTGCCGCGGTGGCCTTCACCGTCTGGGCCTCCCTGACCCGCCCCTGGGTCACCCCACCAAGCGGCATCTCCCCACCACTGGAGGGCTGGTAGCCCCACCTGGCTCCGCCGCCGACCCGGCCCTGCCGGGCACAACCAGGCTCCGCCGCCGTTCCAGCCCGCCGCTGCCCCAGCCTTGCCTGGCCAATCCGGCTTCGCCGGGCAAAATCCAGCCCCGCCGGCGTTTGAGGCGCGGGTCCGGGCGGAGCCCGGTGCCCGGCGGAGCCGGGTTTCGGGGGGGGGGGGGGGGCCGCCCCCGCCCCCCGGCCCCCCGCCGCGGGGGGGGGGCGCCCCCCCCTGCCCGGCGGAGCCGGGTTTCCTGGGGCTCCGCCCCAGACCCCGCTCCTCAAACGCCGGAGGGGCTGGATCTTGCCCGGCTGGGCTGGATTGGCCAGGGCCGGGGTTGGCCTGGAGGGCCTGGGATTGGCCCGGCGCAGCCGACGGGCCGGGACCCCCGCCGGGTCCGGGCGGAGCCCGGCGGGGGCTGGGGGTTAGCCCAGGGCCTGGGTGAGGTCCGCGATGAGGTCGTCCGCGTTCTCGATGCCCACCGACACGCGGATCAGGTCCGCCGGAACCTCCAGCGCCGAGCCGGCCACCGACGCGTGCGTCATGCGGCCCGGGTGCTCGATGAGGGACTCCACGCCGCCCAGGGACTCGGCCAGGGTGAAGATCTTGGTGCGGCCGCAGACCGCGACGGCCTCTTCCTCGCCGCCGGCGACCTGGAAGGACACCATGCCGCCGAAGTTCCGCATCTGCTTGGCGGCGACCTCGTGCCCCGGGTGCTCGGGCAGGCCCGGGTAGAGGACCTTGGTGACCTTCGGGTGCCGCTTGAGCACCTCGACGATCTTGCCCGCGTTCTCCGCGTGCCGGTCCATCCGCACGGCCAGGGTCTTGATGCCCCGCAGCACGACCCAGGAGTCGAACGGGCCGGCCACCGCGCCCATCGCGTTCTGGTGGTAGGCCAGTTCCTCGCCGAGCTCCGCGTCCGCGGTCACCAGCGCGCCGCCGACCACGTCGGAGTGCCCGCCCATGTACTTGGTCAGCGAGTGCACGACCACGTCCGCGCCCAGCGCCAGCGGCTGCTGGAGGTAGGGCGAGGCGAAGGTGTTGTCCACGACCAGCTTGGCGCCGGCCGTCCGCGCGATGTCGGCGACCACGGCGATGTCGGTGATGCCGAGCAGCGGGTTGGAGGGGGTCTCGACCCAGATGACCTTCGTCTTCGGGGTGAGGGCCGCGCGTACGGAATCGGGGTCGGAGGTGTCGGCCACCGACCACTCCACGCCCCAGCGGGAGACGACCTTCGCGAAGAGGCGGAAGGTTCCGCCATAGGCGTCGTTCGGGATGACCACGTGGTCGCCCGGGGAGAGCAGCGTACGCAGCAGGCAGTCCTCGGCGGCCAGTCCGGACGCGAAGGCGAGCCCGCGCAGGCCGCCCTCCAGCGCCGCGAGGTTCTCCTCCAGCGCGGTGCGGGTCGGGTTGGCGCTGCGGCTGTACTCGTAGCCGCCGCGCAGGCCGCCGACGCCGTCCTGCTTGTACGTGGAGACCTGGTAGATCGGGGGTACGACCGCGCCGGTCTGCGGGTCCGCCGTATTGCCCGCGTGGATCGCGCGGGTCTCGAAGCTCTGGTGCTCGTGGCTGTCGTCGCTCATGGTCAGATGCTATGCCCAGCCCGGGTTGGGGTCCCCTATTGGCCTGTGGGCCCCTCGGTCTGGTTCGCTGGAGGCATGGAGATTCTGTGGTTGCTGTTCGCGATGCTCATGATCGCGTTCATCGTGGGTCCGTACATCCGGCGCAGGCGCGGCGGCATCCGCCTGGTCGCGCCGGGCAGCCCTGACGCGGCGGACCCGGCGAACTACGGATTCGACCGGCAGGAAGAGCTCGACATCCGCATCCCCGGGCCCGACCAGGACCTGATGGACGCCCTCGACAACGTGCGGCGCACCGGTCAGTGGCAGGCGGCCTCGCAGCTGCTCGCCGGGACCCCGCGGGAGGGCGAGCGGCGCTGGCAGCGCGTACAGGCCTTCGGCGGGGCGGCGGCGCTGGAGCTGGTGGCGCAGCCGGGCGTGGGCGCGCAGTGGCTGAAGGCGTGGCGGCTGGAGGCGGAGCAGGACGCGGGCGGCGCGCAGGTGCACGCGGAGCTGCTGGTGCAGCAGGCGTGGCGGCACTCGGGCGGGGTCGGGTCCACCGATCACCGGATCATCCTGGAGGAGGCCCGGGACGCGTGCCGCAAGGCCGCGGTGCAGGCGCCGGAGGATCCGGTCCCGTACATCACGGAGCTGGCGATCGCGCGGGGTCTGGCGTACTCGGAGGCGGAGTTCGACGCCCTGTGGGCGAAGGTCATCGACCGGGCGCCGGAGCACATGGGGGCGCACATCGCGGCGCTGCACTACTGGTGCGCGAAGTGGCACGGCTCGCGGGAGCAGGCGGACGCGTTCGCGCACGCGGCTGCGGCGCGCGCCCCGCGGGGCTCGCTGCTGGCGGCGCTGCCGCTGTTCTCGGTGTACGAGAACACGCCCGACATCGTCATGACGGCCTACTACGACAGCGCGGTCGTGACGCGGGCGGTGGAGGGCGCGCTGTACGCGGTGAACTCGGCGCGTGAGGACGACCCGATGCAGGCGCACGTACGGCACCTGCTGCTGATGTTCCTGGTCCACATGGAGCGTTGGGCGGAGGCGATGGAGCAGGTGCGGCACGTGGACGGGTACGTGGGCGCGCTGCCGTGGTCGCAGTCGGAGGACCCGGCGGCGATGTACGCGGTGTACCGGGCGCTGGCGGTGGCGGGGTACGAGGCGAACGGCGGGTCGCCGGCGACCCTCCCCCGGTAGCGCGCGGCCCCCGGGTCCGACGGTCCCGACCCCCACGGGCCAGGGAGAATCCCTGGCGAATAAAGTTGCTGTAAGTGACCACTGAGCCGCATGATGCGGCAGGCGGCGGCCTTCGACCACGCCACGCACTTCGCACCACTTCATCCCGTGGGGGGATCTGTCCATATGGGCGCTTCGCTGCGCGCCTTGCGCGCTCTCGTCCTGCTCGCCGGCTTCTATCTGCTCGGCGTCGTTCTGCTGGCGGCCCTCGCGGGCGCCGACTACGCCCTCGTCACACAGATGCACGGGCCGATCGTCTTCAAGCTCGTCATCGTCTCCGTCGTCCTCGCCGTCCCGATCGTGCGCGGCCTGTTCATGCTGCGCACGCCCAAGGGCGAGCCGCCCGCCGGCATCACCGTCACCGAGGCGCAGGAACCGCTGCTGTGGCAGACCGTGCGTGACATCGCGCAGCAGGTCGGCACCCGCGCGCCCGACGAGATCGTGCTGATCGACGAGGTGAACGCGGCCGTCAGCGAGGACGCGAAGCTGCTGGGCCTGCGGCCCGGCACCCGCCGCCTCTACCTCGGCCTGCCGCTGATGACGGGCCTGGACGAGATGCAGCTGCGCGCCGTGCTCGCCCACGAGATGGGCCACTACGCCAACTTCGACACCCGCCTCACCCCGCTGATCGCCCGCGGCCGCGCCCAGCTGATCCGTACGATCGGCCACTTCCACGAGCGGGCGGACGGCAAGGTCGCCAAGGAGCGCGCGAAGCAGGAGAAGCGGGACGAGAAGCGGATCGCCAAGGGCAAGAAGGCCAAGGGCGTCGACACCACGGGCGAGGGTGCGATGTACCGCGCCATGGCCAAGATCTACATGGCCTACGGCAACTTCTACATGCGCGCCACCCGTTCGACCTCCCGCCGGCAGGAGCTCGCCGCCGACCTCGCCTCGGTCCGGGTGGCCGGCCGGGACTCCGCCGCCTCCGCGCTGCGCGAGCTGAACGCCCTCGACTCGGCGCACGACTTCTACATGGGCTCGTACGCCACCCTCGGCGTCGGCGCCGGTCTGCTGCCGCGGCCCGGCCAGGTCTTCGGCGGGCTGCGCCGGCTGCTGGACGCCCGCTCGGCCGATCTGGACGAGCTGCGCCAGGAGCTGTCGACCGAGCCCACGTCCGCGTACGACTCCCACCCCGCGCTCGCCGAGCGCGTGGCCCGCATCGAGGCGCTGCCCGACGACGGCCGCGCCGGGCAGGCCGCCCGTCCGGCGCTGGAGCTGCTGGCCGACGCGGACGCGGCGCTGGCCGCGCTGGAGCAGGTCGTCCTCACCCCCGAGGCGCTCGCACTCAAGCGGGTGGACTGGGAGGACCTCGTCCACGAGTCGATGACCCTGTACGTCGGCCAGGGCGCGGAGGAGATCCGGGAGGCCTTCGCCGCCGAGGGCGCGGGCCCCGGGCTCGCCGAACTGCTCGACGCGGTCGACGCCGACCCGGCGGTGCGCTGGCGGATCACCGACCGCTTCCCGAAGTCCGAGCAGGCGGCGGCCGCGACCGGCCGCACGGCCCGCGAATTCGCCCGCCCGGTGCTGCGGCGCGCCGTGAACCAGCTGGTCACCGTCGAGCTGACGGCGCGCGGCGCCGCCCGCTGGCAGCTGTCCTGGTCCGAGTCGGCCGCCCTGGTCTACCCCGTCGACGGCTTCGAGGAGGAGCTCGGCCTGGCCCTGGACGCGGTCGTCTCCGACCAGCCCGACACCGAATCCCTGCGAAAGCTGGTGCTTGCCCCGTGATCGGTCTCTACATCCTCGGCCTCCTGCTGGCGGCGGCCGCGTTCAAGTTCCTGCGCGGTGTGTACTTCATCCGCAAGGCGAAGCGGCTGGAAGCCGAGATCGGCACGCTGAACGCCGGTACCGAGGCGGTCAAGGCCGAGCAGAAGGCCGAGAAGGCGGCGGCGGTGGTCTCGCTGGGCTTCGTCGCGGAAGCCGACCTCGACACCGAGAACCCCGCGCCGGTGCCGCCGGAGCGGACCGCCGCCCTGGAGGCCGTCCGGTCGGGCGACTGGGAGGCGGGAGCCGCGTACATCGAGGCGGCCGGGCAGGACTGGCACCAGCGGATGGAGCGGGTCCGCCCGCTGGCCCTGGCGGCCGCCGAGGACGACGCCTGGCTGCTGGCCTGGCGCGCGGCGCGGCCCGCCGACCCGACGGCGGCGCTGGTCAACGCGGACACCGCGATCATGGTGGCGTGGAACGTGCGCGGCGGCCAGTCCGGCAGCCGGACCACGCAGGAGCAGTTCCGGCTCTTCCACGACCTGCTGGTCGACGCGCGGGAGGCCGCGCACGAGGCGCAGCGCCTCGCCGACCCGGCGGACCCGACCCCGTACATCGTGGAGCAGCCCATCGGGCAGGGCCTGGGCTACTCGCACGAGCGGTACCGGGAGCTGTGGGACCAGGTCGTCAAGCGCGACCCGAAGGTGCTGTGGTCGCACATCAGCGGCCTGCAGTACTGGTGCCGCAAGTGGCGCGGCTCGCACGAGCTGGCGCTGGCCTTCGCGCGGGAGTCGGCGGCCGTCGGCAAGCCCGGTGACCTGCTGTCCCTGCTGCCGCTGATCGCGTACTTCGAGCAGGAGACGGACAAGGAGGACCTGGCGGCCGAGACGTTCTTCAAGGAGCCGGAGATCGTCGCCGCGGTGGACGCGGCGCTCCTGGACCTGGCGGCGGCCGGGGACGACCACCCCGGGGCGGCGCGCATCCGGCACATGCTGGCGTACCTGCTGTTCTGGCAGGACCGCGACGAGCAGGCGGTCGAGCAGTTCCGTCACATCGACGGGTTCATCGGCGCCCTGCCGTGGTCGTACGCGGGCGAGCCGAAGCGGCGGTACCTGTACGCCCGCGACTGGGCCGTGGGCGTGGCCACGCCGGGCCTCTGACAGATGGGAAAAGGGGCGGTCCGGGGAATCCCGGCCCGCCCCTTTCCGTTGTCACTGCCACAAGGAGGGAATCCATGTTCTCGTACCGCCGTACGCCCGAGCTGCCCACCCGCGAGGAGGCCCTGACGGGCCGCGCGCAGCCGCTCTTCGCCCTGCCCGAGAAGCACACCGTGCTCGGCAACCCGCTGTCCGGCCCGTACCCCGCGCACCTCGAGGTGGCCGACTTCGGCCTGGGCTGCTTCTGGGGCGCGGAGCGCAAGTTCTGGCAGACCCCCGGTGTGTGGACCACGCTGGCCGGCTACCAGGGCGGCTTCACCGAGAATCCGACCTACGAGGAGGTCTGCTCGGGCCTGACCGGCCACACCGAGGTCGTCCGCGTGGTCTTCGACCCGTCCCAGGTCTCGTACGAGGCCCTCCTCAAGCTGTTCTGGGAGTCCCACGACCCGACCCAGGGCTTCCGCCAGGGCAACGACGTCGGCACCCAGTACCGCTCGGCGGTCTACACCCACTCCCCCGCCCAGCAGGCGACGGCGGAGGCCTCCCGCACGGCCTACCGGCAGGTGCTGGCCTCGTCGGGCTACGGCGAGATCACCACGGCCGTCCTCCCGGCGGCGGACCGCCCCTTCTGGCCCGCGGAGGCCCACCACCAGCAGTACCTGGACAAGAACCCGGGCGGCTACTGCGGCATCGGCGGCACGGGCGTCTCCTGCCCGATCGGCGTGGCCCCGGCCGAGTAACCCCCACCCGGCGCGGCCCCACCACAGGCCGCGCCGGCCCGGCCCACCCGTTCGGGTCGATGCCCTGTAGCCGCGGCCGGGCCTGTTACAGCTTGCGTTGGAAGATGGCCGCGGCGCGGTCGTGGTGGTAGCCGAGGGCTTCGTTGACCGTGCGCATGGGGGTGTTGGCGTCGGCCACCGTCGTGGCGATGTGGCGCAGGGCCGGGTAGCGGGTGGCGGCGTCGGCGGCCATGCGGAGTTTCACGGCGCGGCCGAGGCCGTGGCCGCGGTGGGCGGGGGTGACGACCGTGTCGTGCTGGAGGGCGCGTGCGCCGGCGGGGTTCGGGAGGACGAGTTCCGTGTACGCGGCGACCTCGCCCGCCGCAGTGACCGCCGCGACCGTGGTCTGCTCGCCACCCCGGTCGATGATCAGCTGTTGCAGGGCGTGCAGCCGCTGCGCCGTCCAGACCTGGATCCGCTCGTCCATGTCGCCGCTCGGGGCGTCCTCCATCGCGCCGTGGGCCGTGGCGAGGGCCGGCGCCCAGGCGTCGGGGGCCAGGCCGTGCCAGGTGTGCAGCTCGTAGCCGGGCGTGACGGGGACCGGTGCGGGTCCATCGGCCGGGAGCTCCTGCGCGTACCAGGCCATCGGCAGGACGTTCTCGAAGCCGAGGGACTCGGCGAACGCCTGCCCCGGACCGCCGAGGTCCACGAGGGCGGCGACCGAGGTCCGGCCCTGCGCGAGCAGTTCCTCGCGTACCCGCTCCCAGAGGGCGGTGCCCACGCCGCGCCGTCGCTCCTGCGGCCGTACGGTCAGCACGTCGAGGAACGCGGTGTGCGTGTTCCCCTCGTCGGTGAACAGGAGCAGGGCCGCCGCGCCCGCGCCCTCGCCCGCCGCCCAGAGCACGGGCCGGCCGCGCGCCGGCGGCACGCACAGCCGCCCGGCGACCTCCCCGCGGGTGGGCGCGGGCAGCTGCGGCTGATCGGCGGCCCCGGCGGCGGTCAGGAGCGCCAGCCAGGCGTCCACCTCGGCGTCGGTCGGGGGCAGCTCCAGGGAGCGGATCATCATGATCAGACCCTAGACGCGGTCCGGACGCGGGGTTGAGCGGTTTTCGGCCTCCGTGAAGCGTCCGGGAAAAGACGGACGGCGGGGAACCCCGAGGGTTCCCCGCCGTCCGTCGACTGCGGTCGGTTCACACGCGCCGTCAGGCGGCCGAGCCGGTCTTCCAGTCCGCCCAGCTCATGTTCCAGCCGTTGAGGCCGTTGTCCGGCTTGATGGTCTTGTCCGGGGAGTTGACCACGGTGACCACGTCGCCGATGAGCGAGTTGTCGTAGAACCAGGCCGCGGGCTGGTTCGGGTCGCCCGCGCCCTTGGCGTCGTTCAGGCCGACACAGCCGTGGCTGGTGTTGGCGCTGCCGAAGACCGAGTCGGCTCCCCAGTAGTTGCCGTGGATGAAGGTGCCGGACGTGGACAGCCGCATGGCGTGCGGGACGTCCTTGATGTCGTACTCGCCCTTGCCCTCTTCGTTCTTGAAGCCGACGGTCGAGCCGTCCATCCGGGTCTCCTTGAACTTCTCGGAGATCACCATCTGGCCGTTGTACGTCGGGTTCTCCGGGGAGCCCGCCGAGATCGGGATGGTCTTGAGGACCGCGCCGTCCCGGGTGACCGTCATCTTCTTGGTCTTGGTGTCGACCGTGGAGACCTGGCTGCGGCCGATCTTGAAGGTGACGGTCTTGCTCTGGACGCCCTGGACGCCGGGAGCGCCCTGGACGCCCTCCAGTGCCAGCTTCAGCGTGACGGTGGAGTTCGCCTGCCAGTACTGCTCGGGGCGGAAGTCGAGGCGCTGCGGGCTGAACCAGTGGCCGACGATCTCCTGGCCGCTGCTGGAGGAGACCGAGATCCCCGCCTGGACGGCCTTCTTGTCCTTGATCGCCTTGTTGAAGGTGATCGAGACCGGCATGCCCACGCCGACGGTCTGGCCCTCCTCCGGGACGAAGGAGGCCACGAAGCTGTTCTCGGGGGAGACGGTGGTGAAGGAGGCGTTCTCGTGGGCCTCGCGGCCGTCCGCGTCCTTGGCCGTCGCCGACAGGGCGTACTTCGTGGAGCGCTTCAGGGCGGCATCGGGCTTCCAGCTCTTGCCGTCGGCGGCTATCTTGCCGGCCACGGCCGCGCCCTCGCTGCTCTTCAGCTCGACCAGGGTGAGCGTGCCGTCACTGACGGCGACGTTGGCGGCGTCGTTGAGGCCGACGTTGGTGGCGCCGTCCTTCGGCGTGATGGTTATCTTCGCCTTCGACGCGTCCTTGGCCGCTGCCGCGTCGACCTCCGCCTGGGACTTGCTGGCCTCGCCGTTGCCCTTCGGCTTGTCGTCGCCCCCGTCGTTGCACGCCGAGAGCATCAGTACACCGCCGAGCACGACGGATATGGCCGCCAGGGACCTTCTCCGTCGCTTGCTGTCCGTCCTCACACGTCACTCCATCGTTGCCGGATACCCCGGGGCTGCCGTCCCGGGGTTGGCCGGGCAGGGGGAATCACCCCCTGCCTCGTCCTGACAACGCGTTAACGGCGCCGGCCGGTTCCACATTCCGTTGGGATGTGGGCAACCACACGGTCAGGCGTTGTCGGGTTCCTCGTCGAACTCCCCATCTTCCTCGTCGAGGTCCCACTCCATCGACTCGGGGTCGTATTCCACGGGCTCGCTGCTCCAGGAGGCCTGTGCGAGTTCCACGCCGGGGATGCCCACGACCAGGTCGGTGGGGTCCACCAGGTAGGCGAGGGCCTCCGATTCGTCCTCGCGGACGGCGGACTCGGCGTGGCCGCGCTCCTCGTCCGGCATGAACTCGTCGGCCTTGATGTGCGCGAGGGCGGCTCCGGTGAGTGCCTGGACGTCCGGCACCTCAAGAACCAAATCCACCCGAAGGCGGACGTAACGTGATGTCTCAGAAGGATTCATACGACGGAGAGTAAGCCCGCGGAAGCCCTGACTTTCCCACGACCCGCCCCTTTCCGTAGCATCACCGCACACGGCCAATTCGCTGCTGCCACAAGGGGGATCGCACCGTGTCCGCACGCCGACCGCTGCTCACCGCTCTCGGAGCGACCACCCTCCTCGCCGCCCTGTGGTTCGTGCCCTCCGCGGGCGCCACCTCGCCGGGGGACGCGGAGAGCCCTACGGGTGTGCCCGTGGGCGCGAACACCGCGGAGAGCGGAGCCGGTACGGAGAACGCCGACGCCGCGGGCCCGCAGGGCCCGTCCGTCCTGCTCGCCGACACCGGCTCCGTCGACACCGCCCCCTACCTGCTGGGCGGCACCCTCTGCCTCGGCGTCGGGGCCGGTTTCGTGGCCTTCTCCGTACGCCGCTCCCACTCCGCTTCCCCCTCCCGCTCCCGGTGAACGGCGAAGGGCCGCCCCGGGAGAGATCCCGGAGCGGCCCTTCGCCGCACACCAGAGCCCGTCGTCAGGCGAGCGGGCCCGTCACCGGCTCCACCGCGGCGACGAGTCCGCCCGAGCGGACGAACGCGTCGGCGGCGGCCAGGTCAGGGGCGAGGAAACGATCCGGCCCGGGGCCCTGCACACCCGCCGCGCGGGCGGCCTCGATGGCGGCCCGGCTGGCCGGCGCCGGGGTCAGCCCGTGGCGCAGCTCGATGGCGCGGGTGGCGGCGTACATCTCGATCGCGATGATCCGCGTCAGGTTGTCGACGGCGGTACGGAGCTTGCGCGCGGCCGACCAGCCCATCGAGACGTGGTCCTCCTGCATGGCGGAGGAGGGGATCGAGTCGGCGGAGGCCGGCACCGCGAGCCGCTTCATCTCGCTGACCAGGGCGGCCTGCGTGTACTGGGCGATCATCAGACCGGAGTCCACGCCGGCGTCGTCCGCGAGGAACGGCGGGAGGCCGTGCGAGCGGTTCTTGTCGAGCAGCCGGTCGGTGCGCCGTTCGGCGATGGAGCCGAGGTCGGCGGCCGCGATGGCCAGGAAGTCCAGGACGTAGGCGACCGGGGCCCCGTGGAAGTTGCCGTTGGACTCGACGCGCCCGTCGGGCAGCACCACCGGGTTGTCGACGGCGGCGGCCAGCTCGCGGGAGGCGACCAGGGCGGCGTGCGCCATGGTGTCGCGGCCCGCGCCGGCGACCTGCGGGGCGCAGCGCACGGAGTACGCGTCCTGCACGCGCGGGGCGGTCTCCTCCTGGTAGTGGCGGACCAGCCCGGAGCCCTTCAGCACGGCGGCCATGTTGGCGGCGGAGGCGCCCTGGCCGGGGTGCGGGCGGATGGCGTGCAGCTCGGGCTGGAGGACCTTCTCGGTGCCGAGGAGCGCTTCCAGCGTGAGGGCCGCGGTGATGTCGGCGGAGGTGTACAGCCTGCCGAGGTCGGCGAGGGCCATGACCAGCATGCCGAGCATGCCGTCGGTGCCGTTGAGGAGGGCGAGGCCCTCCTTCTCGCGGAGCTCGACGGGCTCGATGCCGTGCTCGGCGAGCAGCTCGCCGGCCGGGCGGACGGTTCCGTCCGGGCCCTCGGCGTCGCCCTCGCCCATGAGCGCGAGCGCGCAGTGGGACAGCGGCGCGAGGTCGCCGGAGCAGCCGAGGGAGCCGTACTCGTGGACGACGGGGGTGATCCCGGCGTTGAGCAGGTCGGCCATGGTCTGGGCGACGGAGGGCCGTACGCCGGTGTGTCCGGAGGCGACGGTCTTCAGCCGGAGGAACATCAGCGCGCGGACCACCTCGCGCTCGACGCGCGGGCCCATGCCGGCGGCGTGCGAGCGGACGATGTTGCGCTGGAGCTGGGCGCGCAGCTCGGGACTGATGTGCCGGGAGGCGAGGGCACCGAACCCGGTGGACACCCCGTAGACGGGCTCGGGCTTGGCGGCGAGGGCGTCGACGATCGCGCGGGCGCGGGCGAGTGCGTCGAGCGCCTCGCCGGACAGCTCGACCCGTGCGTTGCCGCGGGCGACGGCGATGACGTCCTCGGCAGTGGTCCCGGAGGTCCCGACCACAACAGTGTGCATATCCATATTCAGCACCCTACGGATTGAATCGCTACATGTCACTAGGGGAAATTGTCACGATCGCGACCGACGAGTAACCCTTACGTTCACTGCCGCCCGCGGAAGCGGCGCCGCTCTCCCGGGGCTTCCTGGGCGGCGGCGTCCGCGAGCCGGACCACCGCGGTGTCCCGTCCCGCCACCACCGGACCGGCCGAGCGCGCGGCCTTCGCCTTGTACTGGGCGGCGTCGGCCAGCCGGAACAGCCGCCGGGAGGACTTCACCGGCCCGATCGGGTCTCCGGTGGACGCCACCCCGCAGGCCACGCCCTCGCCCAGCTCCAGTTCGGCCGCCCGGGTGCACACCTCCTCGGTCACCCGGACCACCTGGTCGGCGCTCGGACCGACCCCGACGAGGCAGAACTCGTCGCCGCCCAGGCGCGCCACCAGCGCGCCGGGCAGCATGGCCCCGCACAGGCTGAGGACCGACCCGAACCGCTCCAGCAGCCGGTCCCCCATGGCGTGGCCCAGGGTGTCGTTGACCTTCTTCAGCCCGTTCAGGTCGCACACGACGAGGCTGACCACCACCCCCGTCCGCCGGTGCTCCTCCAGGGCCTCGTCGAGCCGCATGTCGACCGCCCGCCGGTTCGCGAGCCCGGTCAGCGGATCGGTGAAGGCGAAGCGCCGGGCCTCCTCCAGCCGCTCGTTCTGCGCGAGGCCGGCCGCGATCACGGCGGCGAGCACGGTGGCGAACTCGGCGTCGTCCTCGTCGAAGTCCGGCAGCCCCTCGTCCCGGGCCACGTACAGCTCGCCCCAGGCCCGCCCGCTGAGCACGACGGGCGCGACCACGCACGTACCGCGGCCGCGGTGGCGCAGGGCCTCCCCGCGCCGCCCCGGCCGGTCGCCGACGGCGCTCTCGACCCAGGCGTGCGGTCCGCCGCCGCCGACCCACCGTTCGTGGAGGAACTCGGTGATCTCGGGGAAGTCGTGCACCGGGTAGGACTCGTCCTCGGGGAACTCCTCCTCCCCGGCCCGCCGCTCGCCCTCGTTCACGAGCACGCGCAGGCGCCCCCGCTCGCGCTCCCACGCGGAGATCGCGGCGAACGAGCCGTCCAGCGCCGTGCGCGCCCCCCGCGCCGCCGCCCGCACACTGTCCCGCGGCGCGCAGGCCGCGGCCATCGCCTGCGCGAGGCTCACCACGGCCCGCAGCCGCCCGTCGACTCCCATCACCCCAGGTTAGGGAGTTTTGTCCGTTTTGGTACGCGGGACGCCGCTGCGGGCAGGGGCGACGGGCAGGGGCGACGGGCGGGCTACTCCCCCGGCCAGTTCGGCTTGCGCTTCTCGTTGAACGCCGCCACGCCCTCCGCCCGGTCCCCGGAGAAGGCCACCGTCCGCCAGGCCGCGTCCTCGATCTCCAGACCGGCCGCCAGGTCCATCCCGTGCCCCAGCCGCAGCGCCCGCTTGGCCGCCCGCAGACCCACCGGGGAGTTCGCCGCCATCCGGGACGCCAGGGCCAGCGCCTCGGCCCTGTCCTGCCCCGCCGGGACCACCGAGTCCACCAGCCCCAGGGACAGCGCCTCGGCCGCCTCCACCCGGCGCGCCGTGAAGATCAGCTCGGCCGCCCGCGCCGCACCCACCCGGCGCGGCAGCAGCTGCGTACCGCCGCCGCCCGGGATCACGCCCACCGACACCTCGGGCAGCCCCACCACCGCGGTCTCGTCGGCCACGATCACGTCACAGGCCAGGGCCAGCTCGAAGCCGCCGCCCAGCGCGAACCCGTGCACGGCCGCGACCGTCGGCACCGGAAGCTCCAGCACGCCCCCGTACGCCCCCCGTGTGGTCGGCCGCTGCCGCACCAGCTCGGCGTCCGACAGCGAGTTGCGCTCCTTGAGGTCCGCCCCGACGCAGAAGGCCCGTTCCGCGGTGGAGGACAGCACCACCACCCGCACCGACGGGTCCGCCGCGAGCGCCGCGCAGGCGGCGCCGATCGAGCGGGCCATCTCCGTCGACACCGCGTTCATCGCCTTGGGGCGGTCCATCGCCAGCTCCGCGACGTGCCCGTCGCCCTCCCGACGTACCGCGACGAACTCTCCGAAGCGCTGCTCAGACATGCCTGCGACCCTCCCGGTTAACGAGCGTTATCGCCGCACTCTAGTGCGCGGGGAGGCCACCGGGTCAAGGCTGCGGGGGTCCGGGGCACGGCTGCGCGCCGGCGCGTCGACAAGAGGGCCGGGGGGCCACGCGTCCGTACGGGGCCCGCAGGCGCGTCAGGCGGGGTTCTTGGGCTTCCTGCGGGTCAGCGACCAGGGCTCCACGACGCCGAGCCCGCGCACCGGGCGCTGCCACATCGGCTGGAGGGCGAACCGGTAGGACACCTCGTCGGGCGAGGCCTCCGCCTCCTTCTCCGACACCGGCGCGGCCCCGGTCCGGGAGAGCTCCTCGGCCATCGCCCCGTCCACCAGCACCGCGTCCTTGGGGGCTATGGACGTCAGCCGGCTCGCCAGGTTCACCGTGGTCCCGAAGACGTCGCCCATGCGGGTCGTCACCGTGCCGAAGGCGATCCCGACCCGCAGCTCGGGCATCTGCGCGTCGAGCTCCATCGTCTCGATCAGCCGCAGCGCGATCTCCGCCGCCGTCGCCGCGTCGTCGGCGCAGTACAGCACCTCGTCGCCGAGCGTCTTGATCAGCCGGCCGCCGTGCGCGGCCACCAGGTCCGCCGCGGTCGTCTCGAAGGACTCGACCAGCTCGCCGAGCTCCTCCTCCTCCAGCCGCCGGGTGAGGCGGGTGAAGCCCACCAGGTCGGCGAAGCCCACCGCGAGCCGCCGGTCGACCATCTCGTCGTCGTCCGCGACCTGCACCACGCGCCCGGTGGCGGCCGCCAGCTGCCGCCGCCACACGTAGACGAGGAATTCCTCCAGCTCGGGCAGGAGCAGCTCCACCAGGGGGTACGTGACCTCCGTACGGGTCATCCCCGGCTCCGGCGGCTCCGTCAGCCCTTCCAGGAACGAGTCGATCTGCCATTCGGCCAGCCGCGCCGTGGTCTGCCCGGTGGACCGGGCCACCTGCACCGCCATCGGCTCGGACAGCAGCCCGGCCTCCACCAGACCGGCGAGCCGGCGCAGGGCCAGTACGTCGGCCTCGGTCAGTGCCTTGGCCTGTCCGATGTCGGCGAAGCCCATGGCCCGCCAGAACCGGGAGGCGAGCTCCATGGACACACCGGCGCTCCGGGCGGCCTGGAACGGCGTGTACCGGCGCTCGGCCCCGAGGATCAGCTGTTCCAGCCGGATGGCGAGGGGGTCCGCCGTGGGCTGGGCCGTGTGGTCGACCTCGTGGTGCGGGGTGTGCTGGTCACGGCCGATCGGGGTGACGGGGCCGGACGAGGAGCCGCCGGCGCCGTGGGACGCGCTGGACGTAGAGTCGTCGACGGTCAAGGGCCGCCTCCTGTCCATTCCGTGCGCACTGCCCTGCGAACCGGTTGATCACCACGAGCACCGGGATCGCCTAAACCATACGGCAGGTGTGCCGTAGCTCACTCCCCCTCCCCTTTTTGCGAAGCGGTCCGCCTTCGGGGCGCCCGGGCGGGGCCATGAGGCCGTACCCGCCGGAAGTTCTGGTTCCACAGATTTCTCCGCGCGCCCGGCCTCATTTCCACCATGCCCCGCCGCGCCCCGCCGTGCCCCGTCAGTGCACGGAGCGCAGGTGGACGACGTCCCCGGCCCCCACCGCCTCGTGCTGTCCCTCGGCCGTACGGATCACCAGCCGGCCATCGGTGTCCACCGCTTCGGCCGTTCCGGTGAGGGTGCGGCCACCCGGGAGCTCCGCGCGGACGTGGCGGCCCAGGGTGGCGCAGCCGGCCGCGTAGGTCTCCTGGAGGCCGCTGGCGGCGGGGTCGCCACCGGCCGCGCGCCAGTTCCCGTACCACTCCTCCAGGGACCGCAGGACGGCCCTCAGCAGCGGGTCCCGGTCGGTCACGGCGGCCTTGGCCAGCGCGAGCGAGCCCGCGGCCGGTACGGGCAGCTCGTCCTCGGTGAGGCTGACGTTGAGCCCGATGCCGACGACCACTCCGTCGGCGACGCGCTCGGCGAGGATCCCGCCGGTCTTGCGCTCCTCGCCGTCCACGGTGACCAGCAGGTCGTTGGGCCATTTGAGGGCGGTGTCCACGCCCGCCGCGCGGGACAGCCCTGTCGCGGTGGCCACCCCGGCGAGCAGGGTCAGCCACCCCCACCGCTCCTGCGGCACCGCGTCGCCCGGCTTGAACAGGACGGAGAAGAACAGCCCGGACCGGGCCGGCGCGACCCAGCTCCGGTCCAGCCGCCCGCGCCCGGCGCTCTGCTCCTCGGCGACGAGCACGGCCCCCTCGGGCAGCCCGGCCGCCCGGGCGGCGAGGTCGGTGTTGGTGGAACCGGTGCTGTCGACCACCTCCAGGGAGGTCCACAGCCCTCCCCCGGTCACGAGGGCCCGCCGCAGCCCCTCGGCGTTCAGCGGCGGCCGCTCCAGGCTCGACCAACGACCGGCGGAAGCTCCTGCTGATGCATCTGATGGCGTCATGCAACCCACAGTAGGTGTGTCAAACGCCGCACTGCCGAGCGCCATGCCCGCCGATACGCTACGCACCAGTAGCCAGCAGTAGTCAATCAATTGACCAGGCAGTTGACACCATGCAGGGAGCCGCGACCCCGATGTCACATCCGTCAGAGCCGATCGACATGCACACCACCGCGGGCAAGATCGCGGATCTGCAGCGCCGCATCGACGAAGCCACCCACGCCGGGTCCGCGCGGGCTGTGGAGAAGCAGCACGCCAAGGGCAAGCTGACGGCGCGTGAGCGGGTTGCCCTGCTGCTGGACGAGGGATCCTTCGTCGAGCTGGACGAGTTCGCCCGCCACCGGTCCACCAGCTTCGGGCTGGAGAAGACCCGTCCCTACGGCGACGGCGTCGTCACCGGCTACGGCACGGTGGACGGCCGTCCGGTGGCCGTGTTCTCGCAGGACTTCACCGTCTTCGGCGGCGCCCTGGGCGAGACCTACGGCCAGAAGATCATGAAGGTCATGGACTTCGCGCTGAAGACGGGCTGCCCCCTCGTCGGCATCAACGACTCCGGCGGCGCCCGCATCCAGGAGGGCGTCAGCGCGCTGGGCATGTACGGGGAGATCTTCCGCCGCAACGTCCACGCGTCCGGCGTGATCCCGCAGATCAGCCTGATCGTCGGGCCCTGCGCCGGCGGCGCCGTGTACTCCCCCGCCATCACCGACTTCACGGTCATGGTCGACCAGACCTCGCACATGTTCATCACCGGCCCGGACGTCATCAAGACGGTCACCGGCGAGGACGTCGGCTTCGAGGAGCTGGGCGGGGCGCGCACCCACAACAGCACGTCCGGCGTGGCCCACCACATGGCGGGCGACGAGAAGGACGCCATCGAGTACGTGAAGTCGCTGCTCGCGTACCTGCCGTCGAACAACCTCTCCGAGCCGCCCGCCTTCCCGGAGGAGGCGGACACCGAGGTCTCCGACCTCGACCGCGAGCTCGACGTGCTGATCCCGGACAGCGCGAACCAGCCGTACGACATGCACACCGTGATCGAGCACGTGCTGGACGACGGCGAGTTCCTGGAGACGCAGGCGCTCTTCGCGCCGAACATCCTGACCGGCTTCGGCCGGGTCGAGGGCCACCCGGTGGGCATCGTCGCCAACCAGCCGATGCAGTACGCCGGCTGCCTGGACATCAACGCCTCCGAGAAGGCGGCACGGTTCGTCCGGACCTGCGACGCCTTCAACGTCCCGGTGCTGACCTTCGTGGACGTCCCGGGCTTCCTTCCGGGCACGGACCAGGAGTACAACGGAATCATCAGGCGCGGCGCCAAGCTGATCTACGCGTACGCCGAGGCCACCGTCCCCCTGATCACCGTCATCACCCGCAAGGCCTTCGGCGGCGCATACGACGTCATGGGCTCCAAGCACCTCGGCGCGGACCTGAACCTGGCCTGGCCCACCGCGCAGATCGCCGTCATGGGCGCGCAGGGCGCGGTGAACATCCTGCACCGCCGGACCATCGCGGAGGCGGACAATGTGGAGGAGACCCGGGCCCGGCTCATCGCCGAGTACGAGGACGCGCTGCTGAACCCGTACACGGCCGCCGAGCGCGGTTACATCGACGCGGTGACCATGCCGTCCGAGACCCGGGCGCACGTGGTGAAGGGGCTGCGGCAGCTGCGCACCAAGCGGGAGTCCCTGCCGCCGAAGAAGCACGGCAACATCCCCCTCTAGCCCCTCCAGGAGGTCACTGTGGTGATCAAGGTCGTCAAGGGCAATCCGACCCCGGAGGAGCTGGCCGCCGCACTGGCGGTGGTCCAAGCGCGCGCGGCGGTGCTGGCCTCGGCACCGTCGGGCGCCCCGCCGGTCGAGGACGAGTGGTCGACGCCGTCGCGGGTGGCACGGCGCAGGCTGCCGCGTCCGGGGCCGCGCGCGTGGGGCCGTACGTACTGGCCCGGCTAGCCGAAGATGATGTGAACGCGGGGCGGCGCCTGAGTACCCGTACTCAGGCGCCGCACCCGTTCCCGGGGCCAGGATCGGAGCATGCTCTGGTCCGACCCGAAGAACGAGCCGCCCAAGGAAATGCGCGACGCGCAGGCGATGATCCGGCGGCTGAGCGTGGTGCTCGCCCTCGCCATGCTCGTCGTGGTCTACGTCCTGGGCGTGGGCGTGGGCCACTTCTAGACCCCGGGCCGGGCGTGCTCCCGGCGTGCTCCGGACGTGCTCCGGACGTGTTCCGGGACGTCGGCCGCGCGCCTACGATGACCGGCATGACTGCCACGCCCCAGCCCGCGAACCCGCGCAAGCTCGTCCTCGCCTCCGCCTCCCCCGCCCGGCTGAACCTGCTGCGCCAGGCCGGGCTCGCCCCGCACGTCATCGTCAGCGGTTTCGACGAGGACACCCTGAACCACGACGAGCCCGCCGCGCTGGCCCTGGCGCTGGCCGAGGCGAAGGCCGCGGTCGTGGCGGGCCTGGACGAGGCCGCGGGCGCCCTGGTGATCGGCTGCGACTCCGTACTGGAGCTGGACGGCGAGGCGCTGGGCAAGCCCGCCGACTCCGAGGAGGCCACCGCGCGCTGGAAGTCGATGCGCGGACGGGCCGGCGTACTGCGCACCGGGCACTGCGTGATCGACACGGCGAACGGCCGTCAGGTCTCGGCGACGGCGTCCACGACGGTCCGGTTCGGCGAGCCGACGGACGCGGAGGTCGCCGCGTACGTGGCCAGCGGCGAGCCGCTGCACGTGGCGGGGGCGTTCACCCTGGACGGGCTGTCGGCGCCGTTCATCGACGGCATCGACGGGGATCACGGCAACGTGATCGGCCTGTCGCTGCCGCTGCTGCGCTCCCTGCTGGGCGAACTGGACGTGTCCATCACGGACCTGTGGGCTTGAGCTCCCCGTACGCGGGCGGGGGCGGCGGGGGCTGTACGTCGCCCTCGCCGTCGCCGGCGCCGTCCCGCGGGGCGGCGTAGAGCGTCAGGGTCAGGACCAGCAGGCACAGGATCAGCGTCGTCGCCGCGAAGGCGGGCCAGCCGACGAGGACGACGGCTAGGACGCCGAGCAGCCCGTGGGTGACGGCGGCCGTGATGAGGACGGCGCGGGCGAAGCGGCCCGGGGCGCGGTCGGCGAGCGCGGCGACGGCGACGAGGACGGCGCACAGCACGAGGAAGGCGCCCATGCCCGCCCCCATGGCGTAGGTGGCCTTGGACATGACGTCCGGATCGCTGCCGGCGATGGACATCGACTGGTTCGCCGTGGTCCGGCCCAGCACGATGTGGACGAGCACGAGCACGGCCGCTTCCGCGACGAGCACGATCGCGGCCAGTCCGGCCACGAGTCTGCGCAGCACGCGTCCCCACCCCCCACAAGTCACAAGCCTGTTCGACGCCTGGAGGCTACTAACGGGTAGAGCGGCGGGCAAGACATCGGCACACCCGGGTTCGACGGGCCGTCAACGGGCCGTCAACGCGCCCTCTCCGGGCCGCCTGTGGGTACGGTGTTGTCCCCGTTCGCCCCGTGGGACGGCGGGACCGCCGATCGGGCAACCAATCGGCGAACAAGTGGACAACTCCGCGCCGGCCGGCAAAGAAAATGTGGGCCGTTCGTAGGGACTCGACAAAGAATCACCCGGGGCCGCTGACCGGGGGGACAGAGACCTTGGATACATGACGGGGTTACTGTGCAGTCGGGGATCCCCCTGACCTGGGGCGCCACAAGGGTTCTCGGGTGGTTCGGACCTCGCATCACACTCTGTGTGGGCAAGGTCACCACCGGGAAAGGGTCGAAAGGCCGTGTGGGCTGTCCCTAAACTCAGCTTGTTTCAAGGAGGGAGCCATCGTGCGCAAGGTGCTCATCGCCAACCGTGGCGAAATCGCTGTCCGCGTTGCTCGGGCCTGCCGGGACGCCGGGATCGCGAGCGTAGCCGTCTACGCCGATCCGGACCGGGACGCTCTGCACGTCCGCGCGGCCGACGAAGCTTTCGCGTTGGGCGGTGACACCCCGGCCACCAGCTACCTGGACATCTCCAAGGTCCTCCAGGCCGCAGCCGACTCCGGTGCGGACGCCATCCATCCCGGATACGGCTTCCTCTCCGAGAACGCCGACTTCGCCCAGGCCGTGCTCGACGCCGGCCTGACCTGGATCGGTCCGCCGCCGCAGGCCATCCGTGACCTCGGCGACAAGGTGGCCGCCCGTCACATCGCCCAGCGCGCCGGCGCGCCGCTGGTCGCCGGTACGCCGGACCCGGTCTCCGGGGCCGACGAGGTCGTCGCGTTCGCCAAGGAGCACGGCCTGCCGATCGCCATCAAGGCCGCCTTCGGCGGTGGCGGGCGCGGCCTGAAGGTCGCCCGCACCCTCGAAGAGGTGCCGGAGCTGTACGACTCCGCCGTCCGTGAGGCCGTCGCCGCCTTCGGCCGCGGCGAGTGCTTCGTCGAGCGCTACCTCGACAAGCCGCGCCACGTCGAGACCCAGTGCCTGGCCGACTCCCACGGCAACGTGGTCGTCGTCTCGACCCGTGACTGCTCCCTGCAGCGCCGCCACCAGAAGCTGGTGGAGGAGGCCCCCGCGCCGTTCCTGACCGAGGCTCAGAACGCGGAGCTGTACGCCGCCTCCAAGGCCATCCTGAAGGAAGCCGGCTACGTCGGCGCCGGCACCGTCGAGTTCCTCGTCTCCGCCGACGGCCTGATCTCCTTCCTGGAGGTCAACACCCGCCTGCAGGTCGAGCACCCGGTCACCGAAGAGGTCTCCGGCATCGACCTGGTCCGCGAGATGTTCCGCATCGCCGACGGCGAGGAGCTCGGCTACGGCGACCCGGTCCTGCGCGGTCACTCCATCGAGTTCCGCATCAACGGCGAGGACCCGGGCCGCGGCTTCCTCCCGGCCCCCGGCACGGTCACCAAGTTCAACGCCCCCACCGGCCCGGGTGTCCGCCTGGACGCGGGCGTCGAGTCCGGCTCCGTGATCGGCCCGGCCTGGGACTCGCTCCTGGCCAAGCTCATCGTCACCGGTGCCACCCGCGAGCAGGCCCTGCAGCGCGCGGCGCGCGCCCTGGCCGAGTTCGAGGTCGAGGGCATGGCCACGGCCATCCCGTTCCACCGCGCGGTCGTCGTCGACCCGGCGTTCGCCCCCACCGACGGCAGCCCGTTCACGGTCTTCACCCGCTGGATCGAGACCGAGTTCGTCAACGAGATCCCGGCGTTCACGGCCCCGGCCGCGGAGGACACCGAGGACGAGCCGGGCCGCGAGACGGTCGTCGTCGAGGTCGGCGGCAAGCGCCTGGAGGTCTCGCTGCCGTCGTCGCTGGGCATGACCCTGGCCCGCACGGCCGCCGCGGGCGGCGCCAAGCCGAAGCGCCGCGCGGCCAAGAAGTCCGGCCCGGCCGCCTCCGGCGACACCCTTGCCTCCCCGATGCAGGGCACGATCGTCAAGGTCGCGGTCGAGGAGGGCCAGCAGGTCAACGAGGGCGACCTGGTCGTCGTACTCGAAGCCATGAAGATGGAGCAGCCGCTCAACGCGCACCGCTCCGGCACCGTCGTCGGCCTTTCGGCCGAGGTCGGCGCGTCCGTCACCTCGGGCGCGACGATCTGCGAGATCAAGGACTGACGTCCGGGAACGCCTCGAACGCCGGCGGGGCTGGATCTCATCCAGCCCCGCCGGCGTTCGTTCGTTCTAGCGGCGGCGCATGTCGGCCACGCGGGCCCGCTCCGCCTGGGGCTCCGGCAGCATGCCCGCGGCCCGCAGCTGCGCGGTCGGCCCGCCGCGCCGCTGCACCGGCAGCGGCGAGTCGCGGCGCGGTCGCCGCCCCATCATCCCGTCCCCGCCGCCGGAGGCGGCCGCGCCCGCCACGGTGATCTGGACGCCCTGGTCGGCGAGTGCCTGGAGTTCCGTCGCGGCGCGGTCGTCGTGCGGCGGCGGCTCGTCCGTGACCAGGCGGGTCATCACGTCCGTCGGCACGGTCTGGAACATGGTGTCCGTGCCGAGCTTCGTGTGGTCCGCGAGGACGACCACCTCCGCGGCCGCCTGCACCAGCGCCCGGTCCACGCTCGCGCTGAGCATGTTGGACGTGGACAGGCCGCGCTCGGCCGTCAGGCCGCTGCCCGAGAGGAACGCGCGGGAGACCCGGAGCCCCTGGAGGGACTGTTCGGCCCCGCTGCCGACGAGGGCGTAGTTCGACCCGCGCAGGGTGCCGCCGGTCATCACCACCTCCACCCGGTTCGCGTGGGCCAGGGCCTGCGCGACGAGCAGCGAGTTGGTGACGACGGTCAGCCCGGGCACCCGGGCGAGCCGGCGGGCCAGCTCCTGGGTCGTGGTGCCCGCGCCGACGACGACGGCCTCGCCCTCTTCCACGAGGGAGGCCGCGACATCGGCGATGGCGGTCTTCTCCGCCGTCGCGAGATGGGACTTTTGCGGAAAGCCGGACTCCCGCGTGAAACCGCCCGGCAAGACCGCACCGCCGTGTCGGCGGTCGAGGAGTCCTTCTGCCTCCAGTGCCCGCACGTCCCGCCGTACGGTCACTTCGGAGGTCTGGACGACGCGGGCGAGCTCCCGGAGCGATACCGCTCCGTTGGCCCGCACCATTTCGAGGATCAATTGGCGACGTTCTGCAGCGAACACGAAACTGACAGTAACCCCAACGACCGTCTGGTTTCAGCTCTTTGCGCCGGAATACCGAAGTTGTCCATATGCCCGGGCGACTAGTGGTATACGCGGCACGATGCCTGGGTGAACGTCCGGCCACGCGGCTGCGCACCGCCCCAACACCCTTACGGTATGGGGCGGTTGAGGCCGATCAGGCCTCCCCGGCGGCCTTCCGCGTGTGCAGCTGGCGCGCCACCTCGGCGATCGAGCCGGACAGCGAGGGGTACACGGTGAACGCGTTTGCGATCTGCTCGACCGTCAGATTGTTGTCGACGGCGATCGAGATCGGGTGGATGAGCTCGCTCGCGCGCGGGGAGACGACCACACCGCCGACGACGATGCCGGTGCCCGGACGGCAGAACAGCTTCACGAAGCCGTCGCGGATGCCCTGCATCTTCGCGCGCGGGTTGCGCAGCAGCGGGAGCTTCACCACGCGGGCGTCGATCTTGCCGGCGTCCACGTCCGCCTGGGTGTAGCCGACGGTGGCGATCTCGGGGTCGGTGAAGACGTTCGAGGAGACCGTCTTGAGGTTCAGCGGGGCCACCGCGTCACCGAGGAAGTGGTACATCGCGATGCGGCCCTGCATCGCCGCGACCGACGCGAGCGCGAAGATCCCGGTGACGTCGCCCGCCGCGTACACGCCGGGCGCGGAGGTGCGCGACACCTTGTCGGTCCAGATGTGCCCGGAGTCCTTGAGGCGGACGCCGGACTCCTCCAGGTTCATGTTCCCGGTGTTGGGGATCGCGCCGACCGCCATCAGGCAGTGCGAACCGGTCAGGACGCGGCCGTCGGAGAGGGTCACCTCGACCCGGTCGCCCACCCGCTTGGCGGACTCGGCGCGGGAGCGGCCGACGACGTTCATGCCGCGGCGCCGGAAGACGTCCTCCAGGACCGCGGCGGCGTCCGGGTCCTCGCCGGGCAGCACCCGGTCACGGGAGGACACGAGGGTCACCCGGGAGCCGAGGGCCTGGTACGCGCCGGCGAACTCGGCGCCGGTCACACCGGAGCCGACCACGATGAGCTCCTCCGGGAGCTCGTCGAGGTCGTAGACCTGGGTCCAGTTCAGGATCCGCTCGCCGTCGGGCATCGCGTCCGGGATCTCACGGGGGTGGCCGCCGGTCGCGATCAGCACGGCGTCGGCCGTCAGGATCGTCTCGGTGCCGTCGGCGGCGGTGACGATGACGTCGCGCGTGCCGTCGATGCCCTGCGGGCCGCCGAGCTTGCCGCGGCCCCGTACGACGCGGGCGCCGGCCCGGGTGACGGAGGCGGTGATGTCGTGCGACTGGGCGAGCGCGAGGCGCTTGACGCGCCGGTTCACCTTGCCGAGGTCCACGCCGACGACGCGCGCGGCCTGCTCGATGTGCGGGGTGTCGTCCGCGACGACGATGCCGAGCTCTTCGTACGACGAATCGAAGGTGGTCATCACCTCGGCGGTCGCGATCAGAGTCTTGGAGGGCACGCAGTCGGTCAGGACCGAGGCCCCGCCGAGGCCGTCGCAGTCCACGACGGTCACCTCCGCGCCGAGCTGGGCCCCTACCAGCGCAGCCTCATACCCGCCGGGTCCGCCGCCGATGATCACGATCCGGGTCACGAAAAGTCCGCCTCACGTCTACCCGGCCGGCTGCCGCCCCGGCCGGTGTTCCGGGGGGTCTCCCCGGGGGATGCATTCCGTGCCCCATTGTCCCGCACGGTTCAAGGTGCTTCGCGCCCGGTCCCGTCATCCGTGCGCCATCCGGGCACGCGGTCACGGCCACCCCTCCCGTACCCTCGACCTCATGTCGCTCTACGCCGCGTACGCCGGCAACCTCGACCCGCGGCTGATGACGCGCCGCGCTCCCCATTCGCCGCTGCGCGGAACGGGCTGGATCAACGACTGGCGGCTGACCTTCGGCGGCGAGCAGATGGGCTGGGAGGGCGCTCTCGCCACGATCGTCGAGGCCCCGCGCCACCAGGTCTTCGTCGCCCTGTACGACATCGCGCCGCTCGACGAGGACTCGATGGACCGCTGGGAGGGCGTCGGGCTCGACATCTACCGCCGCATGCGGATCCGGGTGCACACCCTGGACGGCGAGGAGGCCGCCTGGTGCTACGTGCTCAACGGCTACGAGGGCGGCCTGCCCTCGGCGCGCTACCTCGGCGAGCTCGCCGACGCCGCGGAGTCCGCGGGCGCCCCGCACGACTACGTGATGGAACTCCGCAAGCGACCCTGCTGACCCCCGCGGGGACGATTCGGCGGAAACGACAAGGCAACGATCCGAACACCGTGAGCTGTGCCATCTACGCGCGTAGGCCAGGAGCGGTTACGCTCGTCTGCGTGAACGCATCTGTTACCGACCCCTTCGCCGCCGCCGACGCCGCAGCCGCCCGCCTGCGCGAGCTGACCGGCGTCGATTCCCACGATGTCGCGCTCGTGATGGGCTCCGGCTGGGCCCCCGCCGCGGAGGCGCTCGGCGCCCCCGAGACCGAGTTCCTCGTCACCGAGCTGCCCGGCTTCCCGCCCGCCGCCGTCGAGGGCCACGGCGGCAAGATCCGCTCGTACAAGATCGGCGACAAGCGCGCCCTGGTCTTCCTCGGCCGGACCCACTACTACGAGGGCCGCGGCGTCGCCGCCGTCGCCCACGGCGTGCGCACCGCCGTGGCCGCCGGCTGCAAGACCGTGGTCCTCACCAACGGCTGTGGCGGTCTGCGCGAGGGCATGAAGCCCGGCCAGCCCGTGCTGATCAGTGACCACCTCAACCTGACGGCCACCTCGCCGATCGTCGGCGCGAACTTCGTCGACCTCACCGACCTGTACTCGCCGCGCCTGCGCGCGATGTGCAAGGAGATCGACGCGAGCCTCGAAGAGGGCGTCTACGTCCAGTTCCCCGGCCCGCACTACGAGACCCCGGCCGAGATCAACATGATCCGCGTCATGGGCGCCGACCTGGTCGGCATGTCCACCGTGCTGGAGGCCATCGCCGCCCGTGAGGCCGGCGCCGAGGTGCTCGGCATCTCCCTGGTCACCAACCTGGCGGCGGGCCTGTCCGGCGAGCCGCTGAACCACGAAGAGGTCCTCCAGGCCGGCCGCGACTCGGCCGCCCGCATGGGCACGCTGCTGACGCAGGTCCTCGCCCGCATCTGATCGACGTACGAGAGGTAAGGCGGAAGCAGTGCAGGAACAGGACGACCTGATCACCCGGGCCCAGGCCTGGCTGGCGGAGGACCCGGACCCGGAGACGGCGGCCGAACTCGCGGCGCTCATCGACGCGGGCGACACCGCGGAGCTCGCGGACCGCTTCGCCGGCACCCTCCAGTTCGGCACCGCCGGACTGCGCGGTGAGATCGGCGCGGGCCCGATGCGGATGAACCGCAGCGTGGTCATCCGGGCCGCGGCGGGCCTCGCCGCCTACCTGAAGGCCCAGGGCCACGACGGCGGCCTGGTCGTCGTCGGCTACGACGCCCGCTACAAGTCGGCGGACTTCGCCCGCGACACCGCGGCCGTCATGACCGGCGCCGGGCTGCGCGCGGCCGTCCTGCCCCGCCCGCTGCCGACGCCCGTCCTCGCGTACGCCATAAGGCACCTGGGCGCCGTCGCCGGCGTCGAGGTGACCGCGAGCCACAACCCTCCCCGGGACAACGGCTACAAGGTCTACCTCGGCGACGGCTCGCAGATCGTCTCCCCGGCGGACGCGGACATCGCGGCGGAGATCGCCCGCGTCGACACGCTCGCCTCGGTCCCCCGCCCGGAGTCCGGCTGGGAGGACCTCGGCGACGGGGTCCTGGAGGCCTACCTGGCCCGTACGGACGCCGTCCTGACCCCCGGTTCCGCCCGGGGCGTACGGACCGTCTACACGGCCATGCACGGCGTCGGCAAGGACGTCGTCCTGGCGGCCTTCGCCCGGGCCGGCTTCCCCGCCCCGGTGCTGGTGGCCGAGCAGGCCGAGCCGGACCCGGCCTTCCCGACGGTGGCCTTCCCCAACCCGGAGGAGCCGGGCGCGATGGACCTGGCCTTCGCCAAGGCGGCCGAGGTCAACCCGGACATCGTGATCGCCAACGACCCGGACGCGGACCGCTGCGCGGTGGCCGTCCCCACCGCGGACGGCTGGCGGATGCTGCGCGGCGACGAGGTCGGCGCGCTGCTGGCGGCCCACCTGGTCCACAAGGGGGCGCAGGGCGTCTTCGCGGAGTCCATCGTCTCGTCCTCCCTGCTGGGCCGGATCGCGGAGGCGGCGGGCGTCGGCTACGAGGAGACCCTGACGGGCTTCAAGTGGATCGCCCGCGTAGAGGGCCTGCGCTACGGCTACGAGGAGGCGCTCGGCTACTGCGTGGACCCCGAGGGCGTCCGCGACAAGGACGGCGTCACCGCCGCGCTGCTGGTGGCGGAGCTGGCCTCGGAGCTCAAGGAGCAGGGCCGCACCCTGACCGACCTGCTGGACGACCTGGCGATGGCCCACGGGCTGCACGCCACCGACCAGCTGTCGGTCCGCGTCTCGGACCTGTCGGTGATCGCCTCGGCGATGGCCGCGCTGCGCGCGGAGCCGCCGGTGTCCCTGGCGGGGCTGCGGGTCGTCTCGGCGGAGGACCTGACCAAGGGCACGGAGACGCTCCCGCCCACGGACGGCCTGCGCTACTACCTGGAGGGCGACTACAAGGCCCGGGTGATCGTCCGCCCGTCGGGCACGGAGCCGAAGCTGAAGTGCTACCTGGAGGTGGTCGTCCCGGTCGCCGAGGCCTCCGACCTCGCCCCGGCCCGCACCCGCGGCCAGGAGATCCTGGACGCCATCAAGAAGGACCTGGCCGCAGCGGCGGGCATTTAGCCGCCCCGCAGTCCGACGGCCCCCCGAGCCCCGTCCGGCCCGGGGGGCCGCCGTCGTTCGAGGCGATCTTTCAGCCCCGCCGGCGTTCGAGGCGATCTTTCAGCCCGTCCGGCGTTTGAGGACCGGGGGTCCGGGGCGGAGCCCCGCTCTTTCAGCCCCGCCGGCGTTTGAGGCGCGGGGTACGGGGCGGAGCCCCGGGGGTCAGCGGGGGGTGGCTCCGGGCGAAGCCGAGGGGCGGACGATTTCGCCCAGGGTCGGGACCGACTCCGGGCGGGAGCGGACTGCCTCCGTGCACTCCCACGCCCGCGGCGGGTCCTCGTCCGGGCCGCCCAGGACCACCGGCCCCGGGCCCGCCGACACGGCCTCGTTGCCCGCCAGCGTGCACACGACCTGCGACAGCGCCACCGGCGGCAGGTCCTCCGGCTTGCGGCTCAGTCGCACCGTGCCCGCCGGATCGCCCGTGCGCGGCGCGGACACCGCCAGCCCCTCCGGGACCCCGGTGGTGAAGCCGGCGTCGCGCTCGTCCGCGTTCGGCGTCTGCTCCAGCGCCTCCAGCAGCGCCTGCGCGACCAGGCCCACAGGGTCCCGTACGGGCTTCTTCTCGGGCATCGGAATCACTCGCTCCACGCCCACCAGCTGCGATCCGCAGACCAGTTCCACGGTGGCCCGGAAGCCCTGCACCCCGCTCTGCCCGGCGGGCGCCTGCGGGGTGTCGCACGACACCCGGGACGGCGCCGGCCCCACGTCCACCGGCACGGTCGTGGCCCTGATCCCACAGCCCGACGTCGCGAGCAGGGCGATCGCCACCAACGGGACCACCACGGCCGGCACCACCGGCACCACCGACAGGGCCCTACGCATCCAGCTCACCCGAGATCGCCTTCCCCACGTCCACCGGCAGCCGCAGCGTGAACAGGGCTCCGCCCCCCGCCGCGTTGGCGGCGGTGATGTCGCCGCCGTGGATGTGCGCGTTCTCCACGGCGATCGACAGGCCCAGCCCGCTCCCGTCCGACTTCGGCCGCGACGCGCTCGCCTTGTAGAAGCGGTCGAAGACGTGCGGCAGGACCTCTTCGGGGATGCCCGGGCCGTTGTCCCGGACCGCGATGACCAGCCACTCCCCGTCGACCGTCACCGACACCCGCACCGGCGAGCCGCCGTGCTTGAGCGCGTTGCCGATCAGGTTGGCGAGGATGACGTCGAGGCGGCGCGGGTCGAGCCGGGCCACGATGTCCCGTTCGGCGTCGAGTTCGACCGCGTCGAGCCAGGCCCGCGCGTCGATGCAGGCCGTGACCTGGTCGGCGACGTTCACGTCGTCCAGCACCAGCTTGGCCGTCCCCGCATCGAAGCGGGTGACCTCCATCAGGTTCTCCACCAGGATGTTGAGGCGGCGCGTCTCGCTCACGACGAGCGCCACGGCCGGTGCGATCATCGGATCGAGGTCGTCGACCTCCTCCTCCAGCACCTCGGCCACCGCCGTCAGCGCGGTCAGCGGCGTCCGCAGCTCGTGGGACATGTCCGCGACGAAGCGCCGGCTCGCCTCCTCCCGCGCGCTCATGTCGGCGACCTTCTTCTCCAGCGCCTCGGCCGTCTTGTTGAAGGTGTGCGACAGGTCGGCGAGTTCGTCGGTGCCCGACACGTCGAGGCGGTGGTCCAGCTCGCCCTCGCCGAGCCGCCGGGCCGCGTCGCCCAGCCGCTGCACGGGCCTCAGCACCGTACGGGCCGCGGCCTGCGCCAGCAGGGCGGAGCCGAGCAGCGCCAGACCGGTGGCGATCGTCAGCGACCAGGCGAGCGCGTTCAGGTCGTCCCGCTCCTGGGCGAGCGACTTGTACATGTAGCCGGTCGGCCCGCCGCCCACGATCCGGGTGCCGCCGACCAGGTACGGGTTGCCGTTCGGCTTCGTCCGCTGCCAGTACACGTGGTATTCGGCGTCGTTCGCCGCGGTCGTCTTCTGCTCGTCGTTCACCGCGTTCTGCAGGGACTTCGGTACGTCCTGCAGTCCGAAGGAGTCGGGACCGGCCGCGCCGAACACCTCGTGGTGGTCCTTGCGTTCGTGCACCAGCAGCACGCTGTAGCCGGGGCTGCTGCCCGCCATGAGCTCGGCGGTGCGCTGCAACTCCTCCGGCGTCGGGTCGGCGGGCAGCGCGGCGGCACGGTTCTGCATCTCCTGCCGGAAGTCGCCGAGCGCCGCGTCCTGGACGCGGGTGAGCACGGCCTCCCGGTTGAGCCAGTACGCGATCCCGGACGCGGAGACCGCAGCCGTCAGGGCGACGAGCGCGAAGACGATGAGGAGCCGCAGCCGCAGGCTGGTCCAGCGCCGGCCCGCGAGCAACTCGCGGATCACTGCGGGGAGTCCAGGCGGTAGCCGACGCCCCGGACGGTACGGATCAGGGTGGGCGAGGACGGCACGTCCTCGACCTTGGCGCGCAGCCGCTGGACGCAGGCGTCGACGAGCCGCGAGTCGCCGAGGTAGTCGTGCTCCCAGACCAGCCGCAGCAGCTGCTGGCGCGACAGCGCCTGCCCGGGCCTGCGGCTCAGTTCGAGCAGCAGCCGCAGCTCGGTCGGGGTGAGCTGAAGGTCCTCGCCGTTCTTGGTGACCGTCATGGCCGCGCGGTCGATGACCAGGGAGCCGAAGCTCGCCGAGTCGCTCGACTCGCGCTCGCCGCGGCGCAGGACGGCCCGGATGCGGGCGTCGAGGACCCTGCCCTGGACGGGCTTGACCACGTAGTCGTCGGCCCCGGACTCCAGGCCGACGACCACGTCGATGTCGTCGCTGCGCGCGGTGAGCAGGATGATCGGCAGCTGGTCGGTGCGACGGATCCGCCGGCACACCTCGAAACCGTCGATCCCGGGCAGCATCACGTCCAGCACGATCAGATCCGGCCGCTGCTCGCGCAGCAGTTTCAGGCCGTCCTCGCCCGTCGCCGCGGTGGCCACACGGTGGCCCTGGCGAGACAAGGAGAGCTCGAGGGCCGTGCGGATGGCGTCGTCGTCCTCGATCAGCAACAGGAAAGGCACGGGCTCATTCTGTCCCATCGACAGTCGGGAGTTCGACCGTCGGGGGGAGGGGATCGTGCGGAAGTCGCTGTGACAGGGCTGTGACAGTCGACGGACACCCCGGTTAAGTCGGCGGGGCAGTCTTCTACCAACGCACAACGGACCGAAGCAGAGACACTCCACGACGGGGGGCGCGAGATGAACACGCTGCACAGCACCAACACCAGCGCGGTTGTCACGCGGCTGCACGATGTGAACCGCCGGGCGGGTGTCCGTACGGTGGCGGTCGCCCGTCCCCGGCCGGCCCACGTCGTAGCCATTGACGCAAACCAGTACCAGGCGGTTCCCGCCCAGCACACGCCGTCCTCCACCTCGGAGGCGGAGTTCACGGCCTACGTCCAGGAGCGGCGGGCCGCCCTGTACGCGACGGCCTTCCACCTCACCGGCGACCGCTACGAGGCCGAGGACCTGCTGCAGAGCGCGCTGTTCTCCACGTACCGCGCCTGGGACCGGATCAGCGACAAGGCGGCCGTCGGCGGCTACCTGCGCCGCACGATGACGAACCTGCACATCAGCGCCTGGCGCCGGCGGAAGCTGAACGAGTACCCGACCGAGGAGCTGCCGGAGACGGCCTCCGACACGGACGCGATGCGCGGTACGGAGCTGCGCGCGGTCCTGTGGCAGGCACTGACCCGGATCCCGGAGCCGCAGCGCACGATGCTGGTGCTCCGCTACTACGAGGGCCGCACGGACCCGGAGATCGCGGAGATCCTCGGGATCAGCGTCGGCACGGTGAAGTCGAGCATCTGGCGCTCGCTGCGCCGCCTGCGGGAGGACGAGGCGCTGAGCTTCGGCCGTGACGAGGCGGAGTCCTTCGAGGAGCTCGTCGCGTAACGCGGCGCACACAGACCATCGGGCCAGGGGGCCCGTCCTACGGGGGTGGGGCGGGGGCCGCGGGGGGAAGAGGCGGGATCAAGCGGCCGGGGGACCGCCTGATCCCGCCTTTTCGCATGTCCGGGGCCGGGCGGTACGCGCCGGCCCCTCTCCCCTCCCCCGGCGTGGCGGGTGCGGCGGCGCCCCCTGGCACCCTCCTGGACAGATAGTCTGCGCGCAGATAATCTATCCACAGATGTTCGATGGGCGTTGTGAACCCGAGGAGACCGCCATGTGGGAGTACGAGCACGACATCGAGACCGACGCCGCACCCGAGGCGATCTGGCGACTCTGGAGCGACGTGGAGAACTGGGGCGCCTGGAACGGCGGGATCGAGAAGATCGAGCTCCGGGGCCCGTTCGCCGAGGGCGCCGGGATCACGATGACCCCGCCCGGCGAGGAGCCTGTCGTGCTGACGGTCACCGACCTCGGCGAGGGGGAGCACTTCACCGACGAGGCCCGGTTCGGGCCGCTCGTCCTGCGCACCACGCACCGGCTCGTCCCGCTCGGACAGGGGCGCACCCGGGTGGCGTACCGGATGGAGATCACCGGCGAGGGCGCCGCCGAGGCCGGGCCGCAGATCGGCCCCGGCATCACCGCGGACTGGCCCGACACGATGGCCGCGCTCGTACGCCTCGCGGCGCGGGGCTGAGCGCCGTGAAGCCCGGCGAGAGCCCCGGGTTCCTGCTCTGGCACGTCACGCTGCGCTGGCAGCGGGACATCGCCACCGCCCTCGCCCCGCTCGACCTGACCCACGTGCAGTTCGTCCTGCTCGCCTGCACCTGGTGGCTGAACGGCCGGGGCGAGCGGCCCAACCAGCTGGCCGTCGCCCGCCAGGCGGGCACGGACGTGAAGATGACCTCCCAGGTGCTGCGCACCCTGGAGAAGAAGGGCCTGATCGAACGCGAGGTGGACCCGGCCGACACGCGCGCCAAGCGGCTGCGCGTGACCGACTCCGGCGCCGACCTGGCCCCCCGCGCGATCGCGGCCGTCGAGGAGGTCGACGCGCGGTTCTTCGGGCCGGTCCCGGTCGAGGACGCGGTGGCCCTGCTCGGCCGCCTGGCCGCGGAGGGCGACGGACCGGACGGGGGTTAGGGCCTGTCTTTCGGATCAGGCCGGAGTGGGCGCGTGGCGGTGGCGGCCGGCGGCTGCCGCCGCGAGCCGGCCGAGGGCCTCGTCGCGGCCGCACGCGTGCGCGCCCAGCGCGATGTGGCGGTCCACGATGCCCCGCTCCGCCCGCATCAGCCGCAGGCCGCGCCGCAGCAGGAACAGGACCGACTTGCGGCCCTCCCGGAGATCGCGCGCCAGCCGGCGGCGGAAGGTGGTGGACGGCCGCCCGCGCAGACAGATGGCGTCCGCGAGGAGCCCCAGCTCCTGGCACCGGGCGGCGATGTCGGCGGCGAAGATGCCCTCCGCGATGAACAGCGGCGTCCGCGAGATGTCCAGCGACTCGGCCCCGGTCCGCGAGGACGTCGCGATCTCGTACACGGGGACGTCGGTACGGCCCACCGCGCACAGCTCCGCGATCGCCGCGACGGCGGTGTCCGCGTCCCACGACAGCGGGGAGTCCCAGTCGATGTCCGAACTGCCCTCGACCAGCGGGAGGGTCGGGTCGTCACCCTCCTTGTAGAAGTCGTCCAGCCGCAGCACGGGCAGACCCGAACGGGCCGCCAGCGAGGACTTGCCGGACCCCGAGGGTCCGGTCAACAGCACGACACGCGTAGGCAAAGGAGAGGAGGAGCTCACGGAACACAAGTGTGAACCATTCCCCCGCCCAGGGGATGCCTCCGGTGACCGGTTGGTATCGAGGATCACACCTCCACTACGCTGCGTGCGCGTACGACTACGGCGCACTACAGACGAGCACAGGGTGGGAATCCCATGGCACGCCACGCAGCAGCCTCCTCCGCAAGCAGCCGGCTCCGTTCCGCGGGCCTGACGGTCTCGATGGCGGGCGCCGCGCTCGCGATGGCCGCGGGGGGTGCCCAGGCAGGTGAGCTCGACGTACCGGCGGCGCTGGCCGGGGTCACCGATCCGATCGCGAACCTCAAGGTGAACCCGCTCGCCCACACCGGTGTGGACCCGCTGGACAACGGCGTGGCCACGAAGGTCGCGGACTTCCCCTCCGTCGGCACCGGCATGGTCACCGGCGTGCTGACCCAGGGGCCGTCCGTCGGCGAGCTGCCCACCGCCGCGGTCTCCTCGCTGCTCGGGCCGGTGCTCCCCAAGAAGTAGGGACGGGGAAGCGGGTACACGAAGGCCCCGGCAGCGCGGGGGACGCTGCCGGGGCCGGTTCGTGGGGATCTCCTAGTACGAGGATCCGCCCGAGCCCAGCGACCCCGTCGGGTGCCAGACCGTCTTGGTCTCCAGGAACGCCGTCATGCGCGACGTGCCCGGGTCGGCGCTCCAGTCGTCCACAGGCTGTGGACGCAGGACGCGCTTGAGGTTGTCCGCGGCCGCGATCTCCAGCTCCTTGGCCAGCGCGGAGTCCGCGCCCGCCAGGTCGATCGCGTTGACGTCCTGGTGGGACGCCAGGTGCGGGCCCATCTCGGCGGCCTTGCCGGACAGGATGTTGACGACACCGCCGGGCAGGTCGGAGGTGGCGAGCACCTCGCCCAGGGAGAGGGCCGGCAGCGGGGACTTCTCGGAGGTGATCACGACCGCCGTGTTGCCGGTCGCGATGACCGGGGCGATCACCGAGATCAGGCCCAGGAAGGACGAGTCCTGGGGGGCGATCACGGTGACGACGCCCGTCGGCTCCGGGGTGGAGAGGTTGAAGAACGGGCCCGCGACCGGGTTGGCCCCGCCCACGATCTGGCCGATCTTGTCGGTCCAGCCCGCGTACCAGACCCAGCGGTCGATGGCGGCGTCGACGACGGCACCGGCCTTCGACTTGGACAGGCCCTCGGCCTCGCCGACCTCGCGGACGAACTGCTCCCGGCGGCCCTCCAGCATCTCGGCGATGCGGTAGAGGATCTGGCCGCGGTTGTACGCGGTCGCGCCCGACCAGCCGCCGAAGGCCTTGCGGGCCGCGACGACCGCGTCACGCGCGTCCTTGCGGGAGGACAGCGGAGCGTTGGCCAGCCACTTGCCCTTGCCACCCGACGATGTTTGCGCGCTCACCTCGTACACCCGGCCGCTCTCGGAGCGGGGGAACTTGCCCCCGACGTACAGCTTGTAGGTCTTGAAGACGCTCAGACGCGCCGACGACGACTCAGACATCGAGGTAGCCCTCCAGGCCGTGGCGGCCGCCCTCGCGGCCGAAGCCCGACTCCTTGTAGCCGCCGAAGGGCGAGGTCGGGTCGAACTTGTTGAACGTGTTGGCCCAGACGACGCCCGCGCGGAGCTTGTTCGCGACCGCGAGGATGCGGCTGCCCTTCTCCGTCCAGATGCCGGCGGACAGGCCGTACTGGCTGTTGTTGGCCTTCGCCACGGCCTCGTCGGGCGTGCGGAAGGTCAGCACGGACAGCACCGGGCCGAAGATCTCGTCGCGGGCGACGGTGTGCGCCTGGGTGACGTTCGTGAAGAGCGTCGGGGCGAACCAGTAGCCGGCGGTCGGCAGCTCGCACGCCGGGGACCAGCGCTCCGCGCCCTCGGCCTCGCCGGTCTCCGCGAGCGCGGTGATCCGGGCGAGCTGCTCGGCGGAGTTGATCGCGCCGATGTCGGTGTTCTTGTCGAGCGGGTCGCCCAGGCGCAGGGTGCTCAGGCGGCGCTTGAGGGAGTCCAGCAGTTCGTCGTGGATCGACTCCTGGACCAGCAGGCGCGAGCCCGCGCAGCAGACCTGGCCCTGGTTGAAGAAGATGCCGTTGACGATGCCCTCGACGGCCTGGTCGATGGGGGCGTCGTCGAAGACGATGTTGGCGCCCTTGCCGCCCAGCTCCAGGGTGACCTTCTTGTCGGTGCCGGCGACGTGGCGGGCGATCTTCTTGCCCACGGCGGTCGAGCCGGTGAAGGCGACCTTGTTGACGTCCGGGTGCTCGACGAGGGCCGCGCCCGCGTCGCCGTACCCGGTGAGGATGTTCACGACGCCCTTGGGCAGGCCCGCCTGGCGGCAGATGTCCGCGAAGAACAGCGCCGAGAGGGGGGTCGTCTCCGCGGGCTTCAGCACGACCGTGTTGCCGGTGGCGAGCGCCGGGGCGATCTTCCACGCGAGCATCAGCAGCGGGAAGTTCCACGGGATGACCTGGCCGGCCACGCCCAGCGGGCGCGGGTTCGCGCCGTAGCCCGCGTGGTCGAGCTTGTCGGCCCAGCCCGCGTAGTAGAAGAAGTGCGCGGCGACCAGCGGGAGGTCCGCGTCGCGGGTCTCCTTGATCGGCTTGCCGTTGTCCAGGGTCTCCAGGACGGCGAGCTCGCGGCTGCGCTCCTGGATGATCCGGGCGATGCGGAAGAGGTACTTGGCGCGCTCGGAGCCGGGCAGCGCGGACCACTTCTCGAACGCCTTGCGGGCGGCCTTCACGGCGCGGTCCACGTCGGCGGCGCCGGCCTGGGCGATCTCGGCGAGGACCTCCTCGGACGACGGCGAGACGGTCTTGAAGACCCGGCCGTCGGCGGCGTCGGTGAACTCGCCGTCGATGAAGAGCCCGTAGGAGGGGGCGATGTCGACGACCGAGCGGGACTCGGGAGCCGGTGCGTACTCGAATACAGATGCCATGGTGATCAGTCCACCGTCACGTAGTCGGGACCGGAGTAACGGCCGGTGCTCAGCTTCTGCCGCTGCATCAACAGGTCGTTGAGCAGGCTGGAGGCGCCGAAGCGGAACCAGTGGTTGCTCAGCCAGTCCTCGCCCACGGTCTCGTTGACCAGGACCAGGAACTTGATCGCGTCCTTGGTGGTGCGGATGCCGCCGGCCGGCTTCACGCCGATCTGGATTCCAGTCTGCTCCCGGAAGTCGCGGACGGCTTCGAGCATGAGCAGGGTGTTCGCGGGGGTGGCGTTGACGCCCACCTTGCCCGTCGACGTCTTGATGAAGTCGGCGCCCGCGAGCATGCCGATCCAGGAGGCGCGGCGGATGTTGTCGTAGGTCGACAGCTCGCCGGTCTCGAAGATGACCTTCAGGCGGGCCGCGCTGCCGTCGGGGCGGACGCAGGCCTCCTTGATGGTCTTGATCAGCTCGTAGGTCTCCAGGTAGCGGCCGGCGAGGAAGGCGCCACGGTCGATGACCATGTCGATCTCGTCGGCGCCGGCGGCGACGGCGTCAGCCGTGTCGGCGAGCTTGACGGGCAGCGCGGCGCGGCCGGCCGGGAAGGCGGTGGCGACGGAGGCGACCTTGACGTCGGCGCCGTTCAGCGCGGCCTTGGCGGTGGCCACCATGTCGGGGTAGACGCAGACCGCGGCGGTCATGGGCGTCGTACGGTCGGTCGGATCGGGGTTGACGGCCTTGGCGGAGAGCGCCCGGACCTTGCCCGGGGTGTCCGCGCCTTCGAGCGTCGTCAGGTCGATCATCGAGATGGCCAGGTCGATGGCGTACGCCTTGGCCGTCGTCTTGATCGAACGGGTGCCGAGGGAGGCCGCGCGGGCCTCCAGGCCGACAGTGTCGACGCCGGGCAGCCCGTGCAGGAAGCGGCGCAGCGCACTGTCGGACGTCGTCACGTCAGCGAATGCGGTGAGGGTGGTGGGCATGGTCACCACATGAGCATATCTACGCGCGTAGCGACCTGTCACCCCCCACATCCGTTTCCGGCGGATCCGCTACGGAATCGACATCTCCGCTCCGACGCGCTTTCCTCGTTACACGGCCATGACAGGACCCGGATCGTCCGCCCGCACAAGATCCATAAATTTGTCTTCAGCAGCCCGCCACACCTGACCCGGTGAACCAGCCGAAACAGACGCAACGCGGCATGCGACTCTCCTCCACTCTCCTGACCCACGCTTCAAGGAGTCGTTATGCGTACCGCCCTCCGCACCTCGATAGTCACCGTCGCCCTCGCCGGCGCGATGCTCGTCCCGACCGCCGGCGCCGCGTTCGCCGCGCCCGCCACGGCCCCGCAGTCGGCCGCGGCGTCGGACAACAGCCGCTACGAGGGCAAGGCCGTCTACATCGGGGAGGGCCTGGTCGCGGTGCTGCGCAACAAGGAGGAGGGCCCCGAGGCCTGGATCCGCGAGGTCGGCACCGACTGGAAGCCCGGTGACACCTACATGGTCCGCGTCGTGACGAAGCTGGACCGGACCCAGCCCCACGACAAGGCCAAGGGCCTGGACCTCGAACTCACCAAGGCCGCGAGCGCCAACCCCGTGCTCGTCGTCACCGCCGCGGACGGGACCGCCAAGTCCTACCCGCTGCCCGCGGGCGCGGCGAGCACGGACTGCCGGGTCGGTCCGGTCGGCCAGGAGATCGGCGCGGGCATGACGGCCGAGCTGTACGTATCCGAGCTGGGCCCGAAGGTGGTCCTCCTGGAGGCCGGCGACGGCAAGCCCTTCGACCAGCTGGACCGCACCCACCCCTCGCTGCCCGAGTCCGCCGGCATCATCGCCCGGATCGTGAACCCGAGCGGCGCCAAGCCCGTCTTCGAGTGGAAGACGCAGGGCGGCAACGACCAGGTCGGCCGGGTCGCGTTCCCCGCGTTCCCCAAGGGCTGCAAGCCGAGCTACAAGTTCACCGACGACAAGCCGGTGACGAAGCCCAGCACCCCCGCGCCCACCTCCACCCCCGCTCCGGTGAAGCCGCAGACCGCGGGCCAGACCTCGGTGGTCCCGAAGGGCCCGGTCGCCGCGGGCGCCGAGCTCCCGGTCGAGACCGCCGCAGGCACGGACAACACCGCCACCATGGTGGCCGGCGGCGGCCTGATCGCCGCCTTCGGCGCCCTGGGCGCCAGCGTGGTCCTGCGTCGCCGCCGCGCCTCCCAGGGCTGACGCACCCTCGCCACCTCCACTCCTGCCCTCCCCCGGCGGGCCACCGACCCGGTGGCCCGCCGACTGCCGTCTCCGGAGCACTCCATGGCCCACCGCGCGCGCCCCCTGCTCGCCGCCGTCCTCCTCGCCGCCGCCCTGACCGGCTGCGGCACGGCCGCCTCCAGCGCACCCGCGCCCGGGGCGGCCGCCCCGTCCGCCGCCGCGTCCGCCGCCCCGCCCGCGGTCTCGCCCACCGCCGCTCCCGCGGCCCCGGTGGCGGCCGCCCCGCTGCCCGCCTCCAAGCCCGTACGCGTACGGATCCCCGCGGCCGGAGTGGACGCCTCCCCGTTGCTGGGGCTGGGTCTGGCCGCCGACGGCACCGTGGAGGTGCCCTCCGTGGCCGACGGCGACAAGATCGGCTGGTACACCAAGGGCGTCACCCCCGGCGAGACCGGACCCGCCGTGCTGATCGGCCACTTCGACACCGCGCGCGGCCCGGCCGTCCTGAAGGACGTGGCGCGCGTGCGCGTCGGCGAGGAGATCACGGTCGCGCGGGCGGACGGCAGCACCGCCGTCTTCCGCGTCCGCGAGCTGGAGCAGGTGGACAAGAAGGCGTTCCCCACGGCCAAGGTGTACGGGGACACCACGCGCCCCGAGCTGCGCGTCATCACCTGCGGCGGCGAGATCACCGACGGCCACCGGCCCGACAACATCATCCTGTACGCCGATCTCGTGGGCTGAGATGGCGTGGGGCAGAATCGACCCCATGAGCAGCCAGCAGCAGCCGACCGATGAACCGGTCTACAAAGACCGGGTCTACCGCTCCTCCATGGGCGTCGTCTCGGGGGTCCTGCTGCTCGCGCTGACGGCGTGGCTCTGCGGTGATGCCCTACTGCGCGGTTCGGGGAACACCCCGTGGATCGCGCTGGCGGTGGCGCTGTGCGCCGTACCGCTGATCGTGGCGTTCACGGTCCGCCCGGCCGTCTTCGCGAACGACGACCGGATGCGCGTGCGCAACCCCTTCCGGATCATCGAGCTGCCCTGGGCGGCCGTGGACGCGGTGCGCTCCGGCTACTCGGCGGAGGTGCTGGCCGAGGGGTCGAAGTACCAGCTGTGGTCCGTGCCCGTCTCGCTGCGCGAGCGGAAGAAGGCGAACCGGCAGCGCCTGCGCTACGAGGGGCTCCGGGACCGGGAGCAGCGCGGCCCCGGGGAGAAGCCCCGGATGCCGGCCGAGCCGATGCGGGCCGGTGCGGACCGGATCGTGGACGAGCTGCAGCGGATGGCCGAGCGCGGCGCCGAGCGGGCCGGTGCCCAGGGCAGCGTGCGCGTGCGCTGGTCGTACGAGATCATCGCGCCCGCCGTGGTCGGCGCGCTGGCGCTGATCGTCCTCATCGCGCTGCGCTGACCTGCCCGGAGGTGCTTCCGGTGCTCCGGGCCACACCCCCCGTCAGGGCGGAACCGGCTCTACCGGGTAGTGCGTCCTCGCAGGTGTGCAGCGTCTTGAGGCCGGCGGCAGCGCCGCCACCGCGATCCCTCTCCGTCTCCGATTCCTCGCCGGGGTCTTTCTCGTCGCCCATCTCCTGGTCGTCGGCTGGCTGACCCTGCGACCGCTCGACGTGCCGTGGGCCGCGGCCGCCAATCTGACCCCCCTGGAGGGGATCCGGGCGGACCTCGCCTACGGGCCGCTGGAGGCGGCCCGGCAGATCGGCGAGGGCCTGGCCCTGCTGGCCCCGCTCGGGGTGCTGCTGCCGCTGGTCAACGGGCGGCTCATGCTGTCGACGCTGTCCGCGTGGTCCTCGGTGGTCCGGACCGCGGCCGCGGGCGCGCTGGTCTCGCTGAGCATCGAGATGCTCCAGACCGCCGTGCCGGGCCAGGTCGTCGACGTGGACTCGGTGCTGCTGAACACGGTCGGTGTGCTGCTCGCGCACGTGGCCGTCGTACCGGCGCTGCGGGCCCGGCTGCGGCGTTCCCACGTCCGTTCACACACGGTTTATCAGGGGACCACCCCGAAGATTTCCAGGGTCGGGCTCGGCCCCTGGACCGACGTTCTGTCGGCGGTCCAGCGGGAGTATTGAGTCATCGCAGGAAGCGATCCCGACGAAGGAGAACCCCATGAGCGCCCTTGTCCGCCCCCGTGACGGCCGCTGGATCGGTGGAGTGTGCGCCGGACTGGCCAGGCGTTTCGGAATTTCCGCGAACACGATGCGCGCCATATTCGCCGTGTCGTGCCTGCTGCCCGGCCCGCAGTTCCTGGTCTACATCGCACTGTGGGTGGTGCTGCCGAACGAGAAGTCCGCCTCCACCGCCTGGTGACCGGCGGCCGCGGTCGGCGGTCGCCCGGCGGGGAGCCGGGCGCTCTGCCGGGTCAGCCGGGTCAGCCGGCCTTCCGGACCTTTTCCAGCTGCTTGTCGGTCACTTCCTGCGGCACCTGGCCCTTCTTGTCGGCGCCCGCCACGTTGAGGGCCATCAGCCGCACGACGGTGTCGCCCTCGCGTGCGACGACCAGGTGGACCTGCGCCGAGACGCCCTCACCGGACGCGGTCGTGGTCCAGCTGACGCTCTCGTCGCCGCTCGTGCGGTAGTCGACGGCCCGCACGTCGCGGTAGCTGCCGGTCTGCTTCTCGACGGTGGCGGTGAAGCCCTTGCCGCAGGCGGCCACGGCGGCCTTGAGCCGGGCGATCAGCGCCTTGGCGTCGCTCTCGGCGTAGGAACTGACGGAGGCGGACACGGCGAGCCCGACCTGCCTCTGGGAACCGATGCCCCGGTTGAGGGTCTGGCGCGCGGCCGGGTCCGGCTTGTCGCCCATGATGTCGGCCAGCGGCTGGCAGGCCTTGCGGTCGGCCTGTGGCTGACCGTCCGGGGCGTTGGGGTTCTTGCCCTGGGCGGAGATCTGGTAGCCGGGCAGGTCGCCCTGTTCCAGCGCGGAGCGGTCCAGCTTGGTGCCGCCGGTCTTCGGCTTGGCGGAGCCCGGTGATCCCGTCGAACCGGCGGACGCCGCCGGGGCGCCGGGCGCGCCGGCGACCTGTTCGGCGGAGCCCTTGGGGTCCCGGTCCTTGTCCGTGGCGGGGGTTCCGCTGCTGCACCCCACCGCCGCGACGAGCAGGGCGGGGACCAGCGCGACCATCGTCGCTCGTGCCTTCTTGTGCATGACCAAAGACCTCAAACCGCTTATGTCGGCGGGCAGTTGGTGGTGATCGTGGCACACGGCACGACGCGGCGCCCACCCGCTCGAAGGGGTGTGCGCCACGCGTGCCCGCGTACGAATTCCGTACGGAATCAGCCGCCGAGGTTGCTGGTCGGCAGACCGCCGAGCAGACCGGTCACCGGGGCGAGCGCGGCGGCCGGGTCGCTCGACTGCTGGCCTCCCTCGGGGCTCACCTGCTGCTGGCTCGTGAGCCCCTGGGCGGCGCCGGTGACGGTGCCCAGGGCGTCGGTGAGGCCGATCGCGGACGGGGCTGCGGAAGCGGTACCGGCGGCGACGGCGGCGAGGGCGGCACCGAGAGCGGCGACACCGAGGGTCTTGGCAGCTGACTGCTTCATGAAAGGTATTCCTTGCGACGGGGAATTGAGCGGCTCCGCAAACTAGCCACTCCAAACCCCCGCCCGCAAACATCATTAAATACGAGAAAGCGCCCGGGAATTGCCTCTCCCGGGCGCTTTCAGTACGTCATGCCGTGGCCTAGGCCGATACAGAACCGCTGGTGGAAGCGGTCTGCTGGAACAGCCACTCCGACTTCAGCTCCGCGTAACCGGGCTTGATGACCTCGTTGATCATGGCCAGTCGTTCATCGAAAGGAATGAACGCGGACTTCATCGCATTGACGGTGAACCACTGCATGTCGTCCAGCGTGTAGCCGAAGGTGTCCACCAGGTGCTCGAACTCGCGGCTCATGCTGGTGCCGCTCATCAGCCGGTTGTCGGTGTTGACCGTGAGCCTGAAGTGCAGCTTCCGCAGCAGGCCGATCGGGTGTTCGGCGTACGAGGCGGCCGCGGCCGTCTGCAGGTTCGACGTCGGGCACATCTCCAGGGGGATGCGCTTGTCCCGGACGTACGAGGCCAGGCGGCCCAGGGTCACGGAACCGTCGGCGGCGACCTCGATGTCGTCGATGATCTTCACGCCGTGACCGAGGCGGTCGGCGCCGCACCACTGCAGGGCCTGCCAGATCGACGGCAGGCCGAAGGCCTCGCCCGCGTGGATGGTGAAGTGGTTGTTCTCGCGCTTGAGGTACTCGAAGGCGTCGAGGTGGCGGGTGGGAGGGAAACCGGCCTCGGCGCCGGCGATGTCGAAGCCGACGACGCCGTTGTCGCGGTAGCGGTTCGCCAGCTCGGCGATCTCCAGCGCACGGGCGGCGTGGCGCATCGCGGTCAGCAGGGCGCCGATGCGGATGCGGTGGCCGTTGGCCTTCGCGCGGCGCTCACCCTCGCGGAAGCCGTCGTTCACGGCCTCGACGACCTCTTCGAGGGTCAGGCCGGCTTCCAGGTGCTGCTCGGGGGCGTAGCGGATCTCGGCGTACACGACGCCGTCCTCGGCCAGGTCCTCGGCGCACTCGGCGGCGACCCGGAAGAGGGCCGCCTTCGTCTGCATGACCGCGCACGTGTGCGCGAAGGTCTCGAGGTAGCGCGGGAGGGAGCCGGAGTCGGCGGCTTCGCGGAACCAGATGCCGAGCTTGTCGGCGTCGGTCTCGGGGAGGTTCTCGTAGCCGACCTCGCGGGCCAGCTCGATGATGGTCCCGGGGCGCAGTCCACCGTCGAGGTGATCGTGCAGGAGCACCTTCGGGGAGCGGCGGATCTGATCCGGGGTCGGCAGGTTGGGGGTCTCGCTCGTCATCTGCGCACTCTAACTCCTACGCGCGTAGAGCGGGGTGCCGACGGCGACCGTCGATATGTAACAGAGACCGCGCGGACGGATGGCGTACACCTCGGGGTCTGAGACTGTTCCGCCATGGCACAGCATGCGCCGCCGGCGCGCGGGGCCCGCCTGGGGCGGGCGGCCGGCGCGAGAACCGGCTCGGGTCCAACGGAAAGCCCGGTCAACGGGGTGGTGCTCCTGCTTCCCGGAGCGTCCAGATTCTCCCCCGGTCCGGTACGTCCGCTCGCGCGGGCGCTGGCCCGGGCGGGCGGGGCGGAGGGGCTGGTCACGCACACCGTCATCCACGGCGGGGAGTCCTCGCGGGAGGAACAGGCGGAATGGGCGGCGGACGAGGTGGTGCGGCGGTACGGGGACGTGCCGGTGTGCCTGGCCGGCTACGACGCGGGGGGCGCGGCCGCGCTGCGCGCCGCGGGGCACGGGGCCGTCAACTCGGTTCTGGCGATGGCCCCTTGTTTAGGCGGGGCGGCCGCCCCGGACTCCCCTGAACCGGTGAAACAGCTGTCGGGGCGGCAGGTGTTGATCGTGCACGGCACCAACGACGCGCGCAGCGACCCGGAGACCTCCTTCCGGCTGGCGGCGCGGGCGAAGAAGGCGAATCGTTCGACCTGCCGCTTCGAGGTGCATTCGGACGGGCACGGGCTGCGCGAGCACCAGGCCGAAGTGGTGGCGCTGGCCGTGGACTTCGTCCTGGGCGCGGTGTTCTCGGGACGCTACTCGCGGCCGGTGACGGACGCCCTGGCCGCACCGCCGCCGCTGGGCCTGCGGATGCCGCTCGCCTCCGGCTTCGGCCGGTCGCTGCGCAGCTGACGGCGCGGAGTCCCGCGCGCCCGCCGTGGCAGGGGACGGCGGGCGGCGGGCCCGTGCGGGCATCCGCGCGTAACGTGGAACCGACGACTCGGGCACATCTCCGACGGAGGCGATGACCATGGCCGGCCTGGTGTCCAGGAGCTTCGACAACGCGGACGAGACCCGGCCGTTCGCCGACGGCAAGGGCAGGCTGGACCTGCTGGAGACGGCCGGCGCGGGCGTCGGGCGCTCGGTCTTCGAACCCGGATGGAAGTGGTCGGAGCACGTCAAGCCGCTGGCCGGGACGGACAGCTGCCAGGCCGATCACACCGGGTACGTGGTGAGCGGCCACATGAAGGTCGTCATGGACGACGGGGAGAGCACCGAGTTCGGCCCCGGGGACTACATGCGGGTGCCACCCGGGCACAACGCCTGGGTCCTGGGCGACGAGCCCTGCGTGACCCTGGACTGGACCGGCTTCGCCGACTACGCGAAGCCGTCCGGCTGACGGACCCGCCGGTCCGCGGCACGGAGCAGGCCGGCGGCCCGGTCGAGGGTGCGGGCCAGCGCGTCCGCCGTCGGGGCGGTGGCGAGGACGTACGCGTGGTGGCGCGCGCCCGTCGGGGCGCGGCGGACCAGGGCGCCCGGCGGGATCTCCAGCTGCACCCGGGCCACGCCCGGCACGGCGCGGGCCGCCGCGAGCGCCGCGCGCACCCCGTCGAGGCGGCCGGGCGGGAAGTCCACGTACCGCAGCCCGGCGTGGGCGGTGCGCGGGCGGGGGGCGCGTACGGGCTCGGGCAGACCGAGGCCGGTGGCGAGCGCGAGGCCGAGCACGTCGATGCCGTGGGCGAGCCGGAGCAGTCCGGCGAACTCCTCGGGGCCCGGGCGGGCGTGGGCCCCGAGGAGGCGGGGGCCGGACGGGGTGAGGACGACGCCGGTGTGCGAGGGGCCGTCGCGGTGACGGGCGAGGTCGAGGACGGCCCGTACGAGGGCCCGTACGGCCTCGGCGCTCCGCGGGGCCAGGGCCACCGGCAGCGCGTGGCCGGAGGCGGTGAGGCCGGGGGCGGTCAAGCCGGAGGCGGTGAGGCCGGGCGCGGTGCGGCCGGGGAGGAGAGTGCGGCCGGGGGCGGTGGGGTCCGGGGTGTGCAGCCGGCGGGCCCAGCCCAGGATGCGGTGGTGGCCCGCCCTGGAATGGGCTTCGACGGTGAGTTCCGGCCCTTCGAGGTACTCCTCGACGAGGAGGTCGGTGACCTCGGGGTAGCCGTGGGCGGCGGCCCGCGCCTCGGCCTCGTCGCGGACCAGCCGCACCCCTTCCCCGTCGGCGCCCGCCCGGGGCTTGATGACGCACGGGTAGCCGATGAGGGTGGTGACGAAGGGGAGCGCGTCGGCGCGGCCGCAGCGGGCGAAGGAGACCGGCCGGGCGGGGTGCAGGGCGTTGGAGCGGGCTCGTAGGGCGGCCTTGTCCATGAGGGCGGTGACGGCGGCGGTGGGGGTGCCGGGCAGGCCCAGCTCCTCGTTGGCGCGGGCGGCGGCGAGGGCTCCGGCGGCGTCGAAGCCGAAGACGGCGGCGCGGCCGTGCCGGACGGCCTCCAGGCGGCCGACGGCCCCGACGAGGTACCGGTGGTCGCGCCAGTCCGTCCGTACCCGCCGCTCCGCCCCCTCACGGTCGGATGGCACCGATGGACCTGGCGCGACCACCACGGTGTGCGCGCCCGCACGGCGGGCGGCTGCCACCACGGCTGGTCGCGGGCTCAGCAGGACGGCCACGGGCCCCCGCCCCTCAGCCGTCCGCTGCCGCATACCGCGCTCCCCCCTCACGCCGTGCATCCACTGTGCCGGTTGGGCATATGCCGATCGCGCCAGGTCAGGCATCGTCTTGCCGCCTTGCGGGAACACGAGGGGTTTACAGACAGGCGCAGAACGGGACGAATTGGAATATGCCCGCAGAGGAGACCGGAGCGACCGGAACAGGCGGTGCGACCGGAGGGCCCGCGGCCGCCGGGGAACTCAGCCCTGCGGCCCGGCGCCTCTACGCGTACGCCGTCGAGCGGCACGCCTTCGACGCGGCCGAGGCCACCGGGGCCCTGGGCGTGCGCGCGGGCGCCGCGATCACCGAGCTGGCCGCCGCGCACCTGCTCCAGCGGGCGCCGGGCGACGGGCCGGAGCGGTGGAGCGCGGTGGCGCCCCGGGCGGCGGCGGCCCGCACGCTGGCCCCGCTGGCCCTGCTCGTACGGGAGACCCACGACGAGATGGACCGGCTGCGGGGGCGGCTGGAGACGCTGGTGCCGGCGTACGAGGCGGGGACCGCGCACCGGGACCCGGGCGGGGCGGGCCGCCTGGAGCTGGTCACGGACCTCGGCGCGGTACGGGGGCTGATCGCGGAGCTGGCCGCCTCGTGCGAGCGGGAGCTGCTGACCTCGCAGCCCGGCGGGGGACGGCCGCTGGAGACGCTGGAGGAGTCGATCGGGCGGGACGAGTCGCTGCTGGCGCGCGGGGTCCGGATGCGGACGATCTACCAGCACACGGCGCGGTACTCGCGGCCGACGGCGGCGTACGTCGAGCGGGTGACGGCACTGGGCGCGCAGGTACGGACGCTGGGCGACGGGCTGATGCGGATGCTGGTCTTCGACGGGCGGACGGGGCTGATGGCGGTGCCGGACCGGGCGGGGGCGGCGCTGGTGGTGCGGGAGCCGAGCGTCGTGCACTTCATGACGTCGGCCTTCGAGCGGTCCTGGCTGGGGGCGGAGCCGTTCCCGGCGTCGGTGAGCCCGGAGGCGGCGCGGTCGATCTCGGACGAGCTGCGGCAGACGATCGTGCGGCTGCTGTCGGAGGGGCTGGAGGACAAGGTGATCGCGCGGAGGCTGGGGATGTCGGAGCGGACGTGCCAGCGGCACATCGCCGAGATCATGCGCGCGGTCGGGGCGAAGTCCCGCTTCCAGGCGGGCTACTTGCTCTCCACGACACCGACACCGCCGCCGACACCGTCCCCCGCACCGGCCCCGGCGGCCTCGCCGGAATCGGCCTAGGGCCAGGTGGCGACGCGGTCGTAGTACGCGCGCATGCCCGGCCGGCGGATGGCGGGCAGCCGGACGAGGGTGCGCGAGAAGGCGGTGGAGTGGGGCGTGAAGGACCGCCACGGGCGCAGCGGCAGCGGGTAGTCGTCGCGCAGGACCCCCTCCGGCACCCGGCCGGACGCCGGCAGGGGCGAGGTCTCCCCGGGGAGGGCGAAGTGGGCCCAGACCCCGACGTCCAGCGGGGCGACGGCCGCCGTGCCGTGCGGGGGCCGCCAGGGCTCGCCGGTGACCGGATGGCGGGGGACGAGGAGGACGTCGTCGCCGGACCGGGGTGCGGGCATCCCCGGCCCGGCGAGGTGCGCGGTGAGTTCCGTGGGCCCGGCGGGGAGGTAGCCGGCGAGGGCGTCGCCGAGCAGGTCGGTGAGGGGGCCGGGCAGCGCCACCGGGCGGGCCTCGCAGGCCACCACCAGGTGCGCGAGCGCCACCGGCACCGCGGCCTCCCAGCGGAAGCTCCAGGAGCCGTCGAGTTCGACGGGCGGGACGACGTACGCCTCCAGGTCCAGCTCGTCCCAGTCGGGGGTCGGGACGGCGGGCAGGCCGGAGGGGATGCGGCGGACCGCGTCGGGCTCCAGCCACACCGCCTGCCACAGCCCGCAGTCGTCCGTCCGGGTCGCCACCGCGCTGCCGCAGCCCCCGCACGCCAGGTTGGGGCCGTCGCGGCCGTCGATGCCCATGCAGTAGCCCGCGCACTTCTCGGGGATCAGGACCATGTCGCGGGAGTCGCCGGGCGCGATGACGATGCTGTCCCCCGCCGTGAAGGACACGGGCTCGACGGCGTAGGTCGCCGGTTCCATCAGGGGCGGGTGCAGCTGCTCCCAGGCTCCGAAGTGGGTGTGGTCGGGGAGGGCTACCCGGGAGACCGGGGCCGTCAGTTCCGTACCGCACCCGGCACACACGAACACGTCCAACCGGCATCCCCCTCGTCCCCCGTACCGGGCGATTGTGCCGTCCTCGGGTGCGGTGGGGCGATCGGTTTTCGCGGTCGCGGGCCCGTCACGCGGCGGGCGGCTCCAGTTCGGGGATCAGGCGGCCCCGGCGGGACAGCAGGAAGCGCTTGAACTCCGCCACGGGCGGGGTGTCGGGGTGGCCGTCGAGCCAGGCGAGGCCGATCTCGCGGACGGCGCGCGGGGCGGTGACGGTCAGTTCGACCACCCCGGGGCGGGCCACGGCGGGCGGCGGCAGGAGGGCCACGCCGAGGCCGGCGGCGACCAGGCCGCGCAGGGTCTCGGCCTCCTCGCCCTCGAAGGCGACGCGCGGGGTGAAGCCGGCCTCCGCGCACAGGTCGTCGGTGATGCGGCGCAGGCCGTAGCCGGGTTCGAGGGTGACGAAGGTTTCCTCCGCGGCCTCGGCGAGGCGGATGCGCTTGCGGCCCGCGAGGCGGTGGTCCTCGGGGACGACCAGGCGCAGCCGCTGTTCGTCGAGGCGGCGGGCGACGAGGTCGGGGGCGTCGGGCAGGGGTGAGGTGAGGCAGAGGTCGAGTTCGCCGGCCCGGAGCTTCTCCAGCATGGCCTCGCCGTAGTTCTGGACGAGGGAGAAGCGCACGCGCGGGTGGTCGGCCCGGAAGGCGCGGATCAGGCCGGGGACGGTCTCGGAGCCGAGGGTGTGGAGGAAACCGAAGGCGACCTTGCCCAGGGCCGGGTCGGCGTCCTGCTGGACGGATTCGGCGGCGCGGGCGATCCCGTCCAGGGCCTGTTCGGCGGAGGCCAGGAAGGTGCGGCCCGCCGTGGTGAGGGCGACGTTGCGGCCCTTGCGGGCGAACAGCGTGACGCCCAGGTCCTGTTCGAGGCGGACCATGGCCCGCGACAGGGTGGACTGCGGGACGCCCAGTTCGTGCGCGGCGCGGGTGACGTGCTCGTGCCGGGCGACGGCGGCGAAATAGGCGAGCCGGGGGGCCAGCAGCCGTGTCACGGACATGTCTTCTTCGTAACGGTTCATTGACAGACGCCGCCCTGAGCTGTGGTGATGCATGAGTGGATCGATTATCGTGATTCTGTGCATTGGACGCATCAAAAACACCGGCCTACCTTCGATGCATGCCTCCCGTTCATACCGGGGCGCCCGTGATCCCGGGTGCCTCCACCCCGTCGTTTCCGCAGTCCGACGCCCCCGAGCTCCGCGCCCCCGAGCCCGCTGCTCCCGGCCGCCCCGGCTACCGCCGGATGAGCCTCGCGCTCTTCGCCGCCGGTCTGGCGACCTTCGCCCTCCTCTACTCCACCCAGGCGCTGCTGCCCGCGATCTCCGCCGGCTTCGGGGTGACCGCGGGTCAGGCCAGCTGGACGGTGTCGGCGGCCACCGGCGCGCTCGCGCTGTTCGTCCTGCCGCTGAGCGCGCTGTCGGAGCGGTTCGGCCGCACGCGGATGATGACCTGGTCGATGGTGGTGGCCGTGGGCGTGGGCCTGCTGGTGCCGTTCGCGCCGAGCCTGGAGTGGCTGGTGGTGCTGCGCGCCGTCCAGGGCGCGGCGATCGCCGGGATCCCGGCCTCCGCGATGGCGTACCTGGCGGAGGAGGTCAAGCCGAAGGCCCTGGTGGGCGCGATCGGTCTGTTCGTGGCGGGGAACTCCATCGGTGGCATGAGCGGCCGTCTGGTCACCGGCTGGGCGGCCCAGCTGTGGGGCTGGCGCGCGGGGCTGGGAGCGGTCGCGCTGATGTCGCTGGTCTGCGCGGTGGCGTTCCTGGTGCTGCTGCCCCGGGCGCGGTTCTTCCGTCCGGCGTCGCTGAACCCGCGCGCGGTGGGCCGTACCGTCGTCGGTCACCTGCGGGATCCGCTGCTGCTGCGGCTGTACGGGATCGGCGCGCTGTTCATGACGGTCTTCGGAGCGGTCTACACGGTCATCGGCTACCGCCTGGTGGACGAGCCGTTCTCGCTCGGGCAGGGCCTGATCGGATCGATCTTCCTGATCTACCTGGTGGGTACGGTCTCCTCGGCCGCCGCCGGCCGGCTGGTGGCCCGTACGGGTCGGCGCGGCGCGCTGTACCTGGCCGTGACGACCACGGCGCTGGGGCTGCTGCTGTCGCTGGCCGAGTCGCTGGCGGCGGTCCTGATCGGGCTGGTCCTGATCACGGCGGGCTTCTTCGCCGGGCACGCGGTGGCCTCCGCCGCGGTGAGCCGGACGGCGAAGACGGGCCGGGCGCAGGCCTCCGCGCTCTACCAGTCGGCGTACTACCTCGGTTCCAGCGCCGGCGGCACCCTGGGCGCCCTCGCGTACCACGGGGCCGGGTGGGCCGCCACGGTCGGGATCGCGCTGCTGGCGGTGCTGGGCGTCGTGTCCATCACCCTGTACGGGTCGCACGCGGCCCGCGCCGAGCGCCGCGTGCCGGCGCCGGCCATGGCCGCGCGCTGACGAAATCTACGCTCCCGCACGAGGCAACCCCCGCAGGTTTTCCGGGCATTCAACACGGTGAACGGAAGCTGTGCGATCAGGGGAGGACCGGATGGGGACGCTGACGACACGCGGACGCGTGAAGCGGCGGGCGGCGGTACTGGGCGGGGCGGTGGCGCTGGCGCTGCCGCTGGTGGTCGCGGGGGGCGGGTCGGCGCAGGCGGCCGCCTCCTGCAATCTGACGGCCGGGCCGTACCAGCGGCAGGTGGAGCAGTTCCTGGGACGGCCCGTCGACGGGAAGCAGTCCGCGGCGGACTGCACGGCGATCAGGTCGTTCCAGGCGGCCCACGGGATCACCCCGGCCCAGGGGTACGCCGGACCGCTGACCTGGCAGACGATGAGCACGATGCTGGCCCAGCGGGCGGCGGGCAGCACCCCGAACCGGGCGGGCGACTGCCCGGTGAACCGGGGGCGGATCGCCTGCGTCGACCTGACGCGGCAGCTCAGCTGGATCCAGGACGGCGCGGCCCTGAAGTACGGGCCCGTCCCGGTGCGTACCGGCAAGGACGGCACGGAGACCCGGACGGGCCTGAAGAAGATCTACTACCGCAGCGTCGACCACTGGTCGACGCTCTACAACGTCTCGATGCCCTACGCGCAGTTCTTCGACGGCGGCATCGCCTTCCACTCGACCACCAAGAGCATGTGGAACCCGCCCGGTTCGGGTGGCTGCGTGAACATGCGGCTCGCCGACGCCAAGGCGTACTGGAACCTGCTGGGGAAGGGCGAGGACGTCTACGTGTACGGCCGCAAGCCCGGCACCTGAGTCCTCACCGCGCCGGCGCGGGCTCCGCCGCGGCGCGCTCGGCCGCCGCCCGCAGCTCGGCCAACCGCCGCAGGCCGGAACGCCGTTGTACGAGGGACAGGCCCGCCACGGCCGCCCCGAGGACCAGCCATCCCGCGGGGCCCGCCGTCATGACCGCACCGGTGAGCAGCAGCGGGCCTGCCGACTTCTGGACGGACTGGGCCATGCCGGCCACGCCGAGGTACGAGGCCCGCGCGTGCGGGGGCGCGAGGGAGACCGCCAGTTCCCAGGAGCTCACCGAGCGCATCAGCTCCGCCGCGGTGGCCAGCACCGCCGCGGCGAGCAGGGCTGCCGAGGCGGTCAGGATCCCGCCGCCGGCCGCCGCGGCCAGCAGGACGCAGCAGGCGAGCGTCGTCACCCCGTACAGGGCGACCGCGCGCGTCGCGGCCCGGGCGCCCCGGAAACGCGCCGACACGCGCAGCTGCAGGAGGACGACGAGCACGGTGTTGACGACCAGGAAGGCGGGGATCAGGGCGTGCGGCGCCGTGGTGTGGCCCACCAGCCACAGGGGCAGGCCGACGCCGAGGATCGAGTCGTCCAGGTTCATCGGGATGTCGAGCAGGACGAACCGGAGGTAGCCGCGGTCCCGCCAGGCGCTCGGCGCGGGCCCGGACGCGGTCGCGCTCGCTGCGGGGGCCGTGGCCGGCGCGGCGGCGCCGGGGGGTGCGGCCACGAGTCCGCGGCCGCGCGGCTCGCGGGTGCGCCACACGAGGAGCGCGGCCACGAGGAACGACAGCGCGTTGGCGAGGATCAGCGCGTGGTAGGCGCCCCGGGTGCCGACGGCGAGGCCGATGGCGGCGAGGCCGGCGCCGAGGGCGTAGCCGGCGTTGGCCGAACTGCGCGACAGTGCCTGGTAGGTGGCGCGCCGCTCGCCCGCGACCCGGGTGGCGAAGAGCATCTCCAGCGTCTTGGCCGCGCGGTCTCCCAGGTGGGTGACGGCGAAGACGGGCAGCAGCACCGCGAAGTCGGTGACGACGAGCAGCGCGCAAAGGGTCCCGAGGCGGACCAGGTGGCAGCCGATCAGGAGGGCGCGGAGCGGGAAGCGGTCGGCGAGGTGGCCGGCCAGCGGGGATCCGGCGATGCCCGCCACTCCGGCCGCGCCGAGCAGCAGGCCGAGCCGCCCGGCGTCGAGGCCGACGACGAAGGTGAAGTACAGGACGGAGGACGCGGCCCACAGGCCGGTGCCCGCGCGGTCCAGGAACTGGGCGAGCAGCATGATCCGCGCGTCCCGGCCGCCCGGCGGCCGGCGCAACTGCGCCAGCAGCCCGGGCTCCCCCTGCCGTGCCTTCCGGATCTCCCCGCCGCGCCGCATCCCTGGCCCCCGTATCCACCGCGCCCACCGCGCCCACCGTCCACGTATCTCGATGTCGAGATACATCACGGAAGCCTGCCCCATTTCTATCTTGACGTCAAGATACTTGACGTCAACAGACCCGGGTCGTCCGCTTCGTCCGGGCGCTTCCGGCTGCCGTTGTCAGAGGCCTCCGATAGTTTCGGGAGTAGCCGAACCAGCAGGGGGATGAACGGACATGAGCGACCTCGCCATCAGTACGGACCTCGACGCGGCGATGGACCGGTACCGGGTCGAGCTCACCGGCTACTGCTATCGGATGCTCGGCTCCTCCTTCGACGCCGAGGACGCCGTGCAGGACACGTACGTCCGCGCCTGGCGGTCCTACGAGAAGTTCGAGGGCCGCTCCTCGCTGCGGTCGTGGCTGTACCGGATCGCCACCAACGTCTGCCTGGACCTGCTGAACGCGGGGAACAAGCGGGCCCGCCCCATGGACCTGACCGCCCCGCAGCACCAGAGCTCCGCCGTGCTCAACGAGCGGCCCGAGGTGACCTGGCTGGAGCCGGTCCCGGACGGCCGGGTGCTGCCGCAGACCGCCGATCCGGCCGAGATGGCGCTGGCGAAGGAGTCCGTACGGCTGGCCTTCGTCGCGGCGCTGCAGCACCTGCCGGCGAAGCAGCGGGCGGTGCTGATCCTGCGCGAGGTGCTGGCCTGGAAGGCCGACGAGGTCGCCCGGCTGCTGGAGACCACGGTCGCCTCGGTGAACAGCGCCCTGCAGCGGGCGCGGGCCACCCTGGCCGCGCAGGGCATCCGCGACAGCGATCCCGCGGACCCGCTCGACCCGGACCAGGCGAAGCTGCTGGAGCGGTACCTGTCCGCCTTCGAGGCGTACGACATCACCCGGCTCACCACGCTGCTGCACGAGGACGCGGTGCTGTCGATGCCGCCGTTCGACCTGTGGCTGCGCGGCCACGAGGACATCGCGGCCTGGCACCTGAACCAGGGCATCGGCTGCAAGGGCTCGCGGCTGGTCCCGACGACGGCGAACGGCCTGCCCGCCTTCGGCCAGTACCGGCCGGCGGCCGACGGGAAGGGCCACACCCCGTGGGCGCTCCAGGTCCTGGAGATCTCAGACGGCAGGATCGTCGGGCTCAACGCCTTCCTGGACACCGCCCGCTGGTTCCCGCTCTTCGGCCTCCCCGAGCAGCTCGACGAGTCCTACGAGGTCCAGCAGGGCGCGTAGGGCCGGGCCGGCGCCGGTCACGGTGAAACCCCCGCGCCCGCGGGCGGTCAGCCGCAGCCGGGCCAGCGCCTCGACGGCGGCCAGGTCCGGCGCGGTGACGGCCCCGACATCGCACTCCACGGCCGTCGCCCCGCCTTCGTACAGCCGGACCAGCCGTGCGCACAGCCGCGCGGCATCCCGCCGGGTCGGTCCGGGCCCGGGCAGCACGAGTCGTCTGATCTCCACAAGGGGATGACCGCCCGGCCCGCCGGAACTCATCGGCGGGCCCGCAGAATCGGATGAAACGACGTCGGGGGGGCGCCCGCCGGGGGGGGGGGCCCCCCGGGGGGGGGGCCCCGCGGGGGGGGGGGGGGGCCGGGTTGTAGGCGGGGGGGGGTTTGGCGGGGCGGGCCGGGGGGGGGGGGATGTTGCCGCCCCCCCG
>NZ_JBIAVU010000010.1:0-252277 GCF_042894695.1 Streptomyces sp. NPDC001513
GGGGTGATCCCCGCAGGGCGCCGAACGCAACGGGGCCGATCTCTCCGACCCCTCGTCACGTTCGGCGTCCGAGGAGACACCCCGGCGCGCGCCCGACCCCGGCACAACCGGCCCCCACACGAAGCCCGGCCCGAGCGGCGCAGCCACCCCGCACAACCGGCCCACCCCACACCCCGCCCGAGCGGCGCAGCCCCGGCGCGGCGGGGGCGCCGGCTTGTTCAGGCGGAGCGGCGGATGAGGAGGAGGGCGCGGTCGTCGTTGACGTCCTTGGCGACCTTCTCGATGAGGTGCCAGGCGGCGCCGTCCCAGCCGGCGGCGACGTAGCGGTCGGCCTCGCCGGTGAGGCGGTCGATGCCCTCGCTGATCTCGCGGTCGGAGGTCTCGACGAGGCCGTCGGTGAAGAGCATGAGGACGTCGCCGGGGCGGAGGTTGCCGCGGGCGGGGGTGAATTCGGCGCCGTCGTAGACGCCGAGCAGCGGGCCCTCGCCGGACTTCTCCTGCCAGCGGCCGGTGCCCGCGGAGAGCTGGAGGGCGGGGAGGTGGCCGGCCGAGAGGAGTTCGTAGTCGCCGGTCTCCAGGTCGAGGACGAGGTGGATGGAGGTGGCGAAGCCCTCGTCCCAGTCCTGGCGGAGCAGGTAGCCGTTGGCGGCGGGCAGGAAGCCGTGCGGGGGCAGGGCGCCGAGCAGGCCGCCGAAAGCTCCTGAGAGCAGGAGGGCGCGGGAGCCTGCTTCCATGCCCTTGCCGGAGACGTCGGTCAGGACGATCTCCAGGGTGCGGCCGCCGTTGGTGCGGGCGGCGACGACGAAGTCGCCGGAGAAGGACTGTCCGCCGGCCGGCCGCAGGGCCATCTCGCGGTGCCAGCCGCGCGGCAGGGCGGGCAGTTTGCTCTGGACGCGGATCCGCTCGCGCAGGTCGAAGAGCATGGTGCCGCCGCGTCGCCAGGGCACGCCGACGCGGCTGCGGAACTGGGCGATGACCAGTCCGAAGAACCCGCAGGCGGCGACGACGAGGACGGTGCCGGGGGTGACGCGCGCCGGGCCCTGGGTGTAGGGGCCGAGCACGACGGCCTCGACGATCAGCGCGGCCGCGGAGGCGGCGTACAGGCCGAGCAGGCTGGCGGGGCGCAGCAGCAGTCCCCCGGCCACGATCGGCAGGACGAGCGCCGAGGGCGAGAACCAGACGGGCAGCATCATCGTGCCGCAGGCGATGGCGGGGATGGTCAGGAGCAGCCCGGCGAAGGCGAGCCAGTCGGAGGCGTCGCCGCGGAAGTAGTCGACCGCGGATTTGCGCAGGGCGGTGCGGCCCCGGTGCGACAGCATGCGCATCCGGGCCATGAGGGATTCCACGCGTGCTCCGGCCATTGCTTCGGGACCCTATCCATCCTGGCTGTGGATGCGCAGGGGTACCCCCGGACCCGGAGCCCGTCGGCGCCCGAAAACACTTCGACCGGGACGGAATGCCCTGATAGGGATGGCCGTATGGCTCTTGAGATGCGCGTATTGCAGGCTGATGAGTGGGATGTCTGGTACGACCACCTGGAACTGGCGTTCGGTGGTGTGCCCGAATCCCCCGAAGAGCGGAACCTCTACAAGGCGCTGACGGAAGCGGAGCGCTCGCTCGGTGTCTGGGACGGCGCCGCGTGCGTCGGCTCGGCCGGTGCCTTCAGTTTCCGTCTCTCCGTGCCGGGCGGGGCGGTCGTCCCCGCGGCCGGGGTCACGATGGTGGGCGTCTCCCCCACCCACCGCCGGCGCGGGGTGCTCAGTTCCCTGATGCGGCGGCAACTGGACGACATCCGGGCGGGTGGCGAACCGATCGCCGTGCTGACGGCCTCGGATCCGGCGATCTACGGGCGGTTCGGCTACGGCACCGCGACGTACGCCCTCGAAGTGGACATCGACACGACGCGGGTACGGCTGTCCGTGCCGCCGGGGACGGACGAGGTGCGGCTGCGCCTCGCCGACCCGTCGGAGGCGCTGGCCGACTGCGAGCGGGTGTACGCGGCGCTGGTCCCGCGGCGGCCGGGCATGACGGCCCGGCAGCCGGGCTGGGAGGGGCAGTCGCTGCTGGACCCGCCGGGGATGCGCTCCGGTGCGTCACCGCTGAAGTGCGTGGTCGCCGAGCGGGCGGACGGCGAGGTGATCGGGTACGCGCGCTACCGGGTGAAGGCCGACTGGAGCCGGTCCGGCTCGGACGGCAAGGTCGAGGTGAGCGACCTCGACGCGCTGGATCCGGCGGCGTGCGCGGCGCTGTGGCGCTTCCTCTTCTCGATCGACCTGACGTGGAGCGTACGGGCGCCCCGGCGGCCGGTGGACGATCCGGTGCTGCACCTGGTCACGGACGTACGGCGGTCGCAGCCGCGGGTCCGGGACTCGCTGCACGTACGGCTGGTGGACCTGGCGGCGGCGCTGGAGGCGCGGACGTACGGGGCGCCGATGGACGTGGTCCTGGAGGTCGGGGACGCCTTCTGCCCGTGGAACGCGGGGCGGTGGCGGCTGGTCGCCGACGCCAAGGGCGCCGCCCGCTGCACGCGGACCGAGGAGCCGGCGGACCTGGAGCTGTCGGTCCGGGAGCTCGGCTCGGCGTACCTGGGCGGGTTCACCCTCGCCTCGCTCGCCGCGGCCGGCTTCGTGCGCGAGCTGCGCCCGGGCGCGCTGACGGAGGCCTCGCGCGCCTTCGCCGGGGACGTGGCACCGTGGCTCCCCCACGGCTTCTAGGTCCGGGCAGAAGCTAGCGCTGCTGGCAGGCCGGGCACCAGAAGAGGTTGCGGGCGGCGAGATCGGCGGTGCGGATCTCGCCCCCGCAGATGTGGCAGGCCAGGTTCGCCCTGCGGTAGACGTACACCTCGCCGCCGTGGTCGTCGACCCGCGGCGGCCGGCCCATCGCCTCGGGCAGGTGCTCGTCGCGGACGGTGTCGATGCGGTTGTTCCGTACGCCCTCGCGCATCAGGGCGGCCAGGTCCGCCCACATGGCGTCCCATTCGGCGCGGGTGAGGTCCTTGCCCGCGCGGTACGGGTCGATGCCGTGCCGGAAGAGGACCTCGGCGCGGTAGACGTTGCCGATGCCCGCGACGATCTTCTGGTCCATCAGCAGGGCGGCGACGGTGGTGCGGGACCGGGAGATCCGCTTCCAGGCCCGGTCCGGGTCGTCGTCCGGCCGCAGCGGGTCGGGGCCGAGCCGTTCGTGTATCGCCTTCTTCTCGCCCTCGCCGATCAGTGCGCAGGCGGTGGGGCCGCGGAGGTCGGCGTAGTGCTCCGCGTTCAGCAGCCGCAGCCGGACGGTGTCGGTCGCGGGCGGCGCCGGGGCGGGGCCGAAGCCGAGCTTGCCGAAGAGTCCGAGGTGGATGTGGATCCAGGCGTCGCCCAGTTCGAGGAAGAGGTGCTTGCCGTGCGCCTCCGCGCTCTCCAGTGCGCGCCCGTCGAGCAGGGCCGCGCTCTCGGCGAAGCGGCCCTGGGGGCTGCTCACGCGGACCGGGCGGGCGGCGAACCGCTCGGTGTGGTCCTGGGCGAGGCGGTGGATCGTATGCCCCTCGGGCACGGCGGACTCCTGAGAAGAATGAAAAGGCCGTGCCACCCCCGGAGGGAGCGGCACGGCCGGAAGCGGGATCAGCCCTGCGGGTGGTGGGCCGGGATCGGGGGGAGCTCGCCGGTCTGCTCGTAGGCGGTGAGCATGTCGATGCGGCGGGTGTGCCGCTCCGCACCGGAGTACGGGGTCTTCAGGAAGGTGTCGACGAAGCTGACGACCTCTTCCTGGCTGTGCATGCGGCCGCCGACGGAGATGACGTTGGCGTTGTTGTGCTCGCGGCCCAGCTCGGCGGTCTGGACGCTCCACGCGAGGATGGCGCGGATGCCCTTGACCTTGTTGGCGGCGATCTGCTCGCCGTTGCCGGAGCCGCCGATCACGATGCCGAGGCTGCCCTCGTCCGCGGCGGTCCGCTCGGCGGCACGCAGGCAGAACGGCGGGTAGTCGTCCACCTCGTCGTAGATGTGGGGCCCGCAGTCGACGGGCTCGTGGCCGTTGTTCTTGAGCCAGTCCACCAGGTGGTTCTTGAGCTCAAAGCCGGCATGGTCGGATCCGAGGTACACGCGCATGGGACGAGTGTGGCACGAAGGGGTCCCACGGCCCGCAGGGGGTGTCGCGTAAGTCACTTCTAAAGCTCAAGTAAACCCAAAGAGCGCAGATGGGACACGGGAGGACCCCGGTCCGGGACGTTCGCCCAAACGCAACGATCCGGATTGAGGTCTTCCGTCCTGCGTTCATCTCAGGTTTGAATGCCGGGGCTCGCAACCCGAGAACCTAAGGATCCGTCCATGAGCTCCACGACGACCCTCCAGAAGGAAGGCGACCCCACCGACAACATCGGTGAGGGCCGGCCCTCCGACGGTCTGAAGGCCGGTCTCAAGAACCGCCACCTTTCCATGATCGCCATCGGCGGCGTCATCGGCGCCGGCCTCTTCGTCGGCTCCGGTGGCGGTATCGCCAAGGCCGGTCCCGCCATCCTGATCTCCTACGCGCTGGTCGGCGCGATGGTGGTCTTCGTGATGCGGATGCTGGGCGAGATGGCTGCCGCCAGTCCGAACTCGGGCTCCTTCTCCGCCTACGCCGACCGCGCGCTCGGCCGCTGGGCCGGCTTCTCCATCGGCTGGCTGTACTGGTTCTTCTGGGTCGTCGTGCTTGCGGTGGAGGCCACCGCCGGTGCAGCCATCCTGGAGAGCTGGATCCCGGCCGTCCCGCAGTGGGGCTGGGCGCTGATCGTGATGGCGGTGCTGACCGCCACCAACCTCGGCTCGGTCGCCTCCTACGGTGAGTTCGAGTTCTGGTTCGCGGGCATCAAGGTCGTCGCCATCGGCGCCTTCGTGATCGTCGGCATGCTGGCCGTCTTCGGCCTGCTGCCGGGCTCGGACAACCCGGGCGCGGGCTTCGCGCACCTGACCGACGCGGGCGGCTTCTTCCCCAACGGTTACGGCGCGGTCCTCACCGGTGTGCTGATGGTCGTCTTCTCCTTCATGGGCAGCGAGATCGTCACCCTGGCGGCCGGCGAGTCGGAGAACCCCCGCAAGGCGGTCACCCGGGCCACCAACTCCGTCATCTGGCGGATCGGCGTCTTCTACCTGGGCTCGATCTTCATCGTGCTGACGCTGCTCCCGTGGAACGACAAGTCGATCACCGAGAAGGGCTCGTACGTCGCCGCCCTGGACTCGATCGGCATCGCGCACGCCGGCACGATCATGGAGGTCATCGTCCTGACCGCCGTGCTCTCCTGCCTGAACTCGGGCCTCTACACCGCCTCCCGCATGGCCTTCTCGCTCGGTGAGCGCGGCGACGCCCCCAAGGCGTTCGCCAAGGTCAACTCCCGGGGCGTCCCGGTCGCCGCGATCCTGGGCTCCACGGTCTTCGGCTTCGTCGCCGTCTACTTCAACTACGCCTTCAAGGACACGGTCTTCAACTTCCTCCTCAACTCCTCGGGTGCCATCGCGCTCTTCGTCTGGCTGGTGATCTGCTTCACCCAGCTGCGGATGCGCGGGATCCTGGTCCGCGAGGCCCCGGAGAAGCTGACCGTGAAGATGTGGCTCTTCCCGTGGCTGACCTGGGCCACCGCCGCACTGATCATGTTCGTGATCGGCTACATGTTCGTGGACGACGCCAACCGCGAGGTCGTCACCCTGTCCACGCTGGTCGCCGGTGTCGTCGTGCTCGTCGGCGTGGTCCTGGACTTCCGCCGCAAGCGGGCGCTGCAGGGCTGATCGCACGTGCAGATACGCCGGAGCCCGGCCCGCCTTCATCAGGCGGGCCGGGCTCCGGCGCGTTCGGGGACCGCTCGGCCTCAGCCGCGGCGGCCGACCAGCTTCCAGGCGGCCGGCAGGACGCCCATGGCCAGCGCGGCCTTGAGGGCGTCGCCGATCAGGAACGGGACCAGGCCCTTGGCGACGGCGACACCGAGGGACATCCCGGTGGCGGCCATCAGGTACGGCACGCCCACCGCGTAGATCACGGCCGAGCCCAGCACCATCGCGCCGGCCATGCGCAGGACCGAGCGGTCGGCGCCGCGCCGGGCGAGGGCGCCGACGAGGGTGGAGGCCAGCAGCATGCCGAGGACGTACCCGAAGGTCGCGCCGCCCGCGCCGGAGGCACCGTCCGCGAACCACGGCACGCCCGCCATGCCGACCAGGGTGTAGAGGGCGAGCGAGAGGAAGCCTCGGCCGGCGCCGAGCGCGGTGCCGACGAGCAGCGCGGCGAAGGTCTGGCCGGTGATCGGCGCGGCCAGGCCGTCGACGTGGACGGCGACCTGGGCGGCCAGCCCGGTCAGCGCGGCGCCGCCGGCGACGAGCGCGATGTCGCGGACGCGGCTCGCGGGCAGCAGGTCGGCGAGGACGGCGCCGGGCCGGAGGGAGACGGAAGCAGTGCTCATGAGGGGCTCCGCGGGAGGGGGTGGGGGCAGGACGATCCGACGTTAGTCCGCGGCCCCGCGCCGCCCCACCGCTGCCCGGGACAAAGCCCCACTCCCTCGATTGGTGGGGATCGGACAAAGCCCGGCCCCCTCCATCACGCCGGCGTGATCCTCATCACGAGGAACATCCAACCGCACGTCCGTTTTGCACGGATGGCCGCCGCTCAGTGAGACTGTAGGGTCCCGCCAATCCAGTTGCGGAGCCCCCACCACCGCTGGGCCGAACGAGAGTACGAGCACCCCCTCATGCGTGAGCCCCTGCACGACGCACCTCCCACGACGGGCGACCTGCCCGCGGAACCGCTGAGCCACAGCCTCAAGCAGCGCCACCTGACCATGCTGGGTCTGGGCGGCGTGATCGGCGCCGGTCTGTTCGTCGGCTCCGGAGCCGGCATCGGTATCGCCGGTCCCGCGATCATCTGCTCCTACCTGCTCGCGGGCGTCCTCGCGATGCTCGTGATGCGGGCACTGGGCGAGATGTCGGCCGCGATGCCCGCCTCCGGCTCCTTCTCGGTCTACGCGGAGAAGGCGCTCGGCCGCTGGGCCGGCTTCTCGGCGGGCTGGCTGTACTGGTTCCTGCTGGTCGTGGTGCTGGCCGTGGAAGCCACCGGCGCGGCGAAGATCGCCAACGGCTGGGTGCCCGCCGTCGACCAGTGGGTCTGGGTGCTGCTCTTCATGGTGGTCTTCACCGTGAGCAACCTGGCCGCGGTGAAGAACTTCGGCGAGTTCGAGTTCTGGTTCGCGGCCCTCAAGGTCGGCGCGATCGTGCTCTTCCTGATCCTCGCCACCCTCGCGATCTTCGGCGTCCTCCCGGACACCGATCCGGTCGGCATGGCCAACCTCACCGGCCACGGCGGCTTCTTCCCCGCGGGCTTCGGCGGAGTGGTCGCCGGCATGCTCGCCGTCATCTTCGCCTTCGGCGGCCTGGAGGTCGTCACCATCGCGGCCGCCGAGTCGGACGACCCGGCGCGCTCGGTGTCCCGGGCGGTGCGCAGCGCGGTGTGGCGCATCCTCTTCTTCTACGTCGGCTCGATGCTGGTCATCGTGACCCTGCTGCCGTGGGACTCGCTGGAGCCGGGCCAGAGCCCGTACGTGGCCGTCCTCGACTCGATCGGCATCCCGGGGGCCGGCCAGATCATGAACGTCGTGGTGTTCGTGGCCCTGCTGTCGGCGCTGAACGCCAACCTGTACGGGTCCTCGCGCATGGTGTTCTCGCTGGCCGAGCGCAACGAGGCGCCCAGGTCGCTGCTGAAGGTGTCGGGCGGCGGCGTGCCGCGGCGCGCGGTGTTCGCCTCGGTGGCCTTCGGCTTCGTGTCGGTGGTGCTGAACCTGCTGTGGCCGGACACGATCTTCCTCTACATGCTCAACGCGGTCGGGGCGGTGCTGCTGTTCGTGTGGGCGCTGATCGCGGTCTCCCAGCTGAGGCTGCGGCGGATCATCGAGCGGGACATGCCGGAGCGGCTGACCCTGCCGATGTGGCTGTTCCCGTACGCGACGTGGGCGGCGCTGGTCGGGATGGCGGCGGTGCTGGTCCTGATGCTGTTCGACGACTCGGCCCGGCCGCAGCTCCTGTGGTCCACGGGCGCGGCGGCCCTCGTCCTCGTGGTGGCCTTCGTACGGGAGCGGCGGGCCGCCTGACCCCGGCTCCACCCCCGATGCATCACAGGACCCCCGCGCTCCGGCGCGGGGGTCCTGCCGTTCCCGGATCCTGCCGTTCCCGGATCCTGCCGTTCCCGGATCCTGCCGTTCCCGGATCCTGCCGTTCCCGGGTCGTGCGGATGTGATCACGATCCGTGAAGCGGCCGTCCGAATATCGGACACCAAACGTCCGGTGATCGGACACTCGGCACACTGGGGCCTGCTCCACCCCCGCACCTGACAGGCACCCACCCCATGAGCCACAGCAGCACCGTCGCACCCCCCGAACCGCCGCAGGCCGACGCCACCGACGCCGGATCCCCCCTCGGCAACGGGCTCAAGCAGCGCCACCTCTCGATGATCGCCCTCGGCGGGGTCATCGGCGCCGGGCTCTTCGTCGGCTCCGGAGCCGGCATCGCCGCCGCCGGTCCCTCGATCGTGCTCGCGTACGCCGCGTCCGGGCTGCTCGTGATGTTCGTGATGCGGATGCTCGGCGAGATGTCCGCCGCCAACCCCGCCTCCGGGTCCTTCTCGGTCCACGCCGAGCGGGCGATCGGCCCCTGGGCGGGATTCACCGCCGGCTGGATGTTCTGGACGCTGCTCTGCGTGGGCGTGGCCATCGAGGCCATCGGCGCGGCGCACATCATGACGGGCTGGTTCCCGGGCACCCCCTCCTGGATGTGGGTCCTCGTCTTCATGGCGGTGTTCTGCGGCTCGAACCTGGCCGCCGTCTCCAACTTCGGCGAGTTCGAGTTCTGGTTCGCCGCCCTCAAGATCGGCGCGATCGGACTCTTCCTGGGCCTGGGCGTCCTGGCCGTCCTCGGCCTGCTGCCCGGCACCTCCTCCCCCGGCACCGCCAACCTGCTGCACGACGGCGGGTTCCTGCCCAACGGCATGGACGGCCTGCTGGTCGGACTGCTGGCCTCGGTCGTCGCGTACGGCGGACTGGAGACGGTGACCATCGCCGCCGCCGAGTCCGAGAACCCCGTGGCGGGCGTGGCCAAGGCCGTGCGGACCACCATGTGGCGGATCGCGATCGTCTACGTCGGCTCCATGCTGGTCATCGTCACCCTGCTGCCGTGGAACGACCCGGCCGTCACCGCGGACGGCCCCTACGCCGCCGCCCTGGACCACCTGGGCATCCCGGCCGCCGGCGAGATCATGAACGTGGTCATCCTGATCGCCCTGATGTCCGCGATGAACGCCAACATCTACGGCTCCTCGCGCATGGCCTACTCCCTCGTCTCCCGCGGCCAGGGCCCCAAGGCGCTGGGCAAGGTCTCCGGCGGGGTGCCGCGCCGGGCGGTGCTCGCCTCCTGCGGCTTCGGCTTCGTCACCGTGCTGCTCTCGTACTGGTACCCGGACACCCTGTTCGCCTGGCTGCTGAACATGGTCGGCGGGGTCATCCTGATCGTCTGGGGCTTCATCGCGGTCTCGCAGTTCGTGCTGCGCCGGCGGCTGGACCGGGAAGCCCCCGAGCAGCTCGTCGTGAAGATGTGGGGCTTCCCGTACCTGACCTGGGTGGCCCTGGCCGGGGTGGCCGGGGTGCTGGTCCTGATGGCGCTGGGCGAGGACACCCGGGTCCAGGTGATCTTCACCGGCCAGCTGACCGTCGCCCTCGCGGTGACCGGCTACGTGCTGCAGCGCCGGGCCGCGGCGGTGCGCGCAGCGGCGTAACACCCGCACCGAACGGCACGTCAGAGGCCGGGCTCATGCGATCGCATGGGCCCGGCCTCCGGCGTTCCGGAGGTCCCGACAAGAGAGGCAACCCTTACGTGAGGAGAGGAATAGATACTGCTAGCGTGCAGTTGCGCATTAATTGCAATTAGCGATTGGCACGCTGAGGGGACCGGATAACACGCATGGCCATCTACACGCTTCCTGAGCTTCCGTACGACTACGCGGCGCTGGAGCCGGTGATCAACCCGCAGATCATCGAGCTGCACCACGACAAGCACCACGCGGCCTACGTCACGGGCGCCAACAACACGCTGGAGCAGCTGGCGGAGGCGCGCGACAAGGAGAACTGGGGCGCGCTCAACGGCCTCGAGAAGAACCTCGCGTTCCACCTCTCCGGCCACATCCTGCACAGCATCTACTGGCACAACATGGCCAGCCCGAAGACCGGCGAGGGCGGCGGCGAGCCCACCGCGGCCGACGGCCTGGGCGACCTGACCGACGCGATCACCGAGTCCTTCGGCTCCTTCGCGAAGTTCAGGAAGCAGCTGACCTTCGCCTCCTCCGCCACCCAGGGCTCCGGCTGGGGCGTGCTCGCGTACGAGCCCGTCAGCGGCCGCCTGGTCGTCGAGCAGGTCTACGACCACCAGGGCAACATCGGCGTGGCCAGCACCCCGATCCTGGTCTTCGACGCCTGGGAGCACGCCTTCTACCTGCAGTACAAGAACCAGAAGGTGGACTTCATCGAGGCGATGTGGAATGTCGTCAACTGGCAGGACGTGGCCAAGCGCTACGCCGACGCCAAGGCGAACACCCCGCTGCTGATCCCCGTCAAGGGCTGATCGCACACCGCAGAGCCCTCCCCCAGCCTTCGGCCGGGAGGTGCCCCCAGCCTCGTGATCGTCTTCTCAACCTTCACCGGCGGGGCATGTAGAACGGAAGACCCCCGCGAGGACGTGACTCGCGGGGGTCTTCTGTGCGTGCCGGCAGGTCCTACTCGAAGGACGGGCCCTTGGTGCGGGTCCGCTTGATCTCGTAGAAGCCGGGGGTGGAGGCGACGAGCAGGGTGCCGTCCCACAGCCGGGCGGCGGCGTCGCCACGCGGGGTCGGGGTGACGACCGGGCCGAAGAAGGCCACGTCGCCCTCGGCGCCCGGAACGGAGATCACCGGGGTGCCGACCTCCTGGCCCACGCGGTCGATGCCGTCGTTGTGGGAGGCCCGCAGCACCTCGTCGTACTCGTCCGAGTCGGCGTACGCGAGCAGCTCGGCCGGCAGGCCGACCTCGGCCAGCGCCTCGGCGATCACCTCGCGGGTCGGGCCCTTCTCGTCGTTGTGGATGCGGGTGCCGAGCGCGGTGTAGAGCTTGCCGGTGATCTCGTCACCGTGCTTCTGCTGGGCGGCTATCACCACGCGCACCGGAGCCCAGCCCTTGGGGCCGAGCAGCTCGCGGTAGGTCTCGGGCAGCTCGTCGAGCTTGTTCTCGTTCAGCACGGCAAGGCTCATCACGTGCCAGCGGACCTCGACGTCGCGGACCTTCTCGACCTCGACCATCCAGCGGGACGTCATCCAGGCCCAAGGGCAGAGCGGGTCGAACCAGAAGTCGACCGGGGTCTTCTCGCGCACCTGGGTCTCGGTCATGTCTCTCCTCGGTCTCGTCACAGTCGGAAAAAGGTCATCGCTGGCGCATGTTCACCGTGGCCAACCAGGACGCCGCCGCACGCATTCCCCTCGTGCGAGGATTCGACACAAGAACGCGATCACGCACGAAGGAGTGCACGTGCCCGGTGAGAATCTGTCCCGCGACGAGGCCCGTGAGCGGGCCGAACTGCTGTCCGTCGACGGGTACGAGGTGGTCCTCGACATCACGTCCGCGGTGGACGAGGCCGAACCGGCCGAGGGCCCGCGGACGTTCCGATCGGTGACGACGATCCGCTTCCGGTCCGCGGCCGCCGGCAGCTCCACCTTCGCGGACCTGATCGCCCCCTCGGTGAACTCCGTCACCCTGAACGGGCGGGCGCTGGACGTGGCCGCCGTCTTCGACGGGGCGCGGATCGCCCTGGACGGCCTGGCCGCCGAGAACGTCCTGGTGGTGGACGCGAACTGCGCGTACAGCCGGACCGGCGAGGGCCTCCACCGCTTCGTGGACCCGGAGGACGGCGAGGTCTACCTCTACACCCAGTACGAGCCGGCCGACGCGCGGCGGGTCTACGCGAACTTCGAGCAGCCGGACCTGAAGGCGCCGTACCGCTTCGAGGTGACCGCCCCCGAGGGCTGGCAGGTGTGGAGCAACGGCGCGGAGGAGTCCCGCGAGGCGGGCGTGTGGCGGTTCGCCGAGACCGCGCCGATCTCCACGTACATCACGTGCGTGGTCGCGGGCCCCTACCACTACGTGACGGACACCTACACGCGCGGGGACCTGACCATCCCGCTGGGCGCGATGTGCCGCAAGGGCCTGGCGAAGCACTTCGACGCGGACGACGTCTTCCTGGTCACCAAGCAGGGCTTCGACCTCTTCCACGAGATCTTCGACTACCCGTACCCCTTCGGGAAGTACGACCAGGCCTTCGTGCCGGAGTACAACCTGGGCGCGATGGAGAACCCGGGGCTGGTGACGTTCCGGGAGGAGTACATCTTCCGCGGCAAGGTCACGCAGGCCTCGTACGAGCGGCGCGCGAACGTCATCCTGCACGAGATGGCGCACATGTGGTTCGGCGACCTCGTCACCATGAAGTGGTGGGACGACCTGTGGCTGAAGGAGTCCTTCGCGGACTTCATGGGCTCCTTCGGGCTCGTCGAGGCCACCCGCTTCGACCAGGCGTGGGTCACCTTCGCCAACAACCGCAAGGCGTGGGCCTACCGCGCCGACCAGCTGCCGTCCACGCACCCGATCACGGCCGACATCCGTGACCTGGAGGACGCGAAGCTGAACTTCGACGGCATCACCTACGCCAAGGGCGCGTCGGTGCTGAAGCAGCTCGTGGCGTACGTGGGCCGGGAGGCGTTCCTGGAGGGCGCGCGGCGCTACTTCAAGGCCAACGCGTACGGGAACACCACCCTGGACGACCTGCTGTCGGTGCTCGCCGAGGTCTCCGGGCGGGACATGGCCACGTGGTCGCGGGCCTGGCTGCAGACGGCGGGCGTGAACGCGCTCGCCCCGGTGGTGACGTACGACGCCGGCGGGCGCGTGACGGAGCTGGCGGTCGTCCAGGAGGGCGAGGAGCTGCGGCCGCACCGGATCGCGGTGGGCCTGTACCGGCTGGAGTCCGACGGATCCCTGGTCCGCTACGCGCGGGCCGACGCGGACGTCGCGGGCGCGCGGACCGTGATCGCCGAGCTGGCGGGCGCGGAGCGGCCCGACCTGGTCCTGGTCAACGACGAGGACCTCACCTACTGCAAGATCCGCTTCGACGAGGGCTCGCTGGCCACGCTGCGGGCCCACCTGGGCGACCTGACCGACCCGCTCGCCCGCGCGCTCAGCTGGTCGGCGCTGTGGAACCTGACGCGGGACGGCCTGATGCCGGCGCGCGACTTCGTCCAGCTGGTCCTGGCGCACGCGGGCCGGGAGACGGACGTCGGCGTCCTGCAGCAGCTGCACGCGCAGGCCCTCACCTCGGTCACGCACTACGCGGCACCGGACTGGCGCGAGCAGGGCGGCCGCGACCTGGCGGCGGGCGCGCTGCACCAGCTGCGGCTGGCGGCGCCGGGGTCGGAGCACCAGCTGACCTGGGCCCGTTTCTTCGCGGCGAGCGCGGCCACGGAGGGCGACTTCCAGCTGCTGCTGGGGCTGTTGGAGGGCTCGGCGCGGATCGACGGGCTGGACGTGGACCAGGAGCTGCGCTGGGACTTCCTGCTGCCGCTGGCCGCGCACGGGGCGGTCGACGAGGCGGTGCTCGCCGCCGAACTGGCGCGCGACGACACGGCGTCGGGCAAGCGGCACCAGGTGCGGTGCCTGGCGGCGCGGCCGTCGGAGGCCGTCAAGGACCAGGCGTGGGCGGCGGTCGTCGAATCGGACGCGCTGTCCAACGCGCTGGTGGAGGCGACGATCGCGGGCATGCAGCAGTCCTCGCAGCGGGGCCTGCTGGCGGCTTACGCGGGGCGCTACTTCGAGGTGATCGAGCGGGTGTGGGCGGACCGGTCGATCCAGATCGCGATGGATGTGGTGAAGGGGCTGTACCCGTCGCTGCAGGGCGACTCGGCCACGCTCGACGCCACTGACGCGTGGCTGTCGGCCCATGCCTCGGCCGCACCGGCCCTGCGCCGCCTGGTCGTCGAGGCCCGCGACGACCTGGCCAGGGCCCTGCGCGCCCAGGCCTGCGACGCGGCGGCCGCCAACTAGCCTGCGGCACCGCTGTCGGGGGCTCCGCCCCCGAACCCCCGCGCCTCAAACGCCGGCGGGGCTGGATTTTCAGCCCGTCCGGCGTTTGAGGACCGGGGTCTGGGGCGGAGCCCCGGCCGGCGGGCGGCGGCGCACCCCATCGGCAGTCGAACGCCCGTACTTTAGCCCCAGCTTGTCCGGATTTGTCGACGAGCGTGTAACAGGGGTTAGCAAGGCCATGGCCTGAGGGAATCACCGCGTCATGAACCACAACGCACCCCTCCCCCTCGCCCACCTCACCGGCAGCCGCCCCCGCGTGCTCACCCTCGCCCAGCTGCGCGAGCACGGCGTCACCGCCTCCGACGCCGCCGAGCGGCCCTGGCAGCAGATCCTGCCGGGGGTGTTCCTGCTCCACTCCGGCCCCGCGACCAGCGAGGAGCGGCTGCACGCCGCGCTGCTGTACGCGGGTCGGCGCGGCGCGGGCGAGGCGATGATCACCGGGCTGGCGGCGCTGGCCCTGTACCGGTTCGCCTCCGCACCCGCGCTGCTCGCCCTCTCGCACATCGACGTGCTGGTGCCCGGGACCCGGCGGCTGCGCTCCACCGGTGACGTGCGGATCGTGCGGGCGCACACCCCGCCCCGCTCCCAGGAGGTGACCGGCCTGCCGGTGGCTCCCGTCGCGCGGGCCGTCGCCGACGCGGTCGCCCAGCTCTCCGACGCCGGCACCGTACGCCGCCTGCTCAGCGAGGCCGTTCGCGGCGGGCACTGCGAACCGGCCGCCGTCGTACGGGAGCTGACGGTGGCGCGGCTGCTGAACCGGCCGCACGTGGTCGACGCGGTCGAGTCGCTCCTCGCCGAGGGCCGCGCCATCGCCGAGGACCGGCTGTACCACCTCGTACGGGGCTACGAGCTGCCGGAGCCCGTGTGGAACGTGGACCTGCGGCTGCCCGGCGGCCCGCACCTCGGCGGGGTGGACGCGTTCTGGCCCGAGCAGTCCGTGGCCCTGGAGATCGACACGCGCGCCCCGCGCCAGGGCGAGGACGAGGAGTGGTCGGAGTCCGTCCGCAAGCGGGAGACGCTGGAGCGGCTCGGGGTGACCGTCATCCACATCACCCCGCGCAAGCTCCGCGACTGGCCCGAGCAGCAGGCCGCGGTGGTCCGTACCGCCCTGACGGCGTCCGGCGACCGCGAACCCGCCGCCTATCTGGTGGTGCTCCCCAGGTGAGGCGAGTACTCCGGGGTGCTCCAGAGCAGCCGCCCCGGATGCAGACCCTCCACCACCGACTCCACCCGGAAGCGGGTGCGGCGGCTCCCGTCGGCCCCGAACTCTGTCTCGGCCCGGCCGCTCAGCTGGAGGACCGCCCCGCTCTCCCAGTCCGGGAAGAGCAGCCCCGCCCGCGGATCGACGGTCAGGTTCCCCAGGGTCAGGAACATGGCGTTGCCCGCGTAGTCCGGCCAGGCCAGTTCGGTCGGCGAGAGCACCTCGACGAAGCCGGGCAGCCCGCCCCGGTGACTGGCCTCGACCCCGTCCGCCTCGGCGGCGGTGGCGACGAAGAAGGTGTCGGCGGCGCGGACGGCCCGTTCCTGGTCGGGGGTGAGGGCGTGCCCGCGCCACACGACACCGGCTCCTTGCGCGGCGAGCTCCAGGGGCTGCCGTTTCTGGAGGTACTTGGGGCAGTTGGCGAAGACCCGCTCGGCCCGGACCGCGAATCCGCGACCGGTCGGCTCCAGGGTCCCGTTCAGCCGCATCCGGCGCCGGGTGCGCGGGTCGAGCGCGAGGGTGCCGACCCCGGTCCCGTCCGTGGCCAGCGCGTCGGCGAGCGGATCGTCCGCCGGCAGTCCGCCGGTGACCGTGACGCGGTCCGGCCCGGTGGCCCGTACGAAGCCCGGCGGTCCGGTGAGCAGGGAGGCCCACATCCGCCCGGAGGCGTCGGCCGCACCGACGACCAGGTGGGGCTGGAGCCCGAGGAAGGCCGCGGCGACGTCCCCGACGCCCGCGCCGATCGAGCGGCCGACGTGCTCGGCGAGCTCCCGTACGCCGACCCGCTCCTGCACGGCCAGCGCGCCCCGGTGGTAGGTCATGACGGCTCCTTCCCCAGGATTCCCACACCCTCTACCTAACCTTCCATATCCAGATTAAAGGTTAGGTCGGGTGGGGTCAACCGCTCACGTACCCTTAAAGGGTTAGCCACCCGGCGAGAAGGGCGAGAGGGACATGACGGCAGCGGACCCACGCCCCCTGACCGGGGAGCCGGTCGCACTCGATCTGCTCAACACCCGCTGGGTGACCGAGGGGGAGCCGCAGGACCTCTTCGCCGGAGCGGCCGGGCTGACCCGGGTGCAGGGACTCGCGGTCTGGCTGGAGAGCACCGGCCTCGCGGAGCGCTTCCGCGCCGACGCGGCGACCCTCGTCCACCTGCTGACCGCACGCGAGGCACTGGCCCGCGCGGTCGCGGACCCGGCCGACGAGAGCGCCCGTACGCTGGTCGACGCCGTACTGGAACACGGCCGGATCCGTGCCACCCTGACCGCCGAAGGCCCGGGCGAGCGCACCGAGTTCGACGACCCGACCTGGGGTCCGGCGTGGACGGCGGCCCGGGACTACCTGGAACTGCTCGCCGGCGCGCCCGGCCGGATCCGCAGGTGCGCGTCCGAGACCTGCGTCCTGCACTTCCACGACACCTCGCGCAACGGCACCCGGCGCTGGTGCTCGATGGCCGCCTGCGGAAACCGGGCGAAGGCCTCGCGCCACTACGCGCGCACGCGCGAGCGCTGAGCGCCCGGAATCTGTCACACCCGCTCTGGGACCGTTCATCACGGCAAGGCGGGAAAGTCTACAAATCTACTCTTCGGCACCCTTGGTTCGCACCACTGTGCCCCGGTACGGCCCTGCTGGCGCATACGCCGCACTGGCGAGAGTCCGCCATGGCAGGTCTCGGTCAATGACAACCCTCCCCAAAGAGCTGTCGCGTGAGGAAAGCTGACCGGTCATCCGGCACCGAATTCCGGACCGTATCTTTCACTTACCAGGGATGCTGATGACCCTCGAATCCCCCAGCTCCATACCCGGGGCCAGACGCGTCGCGCGCGTCGCGGCCGCGGCCGGTCTGGTCGCCGCCCTCGCGGCCACCGGCGCCGCGCCCGTGTTCGCGGCGACCGGCGCGGACACCCCGGGCACCACGCCCGCGGTCAAGTCCGCCGACCAGAAGCTCGGTTCGGCCGATGCCGAGCTGCTTCAGGAGGCCAAGGCCAAGGGTGACGCCAACGTCACCGTCATGGTCGCGACCGCCCCCGGGCAGACCAAGCAGGTCTCCGACCAGCTGGGTGCCGTCCAGGGCGCCTCGGTGGGCCAGACGTACGACAACCTCGGTTACGTGCGGGCCACCCTGCCCACCGGCAAGGCGGAGGCCGCGCTGAAGGCGGCCGCCAAGCTGTCCTCGGTGCACGGAATCGACCTGCGGCACGAGATCCAGCTGCCGGACCCCCGTCCCGACGCCAAGGGCGAGTCGGGCGCGGTCAAGAAGACCGCCGCCGAGACGTACCCGGCGCCGGACAAGAACACCCCGGCGAAGAACCCGTACAACCCGTCCTTCGAGACGGGTGCCGTTGACTTCGTGAAGAAGAACCCGCAGGCCGACGGCCGTGGCGTGACCATCGGCATCATGGACTCGGGCGTCGACCTCGGCCACCCGGCCCTGCAGACGACCACCACCGGCGAGCGCAAGATCGTCGACTGGGTGACGGCCACCGACCCGATCACCGACGGCGACGCCACCTGGCGCGCCCAGATCACTCCGGTCACCTCCGCGGGCGGCGCCTTCACCGCGGGCGGCCAGAGCTGGAAGGCCCCCGAGGGCAACTTCCAGTGGAGCCGGTTCAGCGAGTCGATCACCGCCACGGGCGACATGAAGGGCGACGTCAACCGGGACGGGGACACCACCGACCGGTTCGGCCTGCTCTACGACGTCGCCGCCGGCACCGTCCGCGTCGACACCGACCAGGACGGCGACTTCACGAACAACGAGCCGATGAAGCCGTACAAGGACGGCTACCAGATCGGCTACTTCGGCACGGACAACCCGGCGACCGACGTCGCCGAGCGCATCCCGTTCGTGATCGAGATCCGCAAGGACGTCCCGATGGACCCGCTGGGCGGTGACTGGATCGGCAAGAAGGCCGACTTCGTCAACGTCGGCATCATCGAGTCCGAGCACGGCACGCACGTCGCCGGCATCACCGCCGCCAACAGCCTCTTCGGCGGCAAGATGAACGGCGAGGCGCCCGGCGCGAAGCTCGTCTCCTCGCGCGCCTGCTCCTGGTCCGGCGGCTGCACCAACATCGCGCTGACCGAGGGCATGATCGACCTGGTCGTCAACCGCGGCGTGGACATCGTCAACATGTCCATCGGCGGTCTGCCGGCGCTGAACGACGGCAACAACGCCCGCTCGGAGCTCTACAAGAACCTCATCGACACCTACGGTGTCCAGCTCGTCATCTCGGCGGGCAACGAGGGCCCCGGTGTCAACACCATCGGCGACCCCGGTCTCGCGGACAAGGTCATCTCCGTGGGTGCCGCGGTCTCCAAGGAGACCTGGGCCGCCAACTACGGCTCCGGCGTGACCAAGAAGTACAACATGTTCCCCTTCTCCTCGCGCGGTCCGCGTGAGGACGGCGGGTTCACGCCGACCATCACCGCCCCCGGCGCGGCCATCAACACCATCCAGACCTGGCTGCCCGGCGCGCCCGTGAAGGAGGCCGGCTACACCCTGCCGGCCGGTTACGGCATGCTCCAGGGCACCTCGATGTCCTCGCCGCAGGCGGCGGGCGCCAGCGCCCTGCTGATCTCGGCCGCCAAGCAGCAGAACATCAAGCTGACCCCGGCGAGCCTGCGCGTGGCGCTCACCAGCACCGCGAAGAAGATCGACGACGTCCCGGCGCACGCCCAGGGCTCCGGTCTGATCAACGTCCCCGGCGCGTGGGAGTCCATCCAGCGCGACGCGAAGGCCAACGAGTTCACCGTCAAGGCGCCGGTCGACACCGCGATCGACCAGTTCCTGAAGACCCCGGGCTTCGGCACCGGCCTCTACGACCGCGAGGGCGGTCTCAAGGTCGGCCAGAAGAAGGTCTACGACGTCGTCGTCACCCGCACCACGGGCGTCAAGTACGGCACCCGGCACAACCTGAGCTGGCGCAACAACGACGGCACCTTCAAGGTCATCGGCGGCTACGACTACGTCACCCTGCCGCTGAACAAGCCCGTCACCATCAAGGTCGAGGCCAAGGCCACCTCCGGCGGCGTCCACAGCGGCATCCTGCAGCTGGACGACGAGACCACCGAGGGCATCGACAAGCAGATCCTGACGACCGTCGTCGCGGCCAGCCCGCTGACCGCGCCGAAGTACACGCTGTCGGACACCTCCTCCGTGCAGCGCAACAGCCACAAGTCGTACTTCGTCACCGTGCCGCAGGGCGCGAAGACGCTGGAGGTCGCCCTCGGCGGTCTCAAGCCGGGCAGCCAGACGCGCTTCATCTCGATCCACCCGTACGGCGTGGGCGTCGAGGACAGCGCGACCACCCAGTGCTACCCGAACTACGACAACCCGGCCAACACCTGCCGCCCCGACCTGCGCTCGTACGCCGAACCGCAGCCGGGCGTCTGGGAGATCGAGGTCGAGTCGCGCCGTACGTCGCCGCTGCTCGACAACCCGTTCAAGCTGGACGTCTCCGTCCTCGGCGCGGGCTTCGACCCGGCGGTCAAGGTCCTCCCCGAGGTCAAGCAGGGCACCCCGGCGCCGGTCCAGTGGACCGTCAAGAACGACGCCGCGGCCATCTCCGGCGGCAAGCTCAAGGGCGGCCCGCTCGGCTCCGCGAAGGTCGCCAAGCCGACCATCGCGAACGGTGAGACCCAGACCTCCGAGGTCACCATCGGCGAGGGCGTCTCCCGCCTCGACGTCGCCATCGGCAAGGTCTCCGACACCGGTGCGGACCTCGACCTCGAGGTCTACAAGGACGGCGTCAAGGTCGGCACCTCCGCCGACGGCGACTCCGAGGAGGCCGTGAGCCTGGTCAACCCGGCCGCGGGCACCTACAGCATCAAGGTCATCGGCTACGCGATCCCGGCCGGTACCACCACGTACGACTACCGCGACGTGTTCTTCTCGGCCGCCCTGGGCTCCGTCCAGGTCGACGAGAGCGCCACGGTGAACCTCGCCAACGGCGCCTCGGCGTCCGTCTCGGCGAACGTCCTGGTCAACAGCGCGGCCCCCGAGGGCCGGCAGTTCTTCGGCCAGGTCCAGCTGCTCAACGCCCGCGGCACCGCCGCCGGCACCGGCAGCGTGCAGATCGAGAAGGTCCTCCCGTAACCCGGTGGGGACCCGGTAGGAACCCGTAACGACAGCGGGGGCGGTGCTCGTACGAGCACCGCCCCCGCCTGTTTCCCCCGGCCGCGCTACGGGCCTACTTGCCCAGCGTGCGCAGCGACTCGGCGTAGGTGCCGACCGCGTGGGCGATCACGTCCAGGTTGGTGTCGAAGACCTTGAGGTCCAGGTTTTTCAGGTCGTCGCCCGCGCCGTGGTAGTTCGGGTCGTACGGGGCCCCCGCGGTGCCGCCGTGGCGCTTGGCCTGCTCGGCGGTCTTGACGCCCTCGGCGCCGGTGAAGGTGCCGCCGGCCGGGATGCCGTTCGCGATGAAGGGGCCGTAGTCGGAGCGGCCGTCGAAGTCGCTGCCCTCGTGCGGCTTGCCCTTCTTGTCGAGGAAGCCGTTGATCAGCGCCTCGATCTGCGCGGAGCCAGCCGGACCGGCGCCCGCGCCCGTCTTGTCGGAGTCGTCGCCGTCGTAGACGAACTGCACCGGGTTCGGCGAGGCGATCATGTCGAAGTTCAGGTAGAGCGCGATGTCCTTCTTCTGCTTCTCCGACAGCTGCGCGACGTAGTGCTCCGAGCCCAGCAGGCCCAGCTCCTCCGCCGACCACCAGGCGAAGCGGACCTTGTTGGCGGGCCCCTTGCCCTTCTTGTTGGCGCCCTCGTCGGCCAGCTTCAGCGCCACCTCCAGCAGACCGGCCGAGCCGGACCCGTTGTCGTTGATGCCCGGGCCCTCGGGAACCGAGTCCAGGTGCGCGCCGAGGCTCACCACCCGGTCGGAACGCCCGCCCCGGGTCTCGGCGATCACGTTGCGGGTGGTCTTCTTCACGTGCTCCTGGTCCAGGTCCAGGCGTACGCTCACCTCGCCCTGGGCGGCGGCCGCGGTCAGCGCCTCGCCGTCGGCCAGCGTGATGCCGGCGCTCGGGATGATCCCCTCGTCGGGCGAGGAGAACCCGCCGCGCACCGGGGTGGTGCCGCTGTGGTTGTAGACGATGACGCCGACGGCACCGGCCGCGGCGGCCGCCCGCTGCTTCTCCACGAAGGTGCAGGCACCGCGCTTGACCAGGGCGATCTTCCCGGCGAAGGCACCGGCCGGGTAGTCGTCGGCGGTGCAGCCGGGGGTCTCGTCGACCCGGGCGAGGGCGAGCGGCGCGGCCAGGCCGCCGGCCGGGGTGGACCTGGTGAAGGTGAAGGCGGCCGTGGCCAGCTCGCGGGAGTTCTGGCCGAGGACGGTGGTCCGCTCCGTCTTCGTGTGCGCCTCGTGGATGTCGAAGTCCTGGTACGAGACCTGGTACCCGGCCTTCTTCAGCGTGTCGTGCACGTAGGCGGCGGAGGCCGCGTGGCCGGGCGTGCCGGCGGCGCGGTTGCCGCCGTTGGCGTCGGCGATCTGCTGGAACTTCTTCAGGTGGCGGTAGGCGCCCTTGGCGGTGACCTCCTCCACCAGCTCCTTGGCCAGCCTGCCCTCCCGCGGGTGGGCCGCCGCCGGAGTGGCGGTCAGCAGGACGGGTGCGGCGACGGCGGCGGCCGCGAGGGCGGCGAGCGCCGGTATGGACCGGCGGCGGTGGCGGATGGCGCGCACGGTGGATCTCCCCGAGTCGGATGTTCGTTCTGCGGTCGGCCATGTCCGGAATGCGGGTCATGGCAGATCGGACGCTAACCGGCTCTGACCTGGCAAAACGGATGTTCAGGGGCCCTGCAACACGCCCGCCACGGACTCGTCACACGGGTTCACGTTCAGGACACCGTCCGTTCCTCGGACAATGGATTGGACAAGGCTCGTGGGGTCGAACGCATGATGGCTCCACGCGCGCCCGCGTCGTACGTACCAAAGGAGTCACCGTGAGGGTCGGAATCGTCGGAGCCACCGGACAGGTCGGCGGAGTCATGCGCGGCATCCTCGCCGAGCGGAAGTTCCCGGTGGACGAGCTGCGGCTGTTCGCCTCGGCCCGTTCCGCGGGCTCCACCCTCGAGTGGGAGGGCCAGGAGATCACCATCGAGGACGCCTCCACGGCCGACTACTCGGGCCTGGACATCGTGCTCTTCTCCGCGGGCGGCTCCACCTCCAAGGCCCTCGCCGAGAAGGTCGCCTCCCAGGGCGCGGTCGTGATCGACAACTCCTCCGCCTGGCGCCGCGACCCCGAGGTCCCCCTCGTCGTCTCCGAGGTCAACCCGCACGCGATCAAGAACCGCCCCAAGGGCATCATCGCGAACCCGAACTGCACCACCATGGCCGCGATGCCGGTGCTGCGCCCGCTGCACGACGAGGCCGGCCTGTCCGCGCTGATCGCCACCACCTACCAGGCCGTGTCCGGTTCCGGCCTCGCGGGTGTCGCGGAGCTCGACGGCCAGGTCAAGGCCGTCGCCGGGGACGCGACCGGGCTGGTCCACGACGGCGGGTCCGTGGACTTCCCCGAGCCGGGCGTCTACAAGCGGCCGATCGCCTTCAACGTGATCCCGCTCGCGGGCTCGATCGTCGACGACGGCTCCTTCGAGACCGACGAGGAGCAGAAGCTCCGCAACGAGTCCCGCAAGATCCTGGAGATCCCGGAGCTCAAGGTCGCGGGCACCTGCGTGCGCGTGCCGGTCTTCTCCGGCCACTCCCTGCAGATCAACGCCCGCTTCGACCGCCCGATCAGCGTCGAGCGCGCCTACGAGCTGCTGAAGGACGCCCCCGGCGTCGAGCTGTCGGAGATCCCGACCCCCCTCCAGGCCGCCGGCAAGGACGCCTCGTACGTGGGCCGCATCCGCGTCGACGAGACGGCGGAGAACGGCCTCGCGCTGTTCCTCTCGAACGACAACCTCCGCAAGGGCGCGGCCCTGAACGCGGTCCAGATCGCGGAGCTCGTCGCGGAGGAGCTCCGCCAGGGCTGATCCCGGCGCGCGTACGGTTGAGGGGCGGATGCCGGACGGCACCCGCCCCTCCCGCACGTCACGGCCTGCGGACCTCGAACAGGAAGCAGCCGAACTCGGCGGCGCGCACGTGCGCGAGGACCACCGCGGGGTCCGCGAAGGCCTCGTCGAGGGCCCGTTCGATCATCCCGTCGGCATCCGTGCCCAGTTCCAGGACCTGCCCGCCGAGAATGTGCCCGCGGGCGTCGTACCGCCGGACGGTGCGCCGCACGCCGGGCCGGGCGAAGGGGTGGCCCTGCCCGTCCGACGGTCCGCCGCAGTCCTCGGCGTGGACGAAGACGGGCCCCTGCTCGTCGTAGGCCCCCGGATCCACACCCGTGGCGGCGGCCCAGCGCCGCAGCGGTGCGTACGAGACGAGCGCGATCCGCTCACCGGCCGTGCCGGGTCGCAGGCAGCACCGCAGCGGCGCCCCGCCCTCCTCGTCGGTGAACGGGACGCAGTCCCGCCCTGCGTCGTCGCGGTCGCGGAGCTCCTTGAGCGCCGCCTCGTGAATGGGCATCGCCCGGTATGCGCTGTTCATACCCATCAGCATGGCGCAGCCGACCGTCGCAATCCGGCAGGTTTCCGACCTCGTGTTCGCCGGTGGATTACTCCGCGCCGGTGACGCCCCCCTCGTGGAAGGATGACGGGGCAACGTCACCATCAAAGGAGATGACCGCGTGCCTGGCACGAATCTCACCCGTGAAGAGGCTCAGCAGCGGGCAAAGCTGCTCACCGTCGACTCGTACGAGATCGAACTCGATCTCAGCGGGGCGCAGGAGGGTGGGACCTACCCGTCCGTGACCACCGTGCGCTTCCAGTCGGCCGAGGCCGGGGCCGAGACCTTCATCGACCTGGTCGCACCGGCCGTGCACGAGGTCGTCCTCAACGGCAGGTCGCTGGACGTCGCGGCGGTCTTCCGGGACTCCCGCATCGCCCTGGCCCACCTGGCGGCCGGGGCCAACGAGCTCCGGGTCGTCGCGGACTGCGCCTACACCAACACCGGCGAGGGCCTCCACCGCTTCGTGGACCCTGTCGACGAGCAGGCCTACCTCTACACCCAGTTCGAGGTGCCGGACGCGCGGCGGGTCTTCGCCAGCTTCGAGCAGCCCGACCTGAAGGCCACGTTCCAGTTCACCGTGACGGCCCCCGAGGGCTGGACGGTCATCTCGAACTCCCCGACGCCCGAGGCCGCGGACGTCAAGGACAACGTCTGGCGCTTCGAGCCGACCCCGCGCATCTCCTCGTACATCACGGCGCTCATCGTCGGCCCGTACCACGCGGTGCACAGCTCGTACGAGGGCAAGGACGGCCAGTCCGTGCCGCTCGGCATCTACTGCCGGCCCTCGCTCGCCGAGTTCCTCGACGCGGACGCGATCTTCGACGTCACCCGGCAGGGCTTCGACTGGTTCCAGGAGAAGTTCGCCTACGACTACCCCTTCGCCAAGTACGACCAGCTCTTCGTGCCGGAGTTCAACGCGGGCGCGATGGAGAACGCGGGCGCGGTCACCATCCGTGACCAGTACGTCTTCCGCTCCAAGGTGACGGACGCGGCCTACGAGGTGCGCGCGGAGACGATCCTCCACGAGCTCGCGCACATGTGGTTCGGCGACCTGGTCACCATGGAGTGGTGGAACGACCTGTGGCTGAACGAGTCGTTCGCCACGTACACGTCGATCGCCTGCCAGGCGTACGCCGAGGGCTCGAAGTGGCCGCACGCGTGGACCACCTTCGCCAACTCCATGAAGACGTGGGCGTACCGGCAGGACCAGCTGCCGTCCACGCACCCGATCATGGCCGACATCCGTGACCTGGACGACGTCCTCGTCAACTTCGACGGCATCACGTACGCCAAGGGCGCCTCGGTGCTCAAGCAGCTCGTGGCCTACGTCGGCCAGGACGCCTTCTTCAAGGGCGTGCAGGCGTACTTCAAGGCGCACGCCTTCGGGAACACGCGCCTGTCCGACCTGCTGGGCGCCCTGGAGGAGACCTCCGGCCGCGACCTGACCGCCTGGTCGAAGGCGTGGCTGGAGACGGCCGGGATCAACATCCTGCGCCCGGAGATCACCACCGACGCGAACGGCGTGATCACCGCCTTCGGCATCCGCCAGGAGGCGCCCGCGCTGCCCGCCGGCGCCAAGGGCGAGTCCACCCTGCGCCCGCACCGCATCGCGGTCGGCCTGTACGAGCTCCAGGACGGCGCCCTCGTGCGCACCGACCGGATCGAGCTGGACATCGACGGCGCGCTCACCACGGTGCCGGAGCTCGCCGGCCGGGCCCGCCCGGCGGTCGTCCTGCTGAACGACGACGACCTGTCGTACGCGAAGGTCCGCCTCGACGAGGAGTCCCTCGCCACGGTCACGGCGCACATCGGCGACTTCGCGGAGTCCCTGCCGCGCGCCCTGTGCTGGGCCTCCGCCTGGGACATGACGCGCGACGGCGAGCTGCCCACCCGCGACTACCTCGCGCTGGTGCTCTCGGGCATCGGCAAGGAGTCCGACATCGGCGTCGTCCAGTCGCTGCACCGCCAGGTGAAGCTGGCCGTGGACCTGTACGCCGACCCGGCATGGCGGGAGCAGGGCCTGGCGGCCTGGACCGAGGCCACGCTGGAGCACCTGCGTGCGGCGGCCCCGGGCAGCGACCACCAGCTCGCCTGGGCCCGCGCCTTCGCGGCCACGGCCCGCACCGAGGGACAGCTGACCTACCTGTCGGCGCTGCTCGACGGCGCGGCGGAGATCGAGGGCCTGGCCGTCGACACCGAGCTGCGCTGGTCGTTCCTGGAGCGGCTCGCCGCGACGGGCGTCGCCGAGGAGGGCGCCATCGCGGCGGAGCTGGAGCGGGACCCCACCGCGGCCGGTGAGCGCCACGCGGCGACCGCGCGGGCGGCGCGCCCGACGGCGGAGGCCAAGGCTCAGGCGTGGGCCTCGGTGGTGGAGTCCGCGGACCTCCCCAACGCGGTGCAGGAGGCCGTGATCGGCGGCTTCGTCCAGACGGACCAGCGCGAGCTGCTGGCCCCGTACACCGCGAAGTACTTCGCGGCGGTCAAGGAGGCCTGGGACACCCGCAGCCACGAGATCGCCCAGCAGATCGCGGTGGGTCTGTACCCGACGCTCCAGGTCTCCGCGGACACGCTGGACGCGACGGACGCGTGGCTGGCCTCGGCCGAGCCGAACGCTGCGCTGCGCCGCCTCGTCTCGGAGTCCCGCGCGGGCGTCGAGCGCGCCCTGAAGGCCCAGGCGGCCGACGCGGCCGCCGCGCAGTCCTAGCGGGCCGCACCCCCCTGGGGCTCCGCCCCAGACCCCGCGCCTCAAACGCCGGCGGGGCTGGATCTTCCAGCCCGCCCGGCGTTTGAGGGCGCGGGTGCGGAGCGCGCGTACGGGGTCCGGGGCGGAGCCCCGGGAAACGGTGAAAGGGCGGGGCGGGGAGACGGCTCCGCGCAGCGGCACACCCGGGGTCAGCGTCCCGCGGCTACGGCGCGGAGCGCGGCCAGGACGTGGGACAGGGCGGGCGCAGCCTCGGCGCCACGCCGGACCGCGGCGATCACGTGCCGCGTCGGCCGATCGTGCGCGAGGACCCGCACCGCCACACCCGACGCCCGGCTCGACACCATCCGCGGCACCAGCGCCACCCCCATCCCCGCCTCGACCATGGCCAGGATCGCCGTCCACCCGGACGCCGAGTGGGCCTGTTCCGGGACGAAGCCCGCCGCCTCGCACGCGGTGCGGGTGATCTCCGACCAGGGGCCGCTGCCCCCGTAGATCCACCGGTCGCCGGACAGGTCCGCCAGCCGCAGCCCCGCCGCGCCCGCCAGCGGATGCCCCGGCGGGAGCGCCACGTCCAGCGGGTCCTCCAGCAGCGTCACCCGGGTGAACCGGGCGTCCCGCGCGGTCGGCGCGTGCGCGGCCAGCGACAGCGCCAGGTCCACGCCCCCGGCCGACAGGAGCTCGTACGACTCCGCCGCCTCGGCCTCCCGGACCCGTACCTCCACGCCCGGCCGGGTCGTGCGCAGCGCCGCCACCGCCGGGACCACGAGCGCCGGCACGGCCGTGGAGAAGGCGCCGACGCGTACTTCGCCCGCGTCCCCGGCCAGATATCCGGCCAGCTCCGCGTCGGCCGCCTCCAGCTGCGCGAACACCGCCTCCGCGTGCCGCAGTACGAGGTGGGCCGCGTCGGTGAGGCGGACCCGCCGGCCCTCGGCCTCCAGCAGGGTCACCCCGAGCTGCCGGGCGAGGTTCGTCAGCTGCTGCGAGACCGCCGAGGGCGTCATGTGCAGCGCCTCGGCCGTCGCGGTCACGGTCCCCCGTTCGGCGAGGGCCCGCAGGATCCGCAGCTTCTTGATGTCCCACTCCGTCATGGGCCCGAACCTATCTCCGCGCACTGGGGGAACGTCGTGTCGGTGAGGCCGGGCCCGCCGACACGACGCTCCCCAACCCCACACCGCCCAGGATCAGCGCCATGCAGAGCAGTTGCGCCGGTCCGGTCTGCTCGCCCAGGAGCAGGAAGCCGAGCCCCGCCACGCACACCGGCTGGAGGTAGTAGACGACTCCGGCGCGGGCCGCCCCGATGATCGTGATCGCCTTGTTCCAGGCGAAGAAGGCGACGGCCGAGGAGAAGACGCCGACGTAGAGCAGCGGTCCGACCGTCCCGGTGGTGATCTCGAAGCCGCCCTGGACGGAGACGGAGACGGCGTAGACGGGTGCCAGCATCAGCGCGCCGAGCACGAAGGTGGTGATCAGGAAGGCCAGTCCGCCCAGTTCGGCGGGCTTGCGCCGGAGCAGTGCGCTGTACGTGGCGAAGGAGAGGGCCGCGGCGAACATCCACAGGTCGCCGGCGCCGAAGTCGAAGCCGAGGGAGCCGTCGCCGACGAGCAGCAGCACGCCGAGGGCGGCGAGCAGCATTCCGATGGTCCGCCTGGCGCCGAGCCGTTCGCCGCCGAGGCGGGCGTAGAGCGCCATGATGACGGGCGAGGCGGCCATGATCATGCCCATGTTGGAGGCGGAGGTGGTCAGTCCGGCCTGGTGCACGAGCGTGTTGTAGAGGGCGACGCCGAACAGCGAGGCGAGGGCGATGTAGCCGAAGTGCCGCCGGATCAGGGCCCGCTGCTGCCAGGCCTGGCGGGCGGCGAAGGGGGCGACGGCGATCAGGGCGATGATCCAGCGCCAGAAGACCGCCTGGACGGGCGGGACGGTCTCGGCCATTCCCCGGGTGGCGACGAAGCTGCCGGACCAGACGACCGTCGCGGTCAGGGCGAGGAGGACGCCGAGCCCGGCGGCACCCTTCTTCCCCGTGCTGCCGGGCTCGGCGTGCGAAACGGTGCGGACGCGGTCGCGGTCCATGACGGCCACTGGGTGTCTCCCCCTCGGAGTCGGTCGGGCTCTCTGTCGTCGGACTACCGTCGCACCTGCTCATCGGTCAGGTCCATCGAAATGTTTCGATCGATTCGTTCAGTAGAACTGAAAGGTTGGGGCTTGCGGGCGGCGACCGCAAGCTGGCCGGCGACGGTGGCTCCGAAGGCGATGGCCATGCCCACGAGCTGTACGGGCGACAGCGCCTGGCCGAGGGCGGCCCAGCCGATGACGGCGGCGGTGAGCGGGGAGAGCGGGCCGAGCAGGGTGACGGAGGTGGCGGTGAGCTGTCCGATGCCGCGGAACCAGAGCCAGTACGCGATCCCGGTGTTGATCAGCATCATGTAGCCGTAGCCGAGGAAGGCCCTGCCGTCGAGCGCGGGCGGGGCTCCCTCGACGAGGGCGGCCACCGGGATGATGAACAGCCCGCCGGCGGTGAGCTGCCAGCCGGTCATCGCCAGCGGGCCGACGCCCTCGGGGCGGCCCCAGCGCTTGGTCATCACGGTGCCGGCGCCCATGGAGGCGGAGGAGACCACACCGGCGATGACGCCGACGAGGTCGAGCTTCGCCTCGGCGGTCAGGACGACCATGCTCACGCCGAACGCGCCCACGACGGCGGCCAGTACGGTGCGCAGGCTCGCCCGCTCCCCGAGGAGGAGGGCGGCGAGTCCTACGACGAACAGCGGGCCGGCGGCGCCCAGTACGGCCGCGACACCGCCGGGGAGCCGGTAGGCGGAGAGGAAGAGGAGCGGGAAGAAGGCGCCGATGTTGAGGATGCCGAGGACGGCGGACTTCCACCACCACACGCCCTTGGGCAGGGTGCGGGCCAGGGCGGTCAGCAGCAGGCCGGCGGGCAGGGCCCGCATGACCCCGGTGAACAGCGGCCGGTCGGGCGGCAGCAGTTCGGTGGCCACGGCGTAGGTGGAGCCCCAGGAGATGGGGGCGAGGGCGGTCAGGGCGACGGTGGCTGCACGCTTCATGGCGGGTGGCTCCCTGTCGGTGGGTGAGGAAGGCGGGGCCGGGCGGGGTGGTTCAGGCGGCGACGGTGGCCGGCCGGCGTTCCGGGGCCGTTCCATCAGCGAGGGCAACGGCGACGGCCGGCGGCTCGGCGTGCACGGCTCCGGCCGGCAGGTGCGGTTCCAGCCGGACCAGTGCGAGGGCGGCCCCGAGTGCGGCGACGGTGAGGACGGCCCAGGGCAGCCGGCCGTCGACGGCGAGCAGGGCGGTGAAGAGGGAGGGGGCGAGCGCACTGGCCAGCGAGTAGGACAGCTGGTAGGTGGCCAGGTAGCGGCCGCGAACGGCCTCGGGGGCGGCGGAGACCGACAGGGCGCCGCCGGAGGGGCTGTGGACCAGTTCGCCGAGGGTGTAGACAACGACGATGGCCAGCAGGGCGACCAGGGTCACGGTCTGGCCGGGGCGCAGCGTGCCGAGCACGATCTGTCCGGCGAAGGCGGCGGCGAAGAGCAGGGCGCCGAGGGCGGCCGAGCGGGTGCGGCGGGCGCCGGAGCGGCGGACCCGGCCCGCGATCAGCACGCCGATCCCTGCGCACAGGACGGTGTTGACGGTGAAGGCGGCTCCGGTGAGGGAGTCGGGGGCCGCCAGCCAGGTGGAGAGGTAGAGCGGGAAGAGCACGGAGAGGGCGGAGTAGCCCAGCGCGGTGAGGAAGTTGGCGGCGGTCAGGCCGAGGAAGGGGCGGTCGCGCAGGACCATCCGGTATCCGGCGGGAGCCCGCCTCGCGGGGCCGGCCACGGCGTCGCGGACCGGGCGGACCCGGCTGACGAGCAGTCCGGCGAGCGCGAAGGCGAGGGAGTTGGCCCAGGCGGTGTACGTGAACCCGCCGGTGCCCCACAGGGCCAGCACCCCGGTGACGAGCAGGGCGCCCGCGCCCATCCCGGCGTTCTGCAGGGCCCTGGTGGAGGCCTGGAGCCGGTCGCGGGCGGCGCCCCGCGCCACCTCGCCGATGAGGGACTGCTGGACGACGCCGAAGGAGCGGTCGGCGAGCGCCGTGACGAGGGCGACGGCCGCGAAGGCGGGCAGGGAGCTCGCGAAGGGGTAGAGGGCGAAGCCGAGCGCCCGTATGCCGTAGAGCACCAGGTTGACCCTCTTGGCGCCGAACCGGTCGACGGCCGAGCCGGCCAGCGGCATGAACGCCAGCCCGGTCAGTCCGGTGGCCGTCATGACCAGGCCGACGAGGGTGAGGGAGAGGCCGGTGACGTGGTGGAAGAAGACCAGCGAGAACGGGACGTACATGCCGATCCCGACCGCGCTGATGCCGATGCCGAGGAGAAGCGACCGCTCCCCCGCGACCTTCGCCTCCCCGGTGGCGGCTGCCTTGCTCCTGAACACTGCCATGACGGCCTCTCCCCCAGATTCGGTTGCTGGTAAGTAGCTTACTATTAAGCTACTTATCGTCAAGCAACTTTCTTGCGAACGATCTCGGGGAAGCGAAATACTGCGCTCATGAGTGAGGACAAGGACGCCGTCGACGCGATCACGGCCCAGTGGTTCGCCGTGCGCCCCGACCTGGACACCGCCCCCATGGCCGTCTTCGGACGCATCTACCGGATCGCCAAGGCCATGGGCGACGCGATGGAGGAGCGCTACGCGCGCTTCGGCATCTCGCGCGGGGAGTTCGACGTCGTCGCCACCCTGCGCCGTTCGGGCGCCCCGTACACGCTCTCGCCCCGCCAGCTCTCGGCGACGCTCATGCTCACCACCGGCGGCATGACCGGGCGGCTGGACAAGCTGGAGAAGGCCGGGCTGCTGTGCCGCAAGCCCGATCCGCACGACCGGCGGGGGCTCCAGGTGACGATCACCGACCGCGGCCTCGCGCTCATCGACGAGGCGGTCGCCGCCGGCCTGGAGGTGCAGCGCGACGCGCTGACCGGGCTGAGCGACGAGGAGGTCGGCGTACTCACCGGCCTGCTCCGCAAGCTACTGGCCGGCATCTGAGGCATGTGCGGTGCGGTGCCGTCCGGAACAGTGCCGGTTTGCTATCCCGCGCTGCGCGGCGGCAGTCTCCGCGTGATCCGGTCGAACAGCTCCGTCAGCGGCTCGCCGATGTCCCGGCCGAACTCCGTCAGCCCGTAGGTGACCTGGGGTGGCGTCGTCGGCTCGACCTCCCGCCAGACCAGGCCGTCCTGGACCAGCGCGCGCAGGGTCTGGGCGAGCATCTTCTCGCTGATCCCCTGGATGCTCTGGCGCAGCTCGTAGAACCGTAGGTCGCTGCTCCGCAAGGAGATCAGCACCCAGACGCCCCACCTGCTCGTCACGTGGTCGACCACATCGCGCGCGGGGCAGTCGGTGTGAAGCACGTCATACCGCGCCCCCGCCTCACCCTGCCTGTGCTGCGCGCCTCCCGCCATGCCATGAGCTTACCTCGGGGTATGTCCTTACCAAAAGTTAGCCCCACTCCTAGCGTGAAGACCACAGAGGACATCCCACAAGGAGCTGATCATGATCGTGGTAACCGGGGCTACCGGAAATATCGGCCGGCCGTTGACGCAGGCGCTGGCCGAGGCGGGCCGGCAGGTGACGGCTGTGTCACGGCACACGGCGGCAGTGCCCGACGGCGTGCGCCACGTGGAGGCCGACCTGGCCCGGCCGGCCGGCCTCAAGCCCGCGCTGGCCGGGGCGGAGGCGCTGTTCCTGCTCCTGTCCGGCGACCTGCACGCCACCGGAGCCGGCCCTGCCGACATCATCGGCGAAGCTGCGGCCAGCGGGGTCCGCCGGGTCGTCCTGCTCTCCACACTGGGCGTCGTGACCAGGCCCTTCGGCACCACGCGGATCGCGATGCGCGCCCTGGAGGACACGCTGCGGGAGTCCGGCCTGGAGTGGGCCATCCTGCGGCCGGGAGGCTTCGCCTCCAACGCTCTGTGGTGGGCCGAGTCCGTCCGCGCGCAGCAGGTCGTCGCCGCGCCCTTCGGCGACGTCGGAGTGCCGATCATCGACCCGGCGGACATCGCCGCGGTAGCGGCGGCCTGCCTGCTGAACGGCCGGCACACCGGCGGCGTGTACGAGCTGACCGGCCCGGAGGTGATCACTCCGCGCCAGCAGGCGGAGGCCATTGCCGCCGCGCTGGGCTCGCCGGTGAGGTTTCACGAGCTCACCCGCGACGAGGCCAAGGCCGCCATGACCCGGAGCATGCCGGGGGAGCTCGCCGACGACACTCTGGACATCCTTGGTTCCCCGAACCCGTCCGAGCTGCGTGTCAGCCCGGACGTCCAGCGGGTCCTCGGCCGCGCCCCGCGCCCCTTCGCCGACTGGGCCGCCCGCCATGCCGCCGCGTTCCGCTGAGACCGGTCAGCGCCGCCGGAACCGGTCTGGCACATCCGCGGCATGTGCCGCATCTGCCGTGTCCGCCGTGTCCACGGACACGACAAGGCGCCGGGGGTCGCCGCACGGCCGAGGTGAATCGGCGGTGCGGACCCCCGGCGCCCGGAAAGTCCCGTGGTCCCGACCCCGTGGGGCCGGACCCGCTCAGGCCTGCTTCTGCGGCCTGTCCGACTTGTCGAGGACCATCACGAGACCCGCGATGACCAGGAACAGAACGATCGGCAGGGCCACGTACAGACCGAGCGTCTCGCCAATGCTCAGGCCCGGGCCCGGGTCGTCGCCGTCGTCGCGGCTCACCGCGAGGGCGGGAGACGTCATCAGCAGCATCATCAGCGTCGTTCCGGCCGTGACGGCGCCGGCGCGCAGAGCGTTCTTCTTGTCCACGGTGCAAACGTAGCGAACACCTAAACGGGGCGCGCGCCCGGGGGTGCCGTACGAGGTCGCACGCCCTCCGCCAGCGCCCCCAACAGGGCGTTCGCGCGGGGCGAGGCGACCAGCTCCTCCAGCGTCAGCGGCCGCCCCGCGGCATCGGCGACCGGAAGCCGCCAATTGGGGTACTGGTCCCAGGTGCCGGGCAGGTTCTGCGGCCGCCGGTCCCCCACCGCGTCCGGCAGCCAGACGCCGACCAGCCGTGCCGGGGTGCGCAGCAGGAACTCGTACAGGGCCCGTACGGCGGCCTCCTCGCCCTTGGTCTCCAGGCCGAGCCCGTCCAGCAGTTCCAGCCACTCCGCGGTGTCGGCGGCGTCCTCGGCCCGTTCCTGCGCGGCCGGGCGGGTCAGCAGGCCGAGCCGGTCGCGCAGTTCCACATGCGCACCGGCGAGTTTGGCGGCCGTGGGCGGCAGGTCGTGGGTGGTGGCGGTGGCCAGGCAGTCGGCCCGCCAGGCCTGCGGCGGGAGCGGGTGCCCGGTGCCGGCCCAATCCCGCTCGAACCAGAGCACCGAGGTGCCGAGCACCCCGCGCCGGGCCAGTTCCCGGCGGACCCGCGGCTCCACCGTCCCGAGGTCCTCGCCGATGACCAGGGCGCCGGCCCGGTGGGCCTCCAGGACCAGGATCGCCAGCATGGCCTCGCCGTCGTAGCCCACGTACGTGCCCTCGGCGGGCGGGGTCCCCTCCGGGATCCACCACAGCCGGAACAGGCCCATCACGTGGTCGATCCGCAGCGCGCCGGCGTAGCTGAACACCCCGCGCAGCAGTGACCGGAAGGGGGCGTAGGCGGTGGCGGCCAGCACGTCGGGGCGCCACGGCGGCAGCCCCCAGTCCTGGCCGCGCGCGTTGAAGGCGTCCGGCGGGGCGCCGACCGAGAGGTGCCGGGCGTAGCAGGGCGACCCCCAGACGTCGGAACCCTGCGGGTGCACCCCGACCGCGAGGTCGTGGACGATGCCGACCGTCATGCCCGCCTCGCGGGCGGCCCGCTGGGCGGCGGCGAGCTGGCCGTCCGTCAGCCAGACCAGCCAGCGGTGGAAGTCGGCGCGCTCCTTCGGGTCCTCTCCGGCGTGCCCGGCGCACCAGGCGGCGTGCACGTCCAGCGGTGCGCCCTGCTCGGCGCAGAACGCCCGGTAGGCGGCCTCGCGTCCGGGCGTGCGCGGGACGGCGTACAGCAGCTCCAGGGCCTGTCGCTTGAGGGCCCAGACGGCGTCCCGGTCGATGTGCGCGCCCTTCTCCAGCACCTCGCTGCGCAGTTGCGCGCCCTGCCCGGCGAGTTCGGCGAGGGCCGTGCGGTCGGGGCAGTCGGCGTACTCCGGGACGTCCTCGATCCGCAGGTGGACCGGGTCCGGGAAACGGCGCGAGGAGGGCCGGTACGGGGAGGGGTCGGTCGGGGTGCCGGGTACGGCCGCGTGCAGCGGGTTGACCTGGATGAAGCCCGCGCCGTGGGTGCGGCCGGCCCAGCGGGCGAGCGCCGCGAGGTCGCCGAGGTCGCCCATGCCCCAGGAGTGCTCGGAGAGCAGGGAGTAGAGCTGGACGAGCAGCCCGTGGGCCCGCTCGGGCGCGGCCGGGGCCCGCTCCGGGGCCACCACCAGGGTGGCCTCGGCGGTCCGCCCGTCGGACGCCCGGGCGGTGAGCCGGTGGATGCCCAGGGGCAGTCCGGGACCCCAGTCGAGTTCCTCCCCCGTCTCCTCGGCCACCACGCGGACCCGGGTGTCCGGCGGGAGGACGGCGGGCCGCGGCGGCACGGGCTCCCCCTGCCAGAGCACCACCGTCGGCGGCAGGAGCCGCCGGGCCGCCTCCCGCGTCTCCTCCTCGGCGGACACCCGGATGTTCTCGGGGTCGTCCGTGACCACCCCGAGCAGGCCGAGGACGGCCTTGACGGTGGCCTCCGGCACCTGGACGGTGACGTTCGCGGCGGGCTGGTAGGCGGTGGCGATGCCGTACAGGGCAGCGAGCCGGGCCAGGTCGTCCATCAACGGGCGCTCCTTCGTGCGTGCGGGCATGAGGGTGAGTCAGAAGCGTGGTGCAGAAGGGCGGGACGCCGCGGGGGAACACGCCAGCCATACCCACTCGGAGGGACCGCATTCCTGTCATATCCGGGTCAGATCACCCACCCGCATTGACACCCCAGCCGCACGAGTGGTGGGCTCGGGCTCATTCGTGCGAGTGGGGGACGTCTCGGGACGGGGAGGCTCTGTGCAGCTCAGGGGCAGGAAACGGTCGACGGCCGCCGCCATCGCGGTGATCGGGTCGCTGCTCGGCGGCGCCGTGGCCGCCGGGCCGCCCGGCACCCTCACGGCGCCCTCCGCCCCGGACTCGCCACCCCTCGCAGCGGGCGGTGGCGGCGCCTCCGCGGCCGGCGCCTCGGCCGGCGCCAACGGCGCCGTCGGCCCCGTGCTCGACCCGGGCGCCGACACCCCCCGGACGGCCGTGGACGGGCCCGCCGTGTGGCCCCGGCCGCAGTCGATGACCGCCGATCCGGCGCGCGAGGTGCCGCTGGGCACGGAGGCCGTGCTGGTCGCTCCGGCCGACACCGATCCGTACGCGCTCCAGGTGGTGCGGGACGCCCTGCGCAAGGCCGGCGTACGCACCCTCCACGAGCCGGCCCCGGGGACGCCGGTGCCCGAGCGGGGCACCGTCATACGGCTCGACGACGCGGCTGCGGAGCAGGCGCTGCGGGCCCTGGGCGCGACCGCCGCCACCGATCTGCCGGCCGGCGGCTACCGGCTGGCCGTGGGACGGCCCGGCGGGCGGGACACCGTCGCCCTGGCCGGCGTCGGCGAGGAGGGGCTCTTCCACGCGGCGCAGACGCTGCGCCAGCTGCTCGCGGCGGGCGGCGGGAAGGTGCCCGGGGTGCTGGTGCGGGACTGGCCGGCCGCGCCGGTGCGCGGGATCACCGAGGGCTTCTACGGGCAGCCGTGGACCGGTGAACAGCGCCTCGCCCAGGTGGACTTCATGGGCCGCACCAAGCAGAACCGGCTGCTGGTCGCGCCCGGGGACGACCCGTACCGGACGACGGGCTGGCGCACGGACTACCCGCAGGCGCAGCAGGAGGAGTTCCGCGCGCTGGCCGAACGGGCCCGCGCCAACCGGGTGGTCCTGGCCTGGGCGGTCACCCCCGGCCAGTCGATGTGCCTGTCCTCGGCCGCCGACCGGGCGGCCCTCGCGCGCAAGCTGGACTCGATGTGGGACCTCGGCTTCCGCGCCTTCCAGGTGCAGTTCCAGGACGTCAGCTACTCGGAATGGGGCTGCCGCGCGGACCGGGAGCGGTACGGGAAGGGCGCGGCGGCGGCCGCGAAGGCGCACGCGGAGGTCGCGAACGAGCTGGCCGCGCACCTCGCCGCCCGGTATCCGGGCGCGCCCGCCCTGTCGCTGCTGCCGACGGAGTACTACCAGGAGGGCGCCACCTCGTACCGGACGGCCCTCGCGGGCGCGCTGGACGCGCGGGTGGAGGTGGCCTGGACGGGCGTCGGCGTGGTGCCCCGCACGATCACGGGCAGGGAACTGGCCGGGGCGCGCTCCGCCATGGGGCAGCAGCCCCTGATCACCATGGACAACTACCCGGTCAACGACTGGGATCCGGGCCGCATCTTCCTCGGCCCGTACGCGGGCCGCGATCCCGCGGTGGCGGGCGGCTCGGCGGCGCTGCTGTCCAACGCGATGCAGCAGCCCATCCTGTCGCGGATCCCGCTCTTCACGGCGGCGGACTTCGCCTGGAACCCGCGCGGCTACCGGGCCGGAGAGTCCTGGCAGGCGGCGGTGCGCGACCTCTCGGGCTCCGACCCGCGCGAGCGCGCGGCGGTGGCGGCGCTCGCCGGGAACACCGCGTCGTCGGGGCTGAAGCAGGAGGAGTCGGCGTATCTGAAGCCGCTGGTCGAGCAGTTCTGGAAGGCCCGCGCCGCGGGCGATCCGGCGGCCGGGGCCGAGCTGCGCAAGGCGTTCACGGTCCTGCGCGAGGCCCCCGACCGGCTGCCGGCCCTGTCGGACGAGGCGGGGCCCTGGCTGGAACGGCTGGCGCGCTACGGAACGGCCGGCGAACTGGCCGTGGACGTCCTCCAGGCGCAGGCCCGCGGGGACGGGGCCGCCGCCTGGCAGGCCTCCCGGGCCCTGGCCGAGGTCCGCGAGGCACTGGCGGAACCGGGGACGGCCCGGGTGGACGAGGCCGTCCTGGAGCCCTTCCTGAAGCAGGCGGCGGCGGAGGCGGACGCCTGGACCGGGGTCTCCCGCACCACGGGCACGGTGACGAAGGAACCGGAGTCCTGGACGGTCCGGCTGGACGCCGCGCGCCCGCTGTCGGCGGTGACGGTGATGACGGAGCCGTTCCCGGCGGGGGCGCGGGGCGCGGCGGTGGAGGCGCACGTACCGGGCGAGGGCTGGCGCAAGATCGCCGACGCCTCGGCCTCCGGCTGGACCCAGGTGGACACGGCCGGACTGCGCGCGGACGCGGTACGGCTGTCCTGGGCCGGAACGGGCACCGCGCCCGCGGTGCACCAGGTGGTGCCCTGGTTCGGGGACGACCCGCGGGCCCGCTTCGAGCTGGCGGACGGGGCCGCGGCCGACGCCGAGATCGGCGGCGCCCCGCGGCGGATCTCGGCGCAGCTGTCCGCGCCGGGCCCCGCCGAGGTCCGCGGACCGCTGTCGGCGCGGCCGCCGGCGGGTATAGAGGTACGCCTCCCGGGGGTCGCGGTGGTGCCGCGCGGCGGGCAGGTGTCGATCCCGCTGGAGGTCGTGGTGGCGCCGGGCACCGCGCCCGGCACGTACGAGGTCCCGGTGACCTTCGACGGCGAGACCCGGACCCTGACGGTACGGGCCGTGCCCCGTACCGGCGGCCCGGACCTGCTGCGCACCGCGCGGGCCACCTCCTCGGCGGACGAGACCCGGGCCTTCCCGGCCTCGGCGGCCGTGGACGGCTCCCCGACCACCCGCTGGTCCTCACCGGCGGTGGACGGGGCGTGGTGGCAGGCGCAGCTGCCCGCCCCGGCCCGGATCGGCCGGCTGGAGCTGCACTGGCAGGACGCGTACCCGTCGGCCTACCGGGTGGAGACCTCGGCGGACGGAACCACCTGGCGCCCGGCGATCACGGTCGCGGCCTCCAAGGGCGGCCGCGAATCCCTGCGCCTGGACGCGCCCGACACCCGCTACCTCCGCATCACGTGCGACCGCCGCGCCACCCGCTACGGCTGCTCCCTCTGGTCTGCGGAGGCGTACGCGGTCACGCCTTAGAGTGCGGCGCCGCTACGGGGGCCAGCCCCCGGACCCCCGCGCCTCAAACGCCGGCGGGGCTGATTTTCAGGGCTGAGGCCAGCCAAATCCAGCCCCGCCGGCGTTTGAGGCGCGGGGTCTGGGGCGGAGCCCCAGCAGCCGGGCCGCAGGCTACTGGGGCGGCGGACCCGCGGGTCAGGAGGCCGCTACCCCGATGCGCTCCAGCGCGTCCTCGGCCCCGTACGGCTGGAGGTACGGCATCCAGCGCGGATCCCTGTGCCCCGTCCCGATGATCCGCCAGGCCAGCCCGGAAGGAGGCGCCGGCTGGTGGCGCAGGCGCCAGCCCAGCTCCAGCAGGTGCCGGTCGGCCTTGACGTGGTTGCAGCGCCGGCATGCGGCGACGACGTTGTCCCAGGCGTGCTGTCCGCCCCGGCTGCGCGGGATCACGTGGTCCACGCTGGTGGCGACGGCTCCGCAGTACATGCAGCGCCCGCCGTCCCGCGCGAACAGGGCGCGCCGGGTGAGTGGAACGGGCCCCCGGTAGGGGACCCGCACGAAGCGCTTGAGCCGTACCACGCTGGGAGCGGGGACGACCCTCGTCGCGCTGTGCAGATAGGCGCCGGATTCCTCCAGGGAGACCGCTTTGTTCTCCAGGACGAGGACGAGCGCGCGGCGGAGCGGTACGACGCCGAGGGGCTCGTACGACGCATTGAGGACCAGGACGTGCGGCACGGACTGCCTCCTTGTACGTCGGCGGCGCGTGGCTCGCGCCGGGACGATCTGCTCTCCAGTCTCTCCTTACGGCTGGTCGAAGCGCCACCACGCACCCGTAACGGGTCCGAGGTGTTTTCAACCACAGTCAGTCATCCCCAGGTGAGTCTGGTCTCTCCCTCGAACACGGCACCAAGGTGAAGGGATTGCCCCGTTAGTGTGGTTGGTCTGCCCCTACAACCCGTTCCGCGGGCAGACCGCTACACCTGGAGGTTCCCGTCGTGCCCTGGCCCGCCGCTCTGCTGCCGTTGGCAGCCGACGTTCCGGACGCGCCCGCCTCGGTCAAGGAGGCGCAGGCCAGCGTCACCGAGGCCGCGAGCTTCATCGAGCAGAACTGGGCCACCTGGCTGAGCATCGGCCTGCGGATCCTGCTGATCGTGGTGATCGCGGGGGTCATACGGTCGGTGGTCCGCAAGGCGCTGACCAAGCTGATAACCCGGATGAACACCAGCGCGGAGGCGGTCGAGGGCACCGCGCTCGGCGGGCTGCTGGTCAATGCGGAGCGGCGGCGCCAGCGTTCGGAGGCGATCGGCTCGGTCCTGCGTTCGGTGGCCTCCTTCCTGATCCTCGGCACGGCCGCGCTGATGGTCCTGGCCGCGCTGAAGATCGATCTGGCCCCGCTGCTGGCGAGTGCCGGTGTGGCCGGTGTGGCCATCGGTTTCGGCGCCCGGAACCTGGTCACGGACTTCCTGTCCGGCGTCTTCATGATCATGGAGGATCAGTACGGCGTCGGTGACAAGATCGACGCGGGCGTGGCCTCGGGCGAGGTCATCGAGGTCGGGCTGCGCGTGACCAAGCTGCGCGGGGACAACGGCGAGATCTGGTACGTGCGCAACGGCGAGATCAAGCGGATCGGCAACCTCAGCCAGGGCTGGGCGACCGCGGGCGTGGACGTCCAGGTCAAGCCGACGGAGAGCCTGCCGCGGATCCGCGAGGTGGTCCAGGGGGTCGCCGACACCCTGGCGAAGGAGTCCCCGTGGGACGAGCGCCTGTGGGGTCCGGTCGAGGTGCTGGGCCTGGGCGAGGTGCTGCTCGCCTCGATGACGGTGAACGTCTCGGCGAAGACGATGCCGGGCCAGCAGTTCGCGGTGGAGCGGGAGCTGCGCTGGCGGATCAAGGAGGCCTTCGACGCCGCGGGCATCCGGATCATCGGCGGCCTGCCGGCCGGGGACGAGGAGGACGAGGCCCCGGCGGACCCGTCGGCCTCCGTCGCCGCGCCGTCCGCGCTGGCGAACCCGGCCTCCCCGCAGTCGCTGGCCACGGCCCCGATCCCGCCGCCGGCCGGCCCGCGGATCACCAAGTAGCCGCCCCGCACCCCTTCCGTCCCCGCTGCCCCGCAGGTCATTCGCGAATGACCTGCGGGGCAGCGGCATTGACACGGATCAAACAGTGATAGGAAACTTACCTAACAGATCGCCTCGGTGAGGGAGAGACCGCTCCATGCCCGCCTCCACGCCCGGAACGCCCAGTCTGCTGCGCGCCATGAACGACCGGGCCGCGCTCGAACTCCTGCTGACGCACGGCCCGCTCTCGCGGACCCGCATCGGGCACCTGACCGGACTGTCCAAGCCCACCGCCTCCCAGCTGCTGGCCCGCCTGGAAGCGGCCGGACTCGTCCTGGCCACCGGTACCGACGGCGGCCGCCCCGGCCCCAGCGCCCAGCTGTACTCGCTCAACCCGCGGGCCGCGTACGTCGGCGGGCTCGACGTCACCCCGGGGCGCGTGCTGGCGGCCGTCGCCGACCTCACCGGCACGGTGATCGCCTCCCACGAGGTCCCGTACACCGAGGGCGCCCAGGCCGTGGACCAGGTGACCGAGGCCCTCGGCGGCGCCGTCAAGGCCGCCGGGCTGCACCGCTCCGACCTGCACCGGGTGGTCATCGCCACCCCCGGCGCCTTCGACCCGCAGAGCGGCCGGCTGCGGTACGCCAGCCACCTGCCGGGCTGGCACTCCCCCACCCTGCTCGACGACCTGGCGGCGGCCCTGCCGATGCCCGTGGAGTACGAGAACGACGTCAACCTCGCCGCCGTCGCCGAACAGCGCCTCGGCGCGGCCCGCGGCCACGAGGACTTCGTCCTGCTCTGGAACGAGGAGGGCCTCGGCGCCGCCCTCGTGCTCGGCGGCCGGCTGCACCGCGGCTGGACCGGCGGCGCGGGCGAGGTGGGCTTCCTGCCCGTGCCCGGCCGCCCCCTGGTCCGGCAGGTCACCCGGGCCAACTCCGGCGGCTACCAGGAGCTGGCCGGCGTCGAGGGACTGCCCCGGCTCGCCGCGGAACTGGGCGTGGAGGCCGCGCCCGGGCCCGCCGCCGGCACCCCGCACGGCCCGGACACCCCGCACAGCCCGGAGGTCGCCGCCGCCGTCGCCCTGCTCGGGCGGGCCGCGGCCGCGCCCGAGGGCGCGCACCTGCGCTTCCTCCAGGCGTACGCCACCGCGCTCGCCACCGGTCTGGCCTCGCTCGTCGCCGTACTGGACCCGGAGATCGTGGTCCTGTCCGGGGCCGCGATCAGCGCGGGCGGCGAACCGCTGCGCGCGCTGCTGGAGGCCGAGCTCGCCGAACTGGCCCCCTCCCGGCCCCGGCTGGTCCCCGGCGAGGTACGGGAACGGCCGGTCCTGCACGGCGCGCTGGAGAGCGCGCTGGCCGCCACCCGGGACGAAGTGTTCGACACCTCCCGCTGAACCGCCCCGCCCACCCCACCGGCCCCGCCCCCGCACAGACCCCACAGGCACCCCACCGGCCCCGCCGACGCCGAACGTCCCCGAACGGCCCCCACCGGAAGTTTCGTCTCCCGCAGAGAGCGAGCCCCGCCATGCCCAGAACCGGACGCCTGACCACCGCAGCAGCCCTCCTCGTCGCGATATCCGCACTCGCCACGGCCTGTACCGGCCAGGGCGCCGACACCGCCTCCGACGACCCGAAGGCGGACGTCACCCTCACCTTCTGGCACGGCTGGTCCGCGCCGAGCGAGGCCAAGGCGATCGAGGACAACATCGCCCGCTTCGAACAGGCGCACCCCAACATCAAGGTCAAGGTCACCGGCAACATGACCGACGACAAGATCAACCAGGCCCTGCGCGCCGGCGGGGACAAGGCCCCCGACGTGGTGTCCTCCTTCACCACCGACAGCGTCGGCAAGTTCTGCAACTCCCGCGCCTTCGCCGACCTCAACCCCTTCCTGCGCAAGTCCGGGGTCGACAAGACGAAGGTCTTCCCCAAGACCCTGCTGGAGTACACCCAGTTCGACGGCAACCAGTGCACGCTGCCGCTGCTGCACGACGCGTACGGCCTCGTCTACAACAAGACCGCCTTCGCGGCCGCCGGCATCACCGAACCCCCGCGGACATGGAGCCAGTTCACCGAGGTCGCGCAGAAGCTGACCAAGCCCAAGGGGGACTCGTACGAGCAGGTCGGCCTGATGCCCACCTTCCACGGCTACGAGACCACCCCCATGCGGCTCGCCGCGCAGTGGAGCCCCGCCTACTTCGGCGCGGACGGCAAGTCCAACCTGGCCGAGGACCCCGGCTTCGCCAAGATGCTGACCGCGCAGAAGGACCTGGTGGACAAGCTCGGCGGCTACGAGAAGCTGGAACGGTTCCGCAGCACCTTCGGCGACGAGTGGAGCGCCGAACACCCCTTCCACACCGGCCAGGTGGCCATGCAGATCGACGGCGAATGGCGGGCCCCGATGGCCAAGGAAGCCGGGGTCGCGTTCGAGATCGGCACCGCGCCGCTGCCCGTACCCGACGAGCAGGCCGCCGACTACGGCAAGGGCTACCTCTCCGGCACGGTCATGGGCATCGCCGCGGGCAGCAGGAAGCAGAACGCCGCCTGGGAACTGGTCAAGTACATGACCACCGACACCGAGGCGGTCGTCGCCTTCGCCAACGCCATCCACAACGTGCCGTCCACGCTCGCCGCCCTGGAGTCCCCGAACCTCCGGGTGACCCCCGAGTTCAAGACCTTCCTCGACATCGCCCGGCACCCGAAGTCCGGCACCACCCCGGCCCAGGCCGACGGCGGCACCTACCAGCTGACCTTCCAGGACTTCGCGTACGCGGTCGAGAAGGGCGACGTCACCGACATCCCGGCCGGCCTCGCCAAGGCCGACCAGCAGATCGACACGGACATCGCGAAGGCGAAGTAGCCCGGAATGCCTGGGATGCCCCGGATAACCCGGATGACCCGGATGACCAATCCCACCCTGCGGTCGAAGCGCCGCCGCTCCGCCCTGCGGACCGCGGCCTTCATGTCCCCCTGGCTCATCGGGTTCGCCGTCTTCTTCGCCTACCCCCTGCTGTCCACCCTGTACTTCTCCTTCACCAAGTACGACGGCTTCCGCCCGCCCGCCTTCAACGGCACGGACAACTGGAGCTACGTCTTCACCGACTATCCGCTCTTCTGGCCGGCGATGCGCAACACCCTGTGGCTCGTGCTGGTCATGGTGACCTGCCGGGTCCTCTTCGGCCTCGGCATCGGCCTGCTCATCACGAAGATCAAGACGGGCGTCGGGATCTTCCGGACCCTCTTCTACCTGCCCTACCTCGCCCCGCCCGTCGCCGCCACCCTCGCCTTCGTCTTCCTGCTCAACCCCGGCACCGGCCCCGCCAACACCCTGCTGGACGCCGTGGGCCTGCCCACCCCGGGCTGGTTCACCGACGCCGACTGGTCCAAGCCCGCGCTCACCGCCCTCGCCCTGTGGGGGGTGGGCGACCTGATGGTCATCTTCATGGCCGCACTGCTCGACGTACCGAAGGAGCAGTACGAGGCCGCCGAGCTGGACGGAGCCGGGGCCTGGGCACGGTTCCGGCACATCACCCTGCCCAACATCGCGCCGATCATCGCCTTCGCCGTGGTCACCGGCGTCATCCAGGCCATGCAGTACTACGCCCAGCCGCTGGTCGCGGGAAAGGTCGCGGCCGGGGTGATCGGCGGCTCCGGCCAGCAGTTCGAGCCGGGCTACCCCGACAAGTCCACCCTGACCCTGCCGCAGCTCGTCCACAACCTCGGATTCCAGCGCTTCGACTACGGCACGGCGTGTGTCGTCGCGCTCGTCCTGTTCGCCCTCTCCATGACCTTCACCGCGCTCCTGATGCGGCGCCGTGGCGGACTGATCGGAGCCGGCGAGTGAACGCGCACGGACGCAAGGCCGTACTGCACTGGATCGCCGTCCACACGCTCGGCGTGGCCGCCGCCCTCTTCTTCGTCCTCCCCTTCGTCTTCCTCCTGCTCACCTCCCTCATGGGCGACCGCCAGGCACTGACCCGCGACCTGTGGCCCGACACCTGGGAATGGGACAACTACGCCACGGTGTGGAACACGCCCGGCTTCCTGACCTGGTGGCGCAACACCCTGCTGTACGCCGGGCTCGGCACCCTGTTGACCGTGGTCTCCTCCGTGCCCGTCGCCTACGCCCTCGCCAAGTTCCGCTTCCGCCGGCGGCGGCTCTCGCTGCTGCTCGTGATCGCCATGATGATGCTGCCGCCACAGGTGGTCGTCATCCCCATGTACCTCTTCTGGGCCAAACAGCTCGACCTGTCCGGCACCCTGTGGCCGCTGATCATCCCGATGGCCTTCGGCGACGCCTTCTCCATCTTCCTGCTCCGCCAGTTCCTGCTGACCATCCCCGACGAGTACCTGGACGCGGCCCGCGTCGACGGCTGCGGCGAGGTGCGCACCCTGCTGCGCGTGGTCCTCCCCATGGCCAGACCGGGGATCGCCGCCGTCGCGCTCTTCCAGTTCTTCTACGCCTGGAACGACTACTTCGGCCCGCAGATCTACGCCTCCGACAACCCGGCCGCCTGGACCCTCAGTTACGGACTGGAGTCCTTCAAGGGCGCGCACCACACCAACTGGAACCTGACCATGGCCGCGACCGTGCTGGTCATGGCCCCGGTGATCGTCCTCTTCTTCTTCGCCCAGAAGGCGTTCGTCGAGGGAGTCACCCTGACCGGCGTGAAAGGCTGACGGCAATGAAACTCGCAGTGGTGGGCGGCGGTTCCACCTACACCCCCGAACTCATCGACGGCTTCGCACGGCTGCGCGACACCCTGCCGGTCACCGAACTCGTCCTGATCGACCCGGCCACCGACCGGCTCGAACTCATCGGCGGCCTGGCCCGGCGGATCCTCGCCCGGCAGGGGCACCCGGGGAAGGTGACCACCACCGCCGACCTCGACGCGGGGGTCGACGGGGCCGACGCCGTCCTGCTCCAGCTGCGCATCGGCGGACAGGCCGCCCGCCTCCAGGACGAGACCTGGCCCCTGGAGTGCGGCTGCGTCGGCCAGGAGACCACCGGCGCCGGCGGCCTCGCCAAGGCGCTGCGCACGGTCCCCGTGGTCCTCGACATCGCCGAGCGGGTCCGGCGGGCCAACCCGGACGCGTGGATCATCGACTTCACCAACCCGGTCGGGATCGTCACCCGCGCCCTCCTGCAGGCCGGGCACAAGGCCGTCGGGCTGTGCAACGTCGCCATCGGCCTCCAGCGCAAGTTCGCGGCCCTGCTGGACCTGGCCCCCGGCGACATCCACCTGGACCACGTGGGCCTCAACCACCTCACCTGGGAACTGGGCGTGCGCCGCGGCGGCCCCGACGGCGAGGACCTGCTGCCGGGACTGCTCGCCGCGCACGGGGAGACGATCGCCGGGGACCTCCGCCTGCCGCGGGCGGTGCTGGACCGGCTCGGCGTCGTGCCCTCGTACTACCTGCGCTACTTCTACGCACACGACGAGGTCGTACGGGAGCTCGGCACGAAGCCCTCGCGGGCCGCCGAGGTCGCCGCGATGGAACGGGAACTGCTCGCCCTGTACGGGGACCCCGCGCTCGACGAGAAGCCCGCGCTGCTCGCCAAGCGGGGCGGCGCCTTCTACTCCGAGGCGGCCGTGGACCTCGCGGCCTCCCTGCTGGGCGACGGCGGTCCGGCCGTGCAGGTCGTCAACACGTACAACAACGGCACGCTGCCCTTCCTGGCGGACGACGCGGTGATCGAGGTGCAGGCACACGTCGACGCCTCGGGCCCGCGGCCGCTGGCGGCGGCGCGGCTGGACCCGCTCTACGCCGGGCTGGTCTCGCACGTCACCGCGTACGAGGACCTCGCGCTGGACGCGGCGCTGCGCGGCGGGCGCGAGCGGGTCTTCAAGGCCCTGCTCGCGCACCCGCTGGTCGGCCAGTACGACCTGGCCGAGGGGCTGACCGACCGGCTCCTCGCGCACAACAAGGAGCACCTGGCATGGGCGTGAACCTCTGTTCCGTCCTGGCGATCGACGCGGGCAACAGCAAGACCGACGTGGCCCTGCTCGGCCCGGACGGCTCGGTGCTGTGCTCCGGGCAGGCCGGCGGTTTCCAGCCGACCCGTACGGGGGTGGCCGCGGCCGTCGACGTCCTGGCCGAGGCGATGGCCGACGCCGGGCTGGACCAGCAGGAGGGACGCGGCCCCGGGCCCCGCGCCGAACACGTGTCGGCCTGCCTGGCCAACGCGGACTTCCCGCTGGAGGAGCGGCAGCTTGCACGCGAGATCGAGCGCCGCAACTGGGGGCGCGTGACCGAGGTGCACAACGACACCTTCGCCCTGCTGCGCGCCGGCCTGCCCGTGGGCGCCGAACCGCGCGGCGTCGCGGTGGTGTGCGGGGCCGGCATCAACTGCGTCGGCATGACCCCGGACGGGCGGACCGCGCGCTTCCCCGCGATCGGGCGGATCTCCGGCGACTGGGGCGGCGGGGGCGGACTGGCCGAGGAGGCCCTGTGGTTCGCGGCCCGGGCCGAGGACGGGCGGGGCGAGTCGACGGAACTGGCCCGGGCGCTGCCCGCGCACCTGGGCCACGACTCGATGGCCGCGCTGATCGAGGCCCTGCACCTGGGCCGGATCCCGGCGGGGCGGCGGCACGAACTGACCCCGGTGCTGTTCGCGGTGGCCGCGGCCGGGGACCCCGTGGCCCGCTCGCTGGTGCACCGGCAGGCGGACGAGATCGTGGCCATGGCCTCGGTGGCACTGGGCCGCCTGGGCCTGCTGCACGAGGAGGTGCCGGTGGTCCTGGGCGGCGGCGTCCTGGCGGCCCGGCACCCGCAGCTGAACGACCGGATCGCGGAGCGCCTCGCCGAACGCGCCCCGCACGCCCGGATCCACGTGGTCACGGCCCCCCCGGTCCTCGGCGCCGGCCTCCTGGGCCTCGACGCCCTCGGCTCCCCACCCCTCGCCTACGGAAAACTCCGTGCCCATTTCGGGTGAACCCGCCCCGCAAGGCCGCCGGTCTGGAACCGTGGCGCTCGTAGACGCGTATTCACGGTGTAGGGGTGACGGAGGGCGCCCGCGGGGAGGGATCGTCCCGGATGCGGCACCGGGTGCTGTGGTCGACCGGCACTACGTCCATACTGCTGCGCAGGGGGTGTCTCCCGCCGTTGGCTGGGGGACGACAGGACCGAGGGGGAGGTCACGGTGGCGATCACATCACGCGCGCCCGCGCCCGGGGGCGGTGTTGCCGTGCCGCCCGAAGGGCCGCCCGGGCGGAGCACCGCCTGGGCCGAGGGCGTGGAACGGCTGCGCGAGGCGGCGACCACCGAGCCGGGCCGGCTGCGGATCATCGGCGCCGCACTGGCCGCCCTGATCGTGCTGTTCGGCACGGTGAGCGTGTGGGAGATGTCCGAGCGGACCACCGCCGCCGACGACGTGGTGGGCCGCAGCCAGCCGCTGAGCGCCGACGCGGCGAGCATCTACCGCTCGCTCGCGGACGCCGACACGACCTCCTCCAGCGGCTTCCTGCTGGGCGCCCAGGAGCCGCGCGAGGTCCGCCAGCGGTACGAGAGGGACATCGCCAACGCCTCCAAGCTGCTGGTGAGCGCGGCCGCCAACACGGGCGGCAACGAGGACTCCCGCGAGCAGATCGCCCTGCTGAGCGAGCAGTTGCCGCGCTACACCGGCCTGATCGAGCAGGCCCGCGCCACCAACCGGCAGGGGCTGCCGCTGGGCGGCGCCTATCTCCGGTACGCCAACGAGCAGATGACCACGCAGCTGCTGCCCGCCGCGCAGCGGCTGTACGAGGCGGAGACCGGCCGGCTCTACGAGGACTACGACGACGCCCGGTCCTGGCCGCTGGCCTCGCTCGGCGCGGGCCTGCTCGCGGTCGCCGGCCTGGTGTGGGCGCAGCGGCGCAACTACCGGCACACGAACCGGGTCTTCAACCACGGGCTGCTGGCCGCGACGGCCGCGTCGGTGGTGGTGCTGCTGTGGCTGGCCGTGGGTCACACGGTGGCGCGGTCCTCGCTGAGTGAAGCGCGGGCGGACGGGCAGGAGTCGATGAAGGTGCTCAACGACGCGCGGATCGCCTCCTTGCAGGCGCGGGCCGGTGAGAACCTGACCCTGATCGCGCGGGGCGCCGTACTGGCGGAGGACAAGAAGTCCGACAAGTACGACGTGGACTTCACGAACAACATGAAGCAGTTGGACGCCGGGCTGGCGACCGCGCTGCGGCTGGCCGACGACGAGGCCGGCCGGGGCCCGGTGAGCCGCGCCGCGGACGGCGTGGGGCAGTGGAAGCAGCGGCACACGGCGGCCAGGGAGGCGGACTTGAAGGGCGACTACGAAGCCGCGCTGCCCCAGGTCGTCGGGGACGCGCAGCACAAGGAGAGCAGCGGGGCCGCCTTCGACACGGTGGACGCCTCCCTGGACCAGGCCGTGGCGCACGAGCAGCGGGAGTTCACCCGGGCGGCGCGGGACGGGCTCGGCGCGCTGGGCGGTCTGGTGACGGGCTCGGCCGCCTTGGTGGTCATCGGCGCGGCGGCGGCGGTGCTCGGTATCGGGCGCAGGCTTTCGGAGTACAGGTGAAGGCGATGCGGATACGAGCGAGGCGGGCCGCCGAAGGTCACGAGGAGTACGGGAGCCACGAGGGCGGTGCCGTGTCCGGCATGCGGCTGAGGCGGGGCGCGGGCCGGCTGCGCGGCTGGGGCGGTGTGAGCGCGATGGCCGTCGCCTGCGCGGTGACGGCCGCGGTGGTGCTGCTGCCGCTGGCCCACGCGACGCCCGACACCGGCGGGCCGGCGGTCCGCAAGCCGGCCTCGATGGCGGTGGCCCCGGCCGCGCCGTGGGCCCTGACGGACACCTGCCAGGACCCGGAGGCGAGCCTGCGCCCGTCCGATGTGGACGGGGCGGCCATCGCGCGGATCAAGGCGGCGGGCAAGCTCGTCGCCGGCGTCGACCAGAACAGCTTCCGCTGGGGCTACCGCAATCAGACCGCGGAGGGCAGCCGTCTCGACGGTTTCGACATCGACCTGGTCAAGGCCATCGCCCGGGACATCCTCGGCGACGAGAACGCGGTGATCTACCGGGCCATCCCGACCAGTCAGCGCGTCCCGGCCCTCCAGGAGGGCCGTGTCGACATCGTCGTGCGGACCATGACCATCAACTGCAAGCGGCTGGAGGACGTCGCCTTCTCGACGGCGTACTTCGAGGCCGGGCAGCAGGTGCTGGCCCCCAAGGGTTCGGCGATCACCGGGTACGACACCTCGCTGAAGGACAAGCGGATCTGCTTCGCGGCCGGTTCCACGGCGGAGGCGGCGCTGGCGTCGCAGTCGTACGGTTCGGTCCCGGTCACCGTGGCCAATCAGCTGGACTGCCTGGTGCGGCTCCAGCTGGGCGAGGTCGACGGCATCATCACGGACAACGCCCTCGCGGCCGGGCAGGCCGCGCAGGACCCGTCGGTGAAGCTGGTGGGCTCGCCCTTCACCCGGGAGTTCTACGGGGTGGCGATGAACAAGGACGCCTCCGACCTGGTCCGCCGGGTCAACAGGGTGCTGGAGAACTACCGCGCGGGCGGCAATGACAGCCCCTGGATGAAGGCGTACCTCAAGCACCTCCAGCCGGTGCTGCCCGGCGTGACCGGGCCGCCGGCTCCCAAGTACCGGGACGGCTGAGGCCGGTGGCGGTTTCGGGCACGGGACCGGGCGTCGGCCCGGACACGGAGCACGCGGAACACGCGGAGGGGGACACAGAGGCGACATCGGAAGCGGAGGCACAGTCGGTGGAGGCGGGTTCGGCAGTGATGGACCGGGACGGCGTCGACCGCGCCCTGGCCAGGCTGGGCGCGGAGCACGAGGCAGTCGAGACCTCACTGCTCGCCCTCCAGGACCATGCGGGGCGCCGGCTGCTGGAGGGTGCCGCGCTGAGCGGGATCACCAAGGACCGGTGGACGGCCGCCGACGCGGACATCACCCGGCTGTGGACGTATTTCGACGCCTACAGCGGGGCGCTGACGGCTGCCCGGGAGGTCCGGGAGCGGCGCCGCTGGCCGAACCGCGAGGACCTGATCGAGCTGACGGAGCGGCTGCGCGGGCCCGGGGTGCTGATCGCGGGGGCGGCGGCGGAGGGTGTGGCGCTGGCGGAGCGGCTCTCGCTCGCCGAGCTGGTGGCCCGGATGAACGATCTGTACGCGCGTTCGCTGGACGTGGTGGTCGCCGCCGACGCGGTGTGGTCGGCGTTGCCCGCCCGGATCGACCTGCTGGCCGCGGAGCTGCACCGGACCCGCTCGCTGGCCCATTCGGTGGGGGTGCGCCCGGGTGAGCACCCGTCGGGCGACGACCTGGAGGACATCACCGCGGAGCTGACGCAGCTGCGGGCGCAGGTGATCGCGGACCCCCTGGCGTTCTGGCTGCCGGCGGCGGGGAGCGCGGCGCCGGGCGGTGGCCGTCCGGACACCGGGCGCTACGACCGGGCGGCGCTCGCGCTGGAGGACGTACGCCGGGAGGTCGAGGCGGTGCTGGACGTGCGGCAGGACGCCGAGCAGCGGCTGATCAGCCTGCGGGACGTGCTGTCGCGGGCCGATCGGACGCTGGCGGAGGCGCGGACGGCGCGCGGCGAGGTGCTGGCGAAGATCGCCGCGTCCGAGGTGCCGGCGGTGAGCGGCCCGCCGACGGTGCTGCAGGAGCAGCTGGCGGCGGCGGCCGAGCACCGGCGCCAGTCGCGCTGGCACCGGCTCTCGCCGCTGCTGGAATCGCTGGAGGTGCGGGCCGAGGAGGAACTGCGACGGGCCCGTGAATCGTTGACAGCGGTGACGGCGCCACTGGCGGTGCGGGCCGAGCTGCGGGGGCGGCTCGACGCGTACAAGGCGAAGGTGGCCCGCCATGGGATGGCGGAGGATCCGGTGCTGGTCGAGCGGTATGACGCGGCCCGCCGGATGCTGTGGAGCGCGCCCTGTGACCTGCGGGCCGCCGAGCAGGCCGTGCTGCGTTACCAGCAGGCGGCGGCGGAATCACTTGTGCCGCAGCAGCCGAGGCACGAAGATCATCGACCCGAGCAGTTCCGGCCCGTGGGGCCGGGGAAGGAGGAGGCATGAGTCTGGTCGGAACCGCGTGCGTTCGCCCCGGCTGCACGGGGACGTACGAGGACATGGGCGGCGGCGAGCTGTACTGCGACACCTGCGGGCTGGCGCCGGTCGGCTCGGTCGCGGCGGGCGCGGACGAACTGGTGTCGCCTCCGACGGGGATGACGAGCGCGGCCCGGGGTTCCCTGGGATCGAACGGGTCCCGTGGGTCGATGGGGTCGCAGGGCTCGCACGGCTCGGCGCGTTCCTCGGCCTCGGCCCGCTCCTCCCGGTCCTCCTCCTCGCGCCGTTCGGTGTCGGGGCGGTTGTCGCGGTCCCTGTCGGGGACGGCGTCCACCCGGTCGGTGTCGGTGCGCAGTTCGGGCTCGGCGGCGTCGTCGGGGCGCAGTCGGCTGGGAGCCGGGCTGGTCAACGTTCCGGAGGTGCCGCGTCCGGATCCTTCGGCGGCGGTGCTGGAGAACCCGGAGGTGCCGGAGCGCAAGCGGTTCTGCTCGCGCTCGGACTGCGGGGCTCCGGTGGGCCGCTCCCGTGGGGACCGGCCGGGCCGGACGGAAGGGTTCTGCACGAAGTGCGGGCACCCGTACTCCTTCGTGCCGAAGCTGAACTCGGGCGATGTGGTGCGCGGCCAGTACGAGGTGGCGGGCTGCCTCGCGCACGGCGGTCTCGGCTGGGTGTATCTGGCGGTGGACCGGGCGGTCGCGGACCGGTGGGTGGTCCTGAAGGGCCTGCTCGACACGGGCGACCAGGACGCGATGGAGGCCGCGATATCGGAGCGGCGCTTCCTCGCGGAGATCGAGCACTCGAACATCGTGCGGATCTACAACTTCGTGGAGCACCTGGACCAGCGGACCGGTTCGCTGGACGGGTACATCGTCATGGAGTACGTCGGCGGCAAGTCGCTGAAGGAGATCGCGAACGAGCGGCGGCGGCCGGACGGGCGGCGCGATCCGCTGCCGGTGGAGCAGGCGTGCGCGTACGGGATCGAGGCGCTGGAGGCGCTGGGCCACCTGCACAGCAGGAACCTCCTGTACTGCGACTTCAAGGTCGACAACGCGATCCAGCAGCAGGACCAGCTGAAGCTGATCGACATGGGCGCGGTGCGCCGGATGGACGACGAGGAGTCGGCCATCTACGGCACGGTGGGCTACCAGGCGCCGGAGGTCGCGGAGCTGGGCCCGTCGGTCGCCTCCGACCTGTACACGGTGGCGCGGACGCTGGCCGTCCTGACCTTCGACTTCCAGGGCTACACCAACGTGTTCGTGGATTCGCTGCCGGATCCCGAGCACATCGAGGTGTTCAGACGGTACGAGTCCTTCTACCGGCTGCTCGTCCGGGCGACCGACCCCGACCCGGGGCGGCGGTTCTCGTCCGCGCAGGAGATGGCGGACCAGCTGACGGGCGTGCTGCGCGAGGTGGTCGCGCTCCAGACGGGCCGGCCGCGGCCGCAGCTGTCGACCCTCTTCGGCCCGGAACTTCGCGTTCCGGACACTCAGCTGTTCGCCGACGCCCCGGGCACGGTCGCGTCCCGGCTGGGCCACCGCCCGCCGGCCTCCCGGCGGGCTGGCGGGCTGCTCGGGGCGCTCGGCCGCGGTCCGGCCCGGCCCACGGGAACGCACGCGCCGGGCGGCGCGGCCCTGCCCGGGGCGGCGCCCGCCGGGGCCTTCGCCCCGCAGGGTCACGCGCTCTCCGGCGCTGCCGGTTCGCCCGCGTACGGCGCCGCGGCCGGGCCGGCGGGAACCGCCCTGCCGGGCGCGGCACACGTGCCCGCGCTCGGGACCACCGCCACGCGCGTGGCGGCGGCACCCGTGCCCCGGCCCCGTCAGGCTCCGGTCCCGGGGCCCGTACCGGATCCGGTGTCCCCGGCCGCTGCCACGGCGGCGGCCCCGGCGGGAACGACCACCCTCGACGCCCGGGACAGCGCGCTGGCGCTGCCCGTCCCGCTGGTGGACGCGGGCGATCCGAACGCCGGTTTCCTGACGGGCCTGTTGGCCTCCGCGCCCGGCGATCTGCTGGGTGCGCTGGCCGCGGCGCCCTCCGACTCGGCCGAGCTGCGGCTGCGCGAGCTGCGGGCCCGGCTGGAGCTGGGCGAGCTGTCCTCGGCCGGGCGCACCCTGGTGGAGCTGGAGGCCCGGCATCCGGACGACTGGCGGGTGGTGTGGGCCCGCGGCATCGCCTCGCTGGCCACCGGTGACAACGAGGTCGCGGCCCTGTCCTTCGACGCGATCTACGACGCCTTCCCGGGCGAGCCCGCGCCGAAGCTGGCCCTCGGGCTGTGCGCGGAGGTGCTGGGCCAGCTGGACAACGCCGCCGAGTACTACCGGCTCGTGTGGATCACCGATCCGGGGTTCGTGAGCGCGGCCTTCGGGCTGGCCCGGGTCCAGCTGGCCGCCGGCGACCGGGACGCGGCCGTGCGGACGCTGGAGTCCGTACCGGAGGCGTCCATCCACTACACCGCCGCCCGGGTGGCGGCGGTACGCGCACGTCTGCACGACAGGTCCCCGGAGGAGGCGCTGCTGGCCGACCTGGCGGCGGCAGCCGACCAGGTGGAGGCCCTGCGGCGGTTTGGGCTGGACCCGGAGCGGCAGGAGCGGCTCGCGACGGAGGTTCTGGGCTCGGCCCTGGACTGGGTACTGTCGGGTAGCCGGGGTTCCGACCCCGGCCGGACCTCGCTGCTCGGCAGTCAACTGGACGAGCGGGGCCTGCGCTTCGGACTGGAGCGCTCGTACCGCGTCCTCGCACGGCTGGCGCGGCGTGGCGAGGAGAGGATCGAACTGGTGGAGCGGGCAAACCGTTTCCGTCCCCGGACGTGGGTGTGAGTGATGTCGATGCATCGGCTGTCGGGCTGCCCCAGCTGCGCGGAACCCCTGGAGGAGGGTGACCGTTTCTGCGGCGTCTGCGGTTACGCCGTGACCGCTCCTCCCCCGGCTGCCTCGGCGGACCATCCGACCATGCCCATCCCACCGGCTCCACCGGCCCCGTCGGCCGCCCCCGCGGGCGGCTACGGGACCCCGGCGCCCGGCGCGCACCACGACGGCGCCGCCGAACCGGCGCCCGGCTGGGGCAGCGTGGCCGCGGCCGCGCCGACGCTGATCGACGAGCCGGCCGGCTGGAGCGCCGCGGCGGAGCCCGGGCTCCTGCCGCAGCCGGGCGCGGCCGCGTACGGGAGTCCGGACCCTGCCGAGGGCCCGTACGGCACCGGTACGCCCCCGGAGGGGACCGTGTGGGGATCGGGCGACGGCCCGTACGCCCCCGGGTCCGCCCCGGAGCAGGGGCACGTCGGCCGGCCCCGCGGCAGCGCCGCGGACGGACCCGAGACCCGCCACGACCGTCCCGGCGGCAGCCCCGACACGCCCCCGGAGGGGACGCCCTGGGGCACGGGCGAAGCCCCGTACGAGACGGCCCCGTACGAGGCGGCGCCCTACGAGGCGGCCTCCTACGAAAACGCGTCCCAGCCGGGTGCGGCGGCCGGCGGCAAGACCTGCGTCGCCTGCCGGGCCGGACACGTGGACACCGACGGGTACTGCGAGCACTGCGGGCACGCCCAGCCGCGCGAGCGCGACCACCTGGAGGAGGAGCTCGGGAGCGTCGCCGCGGTCAGTGACCGGGGGCTGCGCCACCACCGCAACGAGGACTCCTTCGCCGTGGCGGCCACCGCCCTGCCCGACGGATCCGCCGCCACCGTGGCCATCGTCTGCGACGGCGTCTCCTCCGCGAGCCGCCCCGACGAGGCCTCGGCCGCCGCGGCCGCCGCCGCCAACGAGGCGCTGCTGGAGGCGCTGCCCCGCGGCGCCCACCCGCAGGAGGCCATGCACGAGGCGATCCTGGCCGCCGCCGCCGCCGTGAACGCCCTGGCCCCGGAGACCCCGGGCGCGCAGAACGCCCCCGCCTGCACCCTGGTGGGCGCGGTCGTCAGCGGCGGCCTGCTGACCATCGGCTGGGTGGGCGACAGCCGTGCGTACTGGGTGCCCGACGACCGTGCCGCGCTGCCGCGCCGGCTCACCGAGGACGACTCGTGGGCCGCGCAGATGGTCGCCGCCGGTCTGATGGGCGAGGCCGAGGCGTACGCGGACGTCCGCGCGCACGCCATCACCGGCTGGCTGGGGGCCGACGCGTACGACCTCGACCCGCACACCGCGACCTTCAAGCCCGACCACCCCGGGGTGGTGGTGGTCTGCACCGACGGACTGTGGAACTACGCGGAGTCCGCACGGGAGATGGCCCAGGTGCTGCCCGCCGACGCCGCGACCCGCCCGCTGCACAGCGCGCAGGTCCTGGTCGGACACGCCCTCGACGGCGGCGGCCACGACAACGTCACCGTGGCGGTGGTGCCGTTCGCCACGCACCCCGAGCAGCAACCGGGCCCCGATGCGGAGCCGGGCCCGGCAGCACGACCGGAACCGGAAGCGCGCCCGCAGGTCTGACCCGCCTGCCCGAGCACCCTGAGGAGTCCCACCCATGGCGAATTTCGCCAAACCGAGCGCCCCGCACTTCGCCGTGGAGGTGTACCAGAACGAGTTCCTCCCGGAGGGCGGGCGGGACGTCCATGCCATCGTCACCGTCACCGCCACCGGTGGCGCCGCCGCCACCCGGACGGCGACCGCCGACGGCACGGCCGCCGTCGTGATCATGGTCGACTGCTCGGGGTCCATGGAGTACCCGGCGGAGAAGATGCGGGGCGCCCGCGAGGCCACGGCCGCGGCCGTCGACACCCTGCGCGACGGCACCGCCTTCGCCGTGGTCGCCGGTACGCACGTGGCCAAGGAGGTCTACCCGGGCCAGGGCCGCCTCGCCGTGGCCGACCCGACGACCCGGGCCCAGGCCAAGGAGGCCCTGCGCGGGCTCACTGCCGGCGGCGGCACCGCCATCGGCACCTGGCTGCGCCTCGCCGACGGCCTGCTGCGCGGCTCGACGGCCGTCATCCGGCACGGGATCCTGCTCACCGACGGCCGCAACGAGCACGAGGAGCCGGCCGTGCTCCGGGCCACCCTCGACGCCTGCGCGGGCCGCTTCACCTGCGACGCCCGCGGGGTGGGCACCGACTGGGAGGTCAAGGAGGTCACGGGCATCGCGAACGCGCTGCTCGGCACCGCCGACATCGTGGCCGACCCGGCGCACCTCACCGAGGACTTCACGCGCATGATGGAGAACGTCATGGGCAAGGAGGTCGCGGACGTCGCCCTGCGCCTGTGGACCCCGGTCGGCGCGGAGATCCAGTACGTGAAGCAGGTCGCGCCCACGGTGCAGGACCTGACCGAACGCCGCGTCACGGCGGGCCCGCGCGCGGGCGACTACCCGACCGGCTCATGGGGCGACGAGTCCCGCGAGTACCACGTGTGCGTGCGCGTACCGGGCGCGGCCGTCGGCCAGGAGATGCTCGCCGCCCGCGCGACGCTCGTCCTGCCGGGGTCGGCGGGCGGGTCCGAGACCGTGCTCGCCCAGGGCCTGGTGCGCGCGGTGTGGACGACCGACCTGGCCGCGTCCACCGCCATCAGCCCGCAGGTCGCCCACTACACCGGGCAGGCGGAGCTGGCGCAGGCTATCCAACAGGGCCTGGAAGCCCGCAAACTGGGCGATGTCGATGGGGCCACGGCCAAACTGGGGCGCGCCGTACAACTGGCGAGTGCCTCAGGCAACGCCGACACAGCCAGACTCCTGGCGAAGGTGGTGGATGTCGTGGACGCCGTGGCGGGTACTGTGCGGCTGAAAGCCAGGGTCGCCGATGCCGACGAGATGACTCTCGAAACGCGATCGACGCAGACCGTCCGAGTGAAGAAGTCCTGAGACCTGACGTGAAGACGCAGGGAGAAGAAGGGGGAAGCGCCGCCATGCCGACCTGCCCGAACGGGCACCAGTCCGCCTCCGACGACTGGTGCGAGGTCTGCGGCCACCGCATGGGTGCCCCGGAGGGGCCTCCCGCGGTGCCCTCCTACGGCTACGGTTTCCCCCCGACCGCCGGTGAGCCGACCGCCCAGGCCGAGCTCTGCCCGCAGTGCCGGACCCCGCGCGAGGCCATGGCCCCGTTCTGCGAGGAGTGCCGGTACAACTTCCTGAGCCGTACGGCGACCTCGTACGCGCCGCCGGCGCCGGACGGGGGCCCGCAGCAGACCGGTGCGGGCGCCGTTCCCGGTCCCGGCCCGGGTCCGGGTCCCGGTGGCACGCCTCCGCCGCCCGTGCCCGCTCCCGGGAACTACTCCCAGGACCACTTCGAGTACCAGGGCTCGCGGCCGTCCCGGATCAACCGGCCGGCCGAGCCGCTCCAGCGCGAGGACGACTGGCTGCTGCCGCCGCCCGCGCACGAGCAGCCGCGGGAGTACCAGCAGCCCCCGCAGCCCCAGTACCAGCAGCAGCCCCCGCCGCAGCAGCAGCGGGAGTACCAGCAGGAGTACCAGCAGCAGGCCCCGCCGCAGCAGCAGTACCAGCAGCAGCCTCCGCCCCAGCAGCACCAGCCGTTCCCGCCCCAGGGCGGCGCCTGGTCCGCGACGGTCGGCCCCGACCGCTCGTACTTCATGGCGATGATGCAGCGCAGCGGCCCCGAGGCGGCCGGGCTCAACCTGCCCGCCTACTCCCCGGAGCAGCATCTTCCGCTCTCCGGCGGCCAGATCACCATCGGCCGCCGCCGCGCCTCCACGGGCGAGTCCCCCGACATCGACCTGTCGGTGCCGCCGGAGGACCCGGGCGTCTCCCACCAGCACGCGGTCCTCGTCCAGCAGCCCGACCTCAGCTGGGCGGTGGTGGACCAGAACTCCACCAACGGCACCACCATCAACGGCGGCGAGGAACCGATCCAGCCCTACGTTCCGGTCCCGCTCACCGACGGCGACCGCGTCCACGTCGGCGCCTGGACCACGATCACCATCCGCCGCGGCTGATCCTGCTCCTACGGCGCCACGACCACCGGGCCCCTCACCGAGGCCCGGTGGTCGCCGCCCGGCGGAGGGCCCGGATGCGCGTACTAGTCTGCGCGGGTGCAGCGCCTCGCCCTCTTCGACCTCGACGACACGCTCATCGACCGCCGTCACGCCCTCGAAGCGACGCTGATGCGCTTCGCCTCCCGCCATGGCCTCACGGCGTACGAGCGGGACGCGCTCCTCGTCCGGCTGGACGAGCGTGCCCGCCCCGCGGACTTCTCGGTGGTCCGCGAGCTCCACGGCCTGTCCGCCTCGACGCAGGAGCTGTGGCAGGAGTACCTGGCGGACATGGCGACCCTCTCCCGATGCCCGGGCGACGTGCTGGACGGACTGGACGACCTGAAGAGGCACGGCTGGCGGATCGGCATCGCGACGAACGGCTCCGCCGACATCCAACGGGCCAAGCTGGCGGCCACCGGCATCGCGCACCGGGTCCACGCCGTGTGCGTCTCGGCGGACCTGGGTCTCCGCAAACCCGACCCCCGACTGTTCGCCACCGCTGCGGAGCTCTGCGGCGCGACGCCGCACGACGGTGGCTGGATGGTGGGCGACGACCCCGTCAAGGACATCACGGGCGGGCGCTCCGCCGGGCTGGCCACCGTGTGGATCGGCACCCCCGACCGCTGGCCGGGACAGCTGCCCGCTCCCGACCGGAGCGCTCCCACCGCGCTCGCGGCCATCCGCCTGCTCCTGGAACACACCGCCTGAAGGGGACGCACCAATGACGGAACCAGCCACCACGGTCGGACTGCTGCACCCGGGCAACATGGGGGCCGCCTTCGGCGCCCAACTGCGCGCGCGGGGTGTCGCCGTCCTGTGGTGCCCCGACGGCCGGAGTGACGTCACGCGAAGGCGTGCCGAGCAGGCCGGTCTGGAGCCCGCGGCCTTCTCCGACCTCTTGGACCGCGCGGACGTGGTCCTGTCCCTCTGCCCGCCGGCCGCAGCCGAGGAGCTCGCCGCACAGGTCGCCGCTCACGGCTTCGCCGGGCGCACCTACGTGGAGGCGAACGCGATCTCCCCGGGCCGCGTGGGGCGCATCGCCGCCCTCCTGCCCCGTGCGGAGACGATCGACGCCGCTGTGGTCGGTTCCCCGCCCGTCGGCGGCAAGAACCCGACGCTCTACCTCTCCGGGGAGCGCGATCGCACGGGCAGGGTCGAGCGGCTCTTCGCCGGGACCGACATCCGTACGCACGACCTGGGCAGCGAGTTGGGAGCGGCGTCCGCCCTCAAGCTCTCCTACTCCAGCTACCAGAAGGCGTCACGCGTCCTGGCGGCGTTGGCCTACGGCGCCGCCCGGGCGCACGGCGTCGGCGATGAGCTCCTTGCCATCGCGGCGAAGCGGACGGGCAGCTACCTGACCGAGACGGACTACATCCCCAAAACCGCCGCCCGTGCGTGGCGTTGGGGCCCCGAGCTGGTCGACGCGGCCGCGCTGCTCATCGACGCGGGCCTCCCCGACGAGCTCATGCTGGCGGCCGTCTCGACGCTCGACCGTTGGGGCACTGCGCGCGACGCGCCCCTCACCGTGGAGGAGGCCCTGGAGCTGCTGCACCGCGATCCGGGACACGGCTGACGGGGCCTTCGCCCTGGGGATGGTCCCGTCAGCGCACCAGTTTCCGGATCACGATGCCCACAGTCAGGGTCGTGAAGAGCAGGCCGCCACCGGTGCAGCCCACGGCGAGCGCCGTCCAGGCGTGCGTCTTCAGCTCGGACGGGGCACCCACACCGACGTTCAGCCACAGGGCGCAGGCCAGAACGAGCGCCCTCCCCGCGGCCACCAGGTCGAGGAGACCACCGTCCTGCGGGTCCCGAGCGGCACCGGAGAGGTGCAGGACAACAGCCGTGGACAGCATCGCAGCGCCCAGGGTCCGCGCCGGGTTCCGCGCTCGCACACCCCACCCGAGGACGCCGCCGAGCAGAGCCCGGCCCGCGAGACGCCGGAGCAGGGGCCTCTCGGCCGCCTCCCGCTGCCGGGTGAAGTAGTAGAGCTGGTCGCCTTCCGACATGCGTCGGCGCCCGGTCAGTGTCGAACGGACGGCCTCCAGGGCCCCGGGGCTCACCCGGGTGAACACCCGGTCCAGGAAACCCGTGACGTGCTCGTCGTTCCGGAAGACCACGTCGCCGAGGTCCACCTCCTGGACACTGCTCGTGCCGGCCAGCCGGTACCGGGCCGGACCGACGGGCACCGCGAGCGCCCGGACCGAGGTGTCCGCGAGCTCCACCACCACCGGAGCCACCTCGTCGGCGCTGGCGGCGAGGCTGGAGATGGTGGACGACCGGAAGACCAGCTCCGCGGCGGCGCCGGTGGCCGGCGCGGTGTCCGACGCCGTCTGCCGGCGCTGCGCGGGCACGGCTTCCACATGGCGCAGACCGCGGACCACCACCGGGCCCCGGACCTCGCTGTCGAGCAGCGCGCTGGCCTCACCGGGCACCACCATGCCATTGATGCGCAGACCGTCCCGGCACCGCACCCCCGTACCGCGGAAGGGCGTGTCCACGCGGACCCGCCGCAGGAGCAGCGCGGCGACGTCGACCTCGTCGAGGGTGAGGGACGCCAACCACAGGTCGTCGAGGGTGATGGTTTCGGTGACGTGCACGTTCGCCAGGGACACCTGGGGCCGGCGCTGCCGCCCCACGGCGGCCTGGCTGCGCAGGGCCAGCGTGGCCGCCCGCAGTCGTTTGAGCTGGACCGGCCCCCGCATCGCCGAGATCTGCACCGAGTCGGACACGCGCACGCCCTCGAAGCGGGTCGGCCCGCAGGAGTGGACGTCGAGGGCTTCCAGCGCCGTCTCGCTCACATCGACCTCGGTGTTGCGCGGGGTGTTGCGGACGACGAGCCGGCCGATCCGGGAGTTGCTCACCAGCAGGGCGTCGGCGGTGCAGTGGTCGACGACCAGTTCCTCGATGACGCACGAGCGCAGGGTGACGGCCCCGGCCACGTTCACCCGGTGCAGGGCCAGCCTGCCTGCGGTGAGCGAATCGAGCACCAGGGGCTCGTCGATGTCCTTCTGCCTGATCGTCAGGTCCCGTTCGCGGCCTGTCGAAGCGTCCAGGTCCGCCGCACGTGCCAGCGCGTCGAGCGTGCTGATCGTCGCCATGTGTGTCCCCTCCCCACCGTGATGCACGGACCGCCGCGCGACGTCATGCCCGCCGTCTCATCGTTGGGCGGTCGCGGCCTCCCCGAGGAAGGCGGTCAGGCCTGCGGCCCGGTGCCGCTCCCCCTGGTGCTGCGCGTGGGCCCGGGCGATGGTCTCGGCGGCCCCGGCCGGGTCGGTGCGGTCGGTGCGCAGCAGGAGATCGAACGGCTCCTCACCGTCCGCCGCCGTGCCCAGATCGGCCAGCGCCTCGTCCCAGGCCACGAGCCGGTCCGCGGTGTCCCGGTCGCCCCTCCCTCGGGACCGCTGCTCGCACACGTCGCGGGGCACCCACAGGAGCACGCACAGCCACGGCTCCCGGACGGCGGCGGTGAAGCTGCGCAGGTGCTCGATGCTGCCGATGTGCACGATCGGGATGCGACCGGCCCCGGTCATGGCGTCCAGGTCATCACGGTCGATCGCGTACGTGTTGCCGTACCTGCGGGTCTCCAGCACCACCCGGCCAGCGGCGCGCAGGGCGCTCAGCTCCTCGCCGTCTGCCATGCGATAGCCGGTGGTGCGCCCGGAGCCCACCTTGATCTTGGTCAGCTGGCCGTATCGCGCGTCCAGGCCGGTCAGCGCAGTGCTGACCGTGTCCTTGCCCGCCGTCGGAGGGCCGAAGAGGACGACTCCTCCGGAGCTCCCGTTCCGGAGCGGGTTCACCTTCGCGTTCACGTTCACGCCTGCCCCCCGCCGTATCGACGGGACAGGACCATGGCCACCGATTCCACCTGCTCGGCCAGGGGTGTCATGGCGGTGATCCGGTTGTCGACGAGGTGGAACTCCCCGACCGGGCGCCGTTCCAGGGAGATCGACCCGAGGTACTGCCGCCAGTTCGCGAGCTTCCACGTGTCCCGTGCCGCGTTGCGCGAGGTGAGCCGCTCGCGCATAGACGACCCGTCGCTGTCCACCCACACCACCTCCAGCCGGGCGCCCAGGCGCGAGCAGTGGCGACGTGTCCGGGCGGCCCACTGATCGTCGACGACCTCGGCGAGGAAGGGTGCCACGGCGACCACCGGCACCCCGCACTCGAGGTTCTCCCAGCACGCCTTCATCAGGGACTCGTACTCCAACGGGCGCACGCTCTCGGCGTAGACGCTGCTCTGCCGGTCATCGGGGTCGCCGTTGAGATGGGACAGCAGCGACTCCGTGAGCGGCCTCGTCAGCGTGTCCTTGTCCAGCAGCGGCCAACCGGTCGCCTGCGACATCATCTTCCCGGCCTCGGATTTGCCGGATCCGGCATATCCGGCGACGAGGACGAGCGCGAGCCCGTGGTCCACCGAACCGATACTCAACGATGCTCCCCCGGGGCGTGATGTGAACCTTCTATCCTCGGCACTCTAGCGCCAACTGATCAACATCGCGCCGGAGTTCGACATCCGTGGACAGGCACGACCGACGCCGAGCGGCGACTGTCCCGCCGCGGCTGATCACGCCTCCCCCAGGGGCCATACGTAGGGCCCCTGGGGATCGTCGAGCCAGGACCACTGGCCCGCCGGGCCGACCGAGACGCCGAAGCGCTCGCGGGCCGGACGGCCCTCGCTGCGCCACAGGTCCAGGGCCTCGCGCGGGTGCAGTACGCCCGCGGTCAGCACGAGCATGAACTGGAACCGCTCGTTCTCCACCAGTTCGTACGGGAGCCCGTACGCCACCCCGCCCGGCTCGGGCGGCGCGGAGGCCGTGGCTCCGCGCAGCGGGACGAAGTACGCCGAGGTGTGCAGGAAGCGGCCCTCCGCGAAACCGGCGTCCCGCACCGTGAGCGCGATCAGCCCGGTCGACAGCGGGGCCAGGATCCGCGCGCCCGGCCGGCACTGGCCGAGCCAGGCGTGCGGGATCAGCGGCAGCGTGCAGGTCACCATGATCCGGTCGAACGGGGCTCGGGAGGGGCAGCCGCGCGCGCCGTCCCCGGTGACCACGGCCGGATGGTAGCCGAGCCCGGCCAGGTGCGCCCGCGCGGAGTCGGTGATCTCCTCGTCCAGGTCCATGGTGGTGACGTGTTCCTCGCCGAGCCGGTGGCAGAGCAGGGCCGCGTTGTAGCCGGTGCCCGCGCCGACCTCCAGGACGTCGTCGCCGTCGCGCACGTCGAGGGCGTGCAGCATCTTCGCCATCAGGGAGGGCTGGCTGCTGGAGGAGACCAGCCGGCCGTCGCGCAGCCGGGTCGCCAGCGGGGTGTCGACGTAGACCCCGCGCAGCCAGCGGGCCCGGCGTTCGGGGTCGGGGTCCTCGGCCCAGAGCCGTTCGTGGCCGGCGCCGCGGCCGGTCCAGAAGTAGGGGACGAAGACGTGCCGGGGCACGGCGGCGAACGCCGCCCGCCAGAGCGGATCCTCCAGCACCCCGGCAGCGGTCAGCTCCCGCACCTGGGCGGCGTGCGCGGTCTCCCGCAGATCGCGCGTCTCGGTGCGTGTGGTGTGTGCGCCCATGCCTCCACTGTCCTGCGCACGGCCTTCGCGTGCGAACGCGCGGCCCCGGCCGGCCCCCGTCGGAGAGTCCTGGGGCCTCGGTCCTCCGTCCGGGTGTCTGCGACGATGGTCGGGTGAATGAGATTCCGCGGGGTTCGGTTCAGGAGCAGACGTTTTACGAGCAGGTGGGCGGCGAGGACACCTTCCGCCGCCTCGTCCGGCGCTTCTACGAGGGGGTCGCGGAGGACCCGCTGCTGCGCCCGATGTACCCGGAGGAGGACCTGGGCCCCGCCGAGGAACGGTTCACGCTGTTCCTGATGCAGTACTGGGGCGGGCCGACCACCTACAGCCAGCACCGCGGGCACCCGCGCCTGCGGATGCGGCACGCGCCGTTCCAGGTGGACGCGGCGGCGCACGACGCCTGGCTGAAGCACATGCGGGTCGCGCTGGACGAGCTGGGCCTGGCGCCGGAGCACGAGGCGCAGCTGTGGAAGTACCTGACGTACGCCGCCGCGTCGATGATCAACACGGCGGGCTAGGTCCTGTCGCCCGGACAGGGCCTGGCCGGCCCGGGCCGGGTCCGCGCGGGGCGGACGGTCAGAGCGGACGGACCTGGAGGGCGCCCAGGCCGCCGGTGACGCCGGGGCGGCGGGTGGCGACGGAGCCGTACGGGGTGCGCAGCCGCAACCAGCTCCCGGCGGCGAGCAGCGCCACGGAGTCGGGGGCGGCGGAGGCGGGGGCGGCGGAGGCGGGCACGGCGGCCCGTACCGGCCGCAGGAAGCCCAGGGACTGCGCGGCGTGGACGACGCGCAGCGGGAGTTCGGTGTCGCCGAGGGTGCGGGACCAGATCTCGCGGCCTATGCGGTCGCGCTCGGACCGGGTCCGGTGCTGCGCGGGCAGGGCCTCGTCGCGGGCGCGGAACTCGGCGACGGCGGCCGCCACGGCCTCGCCCATCTCCCGGGGGCCGGGCAGCCCGGGCAGCTGCCGCCAGCCGCCGCGGGGCGGGAGCACCCCGGTCCAGGGCGGTCCGGTGACCGGCCCGGGCACGGTGGCCGCGGCCGAGGTCTCGTCCACGGACTCCAGGAGCTCGCCGGCGGACACGGTCAGGTCGAGGGGGGTGGTGACGGGCGCGGCGAGCCGCACCGTACGGATGGCCAGGACCTCGAAGGAGGGTGGCCGTCCGAACACGCCGAGCGCACCGCCGCCCGCCTGGAGGCGGACGGCGGCGGCGCGGTCGTAGTGCACCAGCCGGCCCAGGAAGGCGGCGAGGTCCGCCGCCTCCCCGGAATCGGCGAAGCGCAACTGCTCGTTCATGCCGCGAGGCGTCCTTCCCGGCCGCCGCCGGAAGCGGAAGCAGAGGCGGAAGGGGAAGCGGAAGCCGTCGCGGGCTCGTCGAGGTACTCCTCCAGGAAGTGCCTCTCCTCGGCCGTGATGCGGCGGGGCCGCCCCGCGGCGAGGTTGTAGGGCACGACCACGGTCTCGGCGCGCACGTAGACCGTCTCGGGCGCGTCCTCGGTCGCCTCGTCCTTGACCTCGTAGCGGATGGTCAGGGACGCGGCGCCTATCCGGGTCACCCAGGACTCGATGAGGACCGGCTCGTGACGGTGCACGAGGGGCAGCTTGTAGTCGATCTCGTGGCGGGCCACGACGGAGCCGCCCGTGAAGGACTCGCTGCCCTCCCCCGGCGCGAGGCGGAACATGAAGTCGATCCGCGCCTCCTCCAGATAGCGGAGGAAGACGACGTTGTTGACGTGCCCGAAGGCATCCATGTCCGCCCAGCGCAGGGGGCACCGGTAGTGGTGTCTGGCCATGACGGCGACCTCAGCCTCGGGTGAGCTTCTTGTAGGTGGCACGGTGCGGGCGGGTGGCGTCCGCACCGAGACGCTCGACCTTGTTCTTCTCGTACGACTCGAAGTTGCCCTCGAACCAGTACCACTTGGACTCGCCCTCGTACGCCAGGATGTGCGTGGCGACTCGGTCGAGGAACCAGCGGTCGTGGGAGATGACCACGGCCGCACCGGGGAACTCGAGCAGGGCGTTCTCCAGGGAGGAGAGCGTCTCGACGTCGAGGTCGTTGGTGGGCTCGTCGAGGAGCAGCAGGTTGCCGCCCTCCTTGAGCGTCAGCGCCAGGTTCAGGCGGTTGCGCTCACCACCGGAGAGGATGCCGGCGGCCTTCTGCTGGTCCGGACCCTTGAAGCCGAAGGCGCTGACGTACGCGCGCGAGGGCATCTCGACCTGGCCGACGTTGATGTAGTCCAGCTCGTCCGACACGACGGCCCACAGGGACTTCTTGGGGTCGATGTTGGCGCGGCTCTGGTCGACGTACGAGATCTTGACGGTCTCGCCGATCTTGACGGAGCCGGAGTCCGGCGCCTCCAGACCCAGGAGCATCTTGAAGAGCGTGGTCTTGCCGGCGCCGTTCGGGCCGATGATGCCGACGATGCCGTTGCGCGGCAGCGTGAAGGACAGGTCGTCGACCAGGACCTTGTCGCCGAACGCCTTGTTGAGGTTGTTGACCTCGACCACGATCGAGCCCAGACGCGGGCCCGGCGGGATCTGGATCTCCTCGAAGTCCAGCTTCCGCATCTTGTCCGCCTCGGCGGCCATCTCCTCGTAGCGGGCGAGGCGGGCCTTGGACTTGGTCTGACGCCCCTTGGCGTTCGACCGCACCCACTCGAGCTCTTCCTTGAGGCGCTTCTGACGCTTCTCGTCCTTGCGGCCCTCGACCTTGAGACGGGTGGCCTTCTTCTCCAGGTAGGTGGAGTAGTTGCCCTCGTACGGGTGGGCGCGGCCGCGGTCGAGCTCGAGGATCCACTCGGCGACGTTGTTCAGGAAGTAACGGTCGTGGGTGACGGCCACGACGGCACCCTTGTACTGCGAAAGGTGCTGCTCCAGCCAGTTCACCGACTCGGCGTCGAGGTGGTTGGTGGGCTCGTCGAGGAGGAGCAGGTCCGGGGCCTCGATCAGCAGCTTGCAGAGCGCGACGCGGCGCTTCTCGCCACCGGAGAGGTTGGTGACGGGCCAGTCGCCGGGCGGGCAGCCCAGGGCGTCCATGGCCTGCTCGAGCTGGGCGTCGAGGTCCCAGGCGTTGGCGTGGTCCAGGACTTCCTGGAGCTTGCCCATCTCGTCCAGCAGCGCGTCGGTGTAGTCGGTCGCCATTTCCTCGGCGACCTCGTTGAAGCGCTTCAGCTTGGCCATGATGTCGGCCGCGCCGTCCTGGACGTTCTCCAGGACCGTCTTCGTCTCGTCGAGCTTGGGCTCCTGCATGAGGATGCCGACGGTGAAGCCGGGAGACAGGTAGGCCTCGCCGTTGGACGGCTGCTCCAGCCCCGCCATGATCTTCAGAACGGTGGACTTACCGGCACCGTTCGGGCCGACCACACCGATCTTCGCGCCGGGCAGGAAGTTCAGGGTGACGTCATCAAGAATCACCTTGTCGCCGTGCGCCTTGCGCGTCTTGCGCATGGTGTAGATGAACTCAGCCAAGAGAAACCGTCCGGCAGATCGATGGTGGGCAGATACACCCCATCTTGCCAGGCGTCCATACCCCGGGGGAAACGCGTAAGGTCCGGGCCCCTGGGCTGGGGCGCGGCCCGGGGGCGGGTCTCACGCTCTGGTCACCGTCGGTCGTCATCGGTAGCCACCGGGGCCCGCCGGTCAGGCGACCGCCTGGCGCTCGGGCGCCTTCCGCAGCTTCACCCCGCCGACGATGAGCGCCAGCCCCACGGCGACGACGCCGAGGTAAGCGGTGGACGGAAGGTCGACGATCTTGTGGAACCAGCCCCACTCCGTGCCGAAGAAGGTCTGCGAGGCGAAGCTGACGAGCCCCTGGGCTCCTACGACGTAGCCGATGCTTTCGACGGTGTATCCGATGGTTGTTCGCACGGATCAACCCTCTCGCGGCGATGCCGCAAGATCGTCCTCCCCAGGACCGAAAACACAGTAGGCCAAAGGATGCAGTCGCCTGTCGCAACGCCTCGCGGCCCGCGTGCAGGCGGAGCAGTTCGCGCGCCAGGAGCGGCCGGCCGGTGCCCGGTGGCAGCGTGAGCGGGAGATCGCCGGGCTGGAACAGCGGCGCCGGTGCGCGGGGCCATGCGGGCCGACCTCACGATGCCGCCGCCGGACCGGCCGGCGGCGGACGGCCCGGCGGCGGTCGGCCCGTGAGCGGCATCAGCGGGGGCGGTAGACCGTGAGGGCTTCCGGGAGCTGGTCGAGGACCAGGGCGGTGGGGGCTTCGGCGTATTCGCCGTCGTAGGCGAGCGGGGTGCCCGGGGGGATGTCGCCGATGCGGAGGCTGCGCAGGCGGGTGGCGGTGTGGACCGGGGAGCGGCTCAGGGGGCCCGCGAGGGCGGCGGCCAGGAGGCGGGGGCCGGGACGGCCGCCGCCGTAGACGAGCCGGAGGTCGAGCAGGCCCTCGCCGAGGCTGTCGCGGCGGCGGGGGGTGGGGCCGGTGCCGTGGTAGGTGCCGTTGCCCGCGAAGAGCAGCCATACGCTCCGGGGCCGCCCGGCGAGCCGCAGCCGCACGGGCCGCTGGGCGCGCAGCACCCGCCAGGACGCCAGCAGCGCGGCGGGGCCGCCGCCGATGCGCGGGCCCCAGCGCAGCCGGTGGCCCAGCAGCTCCGGGTAGGCGCCGATGCTGAAGTTGTTCAGGAAGTAGCCGTGCTCGGCGTCCGGGCCTTCCCCGGGGCCCGGGGAGAAGCGGCCGACGCCGACGCGGACGGCGTGCCCGTCGGCCAGGGCGCGGCAGGTGTCCTCGCTTCCGCCGAGGCCGAGGTCCATCGCGAAGTGGTTGAGGGTGCCGCCGGGGAACACGGCCAGCGGGACGCCGGCGCGCAGGGCGGCGGTGGCGGCCGCGTTGACCGTGCCGTCGCCCCCGCAGACCCCGAGCACGGCGGCCCGCCCGGCCGCCTCCGTCAGGGCGGGGACCAGTTCCTCGCCCGCGCACTCGATCACCTCGGCCTTGGGGAGCCGGGTGCGCAGGAGGTCGAGCCCCGCGTCGGCGGCCGTTCCCGAACCGGTGTTGACCACCACGGTCAGCCCGGCCCCGTCGGGCAGCGCGGGCGCCCCGGCGGCCGTCCGTTCGTCGCCGGGCGCGACCCGGGCGTCCTGTACGTCCCGCGCGAGGCGGCGTACGACTCCGGCCGCGGCCACCCCCAGCGCGGCGCCCGCGACCACGTCGGAGGGGTAGTGCACGCCGGTGTAGACGCGGGAGAACGCCACGGACGCGGCCACCGGAGCCAGCGCAGCCGCCCAGCCCGGGGACTCCAGCGCCAGCCCGGCGGTGAAGGCGAACGCCGATGCCGAGTGCCCGGACGGGAAGGAGGTGGTCTGCGGCTGCGTCGTCAGCTGCCGCACGGCGGGCACCCCGTCCAGCAGCGGCCGCGGCCGGCGCACGGACCACTTGCCCACGGTGTTGATGGTCGCCGAGGCCAGCGCCAGCGAGGCGACCGCGCGCCCGGCCGCCTTGCGGCCCCTGGCCGAGCCGAAGACGGCGATCGCCGCGGCGGCCCCGCCCCACAGCACGCCGTGGTTCGCGGCGCGCCCGAGCCGGGGCAGCACCCGGTCGGCCCCCGGCCAGTGCCGCCGGGCCACCGCGTCGAACAACTGCCGGTCCCATCGGGCGACGGCACCCTGCCAGGTCAGATCCTGATCAACCATTCCCTGCCCCTACCCGGGGCCGCGGATCCGAATCCGTCCCGGCGGCCACCCGGCCCAACCGGCCCGAGGAGGGCTACAGAGCAGGGGCTGCCGAGGAGGGGCTACGCCCCATCCTCCTCGTCGAGCGGGCGCTTGCGCAGCAGCAGGACCACCAGGCCGCCCAGGACCACCAGGCCCACCGCCAGGGAGGCGATGACCGGGGTGGCCGCCGAGCTGCCGCTGGTCGCCAGCCGCTCCTCGTCCGGTGAGGTCGTCGGCACGGCCGCCGACGGCGCGCCCAGCGCCACCGCGTCCGAGCCGGTGGCCGTGCCCGCCTCGGCCACCGGGGCCGGCGGCCAGAGCGCCGTGGCCGTGGCGGCGGCCGCGGACTCGCTGGAGCCGGCCACGATCTGCGCGTGCGCGGGCGCCTCGCCGGTGAAGACCCGCCCGACCGGCACCTTGGTCGCACCGTGGACGGTGACCGAGGCCGTGCCGTCGGGGGTGCCCGCCGGCACCTCGAAGTACAGCCGGCTCCCGTTGACGGCGGTGTCCACGGGCGCCCCCTCGGCGTCCACGACCCGCACCCCCATCGCGACGGCCGCCGCGTCCGGGACGACCGACACGCTCCGCGCCCCGGTCCGCACGGTCACCGGGCCAAGCCGGGTGCCGACCGGCCCCGACACGTCGCCGGGGTCCAGCCCCAGCGAGGCCGGCGGCTCCGGCAGCTGCCCGGCGGCCCGCTGGAGGTAGTCGGCCAGCTTCTCCGCCGCCGGGTCCGCCGCCTCGACCTGCACCCCGTCCGCCAGCCGCCAGATCGCAACCTGGGTCCCGGCCGCCGCGCTCTCCGCGGTGAGCGCCCCGGCACCGGCCGCCTTGGCGAGCCCGGCCAGATCGTTCAGCTGCGGGTAGGAGTGCTCCAGGACCCAGCGGATCCGGCCCGCCTCCCGGTTGCCGGCGAGCGGGCTGCCGGCCCAGCCGCTCTCGGTGTAACGGGACTGCGGCTGGGCGCTGCCCGCCACGCCGACTCCGTACGTCTGGAGCATCCCGCCGCCGTCGACCCGCATCTCGTAGAGCCCGGCCGGGATCTGCCGGACCGATCCGTCCCCGGAGCGCAGGACCGCCTGCCCGTACGTCTTGAGTCCGTCCAGCACGGCGCTCGCGCCCTCCGGCGCCCGGGGCGCGACCGGGTCGGAGTCTGCGGCGGCCCGGGCGGCGGGTGCGGTGGCGAGGGCCGCGGCCAGCAGGGCCACCGCCAGCGGCCGGCGCGCGGAGCCCCGTACCGCGGCGGGTGGTTCCAGAGGAGCGGGCACGGCGGCGGAGCGAGGTACGGAGCCGGCAGCGGCACGAGGCGCGGCGCCGGCAGCGGGTTCAGGAGCGGAGGATGCGGGAACGGCAATCGACACAGTCTTCCCCTTCGGGCCAAAGACCCAGGTGCCCGTGAGTACCGGGGAATCCTAACCGCCTCGAACACTCAGACCACCGCCGCCTTCTGAGTGGCCATCAGCGGAGTGTCCGTTCGCACCACGCGCCGGAAGGCCGCCGTGCCGCGATTCAGGTCGTGCCCGATGGCGGTCGCGTCGATCTCCGCGGACACCCACCGCTTGCCGTCCCCGTCGGGCGGGTCCTCCCGCACGCGCAGCCGCCCGTGCACCACGAGCGGTTCGCCGACCGATACGGAACCGGCGAGATTGACGGCGAGCACGCGCCGCGCCCACACCGTGTAGAAGCTGGTGGCCCCGTCCGTCCAGGCTTCCCTGCGCCGGTCGAAGTACCTCGGCGTCACCGCGAAGCGGAAGCGCGCCGACGGACCGTTCACCGTCTCCTTGTAGTCGATCTGCGTGGCCACGCAGCCCACCAGCGTCACCTGGGTGTCGTTCATCCCGGCCGCCCTCCCCCGTCGTCCGTGCCCGTGCGGTCCATCCGTACGAGCTACGAACCATGCTGGGGCAGGCCGCGGATCCCCGCTCAGGCCTGTGGATTACTGGCGGGTTGTGGACAACCGGCTCCCCCCTGCGGCCACCGTGGCGTACTGCTCCCGCACTTCCCGGTAGCGCAGCAGCTCCGCCGCCACCGGTTCCAGCACCCGGGCCCGCCCGCATCCGGCCGCCGCCTGCCGCAGCCTGCGCTCCGCGTCCTGCCCGTACCGGCGCGCCGGTCCCCGGGCGGCGATCGAGCAGGCCCATTCCACGAGGGGCCCGCCGATGATGCCCGCCACCATCAGCAGCACCGGCGGCAGCAGCTTCGGCTCCAGGACCCCGACGATCTGCCCGACCAGCCACAGCCCGCCGTAGATCTGCACGAGCGTCATGGCCGCCTGGCCCAGCACGGCGGCCGGCCACCACGTGGGCCGCGGCGGTTTGACGCTGGGCACGGCGACGGCCGCCCCGAGCGTCACCGCGATCTCGTCGAGCGCCTCCGGGAGCCGGTCCGCGCCGCGCACGGCGGTCTCCCGGACGGCCTGCGCCCAGGGGTCGGGCAGGCCGGCCACCGCCTCGTCGGCGACCGCCCGTACGGCCTGTTCCACCCGCTGACGCGCGGTCACCTCCTCCTCGACGGGCGCCGGCGCGACCGTCTGGCCGCGGCCGCCGATCGCCGCCAGCGCGGCCAGACCGGCCAGGGAGCGCGGGGCGCGCCGGCTCTCGTACCACCGCCACAGCCGCAGCCACGGCGTCCCGCAGGCCTTGCCTGCGTTGCGCCGCCAGGCGCGCTCGGCGGCGAGCCCGGCCGCGTACGCCCCGACGGCCTCGGCGAGGCGGTCCTCGAACTCGGCGCGCGCCGCCTCGCCGATCTCCGGCCCGGAGTGCCCGTCGGCGACGTAGAGCGGCCGCAGGCGCACGGCCGCGCGGTCGACGTCGGCGGAGATCCGCCGGGTGGCGGCGCCCCTCTCCTGGGTGAACTGTCCGAGGAGTTCGCGCAGTTCCCCGACGCCCTCCCCGGTCAGCGCGGAGAGCCCGAGGACCGTGGCGCCGGGCTCGCCGTGCTCGCCGAGCGCGATGCCGTCGTCGTCGAGGAGCCGGCGCAGGTCGTCCAGGACGAGGTCGGCGGCCTCGCCGGGCAGCCGGTCCACCTGGTTCAGCACGACGAAGGTCACCTCCGCGTGCCCGGCCAGCGGCCGCAGGTACCGCTCGTGCAGGACGGCGTCCGCGTACTTCTCCGGGTCCACCACCCACACCACGGCGTCGACCAGGGCCAGGACGCGGTCCACGTGGTCGCGGTGCGCGCCGACCGCCGAGTCCAGGTCGGGCAAGTCGACGAGGACCATCCCGCGCAGGGCCTCCGCCTCCGAGGTCTCGCGGGGGCGGCGGCGCAGCCGTCCCGGGATCTCCAGGCGGTCCAGCAGTCCGGCGGCCCCGTCCGACCAGCTGCACGCGATGGGCGCCGCGGTGGTCGGGCGGCGCAGCCCCATCTCGGAGATCTGCACCCCGGCGAGTGAATTGAAGAGTGTGGACTTGCCGCTTCCGGTGGCTCCGGCGATGGCGACGACCGTGTGCTGCGGCGAGAGTCCGCGGCGCGCCGCCGCCTCGTCGAGGACCCGCCCGGCCTCGGCGAGGGTCTTGCCGTCGAGCCTGGTCCGGGACAGCCCGACGAGCTGGCGCAGCGCGTCGAGGCGCAGGCGCAGGGCCTGCGCCTCGGGGCTGAGCGGGGGCGCGGGCGACTTGCCGCCGTCGCTGCCGGCGCCGGAGACGGCCCGGACGAGTGCGTCGTCGCCGATGTCCCCCCCGTCGGACCCGTCGGACCCGTCGGACCCGTCCGTCCCGTCGGCCCCGTCCTCCTCGAGCCCGCCGGCGGCCCGGGGGCGCGAGCGCGCGATGAGTCCGTCGTCCCAGCGGTCGTCGGTGCGGTCGGTCAGGGCGGTCACCGCGTCACCTCTCCTTCTGCAGTACGGACAGCGCGGCGATCAGCTCGGCCTGTGGTTCCGGGCTCACTTCGAGCGCTTCGAGCGGGGCGAGCCGGCGGTCGCGCTCGGCGCGCAGCACCTGGTCGAGGTGGTCGCCGACGAGTTCGCCGCCGCGGTCGCGCAGCCGCAGGGCGGCCTGGGCACCGATGCGTTCGGCGAGCTTCTCGCCCGCGGGCCGGGCCCGTTTGCCGCCGAGCAGGGCGGCGACGAGCAGGGCCGCGACGCCGTCGGGGTCGGGTGCGGGCTGCTTGTCGAGCTTGGCGACCTCCTCCTCGGCGAGTTCCTCCAGCACGCGCCGCCAGCGCCGTACGGCCATGCCGATACGTTCCCCCGCTTCCCGGTCGGGCGCGGGCAAGGTCACCGCGCCGGCGGCGGGCTCGCGCCGCCAGGCTGCGGCGATCCGCTCGTCGGCGGCGGCGACGGCGCACTGGAGGAGTGCGGCGAGGGACTCGGCGAGGGAGTCGAGCAGTTCGTCGGCGCTCGTGTCGAGCGGGTAGCCGCGCCAGCGGGTCAGCGCGTCCCCGGCCAGTACGGCGCCGTGGTCGAGGCGGCCCCGGACCCTCTTGCCCTCGCGCCGGTACGCGTCCTCGACGGCTGAGGTCAGCCGTACGGAGGCGGCGTGCTGGGCGGCGACGGCGGAGGCGAGTTCCGGCATGCGGCGGCCGAGGGAGTCCAGGGCGCCGAGCGCGGTCCGTCCGACGGCGTACTGCCGGGCGGCCGGGTCCTGGGCGTGGTGGGCGAGCCAGGCGTACAGCGGGGCGACGGCGCTGGCCGGCAGCAGCCCGCCCCCGCCCGCCGATTCGGGCAGTTCCGGGACGGTGAAGCGCGGCACCTCGCCCAGCCCGGCCTTGGTGAGCAGGGCCCCGTACTGCCGGGAGACCTCGGCGAGCACCTGGTGCGGGACCCGGTCGAGGACGGTGATGAGGGTGGCCTTGTACTGCTTGGCGGTGCGCAGCAGGTGCCAGGGGACGGCGTCGGCGTACCGCGAGGCGGTGGTGACCATCACCCAGACGTCGGCGGCGCAGATGAGTTCGGCGGCGAGCGTCCGGTTCTCGACCACGAGGGAGTCGATGTCGGGGGCGTCGAGGATGGCGAGTCCGCGGGGCAGGCTGGAGACGGTCTCGATGCGCATCTCGCGGGTGGCGTGGGTGTTGCCGTGGCCGCGGTCGCGGGGCCGGGCCCGTGACGTGGCCGAGGGCGGCTCCTCTTCTTCGTGGGGCACCCAGACGCGCATCAGGTCGGGCAGCACGCGCATTCCGGCGAACCAGTGATGGTCGTCCGGATGGCAGACGAGCACCGGTGTGCGCGTGGTCGGGCGCAGCACTCCGGCTTCGCTGACCTGCCGTCCGACGAGGGAGTTGACGAGGGTGGACTTACCGGCCCCGGTGGACCCGCCGACGACGGCGAGCATCGGCGCCTCGGGCGCCTTCAGCCGGGGTACGAGGTAGTCGTCGAGCTGCGCGAGCAGCTCGGCTCTGGTTTGGCGGGCGCGCGGGGCGCCGGGCAGAGGCAGCGGCAGACGCACGGACGCGACCCGGTCGCGCAGGGCGGACAGGGCATCGAGCAGCTGAGGCCGAACATCCAAGGTCACCACATGCGAAGAATGCCCAATTTGGGACCATTTTTGAAGCTTATACGTCCTCTGCGCGCCGACCGCGACTCCAGTGGGACATTCTGGGCACGACGGACGAGTGGGGCGCAGGCATAACGAGTGCACAACACCAGGGGCGACGCGGCGCAAAAGCGATGCGAGAATCGCACCTGCCTGCGATTATCGGGACCGCTTCACGGAACCTCCACATCGTGGCCCGCGAGTGAAGCAACCGGGACAAGGCGGCCGGAGCCCTATCCTTGACCCGGCACGGACCACAGTCCCACCCCCACCAGGGGCTCCAGGCCCACCACGGCCACCTTCCGGCCCCCGTAGCTCAGTGGATAGAGCAGGTGCCTTCTAAGCACTTGGCCGCAGGTTCGAGTCCTGCCGGGGGCACTCACCTGAAGACCCTCCCGCGGGAGGGTCTTTCTGCTGGCCAGGGGTGGTTTCCGGTGGCAGGTCGATCTCAGGATTCTCCCCCTCGGCGGATCCGAGAGGGTCCGGCGGTGTCCGGCTGATACCGAGTTCCTGCGGGTCGCTGCGGAGAATACGCGGTGAAAAATCAAGCCCCTGGCGCGGCCGGGTCCGGCAGATCCCCCGCCCTTTCGATCCGCTGCTTGAGGTCGTCCAGCTGCCCGTTGATGCATCGTGCGTACGTGGCTAGGAGCACAGGGACGCTGTTGCCCGCCCATTCGGCGACGTCCGCGGCGGGGACGCCGGCGTTCAGCCAGTTGGTCAGGCAGGTGTGCCGGAGGTCGTAGACGCGACGGGCGAGAGGGGACTCGAATGCGTGGGACTCGAGTACCTCCTTCCGGGCCCGCCGCCACGCCCGCCGGATGACCGAACCAGCCAGGAGCCCTCCGTTCTCCCCCTGAACCAGCAGGTCCCCCGCCCCCAGCCGCTCCCTCTCGATGTGGGCGCGGAGGATGCGCGTGAGGGCGGGACGGCAGGGCACCGTACGCATGTCGTCAGCTGCTCGCCCCTTGAGGCCCCGACGCTCCCGAACTTCACCGGTGTCCGTCCACTGCTTGCCCACCTCGGGCCGGGCGGTGTGGATCAACAGCTCACCCCACTGGTCGCCGGCGTCCGCAGGAGGGAGCCGTACATCCGCGACCTTGAGCGCGACGACCTCTTCCGGCCGGGCCCCGGTGTAGTACATCGTGGCGAAGAAGGCGTGGAGCCGCTGGCCGCCCCGCGGCCGCGCGTGGATCCAAGCGAGCAGCTTGGCGGCCTGGTCCCTGTTGAGGAGCGACCGCTTGTCGACGGCGGAGGAGGTCTTCGCCGCCGTTGTGCCCTTGCCCTTGGGCAGCAGGTTCTCCCGCAGCACTTTCCGCTTGATGGCTTGCTCGATCAGGACGTTGAGGACACGCTTGTTCCGCCTGACCGAGCTGGCGGCTGCCGCGGTGCCGTCGAGTTTGGTCCCTGCGGCCCGCAGCAGGGCCTCTACGGTGCTTTCGTCCTCCCAGGCGGCCATCGTGAGGCTGTTTCGCTCCACCCACCGCAGGATCACGGCGATCTCCGGCGGGGCCTCGGCACGCTGAGCGGTGTTGAACGCGTACTCGCGCAGGGCTCGGCGGACGTCCACGTCGTCGAACATCGTCGGCTTGCTGCGGAGCAGGGCCACCGTGACAGGGGTGAGCGCCTTCGCGACGTTCCGCCGGTTGTTCGCAGACGTCCGCCCCCAGAGCTGATCCACGAACTGGACCGCGAAGTCGTACCACTTCACGCCGGCCGCACCGGACTGATGCGAAACGGGAAGCCCGGTGGAGAGGCTAAACGCCTCCCCCTTCCGAGCCGCGGTCACGAGACCCGAGCGGAAGGACTCCGCGAGGGGTCCCGTGGCGAAGGGCTTCCTCCACTCCCTGCCCGCCAACTCCCAACGGACAGTGTGGGTGGTCTTCTTCTTCCCCTCGTACACCGAGGTCTTCCACAGCTTTACGTCGTACGTCGTGTCCATCAGGCAGCGTCCTCGCGCTCGTTCAGCCAGACGTCAAGGTCGGTGCGGCGGACACGGAGGTCGCCGTTCGGGAGCTTGATGCAGCGGGGAGCCCGCCGCTTCTGGCGCCAGTCGTAGAAGGTGGACTTCGAGACCTTCAGCTCAGCGCAGACTTCGACGATGGTCAGCTTTTCTTCGGGCGTGCGCGCCACGGTCGGCTCCTGTCGTGGAACAGCGGGAGTTGAGCCTTCGGGAGGTTCGCTACCTGTCCGAGGCTGGGATTTCTGCGTCACCCCGTCACCTGCGTCACGCACTCGCCTGACCTGCGGTTTTGGGTGACGCAAGGGGTAGGCGTGCGTCATCGTCCTGCGTCACCTGTGTCATTGGGTGACGCAGGTTGGTGACGCAGGTGACGCCGGGTGACGCAGCCGTGGGCCGTCTGCGTCACCCGCATATCGGCAGGTCAGGGGTGGTTTTCAGGGCGTCAGTGACGCGGGTGACGCAACATCTCCTCTCTTAGGAAAAAGAGAGGAGGTTTCTGTTGTAGTGCGGTGCCTCTTCAAGCGAAGTGAGGGGCCGCTGCGCGGCACGTCCTTTGCAGCGGCGGCAAGCCGCCGGACAAGCAAGAGGAGCACGCCCCACCCAGGGCCGGGGTGCTCTTCTTGCCTGTGCAGGGGCTCGGTGGTCGCGCGGGTTAAAACGCCGCTTCCTGCTCGTGGGCCGCCGGGCTGGTGGGCCGGGTCATTTCGATGTAGCGGGCGGCTTTGGTGCGGCCCCAGTCGACGAGTACGCCGCGTGCGGCGAGGGTGGGCTGTAGGCGCTTGAGGCGGTCGGAGAGGACTTTCCCGGTGGTGGGCCACCCCTTGGGCAGGGGCCGGAAGTCCTCGCCGGTGTAGAGCTGGGTGAGGGCGTGCAGCCACTCCGCGGAGGTCATGCGCACTTCCTCGCCCGGGTCAAGGGTGGCGGCGTGCTTGAGGACGGTCTGGGCGAGAAGGTCGCCTTCGATAACGTCGTCGTTGAGGTCGTCGAGGCTGGCCCGGTACGCGGTCAGCGCGCTGAGACCGGTGGCGGTGTCGAGCTGTGCGCAGAGGTGGGCGAAGTCGGCCATCCGCAGGTCGGTCGGGGTGTCGGCATCGGTGGCTCGCACCTTGACGGTGAGGTCGAGCAGGGAGCCGAGGATGACGGGCAGGGCCGGCTTGTACTCAGCCCACAGCTCAGCCTCGGTCCGGCGCACCTGGGGCCGCACAAGGCGGAGGGGCAGGAGTCGTTCGGCGAGGTCGGGGCGGATGACGCCCACGTCGATGCCGGTCAGGAGCAGCGGACGGCGGTAGCGGGAGCGGACGACGTCGCCATCGGTGAACAAGGCGCGTTTGATGCTCTCGGCGCCGGTGACGATGCAGCACATCAGGTCGGACAGATCCGGCGGCAGGTGGGAGAGGTTGTCCAGGGCGGTGACCCACCCGGCCGCCACGGCCGTGATCAGGTTCTCCTCGTCCTTCGGTGCGCGGCGCAGGTCGCCGGTCATGCCCTCGATGATCCGCACTAGCATCCGCCCGGCGGTCGACTTCCCGGCGCCCTGGGGGCCGGTGAGGAACGGGGCGGGGACGGGTACGGACGGTTCCAGGCAGCCGATCAGCCACGCCACGGCGAGGCACTCGCTCTCGGCGTTGGCGAAGTTGCACAGCCGCAGCAGAGCGTCGATGCCCTTGCCGTCGGTGTCCTTCTCGGGCAGGGGGAGTTCGCCGGTGAGCTGGGTGCGCCGCCAGCACACCTCTTGCGGGTCGGGGGTGAGGATGTCCCAGCCGGTGGGGTGGATGCGGATCGACTGGCCGTCGTCGCGGCCCAGGTCGAGCCAGGTCGCGCCGTCGAATCCCGGGGCGACGCGGATGTGGGTGGGCTGTACGTCCTGGCTAAGGGCGAGTGCTTCGATCAAGTCCAGTGCCTCCTTGAGTGCGCTGCCGTTGAATGAGCCGCGGCCGTCGTTGTAGAGCCCGACCATGAGCTCCTGCCGGTGGCTTCCAGTCGTGCCCTGGGAGCGGATCGGACGGGCGACGGGGTGGCCGTTCTTCTGCGCGTACACGGTGCCTTCGGTCGTGCGGAAGTACCGGAAGTGGGCCTGTGCGTAGTCGGTGATGATTTGCCGCGCCGGGTTCTTCTCGTCCTCGGGCATGTCACATCCCCAGAGCGGCGGCAGCGTTGGACCAGGCTGTCGTGCAGTGGCGGGCGGACTCGCCCTTGGCATGCGCGGCCGTGAACAGGCGGCCGATGTGGGCTTCGGTGAGGCAGCCGCACCGGCCGTGCGCGGACAGCACCGCCAGGAACGTCCCGTACACGGTGGCGTGCACCCCGCTGGTCGCGGCGGTGATCCGCCGCTCCGCCATCGCGATCCCGCGCTCCAAGTAGACCGGCGACCGGTGCCGGCACTCCCCGCCCCCGGCCTGCCGCGCCACGGTCACGGTGCCGGGGGCCGGGCGGGGGCTGGCCGGAGTCTTGTCGGCGAGTACGCGGACGGCGTCCGGGAGGGGCCTCAGCGTGCCGTTGCCGGCGCCGCGCCACCGGGTGTAGGAGGCGGTGGACTTCAGGTCGATGCCGTCTCGCACGCCGTTCACGGAGCGCATGGTGCCCTGGTAGATCCAGTGCTCCCCGCGGGTGGTCGCCACCGTTCGGGTGGTGGGCAGGTTCTCGTGGGCCCAGGCCACCGCGTCCGCGTGGTCGAGGTCCACCACGGTCAGACCGGCGCCGCCGGGGTGGTAGGCGACGGCGGCGGCCTGCCGCCACGCACCAGCCCACGAGCCGGACGTGAGGACGGCGGGGTTAGTGGTGGCGGCGGCCCAGGCGTGGCAGGGGCGGGGGCAGGCGCAGAGGCCGGGGGTCTGCATGTTCGGCCGGCCACCGCAGGCGTTGTTCCGGCAGGCGGCGCAGTTGCCCATGGGGCCCTTGCCTTCTCGCAGCGGCAGTACGGGAACGCCGCAGCCGGCGAGGTTGAGGGCGGTGGTCAGGAGGGTGCGGTTCATGCGGCTACCGCCTCAGTGGTGATGTGGGTGCGGACCTGGGTGCCGATCCAGTGGGCGTAGGCGGGCGGGATGGCCTCGCAGACGCCCTGGATGGTCGTGATCCAGGGGGTGCCCATGGCGTGGGCGGCGGCGCGTTGCCAGGCCTTGGAGTGGCGGCCGCCGGTGATCGTCATGAACGGGCGCTCAGCGGTGGGGAGGTAGCCGTTCCTCGTGCACAGCGGCCCGTGCCCGGGATGGGCCGGTGCGGTGATCGGGAAGCTGGTCTCGAAGAGCCGATGCCGGTACATGGCCAGGCCGAACATGGGCCCGCACAGCAGGGTCGGGTCGATCAGTTCGGGGCGTGCGGCTTCGACGTTCTCGATCACGTACGGCCGGCCCACGGCCCGCATCGCGGTCCTGGTAGGGGCGATGAGGTCGGGGTAGGTCTTGTGGTTGTAGGCGTTGAGGGGGCTGTACTGCTGGCAGGGCGGGGATCCGTGCACGAGGTCGTATTCGTGCCCGTGGGCGTACAGGTAGTCGATGGCGTCGCCGTGGATGAACGTGAACGGGTATTCGGTGGCGCAGTCGGGGTCGAGGTCAACGCCGACGACGTCGAATCCGGCGTGGTGGTAGCCCATGGCCATGCCGCCGCGGTGGCAGTACAGGTCCAGGACCCGGGGCCTGCGCTGTGGCGGGATCGGGATGGGGTGCGTCATGCTGGATGCCTCCAGTGCGTCGGTCGTGCTGGTATGAGGGCGGCCCCGGTCTTTTCGTCGAGAGGGGGCCGCCCTTTGCAGCGCCCGAGGGGCGCCGGTGTCCTGCGCCGGTGGAGATCGCGGCGGGCGGGAGTGTCAGTGGTGCCCGATACGTTGATCGCGTGGGCCGTCCGACCGAGCCGCCATGCGCGGCTGGTCACGGGGGACGGGTTTCGGGCGTGGAGGGAGTCGCAGTTGACGGCGTGGCTGATGTACCTGGGTGAGAGCGCCAAGCGCGTGGGCCAGGGTTATGACGATCACCCCAGCAGCCACTACAGCTGGGACGACAAGGTCCCGAACCGCGAGAGGATCCAGGTCGGGGACACGATCGTGTTGTGGAACGGCAAGGCCCTGCTGGGGTTGTCCGTCATCGAGGACATCGCGGTCGGTGCCGGGAAGAAGACGATCACCCGCTGTCCGAAGTGCGGCACGGCTGGTCCCGGCCGCCGAAAGAAGGACCCGCTGCCGTTCCGCTGCTGGAACAAGCCGTGCAAGCACGCGTTCGCCGATCCCGTGATCGAGATCGTGGACGTGAAGACCTACCGCAGCCGGCACGAGGCCGGCTGGGTCGACCTGCGCGGCCACGTCTCCGGCACGGAGCTGCGGGCCCTGTGCGTGAAGACCAAGTCGCAGAACGCCGTGCGCGAGCTGCGCTGGGACGAGTTCCGCTCGCGGGTGGAGACCGGGAAGAACGCCACCTCGCTGAAGATCGTGGAGAAGGCGCGCTCGGTCATCACCCACGGCTTCTCCGAGCGCATGGCCCGGGTCCGTAAGGGCCAGGCCGCTTTCCGGGCCTCCCTGCTGGACCACTTCGGTGAGGTCTGCGCGTTCACCGGGCCGATGCCCGCCGCCGTCCTGGACGCCGCCCACCTCTACAGCTACGCCGACCAGGCCAAGCACCACGAGAGCGGCGGACTGCTGCTGCGCAAGGACGTCCACCGGCTGTTCGACCTCGGCGAGATCGCCATCGACCCGAAGACCCTCACCCTCGACGTGGCGCCCAACACGCGGGCCTTCCCCGCCTACGACACCCTCCACGGCCAGGCGGTGGCCGTGTCCCTCGACAAGAAGCACCAGGAGTGGATCGCGGAGCACTGGAACATGCACCGCGCCCCCAGTCAGGCGTTCATCCCCGGTCAGAGTGCCGGCGCGCAGGTGGCGGTCGACGTCTGAACCCGTGCGGAACGTGGATCGGTTGAGTCATGCTGGATTCCTCCAGTAGGCGCTGGATGAGGGCGGCCCCCTGCCATCGGTGCGGGGGTCGCCTTCCGCTATTCAGCGGTTGTTGAGGGTGCCGGTGGCGCGGCCGAAGAGGCCGGTTGCGGTGATGTTCTGCGTGATGTGGGTGGTCGCCCCGGCCCCGCCGCGGCCGACGCGGGCCAGGAGCGGAAGGGCGACGCCGACGGCGATGAGGGCGACGAGGGCCCAGAGGGCGTTGGCCATGGCGATCAGTCCGGGGGCGGCGTAGGAGATTCCGATTCCGGCCGCCCCGATCCCGCCGCCGAGGGTCGGGGCGAGGAGCGCGGTCGTCTTGGCCCATGCCGGAACACCTGCGGCGGGAACCGGCGCGGGGGCCAGTTCGATCGGGGTGGGGTGGGTGTAGGCGAGGGTGCGGGTGCCGTTCGGCAGGGTCACCAGCCGGATCCCCGCCTGCTCCGTGAGTACGGGCACGGGGGCTGCCGGGTGGTCAGTCGGGGCGGGGTACCAGGTGATCGGTTCGGGGTGGTGGATGGCGGGCTCGTGCGGCATGGGGATGCCTCCCGGGTATGGGTCGGGCCCGCGCCAGGGTGGGTGGCGCGGGCCCGATGGGCGAGGTGTCAGGCGGGACTGTCAGGGGGTGTCAGACGGCGGGTGTCACGGGGTCTGACAGCGGGTTTGCCTAGGGGTTTGGGTGTCACGGGTCCCTGACGGTGTCAGGGAGTGTCAGGCGTCAGGCCTCGACGAGCTGGGGGACGATCCGCCACCTGCCGGTGACCGAAGTCGGCTCCAGCCGGCCGTCCAGCGCTGCGTCTTTCAGGCGGGCGGATACCCAGGGGCGGGAGAGGTTGTGGCGGTCGCACCAGTCGATGAAGTCCTTCGGCCCGACCACCATCTGCCCGGCCGTCTCGAACTCTTCCAGCGCGTCCGCGAACAGCTCCCGAGCCTCCTCCGGAGACGGCTTGTACCCCGGGGACTCCCACAGCGGAGCATCGTCCCCGTCCTCTCCACCGGGCAGGTCGGCTTCCGGGGCAATGCCGGCGTCTTCCGGATCGACGAGCAGTCCGTGAGATTCCGCTTCCATGCCAGCGTCTCCCTCGTCGGTGACCAGGCGGAGCACGGGCGCGGCGCCGGGGACAGTGCGGCCGGGGTAGTTCTGTCCGGCCACGGCCTTGGCGGCGCCGGCGGTGATGGGGTCGGCGGTGGGACCGTTGTGCTGCGCCCATCCGGCGAGGGCTTCCATGGTCGGGGTGGCGGTGTGGGGGACGGCGAAGGTGCGGCCCGGGGACGGGTAGCGGTCCTCCGGGATACCCGGGGAAACGACGTAGCAGTAGCCGGGGCGGCGGTTTCCCCACGCGCCGGGGTGGGCGCCGGCGTCGATGACCGTGTCCGGGAGGGAGAACCCTTCGTCGCGGGGGTCGCAGCCGAGGGCGATCACGGACGGCAGTGACGCGCGGGTGGAGGTGGACATCTGGTCGTACGAGGGGCGCTGAAGAGAGACGATCAGGGAGACGCCAGCGGAGCGGGCTTCCTGGGCGATGCCAGTGAAGGCGTCGTCGCCCATCAGCCTGAGGGTGTTGGCTGCCTCCTCCATCCACGTGACCAGGAACGGCATCCCCTCGCACCCGCAGGCCCGGCCAGGCTGGCAGGAGTGGGCGGGGTCGCTCTGCTGCTGCGCGGCTGCGGGGATCCACTGGCGGTAGCCGTGGGCGCCGAGCCAGCGCGTGCGGGCGGGGATGACGACCTTGATGGCCTCGACCATGACTTCGGTGTCCGGGCCGCCCTCGGCCGACCAGTCCATGCCGGGCAGGAGCGGGCGGAAGTCCTGGAACATCTTCGGATCGCTGACCCAGAGCAGGACATCGCGGCGGGAGAGGATCTCCGTCATGAGGTTCAGGGCGGTCTCGCCCTTGCCGGATCCGGTGCCGCCCGCGATCAGCACGTGCGTGCTGTTCCGCTTGATCTCCGGATCGCCCGGCAGCCAGATCACGAGGGGTGAGCCGTCGTCGTAGCGGCCGATGACCAGCGGCTCCGCGATGGAGCCGCCGAGGTTGGACGGGCCCTCCCATTCCGCGACCTGGGCGAGCATGTCTTCGGGGACGATGACGAGGTCACCGCGGCGGGCGGAGTCGGGGTCGGGCATGTACCGGACGGCGGACTTCGGCAGGTCGAGTGCGGACGCGATCCGGGGCAGGACCTTGGACACGTCGTCGTTGGTCTGCTCGCCCGCCTCCAGTGCCATCTTCGCGGTGACCCGGTTCGGCTCCACCGACGTGGCCCCGATCTGCGCCCGCGCCAGCCCGACCTTCTCCAGCAGCCCCTTGTCCGTGCCACCGGCCGCGGTGCTGTCGACGTTGCGGCGCAGCACCATCCGGATGTTCCACGACAGCGCCAGCGCGGGACCGCCCATCAGGTACAGGTCGGGAAGCGGCCCGGTCAGGGGCCCGGCCAGGCAGGCCCCCGTCAGCCACGCCGAACCCGCGGCCACGGTGATGGCGGAGTGCAGCCGGCGCTGCTGCCCCGTCGCCTTCCCCGCCCACCACGTCACCCCCGTCAGCGCGACGGACGCCAGCGTGAGGCCGACGCCGGCCGCGGCACTGCCCTCCCACAGCAGGCTGCCGAGGGAGCCGAGGCCGATGCCGCCGACACACAGCCAGGGCGGGAGGTGGGGCTTGGCCCGGTGGAGGATGTACCCGGTGATGCCGGCGCCGTCCGAGGCGCCGCGGAGCTGGTCTTCGTACTGCTGCTCAGCAGTGGTGCGGTCAGCGGTTGCCACCACTTCTCTCCCTTCTAGAGCTGGCCCCAGTCCATGCGCGGCTGCGACGGGCGGGCGCGGTGGCGGACGCGGTTGATCTCTTCCTCGTACTCCTGCTGAAACAGGGCGTAGGTCGCGGCAGCGTTCTTCGCCGCATCCCGCAGGGCGTCGGCTGCGCGTTGCATCTTCCGGGCGACCTTCGCTGCCCGGAAGCGGGAGCCGCCGATACGGCCGTCGGGGTCGGGCACCTGGACGAGGGTGGCTTTGAGGATTTCCGCGCCCATCGCGACTTCGATCGACAGGGCTACCCCGGCGGCGCGGACGGCGTTGCAGTACTGGCGGACCTGCGCGGGCGAGGTGAACTCCGGCGCTGGCAGCAGCGACTGCGCCCGGCTGCCGCCCTGCCCGCTCCCGGCGGGGGCGGCGTGGCGGCCGCCGTTGTTGCCGCGGCCGCCCGCGTCGATGTTCAGGGTGAAGCCGGGCGAGAACGTCTTGTTGTTGACCTTGGTCTGGGAGCCGTTCGCGCCGGCCCGAGGCGCGGACCGGGGACGCTGCGTACGGGCCTGCTGCGGTCCGCCGGTGGTCTTCCATCCGGCGCCGCCGTTCATGCCCGAGGTGGTGTTCGCCATCAGGAGGTCTCCTTCTCACTCACGAAGGTCAGGTGACGGGCGACGAGCCAGCCGACCTGCGCGGTCAGCGTCAGCACGGCCCAGAAGAGAAATAGGGCCGGCCGGTGAGGCCCGAACCCGGCAGCGAGCGCCAGCCAAGTGGCGGATGCCGTTGCGAAGCCGGCGAGGAGGGCCCGCCAGAGCGCGGCCTGCCGGGAGGTCGGCCGGCGGCGCAGCATGCCCCACACCCACACGCCGACGGGGGCCAGTGCGAGCGCGGCGAAGGCCCATGCCGTGCGGGGCTCGATCAGGTGAACGCCCCCAGTCACCACGAGGAGAACGCTGGAGATGCCGGTGGGCAGCCACGCACGGCGGTGCTTCCACGCCCACCGGCCTACAGCCAGCACGGCGCGCATGGTCAGCGTCGGGGGCGGCTCGGACGTGACGACGAGGATGACCGGCTCCCGCCGCCCGCGCTGACGGGGGATGTGCACGGTCGAAGTGGCCGAAGGCCGTGTACGACGAGACACAGCAGAACTCCTAACGAGAGACGGGAAGTTCAGGCGGCGCACTGTTCGGGGAAGGCACACGGGACGCACTCGCCAAGCCGAGCGGGGATGACGTATCCGGCATCGCGGCGGCAGGTCGGGCAGGTGCGGCGGGCGGTGTTCGCCTTGGCCAGCGCGGCGGCTTTGGCCGGGGTCACCGGGCGGACCGGGCGAGCGAGCTCTACCCGGTAAAGAAAGGCGACGAGCGGGCCCCGCCGGCGACGGGGCCGCTCCAGCTGGGCGACGACTTCCTGTCCGCCGGGGCGGAGGCCGGCGGCGCGGAGCTGGCGGCGGGTGGCCAGGCCATCGGGGGCGAGGCGCCACCGGTAGGCGGGAAGGGTGCTCATCGACCGAGGGCCGGAGCGGCGGTGGCGGTGGCGTCGCGGTGTTCCTGGTAACGGGCGGAAGCCCAGCCAACGGACCAGCCGGACAGCTCCGCGGCAACCCTCACCGGCACCCCGGCCGCGAACGCAGCGGCCACGGTGGCGCGGGCCTGCTCCTCAGGCAGCTTCTCCGCCGGCGGGCCGGCCGCGAGGAGCGCGGCGCGTTCACGCTCCATCCGCTCCTGTTCACGGATCCGCTCACGGCGTTCACGCTCGGCCTTCTCCTGGGCTTCCAGCTCGCGCTGCTGCATGGCCTGGCGCTCAAGGCGTTCACGTTCGGCCTGCTGCTGTTCACACTCGTGTTCACGGCGTTCACGAGCCGCCCGCTCCGCCCGCTCGGCGGCCTCGGCCCGCTCCTGGTCCTCGCGGCGGATGCGAGCCTGCCTGTCGGCTTCCTCACGGATCAGCCGGGCCTCGTGTTCACGCTGTTCACGGGCCAGGGACGCCTCATGCTCACGGCGTTCACGGACCCGCTGCTGCCGAGCTTCCTCCCGGGCCTCGGCCGCTTGCTCGCGGGCCTGCCGCTCTGCGCGGTCTCGCTCTTCGAGCCCGCGCACGGCGGCGGTGATGGCCCGCCGGTAGGCGAGACCCGCTTCCGCCGTCACGATCAGGAGGAGCGGCGCCACGGAGTGGATTGCGACCCCGACCAGGTCCCCGGCCAGCGCGGATGCGCCGATGTTCAGGGCGAGGGTCATGGCGCCGGTCATCCAGCGCAGCGCCACCGGCCATGCGCCGCCGTGCCCGCCGAGGCGGGCCAGGACGGAGTCGAGGCGGACCACGATGACGACCGCGGCGTCCACGACGAGGGGCAGGATCGGGGCCGTCCACCGCCATGCGGCGGGGGTGTGGTCGGCCATGAGTGGGGTGACGGTGAGGACGGAGTAGAGCATCGCCCCGCCGACGATCAGCCACGTTCCGACCGACAGGGCCCGCTCGGATGAACGGATCTGAACATCCTTCACGGCGTGACCTCCGCCCGTGAACGCTCCTCGTCGGCGGTGTGGATCCGGGCGTAGCCGATCAGCCGCACGCACCCGCCGGAGTAGCTGGTCTCAGCCTTCAAGACGTGGGTATGGCCACCGCCCTGAACACCGTGAGACACGCTCCGGGACGGGATCCCCAGAGCCTCACGCCACGTCTCGAACCCGTCGAGGTCGTCGTGGAAGGAAAGCTCCAGCAGGTCCGGGTAGACCGTGGACACCGACACGCACGGCGCCGGCAGGTGCCGGTAGACGTCGGCGAAGATGCGCAGCGCCATCAACGGAGCGCCCAGGGCTGAGAGGGTGATCGGAGTACTCATGCGGCACCGCCCGGCATGCTCGCGGCGGCCGCTGCGGCGGCCTGGTTCAGCAGTACCCGGCGGAGAGCCAGCTTCTTGCGGCGGGCCCGGCGGATCCGCCGCTCGTCGAGCTCCGACGGCGCCCGGTCCAGAACCGCGATCTCCGCGTCGAGGAGGTCGACGTCCGCCATGATCAGCGGCATCTCCCACTCGATCGCGTCCAGCTCCGCAGCAGACGGCTCCAAGCCGTCCGACCACGGGGTAACAACGTCGTGAAGTGCAGCGATGGACTTCATGGGTCTTGCTCCTTCGAGAGAGGAACGGGACTCAGCAGCCCCCGGCGCGGACACGCCGGGGGCTGCACTGCGTTGGGGGTGGAGCGGATGTACTCGGCTCCCTGCGACCCCGCCCGTACTAGACGAGCGGAGGAGGCAACCGGCCGCACCGAGAACGGCACGGAAGGTCGAGCAGTACACATGTCTCCTTCAGGTTTGTGACCTGGCGTAGGCGTATGGAGACGTGACCTTTCGGTCTAAGCCCTCCGGTGAATGACCAGGGCCCGGGCGCCCTCAGCCCGATCTGTCCCGGGCCCCTTGTGGATCGTTTGGGCAGGCCAAGTACGCCCCCCAAGAAGCACCTCCTGTCCTAGGACTGGCTGCGCCTAGGAAGACCATGACACTTCAGTCCTAGGACTGTCAATGTCCTAGGACTGTGGGAAACTGGCTCTGTCGAGAGGAGTGCCCGGTGGCACCGAAGTGGCGAGAGCTGGCCGACAGGCTGGCCGAACAGATCAAGAACGGCGACTACACCCCTGGCCAACTGCTGCCGCAGATTCGCGACCTGGTCGAGGCGGGCGAAGGCTCCAAGGCAACCGTCAACGCTGCCTACAAGGCCCTGGAGGCCGAGGGACTCGTCACGTCGTCGCGCGGCGTGGGGACGATGGTTCGCGCGCAGACGCCGCTGAAGCGGATCGGAATCAGCCGCTACGACAAGGCGAAGTGGCGCGACGGGGACGAGGTCGCGTTCATCGCGGACCGCGTCGCCTCCGGCCGTACCTACCGGCGCGGCGAGCAGACCCAGTCCGTCAGCCTCATCGACGCACCCGCTCCTGCGGCTGAGGCGCACGGCCTACCTGCAGGCGCCCAGGTATACGCGCGCGCTCGCCTCGTGAAGGAGGGTGAGCAGCCCACGCATACCCTCACCAGCTACTACCGCCCCGAGCACGTCGAGGGCACGCGCATCGTGGACCCCACCCCTGGGCCGGCAGGCCGCGGTGGAGGCTTCCGGGTCCTCTACGACGCCGGGTACGAAATCGACCACATGAAGGAACGCATCTTCGCGCGCGTCCCCACAGCCGACGAGGTCAAGCTGCTCAAGCTGCCGACGGGCGAGCCCGTAGTGGAGCTGCACCGTACGACGTACACCGCAGACGGAACGGTCGTTGAGTTCGCCATAGGGGTCCACGCCGCGTCGCGCTTCGCCTGGGAGTATGAGTTCAAAGTCCCGGACTCGGCCGAGGGTGGCGAACAGAAGTGATCTCTGAGCAGGTGTGGGCGGACGCGGAACTTATCTGGGAGTTCCACCAGATGCACCACGAGCCGCGCCCCTGCTCAGTCGCGGTCGGCCTCGGCAGCCACGATCTCGGCGTGGCCGACACGACGGTCGACCTGTACCAGCGCGGCATGGCGCCCCTGATCGTGTTCACGGGCGCCACCAGCCCAACGACCCGCGCCCGGATGCCTCGCGGGGAGGCGGTGCACTACCGCGAGCGGGCGCTGGAGCTTGGCGTCCCGCCTGAGGACGTCCTCGTAGAGCCCAACGCCCGCAACACCGGTGAGAACATCCGACTCACCCGGGCCCTGCTGAAGGACGCCGGCCGCCCCATCGAATCCGTACTGCTGGTCAGCAAGCCGTACGAAGAGCGACGCGCGTACGCCACAGCCCGGAAGCTCTGGCCAGAAGTGGAAGTTCTCAGCGCGTCAACACCGATGACGTTCATGGAATACGTCGATTGCATCGGCGATCCGAAGCGTGTCATCGACATGCTCGTTGGCGCCCTTCAGCGGCTACTGGTCTACCCAGAGGAGGGCTTCATGATTGAAATGAGAGTGCCCACCTCCGCGCTCGACGCCTATCAGCGGTTGTGCGACAGAGGCTTCACGAGCAGGCTGATTGCGCCCTCAGCTAGTTAGGCGGCCAAGCCTGGAGTCTCCCCCTTCTAGCCGATCGGCGAACCATAGCAGCGCACGACGCCAGCATCACAAATCCCCCTTCTGCACCATCTGAGAAAAAGTAGGGGGGTAGTTCAAGAGGGCTTTAGAGATTCGCTCGAAGGCCGAAACCGAGAGCGCCGAATCCGGACATACCTTGAAACGGTGAGGGGAGACGACACCACCCTTGCTGAGAAATTCTCCGAAATTCACAACTTTTCCATCCGGGTGCCGATAGGGATTTTCAACCTTCTCGATCAGGCCAAATCTGGCAAGCGTCAAGTGAGATTCATAGACGTCTCGCGATATGTCATAGAGCCACTCCCGGTCCCGCTCAGTCAGATAAACCCCCCGGGCCTCATGGGCACCTGGGAAGCGTGCCGCCAAATGACGCATGATCAGGTAGACGCGAATCTCCGATGGAGTCAGGAGGTGCACCCACCCCCTCACGAAAAATTGAAATGGAAGCGACAGGATAGACGGGGGGCGCTCACGCCGTTCAGGAATGTAGTACTCATTCCTATCCGGATCTAGAGTTCCGGACTCGTGCAGCAGCATCAAGGGTGAGGGGCCGCTAGCATCCCCGGCATTACGGACAGCCAAGCCTTCCTCAGAAAGCCGCTTGATCGCGGACTTAATCTGACGAATTCGATTCTGCGAAGCCGTAACGGGCGTGACGGCTTCCATGTTCTGCTTCGCAGTGGACACAACGAGACTAGACCACGAAATCTCGTTCCCCGCACCGAATAGGGGAAGTGGGCAAGGTCCCGCCTTGCCAGCGCGGCGCCGAGTCTGAGCCTCAAAAAGGGCGAGCAGATAAACCTGCAAATTGATGCCTCGCGGCGCTGCAATGCGCGCTATGGGGGACGGACTATACGGGTGCCCTGTGATCAGAGCCGACCGAATCCGCACCGCCGAGATGCGGCCAGCACCTCGAACCTGAAGGTCGTACAAGCCAGCTTGAGCGCGCCGAAGTCGCCCCTCCACAGCCGCCAGACTCTGCATCCGCCCCGAACGACGACTTGCATTCCTCGGCACTTCGCCCCCCCATCTGACCCTTTGGCCCGCAACGACATACGGCGCTGACCTGCGGCATAGCCCCGTACGGGTGTACGTACTACAAGCGGGCCAAAGGGTCTACGAGGTGGCTGTGAATGCTCCTGACCCTTTGGCCCGCAACGGGATATGACGCTGACCTGCGATGCCGCCGCGTACGGGTGTACAGACTACAACCGGGCCAAAGGGTCTGAAGGGGCCTAGCCCAAGTTGCCTACGCATCAAGCAGAGTGACGACACGCCAAACGGCAAGCGACCCCCCGGTGCTACGGGAGGCCGCTCCCACACCCAGGTTCCTCATCGCATCTCACGAAGAAGGTGTCTCAATGAATGTACGGGTCCACCACAAAAACTCCCAGCGGTTCCGCCCCCCGACTTGGGCGATCGTTCTCGGGCTCGTGACTCTCGCGGTCGTCACCAGCGTTTCGCTTCTTCCCGAGCTCGCCCTGCCCATCAGCACCGGTGTCGCCGTTATGGGAGCGATCACACCACTGGCTCGGGGCCCACAGCAGGCTGCTGGAGCACGGGGCACCGAGTAGGCGTCAAAGCAGCCGTCAGCGACCTCCGACGGACGCGACCCCGCCCGTCGTCGCGACGGCGGGGGGTCTCGTCAACGCTTCTGCCTGAGTCAGAGCCCTCAGGGTGTGCGACCGCGTTGAGAGTACTGGTGGATCACCTGCGGTGGCCCGTGCGTGAGGGGGTGGTCACGGCGAACGCGACACTGAACGATCTACATCGGTACATGAGGCCAGTAGGGGCGAAGCTGTCGATGCCGTACGGCCAGCCTTGGCGACTGCCACCGACACGCCCTTACGGAAGGTCGAGCCTGGACACGGCGGCTGCGTTGCTGAAGGCCTTCCGCCTGCACCGGTGCACCCTCCAGCAGGTCAATGATGGCTTGAGGGCTAACGCTGAAAGGAGATCAGGGCGAACCAAGCCAGAGATGCCTGGACTCCTGGGCAGGCATGGGGGGCTCGAGAGTGCCTACCCAGCCTCTGACCAGCGAGAACAACTCTCGACAAGGTCCGCTTGACGGCTCACCGAAGAGCGGAGAAGTAGCCAGGAACGATGCAGACCCAACCTCCGACTAGACGGGAAGCGGGCTGCCGGCTTGCTAGTCCAGCTGTTGGCCAGTCGCACTCTGCCAAGCCGGTAGCCACGGCAGGAGCCGCCTGCGGCTAGCCCTCAGCTCTTCTGGTGCCGAAAACACCTGGTCAGACGCCTAGTGGCGGCTTCCCGGCGCCAGCGAAGGCGAGTTGCACTCAGCGAGCTCGCCACGGCTGGAACTGACAAGCAGGTGAGGCGAAGTTTCCCCAGGTCACAGGCATGCGGAAGTGTGCAAAGTGAGCTGAACTCAAGCTGGAGAGAGTGCCGGGAAACGGGTTGCCGGCTTGCTAGTCCAGCTGTTGGCCAGTCGCACTCTGCCAAGCCAGTAGCCACGGCAGGAGCCGCCTGCGGCTAGCCCTCAGCTCTTCTGGTGCCGAAAACACCTGGTCAGACGCCTAGTGGCGGCTTCCCGGCGCCAGCGAAGGCGAGTTGCACTCAGCGAGCTCGCCACGGCTGGAACTGACAAGCAGGTGAGGCGAAGTTTCCCCAGGTCACAGGCATGCGGAAGTGTGCAAAGTGAGCTGAACTCAAGCTGGAGAGAGCGTTAGATTCCCCAGCTTCCTTGCGGCTACTCGCCGCTTCCTTCTATTGTTCTGTTCATCGGTCGTGATTTAGAGCCAGCAAGCTCGAGCGCGTTCGTGAGAGAGATGGATGGGCCTGACTGACGATCGCCCAGGGCAATGGATCGTCTCGGCAGTTGAGCCCACAACTGAAGATCATCAGCGCCTACCAGAAGATTCTGGTGGGCGCTAGATCTCGTTCCCTAAATGTTTCGCATCTCACAATGGTGGCGAAACGCCCCCACGGCGGGGATGGATCACCTTCTACTTGTCGTGACCAAGGTCGGCGACCCTGCCCTGGGCGAGCCGCGGTCATTCGGATCCATTCCTCTCAGAGAGCATGAACGTGACCAATCCGCCGATCCCGAGCAACCGGATCAACGTCCCCCGCTGGGTCCTCGCGGCCTACACCACGGCGATCACCTACCTGGTCGTCGCCGGACTGCTGCGGGAGACGCAGCCGGAGAGCCAGACGATCACCATGATCACCTGGACCTCGATCGCCTACGGCGCCGCCTGCATCATGCACCTGGCCGGGAAGGCCGCCGCGCAGCGGTTCCTCAGCTGGCTCAAGCGCGAGCTGGGCGGCCCCTCGCAGCCGCCGGGCGACGACGTCTAGCGGGGCTGTTTCCGAGCGGCGGGAGCGGTGATGCTGCCGCTCCCGCTCACCTTCACCACGCTTCTGATGCCGTCCCGGACATGACCGCGACGTGAATCCGCAGGTCGAGCCCGTCCCCGCAACCAGGGGCTGGAAAACTGGACAACCATCGCGGTTCTCCACTCCGCCAGACGAGATAGGTCAGAGGCTCACACACATGCCCACCAACGGTCGGAATGGTGCCGTCCGGTGAATACGCGAGAAGAGAACCAGGAGTGCATCGCTAGGAGAGAAAAGAAGCAGGTCAACGACCTGTTCCTCTCAGTGCGGCCGAGTCCCTTCTAAGCACTTGGCCGCAGGTTCGAGTCCTGCCGGGGGCACTTTTTCCGCACCACCCGAGCCCTCCCTTCGTGGAGGGCTTTCTTGCAGGTCAGAGCCGTTCGGATGGGGCGTCGGGGGGACTGCGGTTCCCGTGCTCGACGCCCAACTCCCCGCCGGGAACACCTCCGTCGTGTGGGTCGCCGCGGGGGCCACCGGAGCGGAGTAGCGTGGATTTTGTGGCGTGGTTTCCGTCTCCCCTGGTTGGGGGTGAACCACCGTGCTGTTCGCCCATCGCACGGACGCGGGTGAGCGTCTCGCCGAGGCGCTCCGTCATCTGCGGGGGGAGAATCCCGTCGTCCTGGGTCTGCCCCGCGGCGGAGTCCCGGTGGCCTTCCAGGTGGCGCGGGCGCTCGGTGCCCCGCTCGACGTGATCGTGGTCCGCAAGCTCGGCGTCCCGTACCACCGCGAGCTGGGCTTCGGCGCCATCGGCGAGGGCGGCGTACGCGTCATCAGCGAGGACATCGTCCGCAGCAGCCGGGTCCGGCCGGAGGACCTCGCCGCGGTCGAGCGCGCCGAGGAGGCCGAGCTGGCCCGGCGGGCGCGGAGCTTCCGCGGCGAGCGGCCGCGGGTGGCCCTCGCGGGCCGCACGGTGATCGTGGTGGACGACGGGATCGCCACCGGGGCCACCGCCGCGGCCGCCTGCGAGGTCGTACGGGCGCAGGGCGCGGCGCGGGTGGTGCTGGCCGTGCCGGTGGCCCCGCCGGACGCCGTCGCCCGGCTGCGCACCGCCGCAGACGAAGTGGTGTGCCTGTCCGCACCGCACGCCTTCCGTGCCGTCGGCGAGTGGTACGAGGACTTCTCCCAGACCTCCGACGAGGAGGTCGTCGCCCTGCTGGCACGTGCGGTGGCCGGTTCCGTCGCGGTCGAGGTGGACGCCGGCGGCCTCACCCTGGCCGGGGACCTCGCCCTGCCGGAGGGTGCCGGGGCGGTCGTGGTGTTCGCCCACGGTTCGGGCAGCAGCCGCCGCAGCCCGCGCAACCGCGCGGTGGCGGCGGAGCTGAACCGGGCGCGGCTCGGCACCCTGCTCTTCGACCTGCTCACGCCCGCCGAGGAGGCCGACCGGGCCAACGTCTTCGCCATCGAGCCCCTGGCCGGCCGGCTCGCGGAGGCCACCCGCTGGCTGCGGCGCCGTGTGCCCCTGCCTGTCGGCTACTTCGGGGCGAGCACCGGGGCCGCGGCGGCGCTGTGGGCCGCCGCGGAAGCCGCCGAAGCCGCCGAAGCCGCCGAAGCCGCCGAAGCCGCCGAAGCCTCGGACGCCGCGATCGGCGCCGTCGTCTCCCGCGGCGGCCGGCCCGACCTCGCCGGCCCGCGGCTGGCCTCCGTACGGGCGCCCACGCTCCTCGTCGTCGGGGGCCGGGACACGACGGTGCTCGACCTCAACCGCGGGGCCCAGCGCGCGCTGCGCTGCGAGAACCGGCTGGAGATCGTCCCCGGAGCCACCCACCTCTTCGAGGAGCCGGGCGCCCTGGACGAGGTGGCCGCCCTGGCCCGGGACTGGTTCGCCCGGCACCTCGTCCCGTAGCGCCCCCGCCCGCGGCCGCGGGTCGCGTCAGCCGAAGCGGCCCTCGACGTAGTCCGCCGTGCGGGGGTCGGACGGGGTGGAGAACATGGCCGGGGTGGGACCGTGTTCGACGATCTGCCCGGGGGTTCCCTGCTCCGCCAGGAAGAACGCGCACTGGTCGGAAACGCGGGCCGCCTGCTGCATGTTGTGGGTGACGATCACGATGGTGACCTCGTCGGCCAGGTCGCGGATGGTCTCCTCGATGCGGCGGGTCGAGGTCGGGTCCAGGGCGGAACAGGGTTCGTCCATGAGCAGGATCCGGGGGCGGACCGCGAGCGAGCGGGCGATGCACAGGCGCTGCTGCTGGCCGCCCGAGAGGGCGCCGCCGGGCTGGCGCAGCCGGTCGCGGACCTCCTTCCACAGGCCCGCCTTGGTGAGGCACTCCTCCACCAGGTCGTCCTTGACGGCGCCCGAGGCGCGGACCCCGGTGAGCTTCAGGCCCGCCGTGACGTTGTCGTAGACCGACATCGCCGGGAAGGGGTTCGGCTTCTGGAAGACCATGCCGATGCGCCGGCGGGCGTCCGTCAGCCGCCGCCCGCGCGCGTAGATGTCCTCGCCGTCCAGCAGGACCTCACCGGCGAGTTCGGCGCCCGGGATCAGCTCGTGCATGCGGTTCAGGATCCGCAGGAAGGTGGACTTCCCGCAGCCCGAGGGGCCGATCAGGGCGGTGACCTGGCCGCCGGGCATGGCCAGCGAGACCCGGTTGAGGACCTTGCGGCCGCCGAACCAGGCGGAGATCGCGCGGGCGTCCAGGGAGGAGGCACCCGCGGTGGTGGCCTGGGGCAGGGTGAGCGTCTCGGTCATGGGGGCCTCGATCACAGGAGGTTGGGCAGGAGCAGGGCGGCCTGGTCGGACACCACGAGGCCGAGGGCGGCCAGTACGGGGAAACCGACCAGCCAGGTGTGGGCGCGGCCCCAGCGGACCCGGGCCCAGGCCAGGGCGGCCGCCGCGAGCAGCAGGGCCTGGCCCCACAGGACGAGCGGGACCCAGGCCGAGGACTGGCCGGCCATCGGAGCCTCGTCGGCGGGCAGCCGGCCGGGGGTGCGCCCGCCGGACTGCTGGGCGGGCGAGACGAGTTCGGCGTCGACCTGGAGCACCCCGCGCGGCATGTACGGGGTGCCGTCCGCGGTCATCAGGGTCAGCAGGGCCGCGTCGCCCTTCGGCCCGGCGGGCTGCGGGTCGCCGGCGCGGCGGACGCCCAGCACCTTGTACTCGTGCTCGCCCTGGCCGGTGGTCACGGTGAAGGTCTCGCCCCGCTCCAGGTCCCCGATGGCGCCGAACGGGCCGCCGTAGCCCGCCTGGCGGCCCATCAGGATGCTGGTGCCGGGCTGGCCGGGGAGCACGGTGTCGCGGCGGTGCCCGGGACCCGATGCCAGCACCTCGGCGGTGGTCGCCTCGCGGACGACCTCCCGTACGCCGATCTGCGGGATGGCCAGCAGGGCCACCGGCCTGCCGACCTCCGTCGGCCCCACCGGGGCGGTGGCGTTGGCGAGTTCGTCGCGCAGCTGGGCGTAGCCCACGCGGCGGTCCCGCTCGTGGCGCAGGTGGCCGAGCGGGCCGACCTCGGCGACGAAGCCGAGGAGGAGCGCGCCGAGGATGGCCAGGGCGGCTCCGGCGGCCCACAGGCCGGGCCCCGCGGGCGGGGCGGGGCGCGCCGCCCGCCCCGCCGGAGCCTTCCAGGCTTCGGCGGGGCCGGGGCGCACGTCCACCGGCCCGGTGGAGGTGGCGGTCATCTGTCCTTCTCCGTCGTTCAGTTGCCCGGGGTGCCGGAGGCGCCCGAGAAGGTCAGCAGGCCGCGGCGGCGGGCCCACCAGACGGCCGAGCCGCCGGTCAGCACCAGGCCCGCGGCGATCAGGGCGAGGGTGGTGGCGTCCGTTCCGGTGTTGGCCAGGCCGCCGCCGGAGCCGGAGCCGCCGGTGGTCCCGCTGCCCGCGGTGGTGCCGGTGGTGGTTCCCGCGCCGCCGGTGGTGACGTTGGTGGACAGGCCGAGGCCGGCGCCGCCGGTCGCGGTGGCCGTGGCGGTCGGGGTCGGGCTGCCGGAGGGGTCCGGGGTGGAGGTCGAGGTGGTGGTCGGGGTCGGGGTCGACGTCTGCGTGGGCGTCGGGGTGGGCGTCGGGCTCGGCGTGGACGTGGGCGTCGGGGTCGGGGTCGGCTGGCCGCCGCCCGGGTCCGTCGTCCGGTACTCGGTGTTCGACGTGAACCACATCGACCCGGTGAAGTCCCCGTACGTCTCGGTGCCGAAGGCCTTGCGGCACACCACGGTCAGGTCGTAGCGGCCCTCCAGGGTGGTGAAGCCCGCCTCGTTGGCGTAGTCGCGCATCGTCATCGTCAGCGGGACGGCGATGCCGCCCGACGGGGCCTGCCCGTACGTGGAGATCGGCGAGTTGCCCACCACGTTCTTGCCCTCGGCCGGGAAGCCCTTGCCGGTCACCTTCACCAGGATGTTGGTGGCGGGCGCCGGGCAGGCCGCCGAGGTGGCGAGGTCGACGCTGGTGGTGTCGGTGCCCGTGGCTGGGTTGACCACCGCCGTACCGGTCGGGGCGGCCTGGGCGGCCCCGGGCACGGCCACGGCGGCCGTGGCGGCCAGCGTCGCGACGGCGGCGGCGAACACGGCGATTCCGGCCGCGTCGCGCCGGGTGGGTCGGGTGAACTGCACGATGGGCTCCTTCTTGGCGATCTCGGGAGTGGTGCGCCGGCGCGCCGACGCGGTGGCCGCCGCCCGGGCCAGGCGCCGGCGGCGCCACAGCCACAGCCCGCACGCGGTGATCGCGAGAACCAGGGCGAGCAGCGTCCACGGAACCGTCCACAGCGACACCGAACGGGTCAGGGACGGGAGTTTGGGGTCCACGCCTTCGCGGGTGGCGACCGCCTGGACGGAGACGACGGCCGAGGAACGCAGGGCGGGCACCACGCCGTCGGCCTTCGCCGTGATGGTCAGGGAGCTGCCGGGCAGCAGGTCGCCGAGGTCCTTGAGACCGCCCGCGGTGACGGAGCCGCCGAGCATGCCGTTGATCCGTACGGCCTGGCGGGCGCCGAGGCGGACGTTGCCGGTGTTGCGCAGGGTGTACGTCACGGTCGCCGAGCCGGTGCCGAAGGGGCTGAGGGTGCCCGCGTACGAGGCCTGTACGTCCTCCACGGCCAGGCGCGGGGTCAGTTCCCCGGCGAGGCGGAGGTAGACGCGGGTGCCGACGCGCTGGTCGAGGCGGACCTTGTTGCCCTGGGCGTCCTGGCCGCCGCCGGCCAGGGTCGCGACGATGCCGGCGGTGTGGTCTCCGGGGGTGGCGTCCTTGGGGACGGCGAGGGTGAAGGGAACGATGACGTTGGCCTTCGGCGGGACCGTGACCGAGTCCTTCTCCAGCTTGATCCAGCTGCCCGCGTCCTTCGGCGCCTGGCCGGCGGGGAGCAGGTCGAAGCCGCCGTCGGCGGTGTTGACGGCGTCGCTGGCGTAGACGGCGACGGTGAGCGGCTCGTCGCCGTAGTTCCAGACGGCGATCTGGTCGCGCAGGCCCGCGCCGCCGGTGACCCCGTACGAGAAGTGGGCGCGGGCGTCGGGTTCCTTCGGCCCGGCCGGCTGTACGCCGAAGGTGGCCTTCCGGTCCTCCGCCGGGGTCGCGGGAGTCGCCGGGGTCCGCAGGGTCGCCGGGGTCGCGTGCGCGGCCGGTACGGGGAGCAGCGCGAACAGCAGCAGGAGCAGCAGCGCGGCCGGTCTGCTGCACCGGGCGGGGGCGGTGGGGCGGGTCATGGCACGGGCGTCCGTTCCAGGCGAAGGGTCAGACGGGAGAGCGGGGCGAACGGGGCGAACGGGCGGGCGGGGCCGGCGGGGTGACCGGCCCGCGCGGCGCGACGCGATCCGGGCGTCAGGGGCGGGGCGGAACGGCGGAGGAGCGGGAAGAGGCCGTTCCGCCCCGGGGCTCACGCCTGGATCAGATGGCGGTGAGGGTGAGGGTGGCGCTGTAGGTGCCGGCCACCGTGGAGGTCGGGACGTTCAGCGCGAGGTCGGCGGTGACGTGCGCGGTGCCGAGGCCGGCGCCGTTCGCGAGGGTGCGGGCGGACTTCAGGCCCGCGGTGCCCGAGTCACCGGTGGCCGCGCCGTGCGCCGCGGCGACGGCGGAGCCGGCCGTGACGGTCTGCGCGGGCGCCTTGTCGACGACCTTCGGGGCCCAGCCGAGGTTCTGGCCGTTGATGCCGTGGGTGGCGCCGTCGGAGAAGTCGGTGACCTGGCCGCTGACGGTCCAGCCCGGGTTGCCGGCACGGGTGTCGGTGAGGGTGACCGGGTTGATGGACCCGGCGGTGGTCAGCAGGTCGCCGTCGGCGTTCAGGACCGGCGAGGGCAGGGTGACCTGCGGGTTGGCGACGCTGATCACCAGCGCGCCGGCGTTGACGGTGGTGGTGATGGTCTCGGAGGCGGTGACTCCGGCGAACGCGCCGACCACGAACGGGACCGCGCCCGAGTCGGAGCCGAGGTAGGCGCCCGCGTTCGCCGGCACGAACACGGCGGTGAAGGAGTGGTCGCCGACCGGCAGGCTGCTGGTGGTCAGCACCGCGCTGCCGTTCGCGACGGGCACGGTGCCCAGGGTGGTGGTGTTGCCGCCCACCGTGTCGGTGAACTTCAGCGCGCCGGCCGCACCCGCGGGCGTGACCGTACCGGTCAGGGTCACCGGGCTGAACTGCGGCGCGGTGGAGGCCGGGGAGACGGCGAGGGCGGTGCTGGTCGCGGCGGCCGGGACGGCCTGGACGACGTAGGAGACGTGCGCCGACGTGGAGCCGTTGTAGGAGGCGCTCGCCGGGGTGAAGACGGCGGTCAGGTCGTGCGTGCCCGCGGCGAGGTTGCTGGTGGTGAGGGCCGCGGCGCCGTTCGCGACGGTCACGGCGGTGCCGAGGTTGTTCGCGCCGTCCTTGAACTGGACGGTGCCGCCGGCGCCGCCCGGGGTGACGGTGGCGGTGAGGGTGACCGGGGTGCCCGCCTGGGCGGGGCCGGCCGGGGTGACCGCGAGGGCGGTGGCGGTGTCGGTCTTCACCGCCGGGTCGGTGTTCTGGTAGGTGGTGTTCGAGGTGAACCAGACCGCGCCGGTGTAGTCGCCGAGGCTGGTGCCGTTGAACGCCGTCCGGCAGATCACGGTGAAGTCGTACTTGCCCTGCAGGGTGGTGAAGCCGGCCTGGCTGGCGTAGTCCCGCATGGTGGAGGTGAGCGGGATGACCATGCCGCCGTTGGGGGCGGTCGGGTAGGTGGTGATCGGGGAGTTGCCGACCACGTTCAGGCCGCCGGCGGGGAAGCCGGAACCCTCCACCTTCACCAGCACGTTGGTGGCGTTCGCCGGGCAGGCGCCGGAGGTGGTGAAGGCGATGCCGGAGGTGTCGGCCCCGGTCGCCGGGTTGATCTCGATGCTGCCGATCGGGGCGGCGTACGCGGCGCTCGCGCCGGCCAGACCCGCCGCGAAGGCGGTGGTCACGGCGGCGACACCGAGGGCCAGGGCCCGTGAGAATCTGTTCTTCAGCACAACGTCTCCAGAATCAGAAGATCAGGCGGGGAATCAGCTGCTCGGCGGATCAGGGGGTCTGCTTGGTGGTGTCGCCGCAGTTCGGGTTCGTGGCGAAGCCGTAGGTGTTGATCACCGAGGTCTGCTTGCAGATCTCGGAGTTCGCGCCGACGAAGACGGTGCTCCAGGGCGCGGTGGCGACCTTGCTGGTCGGGATGACGTTGTAGACGTCGCGCTTCACGCCGAAGCCGCTGTTGAGCACGGTGGGCGCCAGGCCGTCGACGGTGCCGAGGATGGCGCGGCCGCGCAGGTCGGCGATCGTCTGCGAGGACTGCGACTGGTACTGCGCGATGGAGAACGGCACGATCGACTTGTCGTCGAGGACGCGGCCGTCGTGCTCCTGGACCGGGGCGCTGCCCTTCTTGTCCTTGATGCAGGGGTAGACGCCCGCGACGACATCGGCGTCGGTGATGCCCATCTGGGACTCCCAGAAGCTGCGGGTGCCCGAGCCGGCCTGCGGCAGGTAGACGGTCATGTCGTAGTTGGGGCCCGCGCCCACGTAGTTGGGGTCGCAGTGGTAGATCGCCTTCAGGTCGGCCAGACCCAGCTTGCGCGGGATCGCCGAACCGGGGGTGATCGCGTAGGTGACGCCGTCGACCGCGAAGGGGACGTACGTCAGGCCCGGGGCCGCGGCCGCCAGGTTCAGGGAGGAGGAGCGGGCGAAGTCCAGACAGCCGTTGTTCGCCTGGAGGGAGGTCAGCAGCGCGGAACGGCCGGCGCCGCTGCCGTTGGGGCGGGCGATGGTGCAGTTCGCGTTGACCGCCGGGTCCTTGGTGGTGACGTTCGCGGAACCGGTGGCGTCGTACGAGCCGATGACCTTCTGGCCGTTGACGGTGATGGCGGCGGCCAGGCCGTTCATGACGTCCTGGGTGGTGTCGGAGCCGACACCGGACAGCTGGCGGTACTGCGGCGGGCCGGCCGGGTCGGCGAAGGCGATGCTGCCGCCGGTGGCGCCGAGCACCAGTGCGGCCGCCGCGGCGGCGAAGGCGATCTTCTTCTTGTTCACTCGGGTTTACCCCTCAGCTAGGCTGCGCCCCGGGTGGTGCCCGGCACGCGTTGGGTGAAGTTCCGTTGGCGCGGACGAATCAGACGGTTGTGGCCGGGTATCACCGCCCTTCGTCGCGGTGGGCGGCGCCCGCGCGCAGTGCGCGCAGGTGGGGCAGGAGACGCGGCAGGAAGCGGGGCAGCAGCGGGCCGGCGAAGGCCGCGAGCGCGCCCACGATCAGGCAGATCAGCAGCACGTGCCGGATGGCGCCGACCACCCAGCGCGGGGTGTCCCCGGTGGCCTGGGCCACGGGGGCGGCCACGGCGGGCGGCGCACCGCCGGGCGCCGCCGGGGCCGCGGAGGCCGGGGTGGCGGAGGCCTTGGCGCCGGCGCCCGCGGTGGCCGCCGCGCCGGCGGACGCGCCGCCGGCGGAGGGGGACCCACCGCTCGTGCCGGAGGCCGCGGCGCCGCTCTGGACCCCGCCCGCGCCCGCCGACGTACCGCCGGAAGCGGTGGATCCGGCCGCTCCGGCCGAGGACCCGCCCGCCGACCCGTCCGGGGCCGGCTTCTTGCCGGCCTCGGCGGTGACCCGGCGGGCGGCCTCGCGGGTCTGGGCCCGCAGGGCCTCGGGCAGCGGGGCGTAGCCGTGCGGCAGGGTGCCGGCGGCCACTCCCGGGGTCTGACCCGGGCCGGCCGCGTAGGCGAGGAGGCTCCCGTAGTCCTTGCCCTCGGCCTCGGTGAGGTCGGCGGGCACGGTCGCGGCGTAGGTGAGCACGGTGAGCGGGTAGGCCGCCGGGTCCTTGGCCGCCGGGTCGGGGGAACCGACCCCGTCCGGGCCGGCCTTGCGGGCGCCGGCCGCGGCGATCAGGCCGGCCGGTTCGGGGCCGACGAAGCGGCCCGCCGCATTGAGGAGTTCGGCGCGCACGAGGCCGTACCGGTCGGCGGTGGCGGTGTCGGTGACGGCGAGCACGGCCCGCGCCCCGGCCGGCTGCGGCGGGTCCTTCTTGTAGGCGGGGGGCGTGGCGGTCGCGTCCCAGGAGGTACGGGCGAGGGTGTCGCCGCGGCTCGCGGCGCGGGCGGCGGCGTGCATGTCGCTGGCGTAGGGGTGCTTGTCCTGGATGCACAGCGGGAAGGACGGCCGGTCGTCGAAGGGCTGGCAGTACGGATCGCTCTTGGGGAAGCTGTCGAGCGGCAGCGCCAGGTCCTTGTAGTGCGGGTTGACGGCCATGCCCGCGTACGCGCGGTCCCCGTGGGTCCCCGCGTTGTCGGGCACCCCGCTCAGGAACTCCCGGGCGGCGGCGTCCTGCCCGATCCACTCCCACAGCTGGCGGGTGGTGTCGGCGAGCGGCTGCGGGACGAGGGCGTCACCGAGCCTTCCGCCGAAGTCGAGGCCGGTGTATTCGGGGTTGTGGCGGATGAACTCCGGGTCGCGGCCCAGGTTCTCCGGGTTCTTCGCGGTGCTTTCGGCGAAGCGCGAGTTGCCGTCCTTGTACGACTCGGTCAGCAGCTTCGCGACGAGCCGCGGGGTCAGGCGCAGCGAGCCGAGGCGGGTGCCGTTGCGGGCCTTGACCTCGTCGGGGGCGCCGAAACCGGCCTGGCTCTCGATGAAGTAGCCGATGGTGATGCCGGAGAGGGAGACCGGCGCGTAGACGGGCCGCCGGGTCTCGACGGGCGCTGCGGGACGGCCGAGGAAGACGAGGCCGGGGGCGCCGGAGAGGAGCTTGACGCGGGCGGTCTCGTCCGGGACCTGCGCGTAGCCGTAGATGGCCTTGCCGCCGGTCTGGCACAGGGCGGGCTGCCAGCGGGTGACGGCCTCGGCGGCCATCTCGCTGCCGATCGTGCCGCGCTCCTCGGCGCCGATCGGGCAGAAGCTGCCGAGCGGTTCGAAGCCGAGGGGGACGACGAGGCGGTGCTTCCAGTTCGCCGGGCTGAGCGGGGAGGACTGGAGCTGGCCGCCGGACTGGGTGGTGTACGCGGTGCCGTCGATCTCGGTGGTGCCGCGCGGCACGATCACCAGCCAGCAGCCACGGCCGGCGGCAGCGGCGCCCTGAGCGGTCTGGGAGCCCGGGACGGCCGCGCCGCAGCCGAGGCCGGGGGCCTCGATGGCGGTCTGGGTCTCGAACCAGACCTCGCCGGCGCCGCGGGCGTTGGTGCGGGCGTAGGGCACCTCGTTGGTGCTGTTGACGTCGAAGAACTCGTTCCAGTTGCCCGGGCTGACCGGGTCGTTGCCCACCGTGCGGAAGGGGGCGTACGAGATCCCGCTCGGGGTGGGCGGCGGCAGCGGCTGGTTCTCGCCGTCCTTGAGCCGGTCCCCGTAGTTGAGCTGGCGGCTGTTGGTGTAGGCGCCGGCGGCCTGGTTGCCGGCGCCCGCGCCGAGCGCCGAGGAGCCGCCGAACTGGCACTGGTCGGTGGTGGGGCCGGTCGGGGCGTCGCCCCAGCACTGCATGATCTGGAGGTAGTTGGCGGCGTACGCGGTGTCCGACACGGTGGGCGCCCCGCCGGTCCAGGAGACCTTGACGACCTGGTCGACGAGGTTGCGGGTCTGGCTGACGGTCACCTTGAGGGCGGCGAAGTCACCGGTGCCGGAGACCGTCGTCTCGGAGCCGTCGGCGGCGTACGCGGGCTGCGCGCCGTTGCCTCCGGTGGTGGCGACCACGGGCAGCAGGGCCAGGCAGAGCGCGCCCAGCAGCAGCCGGAGCGGACGGGCCGGGGCGGACGGACGGGTTCGGGGCCCGGGCGTCGAGGCCTTGCGGGTGCCGATGCGGGTGCGGGTGCGGGTCAGGAGGCCGCGCGTCAGGAGGCTGCGCATCAGGAGCCGCCTCCCGCGCGCCGCCGGGCCAGCTGCCGGGTGAGCAGCGGGGGCCCGACCGTGAGGGTCAGCAGGATCAGCGCGCCGAGCACCATCAGCGCGGTCTGGAGCGTCCCGCCGATGCCGGTGGCGGTGGTGACGGGGATGCCGAACAGATCGCCCGCCGCGAGGGGCCGGCCCGTCTCCGGGTCGACGGCTCCCGCTCCCCCGTCGGCGGCCGCGCCGTCGCCACCGCTCCCGCCGGAGGCGGAGCCGCCGGAGGCCGCCGCCCCGCCGTCGGCGCCGCCCCCGCCCGAGCCGGATCCGCCGGTGGCGCCGCCGCCGGACGCGCCCGAGCCCGTACCGCCGTTGCCGCCGCTACCGCTGCCGCCGCCGGTGGCGGCGCCGCCCGAGCCGCCCGAGGCACTGCCCGTCTGGGTCGGGGTCTTGTTGCCGCCCGTGCCTATCTCGCACTGGGTGGCGCCCTTCTTGTCGCATTCGGAGGGCTGGGGGGCGCTGGTGGCGAGGGTGTTGGTGCCGTCGGCGGAGAAGGTCGGGTTCTTGCAGTTCTTGATGTCGATGTTCGTGGCGGTGACGCCGGGGATGCGGCGGACCTGTTCCAGACCGGCCTGCACGAGGTTGATGGGCAGCGGGGAGTAGCCGAGCCTGTCGACCGAGCGCTGTCCCTCGCAGAGGAAGTAGTAGGCGAAGGCGCCGAGCGCCTTGCCCTTCTGCGGGTTGAAGTTCGCTTCCTGCGCGGTCGGAATGATCATGTAGCTGTAGCTGGAGAGCGGGTAGTTGCGGCGGTCGCTGCTCTCGTCGTAGACCTGGCTCAGGTCCTGGGTCAGGTCGGGCCGGATCGAGGCCTTGGTGAGCGAGACGGCGACGTTCTGCGCGGTGGGCTCGGTGTAGTAGCCCGCCCCGTTGAGGATCTTGGCGACGGGGAAGCCGGTGGTGGCCACCGCGTAGGAGTACTCGACGTAGGTGATGGTGCCGACGTTGCCGTCCTGGGCCACGTAGCCGGAGACGCCGTTGGAGCCGGACTGGCCGACGAAGCCGCGGCCGGCCACGACGGGGAAGTTGGAGGTCTGCCCGCAGGGGGTGGAGCGGCCGGCCTTGGCGCAGTAGGCGTCCCACAGCCCGCCGTGGCGCATGGCCAGCCAGTTGGTCAGCTGGGCGGTGGTGCCCGAGCCGTCGGAGCGGACGACGGGGACGATCCGGCGGGCGGGCAGCGAGCTCGCGAGGGCCGGGTTGTCGGCCTTGATGGCCGGGTCGTTCCAGGTGGTGATGGTGCCGGTGAAGATCTTGGCCACGACCTCGCCGGAGAGGCGGAGGTTGGTGACCCGGCGGTTGCCGATCTTGAGGTTGTACATGAAGGCGGTGCCGCCCGCGACGATCGGCATGTAGCCGAACTTCCGCGCGGGCGCCGGGTCCACGACCCCGGAGTCCTTGATGCCGTACGGGATCTCGGAGACCGCGAAGTCGACGGTGCCGTTGCGGAACTGGTTGCGGCCGTCGGACGATCCCGTACCGCTGTAGTTGACCGTCATGCCGTACTGCTTGACGTTGGCGCGCCACTGGTCGAGGGCGTTCTGGCTCCAGGTGGAGCCGGCGCCGGAGACCGGTACGTAGCTCTCGGCGGCGGCGGGCGCGGCGCCGGGCAGGGCGAGGGCCACGGCGGCGAGGAGCAGGGCGAGCGCGCGGACGAGGACGCCCGAAGGGGCACGTCCGTGGTGGGCCGGGGGTCGTCCGGGCATCGGGAACTCTCCTGATCGGTGACGTGTCGTACGAAGCCGAGCGCTCGGGGCGTGGGCGGGGAGGCGGGGCGGGGCAGGGCGGGCGGGGCAGGGCGGGCGGGGCAGGGCGGGCCGGGCTGCTAGGACCAGGGCGGCGGTTCGGGCCGCCGGTCCTCCGGTTGGGGCAGCGGACCGGTGGCTTCCGCACCCGTCCCCGGTGCCGTCGTGTCCGGGCCGCGCTCCGCCCGGGCGGCCATGCGCTCGGCGTCGCGGGCCGAGGCGAGCACCCGGCGGTGCTGCTGGCCGCGGCTGAGCTGGCCGGGGGCCCGGCCGCCGATGACGCGGGCGAGCACGAACAGCAGCAGCACCAGCGCCATCAGCAGGGCCGCGCAGCCGAACCCGCGGGCGATCATGGTCTTGTCGGGGTAGCCGACGAGGCTGAAGGTGGCGAGCGGCAGCGACATCTGCGGCCCCTCGACGGGGTTGGCGTTCAGGCCGGCCGCGATACCCGAGGTGAGCAGCACCGGGGAGGTCTCGCCGATCCCGCGGGCGGTGCCCAGGATCACGGCGGTGGTCAGTCCGGAGCGGGCGGTGGGCAGCACCACCGTCCACACGGTGCGCCACTGGCCGGCGCCGAGGGCGTAGGAGGCCTCCTTGAGCGAGCCCGGCACCAGCCGGATCACCACGTCGGAGGCGCGGATGACGATCGGCAGCATCATCACGGACAGGGCGAGGGCGGCGGCGAGGCCGGACTTGTCGTTGCCGAGGAGCAGGATCCAGGTGGCGTAGACGAACAGGCCGGCCACGATCGACGGCAGCGCCGTCATGGCTTCGACGATGGTGCGCACGAACCGCGCGTAGCGGCCCGGGACCTCGTTGAGGAACACCGCGCTGGCCAGTCCCAGCGGAACGGTCACCGCCAGGGCGATGCCGATCTGCTCCAGGGTGCCGACGATGGCGTGCAGCGCCCCGCCCTGGGTGAGCGGGTCCAGCGGGCCGGTGCCGGACATGTCCTCGGTGAAGAAGTTGAGGTGGGTCAGCGCCTCCCGGCCGCGCACGATGGCGTAGCCGACGACGAGCAGCAGGGCGGCCAGCAGCAGGGCGGCGATGCCGTGGACGAAGACCTGGGCGAGGCGGGCGCGGACGGCCGAGCCGTTCTCGTCGAGGGAGACGAGGACCGCGTACAGCGCCATGAAGGCGAGGTAGAGGACGACGGTGAAGCCCAGCGGCGCGTCGAAGGGCAGCACGCGTCCGAAGAGCAGCGCGGTCAGCCCGAGCGCGGCGGCCGCGGCCCCCAGCAGGGCGAGGACGTCGCGGGCGTGCAGGGTCGAGGTGTTGCGCCGCTGCTCGGCGGGCGCGCCGGGGCCGTCTGGGACCAGGTCGGGACAGACGGTGCGCGGGGCCTCGGCGGTGGCCGGGGCGGCCGGGTGCGTGGTGACGGTCATGCCTCGGCCCCCGCTCCGGAGCGGCTGCGGGCGACCACCGAGGACGCGATGAAGTTGACGACGAGGGTCATGAGGAAGAGGGCGAGGCCGGCGGCCATCAGGGCGGACATCCCGAATTCGCTGGCGGATCCGTAGCGCAGGGCGATGAGGGCGGACACGGAGTTGGCGCCGTTCTGGACGATGTGCGGCTGGAAGACGAAGACCGGCGAGATGATCAGGTAGACGGCGATGGTCTCCCCCAGCGCCCGGCCGAGGCCGAGCATGGTGCCGCCGATGATCCCGCCCCGGCCGAAGGGCAGGACGACGGAGCGGATGACGCCCCACTGGGTGGCGCCGAGGGCGAAGGCACCCTCGCGTTCGCCCGGCGGCGCCTGGGCGAAGGCCTCGCGCATCACGGAGCAGGCGATCGGCGTGACCATCAGCGCGACGACCATCCCGGCGATGAAGGTGGAGGAGGTGTAGAAGGTGTTCGGGCTGAGCGGGTCGCGGGGGTTGTCCCCGTCGACCGCGAAGAGCGGGAACCATCCGAAGTAGGTGGTGAGCCAGCGGGAGAGGCCCACGACGCTCGGCTGGAAGAGGAAGAGCCCCCACAGGCCGTAGACCACGCTGGGCACCGCGGCCATCAGGTCGACGAGGCTGATCAGGGTCTGCTTGAGGCGGCGCGGCGCGTATTCGGTGATGTAGAGGGCGGTGCCCGCGGCGAGCGGCACGGCGAAGACGATCGCGACGACCCCGATGAGGACGGTGCCGGGGAGGACGGCCGCGATGCCGAAGCGGTGGGAGTCCGGCTCCCACGCGGAGGTGGTGAGGAAGGCCGGGCCGGCGTCGCGCAGCGCCTCCAGGGCGCGGCCGCCGAGGAAGACGCCGACCAGGGTCATGATGAGGAGCACCACGGCGCCGGCCCCGCGGGCGGAGCCGCGGAAGATCCGGTCGGCCGGGTCCCCGCCCTTGGCGAGGGGGCGCGGCGCGTCGCCCCGGTCGGCGGGGTCGGGCGCGCCGACGACGGTGGTGGTCGCGGTGGTCACAGCAGGCCTCCCCCGCGGACGGCCAGCCCCGGCGCGTCTCCGGCGCCCGGCAGGCGCAGGCCGCGCAGCCGCCGGGTGTAGGTGACCCCGGAGGCGACCTGCGCCTCGGCGGCGGCGGACAGGAACAGCTGGAGGCTGTGCCGGCACTCGCGCTGGCGGCGGAAGGTGCGTACGGCCACCGCCACGCAGTGCTCGTCGAGGGTGAGCTGCCAGGTCCAGGCGCCGGCGCCGGTGCCGGCGACCGCGGCGGTGCCGGGTCCGATGGCGGCGCGGATTCCGGCACCGGTTCCGGCGCCGCCGCCGCTTCCCGTGTCCGTGCCGGTTGCGGTGTGGGCGCGGGTGCCCGTGCCGGGGGACATCACCACGAGGGCGGTGACCCGGTCGGCCTCCGCGCGGAGCCGCTGCACGGCGGCGCAGCAGGCCGTGAGGCTGCTGTGCACGTGCGGACTGCGGCCGAGCTCGTGGTTGTTGGCGCCGACGAGCCGCCAGGTCACGGCCTCGGGACCGCCGCCCTTGGCGTCCTGGTCCGAGCCGCGTGCCGGCGACTGACGTCGTGCGACGTCCACCCACGACACGAACAGAAAACGTGGCCGAGACACCGGTCCGCCCCCCCTTCCCCACAAGCCGTGCATGGCCGGAAATCGGCCACCCACCCATGGCCGCGGGCATGACAATCCACGGGGCGTAGGGCTGTGGGGCACACGGATTGGTGAAGCAGAAACGGAGAACATGTGAACGAGAAGAGGAGGCGCACGCGCCGCCCGCGCGACCCGCGCGCCCTGGCGTACGGGTCGCGCGGTTCCCTTGTGATCGCTGGGGACTCCTCGGAGATCCCTACGAGATCGCTCTGAGTTCGCTACGATATCCCGAGGAGCCTGACCGCCTGGTAGTACGTCCACGCGGTGCCCTCGCAGGAGCTCTTGCGGCCGCCCTCGTACTGGGCGCACACCCGCTTCATGTCCGCGTGGAACGCCTGGTCCAGCCGGGCCTTGGCGGCCGGAAACAGACCTGCCGCCCGGTGGTTGCGGTAGCCGAAGTCGTGACGGGCGCAGGCCGCGGCGAAGGGGAAGCCGAAAGGGTTGTCCGGCGAGGACGTGCACTGGTCGGTCGACCAGTCGAAGCCGTACGCCGCCCACGCGTCCCGGTGCTCGCGCGCGTCGGCCCACGCGTGGTAACTGGCGGCGCTGGGCTGCGTCCAGCGGCTCAGCACCAGCGGCTTGTCGGCCGGGACCTCCGGCGCGGCCCAGGCGGCCGGCGCGAGGGCGAGCACCGCGGTGGCGGCGGCGGTGGCGAGAGCGGGGACGAGACGGCGACGGCGCATGGAAGGTCCTCGGGGCCGGGGCGGACGGATCACCTCCGGCCAACTCCCGCGGACGCCGCCCGGTTACTGCGCGCCGGCCCGACCCGAACCGGCACCCCTCCCAGGTATGAGACCGGATAAGACTTCCGACCCACGCACGGTTCGTCCTGCGGAGGGACGCGCGGGGAGCACCTCCCGGCCGAGACTGGACGGTATGAACCGCCGCCCGCTCGTCGTCGCCGCCGCCACGGTGGGAGTCCTCGCCACCGCGGCCTTCGCCCTGCCCAACCTGCCGCCCAACCCCGTGACCGACAGGATCGAACAGCGGGTGTACAAGGAGAAGGGCCGGCGTTTCGCGACCGCCGCCGATGCGCCGCAGCGCGCGAAGTCCGGGTTCGCGCTGCCGTCCTGGATACCCAGGGACGCCACCGACGTCCGCATACGGATGCGCACCAACGGCGAGGCCCGGATGATCCGGTTCACCCTCGGCGCGACACCGCTCGACGGCCCGCAGTGCAGCACGGGCGCGCCGAAGCAGCTGAGCGCCCCGGACCTGCACGCCAAGTGGTGGCCGGGCAGCCTCCGGGCCGAGGTGCGGGCCGAGTGCCGGGACGCCCACCAGTACCAGGTCGCGGTGCGCGGCAAGCGCGTCTACGCCTGGACCGACGGCACCCCGTCCCCGGCCGGCGGTAAGTAGCCCCTGTCCGGGCGGACTTCACGGCCTGGGTGGTGCCTGGCCGCGGGTCAGCGCCGTCGCGGTGGCGCGGGCGAAGCCTTCGGGGTTGTCCAGCATGATGTTGTGCCCGCAGTCGGGGACCGGCACCACGGCCACGCCCGCCGCCTCCAGGGCGTCGGTGCCCGGAAGCGGGCCGTCCGCCTCGGGCAGCAGGAAGCTGCGCGGGATCTTCAGCTCCAGCAGCAGCTCGCGCATGGTCGGCGAGGTGGCCCCGAGCCCGTGCACGTACACCCGGGCCGGCTCCTCCCCCGGCAGCTCGACCCAGCGGATCCGGTCCTCCTCCGGAGTGACGACGGCACTTCTCACGAGGCTCCCCCTCAATCGGTCATCGACGGAAGAACAACGCCAGGCCGTCTCTTCCGGATCCGGGCCCTGTCCGGGCACCGGGACCGGGGAGGGGCACCGGGTCGCGGCGGCGGCCGGTGCCGCGGCCGTCCGGTCGGGAGTTTCCGGCTGCCCGCCGCGCCGCGCCGGACTTCCGCTCACCAGCCGTCATGTGCGCATTATCGTGGCCGCCATGGACATCCGCCGGGCCCTCACCCCCGCCGAGCTCTCCGCCGCAGAATCCCTCCTCGACGGGCCCGCCCGCGAGGAGTGGTCCGAGCGCTTCCTCGCCGCCCCCGGGCACGTGATGCTGATCGCCTACGTCGACGACGTGCCCGCGGGAATGGTCTCCGGCATCGAGATGTGCCACCCCGACAAGGGCACCGAGATGTGCCTGTACGAGCTGTCCGTGGACGAGGGGTACCGCCGCCGCGGGATCGGCCGCGCCCTGACGCTGGCCCTCGCCGAAGAGGGGAAGGCCCGCGGCTGTTACGGCATGTGGGTGGGGGTCGACGCCGACAACGAGGCCGCCCTGGCCACCTACGACGCCGCCGGCGCCCGCGACGAGGGCGTCTTCGCGATGCGCGGCTGGCCCCTCGCCCCGTAGCCCGCGCGGCGGCGTGTCGTGCGCCCACTCGGCGCACCCTCCGCGCGCCCGCGCCGCCGTTCGCCGAGCATCGGCCGCATGACCGTATTCGCCCCGCTCCTCCCCGCCGCCGTCGCGCTCCTCGCGGCGGCCACCACGGCCGCCGCCCTGCCGCCGCACCCGGCCTCCGCCGCCGCCGAAGCCCCCGTCGCCCCCTACGTCGTCGTCCTCAAGGACACCAGCTCGCGCGCCCCGACCCGCGCCCTGGCCGCCGAGGCCGCGGACTCCGGCGACGAGGTCGGGCCGGTCTACGAGGCCGCCCTCAACGGCTTCGCCGTCCGTACCACCGCCGCCCGGGCCGCCGCCCTGGCCGCCGACCCCCGGGTGGCCTCCGTGGAGCCGGACACGGAGTTCCACACCAGCGCCGACACCCCCGGCGCCCTGCCGCAGTCCCAGGCGTCCGCGCCCTGGCCGCTGGACCGCATCGACCAGCGCGAGCTCCCGCTCGACGGCTCGTACACGTACCCCACGAGGGCCGAGGGCGTCACCGTCTACATCGTCGACACCGGGATCAACACCCTCCACCAGGAGTTCGGGGGCCGCGCCCGGTTCGGCTACAACGCGGTGTTCCTCGGGAGCTCCCGCGACTGCAACGGGCACGGCACGCACGTCGCGGCGACCGTGGGCGGGGAGACGTACGGGGTCGCGAAGGGCGTCTCGCTCATCGGGGTCAAGGTGGCCGACTGCCGCGGCTCCGGGAGCCTGTCGGCCATCCTCAAGGGCCTCGACTGGGTGGTGAAGGACGCGGCGAAGGCGCCCGGCACCCCGGCGGTGGCCAACATGAGCATGGGCGGCACCCCCAGCCACGCCCTCGACGCGGCCGTGATCCGTGCCGTGGCCTCCGGGATCACCTTCACCGTGGCCGCGGGCAACGACGGCACGGACGCCTGCGAGGGCTCCCCCGCCCGCGTCCCGCAGGCGATCACGGTCGGCGCGACCGACGCCGCGGACCGGCACGCTCCGTTCTCCAGCCACGGCCCCTGCGTGGACCTCTCGGCGCCGGGTGTCGGCGTCACCTCGGCCTGGAAGGACTCCGCCACCGCCACCGCCCGCGCCTCCGGCACCTCGATGGCCGCCCCGCACGTGGCGGGGGTCGCCGCGCTCGTCCTGGCGAGCGGGACGGCGCGCACTCCCGCCCAGGTGTCCGAGGCGCTGCTGCACGGCGCCGTGCCCGACCGGATCACCGCGCTCCCGGCCGACACCCCGAACCGGCTGCTGCACCTCCCCACCGACCGCTAGGCCGCCTCTTTCACCCCGCCACGGCCCGCGCACCCCGCCCACCTCGTCCACCCCGCGCACTCGACGCACCCCGACCAGTCGGTATCCGATGGGCCATCAGACTCTCCCTGATGGCCCATCAATTTCTGTGTGCTTCGGGCGAAAGCAAGTCATTGACTTCTCATCACCGCGACGCGTCAATATCGGCCACCGCACCGGCTCGGCCTCCCCCACACAGCGGGTGGGGGGAGGGGTTCGTCATGACGAAGGAGTCGCGACCCAGTGAGTACGAGAACGCTCAGACGAAGAGTGCTGGCCGGGGCGGGAGCCCTGTCTCTGGCCCTGACGGGCGGCGTGGTGGGCCTGGCAGGCTCCGCGCAGGCCGCGACGAAGACCACCGCCGTCTTCGAGAACTGCGACGCCCCGGCGCCGCAGCCGGACGGCTCGGGCAACCAGAACTGGACGGTCACCCTGCCCGACGGAGCCAAGGCCGGCGACGTCGTCCCGATCACGATCGACCCGGGCGCGAGCCCGCTGATCCCCGGGTTCTCCGTCACCACGGTGAACACCTCCAAGATCACCCTCAAGGTCGGGACGACCACCCAGGTGGTCACCAGCCCGCCCGAGACCGTCAGCGTCGTGGCCGGGCAGCCGCTCGATCCCAAGGCCTTCTCCGGAACGATCAAGATCCCGGACGGCACCGAGGGCACCACGGTCAACGTCGCCCTCGACCTCGCGGTGACCGACGCGGACCTCTCCGGTTCGGTCTTCACCACCACCTGTACCCCGGCGCCCCGCCCGAGCGCCTCGCTCGGCTCCGTCGCGGTCGAGGCCCTGCCCAAGGACCCGATCACGACGAAGCTGACGCCCAACAGCGGCCCGGCGGGCCAGGAGGTCGTCGTCAGCGGCGCCAACATGCCGCCCGGCGCCGTCACCTGCTCCGCCCTGCTCGCGGGCACGCCGACCGGTGACAACGGCACCGGCACGGCGGACTCCGCCGGCGTGGCCACCTGCACCCTCACGGTCACCAAGAAGGCCGACACGATCAAGATCAACGGTGCGACCACCTCCAAGCCGTTCGTGTTCGTGGAGGAGCAGGCCGGCGTCAAGAACCCGGTCGACGTCGAGGTCCTCCCCGGACCGCTGGCCCTCGGCCCGAAGGACGGCCAGCCGGCAGTCAGCTTCGGCTCGGTCACCATCAACGGCAAGGCCCAGTCGGTGGTCGGCGTCTTCAACGCCGCGACCGTCCAGGACTTCCGCGGCGGCTCCCTCGGCTGGGACGTGACGGCGACGCGTACGCCGTTCCTGAACCAGGCCACCGGCCACTCGATGGCGAAGGCGCAGATCGGCATCCAGCCGTCCTGCACCGTGACCAACCCGGACAGCCCGAGCACCTGCACCGCGGGCACGCCCGGCGCGATCTCCGACGTCCCGATGAAGGTGGCCTCCCAGGCCGCCGGCGGGGACGAGCTGACCGGCGGTGAGTTCGCCGTCGGCGGCGCCGGGATGATCCAGCTCCCGCCGTTCATGTTCGCCGACACCTACCAGACGGTCGTGACCTTCTCGATCGCCTGACCCGTACGGCCTGCTCCACCAGGGTGGTGCGGCGCTCCGGCGCCGCACCACCCCTTCCCCTTCCGGCGCCCACTGGAGACCGCCCATGCGCACCCGCAGCCGTACGCGTAGCCGCACCCGCACCCCGCTCCACGGTCTGCTCCACGGCCTGCTGCTGAGCCTGCTGCTCCTGAGTGCGGGCCTGCTCCCGGCCGGCGCGGCGAGGGCCGCGGACAACGGCACCTGGGGGGTCTTCCCCACCCCGGCGGCCGGTGCGGCGATGACCGACCGCGCGTACTTCTTCCACCAGGGCACGGCCGGGACCGCCCTCGGCGACAGCGTGACGATCCTCAACTCCTCCGACAAGGACCTGACGTTCCAGATCTTCGCCACCGACGCGATGAACACCCCGGCGGGCGGCGCCTTCGCGCTGCTCCCGGTGGAGAGCAAGCCCAAGGACGTCGGCACCTGGATCGCGCTGCCGCCGGAGACCGCGGGCACCGTCACCGTGCCGGCCAAGGGCCGCAAGGACATCCCGTTCACCGTGAAGGTCCCGGCGGACGCGACGCCCGGTGACCACGTCGGCGGGATCGTCGCCCTGAACACCGCCGTGGAGGGCGTCCAGCAGGACGGCAAGGTCCAGGTCGGGGTGAAGCGCTCGGTGGGCGCCCGGCTGTACTTCCGGGTTCCCGGGCCGCTGACTCCGGGGCTGAGCGTGGAGGACGTGCGGATCAGCCGCTCGGCGCCGCTGCTGCCCTGGGTGCGCAGCGCCCGCGCCACGGTCTCGTACGCACTGGTCAACCGGGGCAACGTGGTCGTCGAGCCCAAGGTGACGGTCTCCGCCGAGGGCCTGTTCGGGCGCCGGGTGCTGGACCGGCCGGCCCGCGAGCTGAGGCTGACCCTGCTGCCCGGGCAGCGCATCGAGCTGACCGAACCCTGGCCGGACGCCCCCCAGTCCGACTGGGTGACCGTCAGGATCACGGCGGGCGCGACCGCCCACCCCGATCTGGTCTCGCGGTCCGAGACCGACTTCATCGCCGTCCCCTGGCCGGCCGTGGGCCTGTTCCTGGTCCTGGCGGGCGCCGGGGTCACCCTGTGGGTGCTGCGCCGCCGGCGCCGCGCGGAACACGAACCGCTCGAACCCGCCCCGGACTTGGCTCAGGCGCGCTGACCGGCGAAGGTGTCCCAGGGTGACGGTATTCGGCCATCACCCTGGGGCGGGGAGGCACCTTCGATGGAACGACAGCACGGCGACGCGGCCAAGGGAACGGGTCTGCTGACCCGCATCGAGCGCGCGCTGGGCACGGGCACCGCCGTCTACGTGCCGGGCGACGGCTGGATCCGGCTCACCCTCCCGCTCGACGACGGCGGCCCGGCCCCCGTCACGGTGGACGTGATCGCGGACACCACACGGGCGCCGCGGGGGATCGCGTACCTGCTGCCCGGCGGCGGGCTGAACTTCGCGGCGGAGTTCTTCACCCCGGGCGGCCCGGACGACCGCAACCTCGCGCACGCACTGCGCCGCCGCGGCCTGCTCGTGGTCGGGGTCACCCCGCGCGAGGACGCGGCGGCCGCCGCCGACATCACCGCCGACTGGGGGCTCGCGGCGCACCGCCGGGACCTGGCCCGGGTGGTGGACGCGCTGGACTCCGTACTGGGGCTGCCCTACCAGTACGCCGGGCATTCCGCCGGGGCCGCCCTCGCCCTGGACGCGGCCTCGCACGACACCTCGCCGCGGCTGCGCCGGGTGCTGGTCCTGGACACCACCGGCCCGTACACCGGTGATCTGGCGGAGCGCGCGGCCGACACCCGGGACGCGTACGCCACGCAGCTCGCGCAGGGCGGCCACGTCGTCGATCCGGGGCTCGCGGCCGTGATCGCCAAGGCGGTGGCCGATCCGGACGGCGTCTCCCCGGCGCCCTGGCCGCCGGACCCGACCCGGCGCTTCACCCACGCCGGGCTCGCCCACTTCGCGCTGATCCGCACGGCCGCCCTCCCGGGGCCGGCGAACTGGATCTACGCCCAGGGTCACAGCGCCGGGACCTACACCTTCGGCGCCGGCCCGGCCGAGGACCGGTTCGCCCTCACCCACACCCCGCTGGCCACCTGGCACGCGGCCACCGCCGCCCTCGGGAGCGGGCTCCTGCCGACCGCGCTGATGCGGGACCTCGCCGCGGTCTGGGCGGGCGACGACGCCACGTACGGGATCGCCTGGGACCGGATCCGCGCCGAGGTGGCCTGGGTCAACACCGAACTGGGCCGCGGTGACCAGCCGCGCGGCGCGGAGCTGATCCGCGCGGCCGGCAACGACCGCGTCGCCTTCACGGTGGTCCCGGGCTACGGCCACGGCGACGCGGTCTGGGGCACGGGGGCGGCGAAGGACGTCTGGTCGCAGCTCTGAAACGCGGCTCGCCCCCCGCGGTGAGGTGTGCGGGGGGCGAGCCGGGCCTACGGCGCTTGCGCGCGATCAGCGGTCAGTGGTTGCGGGGGAAGCCCAGGTCCACGCCGGCCGGCGCGTCCGAGGGGTCCGGCCAGCGGGTCGTGACGACCTTGCCGCGGGTGTAGAAGTGGATGCCGTCGTTCCCGTAGATGTGGTGGTCGCCGAAGAGCGAGTCCTTCCAGCCACCGAAGGAGTGGTAGCCCACCGGCACCGGGATCGGGACGTTGACGCCGACCATGCCGGCCTGGATCTCCAGCTGGAAGCGGCGGGCGGCGCCGCCGTCGCGGGTGAAGATCGCGGTGCCGTTGCCGAACGGCGAGGCGTTGATGAGCGCCACGCCCTCCTCGTAGGTCTCCGTGCGCAGCACGCACAGCACCGGTCCGAAGATCTCGTCGCGGTAGGCGTCGGAGTCGGTCTTCACGTTGTCGAGCAGGGAGAGGCCGATCCAGTGGCCGTTCTCGTTGCCCTCGACCGTGTAGCCGGTGCCGTCCAGGACCACGTCGGCGCCCTGGGCGGCCGCGCCCTTGACGTACGAGGCGACCTTGTCGCGGTGGGCGGCCGTGATGAGCGGGCCCATCTCGGAGGTCGGGTCGTTGCCGGGGCCGATCTTGATCTTCTCGGCGCGCTCGCGGATCTTGTCGACGAGGGTGTCGGCGATGGCGCCGACGGCCACGACCGCCGAGATCGCCATGCAGCGCTCGCCGGCCGAGCCGTAGGCGGCGGAGACCGCCGCGTCGGCGGCCGCGTCCAGGTCGGCGTCCGGGAGCACCAGCATGTGGTTCTTGGCGCCGCCCAGCGCCTGCACGCGCTTGCCGTTGGCGGAGGCGGTGGTGTGGATGTGGCGGGCGATCGGGGTCGAACCGACGAAGGAGACGGCCGCGATGTCGGGGTGGGCCAGCAGCGCGTCGACGGCGACCTTGTCACCGTGGACCACGTTCAGCACGCCCGCCGGCAGACCGGCCTCGGTCGCCAGCTCGGCCAGCTTGTTGGAGGCCGACGGGTCCTTCTCGCTCGGCTTGAGGATGAAGGTGTTTCCGCAGGCCACGGCCAGCGGGAACATCCACATCGGCACCATCGCCGGGAAGTTGAAGGGGGTGATGCCGGCGACGACGCCGAGCGGCTGGCGGATGGCGGAGACGTCGACCCGGTTGGAGACCGAGGTGGACAGCTCGCCCTTGAGCTGGGTGGTGATCCCACAGGCCAGCTCGACGATCTCCAGGCCGCGCGCGACCTCGCCCAGCGCGTCGGAGTGGACCTTGCCGTGCTCGGCGGTGATCAGCTCGGCGATGGCGTCGCGGTTGGCGTCCAGCAGGGCGCGGTAGGCGAACAGCACCTTGGTGCGGGCGGCCAGCGAGGACTGGCCCCAGCTCAGGTAGGCCTCCTTGGCGACCTGTACCGCCGCGTCGACCTCCTCGGCCGAGGCGAGCGCGACCTGCGTGGTGACCTCGCCGGTGGCCGGGTCGGTGACCGGGCCGTAGTTGCCCGACGCGCCCTCGACGGTCTTGCCACCGATCCAGTGGTTGACGGTCTTCATTGCCTTGCTCCTTCACAGATGGCGACGTCGCTGAGCGGCTTGCCGGTCGTACTCTTCACGGGCCTGGGCCGCCGCCTTGCGGGTCGCGGTCTCGGCCACAGGAACATCCCACCACGCCTGTGCCGGGGGTGGGCCCGACACAGTGTCGGGCGTTCGGGTCTGTGTGTAGACACATGTGGGACGCGTCGCCGAGCGGGCCTCGGCGAGGGCTTCGCGCAGGTCACGTACGGTGCGGGCGCGGATCACGGCCATTCCGAGGGAAGCCGCGTTGGCCGCCAGGTCCACCGGAAGGGGGTCCCCCGTGTACGAGGCGTCGGGCGCCCGGAAGCGGTATCCGGTGCCGAAGCCCTCGCCGCCGACCGCCCCCGACAGGCCGCCGATGGAGGCGTAGCCGTGGTTGTCGAGGACCACAACCTTGATCGGGATCCCCTCCTGGACGGCCGTGACGATCTCGGTCGGGTTCATCAGGTACGTCCCGTCGCCGACCAGCGCCCACACCGGCCGGCCGGGCGCGGCCATGCCCACGCCGATCGCGGCCGGGATCTCGTAGCCCATGCAGGAGTACCCGTACTCCACGTGGTACTGGTCCGCGGACCGGGCCCGCCACAGCTTGTGCAGGTCGCCGGGGAGCGATCCGGCCGCGTTGACCAGGACGTCGGTGCCGTCGACCAGCCCGTCGAGCAGCCCGAGCACCTGTGCCTGGGTGGGCGGGAGGTCCTCGTCGGCCGCGGACACGGCGTACGCCTGGTCGACGCGGCCCTCCCACGCGCCCTTGCGCCGGGCGTACGCGCTCTCGTACGCGGGGTCCACCCGGTACCCGGCGACCGCCTCCCGGAGCTCGTCGAGCCCCTCGCGCGCGTCGGCGACCAGCGGGCGGGCGGCGAGTTTGTGGGCGTCGTACGGGTCCAGGTTGAGGCCGATGAACCGGACGGCCGGATTCTGGAACAGGGTCGCGGAGGCGGTGGTGAAATCGGTCAGCCGGGTCCCGGCGGCGATCACCAGATCGGCCTCCCGGGCCAGCTCGTCGGCGGTGGCGGTGCCGGTGTGGCCGATCCCGCCCACCTCGGCCGGGTGGTCGTACGGGAGCACGCCCTTGCCCGCCTGGGTGACGGCCACCGGGATCCCGGTGGCGTCGGCGAAGGCGGCGAGGGCTGCCTGGGCCCCGCTGTGCCGGATCCCGCCGCCGGCGACGATCAGGGGGCGCGCGGAGCCCCGTACGGCCCCGGCGGCCGCGGCGAGCTCCGCGCGGTCGGGCCGGGGGCGCCGTACGCCCCACACGCGCTCGGCGAAGAACTCCTCGGGCCAGTCGTACGCCTCCGCCTGCACGTCCTGCGGCAGCGCCAGGGTGACGGCTCCGGTCAGGACGGGATCGGTCAGCACCCGTACGGCCTGGAGGGCGGCCGGGATCAGGGCCTCGGGGCGGGAGATCCGGTCGAAGTGGCGAGAGACGGGCCGCAGGGTGTCGTTGACCGACAGGTCCCCCGCGTAGGGGACCTCCAGCTGCTGGAGCACGGGATCGGCGGGCCGGGTCGCGAAGGTGTCCCCGGGCAGCAGGAGCACCGGGATCCGGTTGATCGTGGCGAGGGCGGCGCCGGTGACGAGGTTGGTGGCGCCGGGTCCAATGGAGGTGGTGACGGCGTGGGCCGAGAGCCGGCCGCGCTGGCGGGCGTACCCGACGGCGGCGTGCACCATGGCCTGCTCGTTGCGCCCCTGGAGGAAGGGCATGGCGTCCGGCCCGGCCTCCAGCAGCGCCTGCCCGATCCCGGCGACGTTCCCGTGCCCGAAGATGCCCCAGGTGGCGGCGATCAGGCGCTGCCTGTGGCCGTCGCGCTCGGTGTACTGGCGGGCCAGGAACCGTACGAGCGCCTGGGCGACGGTGAGCCTCACCGGGTGGCCTCCTCGGAGGGGAAGGGGAGCCGGGGGTCGATGTCCTGACCGTCCCAGCTGCCGCGGATCCAGCCGTGGTCGGGGTGGTCCCGGATCAGCCACTCCCGGGTCTCGCCCGGCCCGGCCATCACGTTCAGGTAGTACATGTCGTGCCCGGGGGCGGCGACGGACGGCCCGTGCCAGCCGTCGGGGATCAGCACGGCGTCCCCGGTCCGCACCTCGGCGAGGACGTCGGTCTTCCCGGCGGGGGAAGGCGAGACCCGCTGGTAGCCGAACCCGGGGGTGTTCCCGTGCGGGGCGATCTCGAAGTAGTAGATCTCCTCCAAGCGGGACTCCTCGCCGGGGTGGTGCTCGTCGTGCTTGTGGGGCGGGTACGAGGACCAGTTCCCGCCGGGGGTGAGCACCTCTACGGCGATCAGCCGGTCGGCGGGGAACGCGTCGGCCGCCGCGAAGTTGTTGACCTGCCGGGAGCACCGGCCCGCGCCACGCAGCTCCACGGGCACCCCGCCGGCGGGGCCGTACCGAGCGGGGAGCCGCCGCCGGCACCGGGCCCCCGCGAGCGCGAAGCGCCCGCCGGCGGCCGAGCGGATCTCCGCGTGCGCGTCCCGGGGCAGGTACGCGAAGTCGGTGGCTCCGGCGAACACCCCCGGACGCCCCCGCAGTTCGAACACCTCCGGTTGAGTGTCGGGGGCTCCGCCCCGGTGTTCCAGCCCCGCCGGCGTTTGAGGCGCGGGGTCTGGGGCGGAGCCCCGGGAACGGACCTCGCAGCCGCCCGCGAGCGGGAGCACGATCCACTCCGACTCCCCGCACTCGTGCGCGTACACCTCCCCCGGCGCCAGTTCGAGCACGGCCAGCCTCGTCCAGGACATCCCCCACTCAGACACCACCGGCACGCCCCAACACCTCCTCCACCTCGTGAGAGAACGGCATCGCGGTCGAGCACGCCAGCCGCGAGGCGACGATCGCCCCCGCCGCGTTCGCGTACCGCACGACGCGGCCCAGTTCCCACCCCGCCAACAACCCGTGGCACAGCGCGCCCCCGAACGCGTCCCCCGCCCCGAGCCCGTTCACCACCCGGACGGGAACCGGCGGCACCTCCGCCACCGTCCCGTCGCGGTGGACGGCCAGCACGCCCTCCGGGCCCCGTTTGACCACGGCCAGTTCCACCCCGGCGGCGAGCAGCGCCCGCGCCGCCGCGTAGGGCTCGGACTCGCCCGTGGCGATCTCGCACTCCTCGGCGTTCCCGACGGCCACCGTCGCCGACTCCAGCGCCCGCTCGTAGTACGGCCCGGGTTTCTCCCGCCACAGCATCGGCCGCCAGTCCAGGTCGAACACCGTAGTCCCGGCCCCGGCCCCGGCGCCCGCCCTGGCCTCCAGCGCCGCCAGCGTCGCCGCCCGCGAGGGCTCCTCGCTCAGGCCGGTGCCCGTCATCCAGAACACGCGGGCCGCCCGTACCGCCTCCAGGTCCACCTCGTCCGGGGCGATCTCCAGGTCCGGGGCCTTCGGCAGCCGGTAGAAGTACAGCGGGAAGTGGTCCGGCGGGAAGATCTCGCAGAAGGTGATCGGCGTGGGCAGGCCGGCCACCTCGGTCGCCCACCGGTCGTCCACCCCGAACCCCCGCAGTTCGGAGCGCAGATACGTGCCGAAGGGGTCCGCGCCGGTCCGGGTGATCACCGCCACCCGCCGTCCGAGCCGGGCGGCCGCGACGGCCACGTTGGCCGGGGAGCCGCCCAGGAACTTCCCGAAGGTCTCCGCCTCGGCCAGTGGTACGCCGGTCGTCAACGGGTAGAGATCCACCCCGATACGGCCCATCGTGATCAGGTCGAACGCGGACGGATCGCCGGTGCCGGTCACAGTCACTCCTCCCACTCGTCTCCCTCGTCTCCCGCCTAAGGTGGCCGCTATGACGTCCTCCCCGCCCGCGTTGACCCGTATCCGCATCGGTTCGGCTCCGGACTCCTGGGGTGTCTGGTTTCCCGACGACCCCCGGCAGACCCCTTGGGAGCGTTTCCTCGACGAGGTCGCCGACGCGGGGTACGAGTGGATCGAGCTCGGCCCCTACGGCTATCTGCCCACCGATCCCGCCCGACTCGCCGAGGAAACGGCCAAGCGCGGACTGCGGGTCTCGGCCGGAACCGTCTTCACCGGACTCCATCACGGGCCCGCCGTGTGGGAGGACACCTGGGAGCACGTGTCGCGGATCGCGGCGCTGACCCAGGCCATGGGCGCGGCCCATCTCGTCGTCATCCCCTCCTTCTGGCGGGACGACAAGACCGGGGAGGTACGGGAGGACCGCGTCCTGACCCCGGCCCAATGGCGTGAACTGACCTCCCAGACCGAGCGGCTGGGCCGGGAGGTCCAGGACCGGTACGGGCTGCGGATCGTCGTCCACCCGCACGCCGACACCCACATCGACACCCCGGAGAACGTGGCCCGCTTCCTGGACGCGACCGATCCCGGTCTCGTCTCACTCTGCCTGGACACCGGGCACTACGCGTACTGCGGCGGCGACAGCGTCCGGGCGATCGAGACGTTCGCCGAGCGGATCGGCTACCTCCACCTGAAGCAGGTGGACCCGCGGATCCTCGCCGAAGTCCTCGCGGAGGAGCTGCCCTTCGGTCCGGCCGTGGGCCGCGGGGTGATGTGCGAGCCGCCGTCGGGGGTGCCCGCGCTGGAACCCGTACTGGCGGCGGCCCAGCGGCTGGACGTGGACCTCTTCGCCATCGTGGAGCAGGACATGTACCCGTGTCCGCCCGACCAGCCGCTGCCGATCGCCCGGCGCACCCGCGCCTACCTGCGCTCCTGCGGCGCCCGCTGACTCCCGGAGGGAACACGACATGACCAACACGCTCGGCATCGCCGTCATCGGCACCGGGAAGATGGGCGCCGACCACGTGCGCCGGATCGGGCGGACCGTGGGCGGGGCCCGGGTGGTGGCCGTGGCCGATCCGGACGGGGACCGGGTCAAGGAGGTCGCGGGCGCCCTCGACGGGGTGAGCGCGCACACCGATCCGGCGGCCGCCATAGCCGCGCCGGGGGTCGAGGCCGTACTGATCGCCTCCCCGGGGCCCGCCCACGAGGAAGCGATCCTGCACGCTCTGGAACGGGAGCTGCCGGTGCTGTGCGAGAAGCCGCTGACCCCGGACCCGGCGGGGGCCCTGCGCGTCATGGAGGCCGAACGGCGGCTGGGCCGGCGGCTGGTGCAGGTGGGGTTCATGCGGCGGTTCGACGCGGAGTACGAGCGGCTGAAGGAGCTGCTGGACACGGGCGGGATCGGGCGCCCCCTCTTCCTGCACTGCCGGCACCGCAACGCCTCCTCGCCGTCCTTCTTCACCAGCGACATGCTCATCAGCGATTCGGTGGTGCACGAGGTGGACGCGGCGCGCTGGCTGCTGGGGCAGGAGATCACCGCGGTGACCGTGCTCTCCCCCCGGCCCACGGCGGCCGCCCCCGAGGGGCTGCAGGATCCCCGGATGGTGCTGCTGGAGACCTCCGGCGGGGCCGTCGTCGATGTGGAGATCTTCGTCAACTGCGGTTTCGGCTACCAGGTGCAGTGCGAGGCGGTCGGCGAGGCGGGCAGCGCCCGGATCGGCGACGGCCACGCGATGGTGGTCCAGTCGGCGGGCCGGTGGGGCGGCGAGATCGTCCAGGACTTCACGGTGCGCTTCGCCGACGCCTACGACCGGCAGCTGCGGCGCTGGGTGGCCGCGGCCGCGCGCGGCCGGGTGGCGGGTCCGGACGCCTGGGACGGCTATGCGGCGGCCGCCGTCTCGGAGGCGGGCCTCGCGGCCGCGCGCAGCGGCGTACGCACCCTCGTGGAGCTGACGGAACGGCCGGCCCTGTACCGCTGACCGCCGCCCTGCCCCGCAACCGACCCCTGTGCCGCATCTGTCACAGGGGTCACCCTTGTGTCACGCATATCCGCATTACGCGGGTTTTCCGTCACAGCCGGTCGACAGCCCCTCCCCTGCCGTCACTCCACGTCGTTCCCCGGGCAGAACCCGAGTGATCGTCAGTGATCGTCACTGTCCACGCGTCGGCTCCCCCGACGGCCTCCCGGCCGCCCCTGCCGTGTGGACAAGGAGGTGTCCCGCATGAGCGACCGACAGCTGTGGTCGTACAAAGAGATCGCCGCTCACATCCGGGTCCAGCCGGACACCGTGCGCTCCTACCGCAAACACGGCCTGCTCCCCCCGCCCGACCATGTGGAGGCCGGCAAGCCGTACTGGTACGCCGACACCGTCCGGGCCTGGGTGGCCCGCCGCCCCGGCAACCGGGGGCGCCGCGAGGACTGACACCTCCCCGGTGCGGGGCGGGGCCACCCTGGCCCCGCCCCGCACCCCCGGCCGCCGGCTAGGCGGTCCCTGCGGGCACCCTCTCCGCCTCGGGATCCGACTCCGACTCCGCCTTCGAGTCCGGCTTCGAGTCCGGCTCCGCCTTCGGCTCGGCCGCCGTCGGCAGGGACTCCCCCTCGCTCAGTCCGAACCGCTCGTGCAGCCTGCGCAGGGGGCCCGGCGCCCACCAGGTGGCCTTCCCGGTCAGCTTCATGACCGCCGGGACGAGGAGGCTGCGTACGACCATGGCGTCCATCAGCACCGCCAGCGCGATCCCGAGCCCCAGCATCTTGGTGTTGGTCACGCGCGAGGTGCCGATGGCCACCATCACCACGGCCAGGATCACGGCCGCCGCGGTGATCAGCCCGCCGGTGCGGGCCAGTCCGGTGCGCACGGCCCCCTCGTGGTCCCCGGTCCGGTCGTACTCCTCCTTGATCCGGGATATGAGGAACACCCCGTAGTCCATCGAGAGTCCGAAGGCGATGCAGAACATCAGGACCGGCAGGTTGGTCTCGATGTCGCCGGTGGAGGTGAAGGAGAGCAGTCCGGAGAGGTTGCCCTCCTGGAAGACCCACACCACCGCCCCGAACATCGCGGTCAGGCTCAGGGCGTTGAGCAGGACCGCCTGGATCGGTATGAGCACGCTCCCGGTGAGCAGGAACACCAGCAGCAGCGTGGCGAGCACCACCACGGCCAGCGACAGGGGCAGCTTCCCGGCTATCGCCTTCTGCGAGTCGACGAGCCGTGCCGCCTCTCCGGTCACGGAGGTCCGGAAGTCCGCGTCCACCTCGCGCACCTCGCCGACCAGGTCCTGGGCCTGCTGCCCCACCGCCTCGCCTTCGGTGGTGAGCGAGAAGTAGGCGTACCGCGCGGTGTTCGTGGAACTCACCGGCCCGTCGACCCGGACCACCCCTGGCAGGAGGGCCAGGCGTTCCCGGTAGGCGGCGAGCTCGGCGGGCCCGGCGGCGTCCTCGGTGAGGACGGTGAGCGTTCCGCCGGGGCTGCCCGGGAAGGAGTCCCGGATCTGCTGCTGGACCACATGCGACTCCGCGGTCTTCGGCAGCTGCCGGTCGTCCACCGTGCCGAACTTCACGCCGAGGAAGGGCAGTCCGAGGAGCAGCAGTCCGGCCGTCGTGGCCACCGCGAAGACGGGAGCCCGGCGCATCACCAGATGGGCCGCGCGCGCCCAGCCCCGCCCCGGTTCGACCGAGGCCGGGACCCCGGCCGGCCGCCCGCGCCGCCACAGCCTGCGCAGGTCCAGGGAGTTGACCCGCTCGCCGAGCAGCACCAGGGCCGCCGGAAGCAGGATCAGCGCGGCCCCCGCGGCGAGCAGGACCACCGCCACGCCGGCGTAGGCGAAGGAGCGCAGGAAGTACATCGGGAAGAAGAGCATCGCCGAGAGCGAGACCGCGACGGTCAGCGCCGAGAACAGCACGGTGCGCCCGGCGGTGCGCAGGGTGGCCCCGACGGCGGCCACCGGATCACGTCCGGCGGCGAGCTCCTCGCGGAACCGGCGGACGATGAACAGGGCGTAGTCGATGGCGAGCCCGAGCCCCAGCGCGGTGGTCAGGTTCTGGGCGAAGACGGAGACGTCGGTGAACTCGGTGAGGCCGCGCAGCACCGCGTTGGTGCCGAGGATGGCCACGATGCCGACGCCGAGGGGCAGCAGGGCGGCGACGGCGCTGCCGAAGACGAGGATGAGCAGGACGAGGGTGACCGGCAGCGCGATCATCTCGGCGCGCAGCAGGTCCTCCTGGATGGTGGTGGTCACCTCGCGCTGGACCGCGACCGGCCCGCCGAAGGAGACCCGCACCGGGCCGCGCTCACCCCGGTAGTGCGGGTCTATCCGGTCCAGCACCGCGGTGGTGGTCTTCTCGTCGCCGAGGACCCGGGCGGCGATGAGGGCCTGCCGGCCGTCCTCGGAGCGCAGGGCGGGCAGCTGCGTGCGCCAGTACGAGCCGACGCCGACGACTCCCTGCTCGGTGGCGAGCCGCGCCGTCAGCCGCTCCGCCTCGGCCGCGACGGCGGGGTCGTCCACCCCGGCGGTTCCCGGGCCGGCATCGACGAGCAGCAGCAGATTGGGCTGGGAGGCCGGGAACTCGCGCTCCAGGGCCTCGGCCGCGTAGGTGGACTGGGCGCCCGGGTCCTCCCAGCCGCCACTGCCCATCCGTTCGGCGGCGCCGCCGCCCGCGAACACGGCCAGGGCCGTGACCACCAGGGCGAGCAGCAGCGAGAGCCGCGGCCGGGCCGTGACGAACCGGGTCCACCTGCCGCTCTCCCCGGACGACGGCGGATTCTTGACTTCGGACATCACTCGGTGTCCCCTTCACCGTGATTGCCAGGCCACATAGACTGGCAAACACGAGCAGTCGCTCGCGTTTCACCAGAATGCGAGCGACCACTCGCGTTTGTCAATCGCCCACGGGAAGCAAGGGATTGGAATGCCGGGGACACCTAAGGGCAAAGCAGCCGAAACCGGTGGAACCGGTGAGACCAGTGGGGCCGGTGAAGGCGCCGCACCGCGCCGCCGCCAGGCACGGGGTGAGCGCCGCGTCTCGCAGCTCCTGGCCGCCGCCGCCGGGGTGTTCTGCCGTACGGGCTACGCCGCGGCCAGCACCAACGCCATCGCCCGCGAGGCCGGCGTCTCGCCCGGCACGCTCTACCAGTTCTTCCCGAACAAGGAGGCCATCGCGGTCGAGCTCGGCGGGCAGCTGCTCCAGCAGGCCCACGAGATGCACGGGCAGGCCTTCCTGCCCGAGAACCTCCAGCGGCCGCTGCCGGAGCTGCTGGACGCCGTCCTGGACCCGGTCATCGCCTTCAACTGCGAGAACCCGGCCTTCTGGGCGCTCATGCACGGCTCCGGCATTCCGGGCGCCATCGACCAGGAGCACTGGAAGCTGCACTCCAGCCTGCTCGGCCGGATCGAGAGCGTGCTGCACGCCTTCTGCCCGGAGTCCTCGCCCGCCGAGCTCGCCCACACCTCGAACATGATCCTGGGCATCTTCAAGGCCTCACTGGACCTGATCCTGGTCCACGAGGGTGCCGAGCGCGAGGCGTACATCGCGGAGCTGAAGACCGTCCTGCTGCGCTACCTCGACCCGATGATCACCACGCCCCACTCCGGCTGAATCCGACCGCTTCGACCGACGCGCTGGGTGTCGAGGCTCGCTTTCATACCCCCCAGGGGTATAGTCTCGAAGAGTCGGGAGCACCGTGGACTCATCGGCCACACCTCCCGGTGACCGGACACGCCCCTGAAGAGGAGAACGACATGACCGCCGAGACGGACACCCAGACCACCACCGTCTACCGGGTGACCGGCATGACCTGCGGCCACTGCGAGGGCGCGGTGACCAACGAGATCTCCGCCCTCGAGGGCGTCAGCACGGTCAAGGCCGTCGCCGCGACCGGCGAGGTCACCGTGGTCTCCGCCGCCCCGCTCGCCGACGAGGACGTCCGCGCCGCCGTGGACGAGGCCGGCTACGAGTTCGCCGGACAGGTCTGAGCTCCCCCTCCTTCGGCAGCACCCGCGGCAGCCCGCACCACTCCGGCACCCGCGGTACCCTGCCGGGCCGTGCCGGCCAGCTCATACTGGTCCCGTACGGCCCGGCCATCCCCCTGGAGCCGGAACATGAGCAGCACAGTGCACGACGGACCGATAACGGCGGTCGAACTCTCGATCGGCGGGATGACCTGCGCCTCCTGCGCGGCCCGCATCGAGAAGAAGCTCAACCGGATGGACGGCGTCGAGGCCACGGTGAACTACGCCACCGAGAAGGCCCGCGTCTCCTACACCGGTGACGTGCGGGTCGCGGACCTGATCGCGACCGTCGTCAAGACCGGCTACACCGCCGAGGAGCCCCCGCCGCCCGCCCCGGCCCCGGCCCCCGCGGAGGACGCGGCAGGAGCGCAGGGGCAGGCGCAGGCCGAGGCCCCCGACCCGGCACTGTCCGCGCTGCGCCAGCGGCTGCTGGTCTCCGCCGCCCTCGCCCTGCCCGTCATCCTGCTGTCGATGGTTCCGGCCCTGCAGTTCGACAACTGGCAGTGGCTCTCGCTGACCCTCGCCGCCCCCGTCGTCGTCTGGGGCGGCCTCCCCTTCCACAAGGCCGCCTGGACCAACGCCCGGCACGGCGCCGCCACCATGGACACCCTGGTCTCGGTCGGCACGCTGGCCGCCTTCACCTGGTCGCTGTGGGCCCTGTTCTTCGGCCACGCCGGGATGCCGGGCATGCGGCACGGCTTCGACCTCACCATCTCCCGTACGGACGGCTCCTCGGCCCTCTACCTGGAGGTCGCCGCCGGCGTCGTCGGCTTCATCCTGCTCGGCCGCTACCTGGAGGCCCGCTCCAAGCGGAAGGCGGGCGCTGCCCTCAAGGCCCTGCTGGAGCTCGGCGCGAAGGACGTCACCGTCCTGCGCGCGGGCCGGGAGGTCCTCATCCCGGTGGGCGCACTCACGGCCGGCGACCGCTTCGTCGTCCGTCCCGGCGAGAAGATCGCCACCGACGGCACGGTCGTCGAGGGCAGTTCCGCCGTGGACGCCTCCATGCTGACCGGCGAGTCCGTCCCCGTGGAGGTGTCCGTCGGGGACTCCGTCACCGGAGCCACCGTCAACGCCTCCGGGCGGCTGGTCGTCGAGGCCACCCGCGTCGGCGCCGACACCCAACTGGCCCGGATGGCCCGGATGGTGGAAGAGGCCCAGAACGGCAAGGCCGAGGTGCAGCGCCTCGCCGACCGGATCTCCGGGATCTTCGTGCCCGTCGTACTGGTCCTCGCGCTCGGCACCTGGGTCAGCTGGATGCTGATCACCGACGACCCCACCGCCGCCTTCACCGCCGCCGTGGCCGTCCTGATCATCGCCTGCCCCTGCGCGCTGGGCCTGGCCACCCCGACCGCGCTGATGGTCGGCACCGGGCGGGGCGCGCAGCTCGGCATCCTGATCAAGGGACCCGAGGTGCTGGAGTCCACCCGCCGCGTGGACACCGTCGTCCTGGACAAGACCGGCACCGTCACCACCGGCCGGATGACCCTCACCGGCGTCCACGCCGCCGAGGGCGTCGACGAGCGCGAACTCCTGCGCCTGGCCGGGTCCCTGGAGCACGCCTCGGAGCACCCGATCGCCCGGGCCATCGCCACCGCGGCGGCCGAGAGGGCCGGCGCCCTGCCGGTCCCGGAGGGCTTCGAGAACCTCGCCGGCCTCGGCGTCCAGGGCGTCGTCGACGGACACGCCGTGCTGGTGGGCCGCGAACGGCTCCTCGCCGACTGGTCGATCGTGCTGCCGGCCGGGCTCGCCGCGGCCAGGGCGGCCGCCGAGGCCGAGGGCGGCACCGCGGTCCTGGTGGCCTGGGACGGGGCGGCGCGCGGGGTGCTGACCGTGGCCGACGCGGTCAAGGAGACCAGCGCCGAGGCGGTCGCCCGGCTGCGGGCGCTGGGCCTCACCCCGGTCCTGCTGACCGGCGACAACAAGGCCGTCGCCGAGACGGTGGCCCGCGAGGTGGGCATCGACGAGGTGATCGCCGAGGTGCTCCCGCAGGACAAGGTGGACGTCGTACGCCGCCTGCAGGCGCAGGGCCGTACGGTCGCCATGGTCGGCGACGGGGTCAACGACGCGGCGGCGCTGGCCCAGGCGGACCTGGGGCTGGCCATGGGCACCGGTACCGACGCGGCCATCGAGGCGGGGGACCTGACCCTCGTACGGGGCGACCTGCGGGTGGCGGCGGACGCGATCCGGCTCTCCCGCCGGACCCTGGCCATCATCAAGGGCAATCTCTTCTGGGCCTTCGGATACAACGTGGCGGCCCTGCCGCTGGCCGCCGCCGGCCTGCTCAACCCGATGATCGCGGGGGCCGCGATGGCCTTCTCCTCGGTCTTCGTGGTGACCAACAGCCTCCGGTTGCGCTCCTTCCGCTAGTGGATCTCCTCCGCACCACGCACACAGTTTCTTCACGGGAGACGCAGATCACAGTGACCGCAACGTAACCATCCGGGGTCGTCATGGGTCTAATGGGGCGATGCCAAGAACGTCTTGGGGGACGTTTAACGGAAGCCCTGGGGGACTTCCGTGGCATCAGCCGGCCGGGACACGTGCCCGCGGGAGGCTTTGAGCGGCCCTCCCGATCAGAACGGGTCCCGGCACACTGACGCCCCGACTCGGGTCCCGTGGGGGGAATCCGTTTCGGGGAAAAGGAAAGCGCCCCGACCGCCGACCCGTGGGGGGATCGACGGCGGGGCGCTTTTCGTACGCCTGGGGGTTACCTGCGGTGCTGCCCGCGCGGCCGCACGCCGCGCGGTGGAGAGCCTCGGGTCAGCGGGACTCGGTCAGCGAACCTCGGTTCAGCGAAACTCTGTTCAGCGGGACTCGACGGGCACGAAGTCGCGCAGGACCTCGCCCGTGTAGATCTGGCGCGGGCGGCCGATGCGGGATCCCGGCTCCTTGATCATCTCGTGCCACTGGGCGATCCAGCCGGGGAGCCGGCCGATCGCGAAGAGCACGGTGAACATCTCGGTCGGGAAGCCCATGGCCCGGTAGATCAGACCGGTGTAGAAGTCCACGTTCGGGTAGAGGTTGCGCGAGACGAAGTACTCGTCGGCCAGCGCGTGCTCTTCCAGCTTGAGCGCGATGTCGAGCAGCTCGTCGCTCTTGCCGAGCGCCGAGAGGACGTCGTGCGCCGCGGCCTTGATGATCTTCGCCCGGGGGTCGAAGCTCTTGTAGACGCGGTGTCCGAAGCCCATGAGGCGGACGCCGTCTTCCTTGTTCTTCACCTTGCGGATGAAGGCGTCGACGTCGCCGCCGTCGTTCTTGATGCCTTCCAGCATCTCGAGGACGGACTGGTTGGCGCCACCGTGCAGCGGACCCCACAGGGCCGAGATGCCGGCGGAGATCGAGGCGAACATGTTCGCCTGCGAGGAGCCGACCAAACGCACGGTGGAGGTGGAGCAGTTCTGCTCGTGGTCCGCGTGCAGGATCAGCAGCTTGTCGAGCGCCGAGACCACGACCGGGTCCAGGTCGTACTCCTGGGCCGGCACGGAGAAGGTCATGCGCAGGAAGTTCTCGACGTAGCCGAGGTCGTTGCGCGGGTAGACCACCGGGTGGCCGACCGACTTCTTGTAGGCGTAGGCCGCGATCGTCGGGAGCTTGGCCAGCAGCCGGATCGTCGAGAGGTGGCGCTGCTTCTCGTCGAACGGGTTGTGGCTGTCCTGGTAGAACGTCGACAGCGCGCTGACCACGGAGGACAGCATCGCCATCGGGTGCGCGTCACGCGGGAAGCCGTCGTAGAAGCGCTTCACGTCCTCGTGGAGCAGCGTGTGCTGGGTGATCTCGTTGCGGAACGACGCGAGCTGGTCGACGGTCGGCAGCTCGCCGTTGATCAGCAGGTACGCGACCTCGATGAAGGTCGAACGCTCGGCCAGCTGCTCGATCGGGTAGCCGCGGTAACGCAGGATGCCCTGCTCACCGTCGAGGTAGGTGATCGCGGACTTGTAGGCCGCGGTGTTGCCGTAGCCACTGTCCAAGGTGACGAGCCCGGTCTGGGCCCGCAGCTTCGAGATGTCGAAGCCCTGGTCACCGACGGTGCTCTCGACCACCGGGTAGGTGTATTCACCGTCCGCGTACCGGAGTACTACAGAGTTGTCGCTCACGTCATCCCTCACCGACGTAGTGCCTCTTCTTCGAGGTGCCCTGACTGCCTCTACCTTCCCCCATTTGGCGCAGGAGAGTGCACTCGGGGTCGGCCTTTGGTGCTTTTGACGGCACTGAGTGCCGTCAAGCTGCTCATCCTGCCCCCTCCGCACCGGTGGTGGAACCCCAAATGATCGATCATCTAGGTGATGTTTCCCACCGGTATCCGGCCGGACAGCCTGGGCGCGACCGCCGTGTACCTCCTGCCTGCGGAAACGGTACGCACCGCCTGGCCGAGGGCCTTGCGGGACCCGACGAGGACGACCAGTTTCTTCGCCCTGGTCACCGCCGTGTAGAGCAAGTTGCGCTGGAGCATCATCCAGGCCCCGGTGGTGACCGGGATCACGACCGCGGGATATTCACTCCCCTGTGAACGGTGGATGGTGACGGCGTACGCGTGGGCCAGCTCGTCGAGCTCCGCGAACTCGTACCCGATCTCCTCGTCCTCCTCCGTACGCACCGTCAGGCGCTGTTCGTCCACGTCGAGCCCGGTGACCACGCCGACCGTGCCGTTGAAGACGCCGTTCGCGCCCTTGTCGTAGTTGTTGCGGACCTGGGTCACCTTGTCGCCGACCCGGAAGACCCGGCCGCCGAACCGCTTCTCCGGCAGGTTCGGCCGGGCCGGCGTCATCGCCTGCTGGAGCAGCCCGTTGAGGTTCCCGGCGCCGGCCGGGCCGCGGTGCATGGGCGCGAGCACCTGGACGTCCCGCCGCGGGTCGAGCCCGAACCTGGCCGGAATCCTGCGCGCCGCCACATCCACGGCGAGCACCCCGGCCGCCTCGGTGTCCTCCTCCGCGAAGAGGAAGAAGTCCGGGAGCCCGTCCGTGATCGGCGGCAGCCCGGTGTTGATCCGGTGGGCGTTGGTGACCACCCCCGACTGCTGGGCCTGCCGGAAGATCCGGGTGAGGCGGACCGCGGGCACCGGACCGCCCTCGGCCAGCAGGTCCCGCAGCACCTCCCCGGCGCCGACCGAGGGCAGCTGGTCCACATCGCCGACCAGCAGCAGGTGCGCCCCCGGCGCCACCGCCTTGACCAGCTTGTTGGCGAGCAGCAGGTCGAGCATCGAGGCCTCGTCGACCACGACCAGGTCCGCGTCCAGCGGCCGTTCCCGGTCGTACGCCGCGTCTCCGCCCGGCTTGAGCTCCAGCAGCCGGTGCACCGTGGAGGCCTCGGCCCCGGTCAGCTCGGACAGCCGCTTCGCCGCCCGGCCGGTGGGCGCGGCCAGCACCACCTTGGCCTTCTTCGCCCGGGCCAGCTCGACGATCGAGCGCACGGTGAAGGACTTTCCGCAGCCGGGACCGCCGGTCATGACGGCGACCTTGCGGGTCAGCGCGAGCCGGACCGCGTCCCGCTGCTCGGGGGCGAGGGTGGCTCCGGTCCGCCCGGCGAGCCAGCCCAGCGCCTTGTCCCAGTCCACGTCCCGGAACGCCGGCATCCGGTCGTCCTCGGCGTTCAGGAGCCGGCGCACCTGCCCCACCAGCGACAGCTCGGCCCGGTGGAAGGGCACCAGGTACACCGCGGTCAGCGGGTCCGGCCCGCCCTGCGGATCCGGTACGGGCTCCCGTACGACCCCTTCCGGGTCGGCGGCGAGCTCGGCCAGGCAGTCGATCACCAGCCCGGTGTCCACCTGGAGCAGCTTGACCCCGTCGGCGATGAGGCGGTCCTCGGGCAGGAAGCAGTGCCCCTGGTCGGTGGACTGGGACAGCGCGTACTGGAGGCCGGCCTTCACCCGCTCGGGGCTGTCGTGCGGGATGCCGACGGCCTGGGCGATCCGGTCGGCGGTGAGGAACCCGATGCCCCAGACGTCGGCGGCGAGCCGGTACGGCTGGTTCTTCACCACCGAGATGGAGGCGTCCCCGTACTTCTTGTAGATGCGGACCGCGATGGAGGTGGAGACGCCGACGCCCTGGAGGAAGACCATGACCTCCTTGATGGCCTTCTGCTCCTCCCAGGCGGCGCCGATCAGCTTCGTCCGCTTGGGCCCGAGCCCGGGCACCTCGATCAGCCGCTTCGGCTCGGCCTCGATGACGTCGAGGGTGTCCGTCCCGAAGTGCTCCACGATGCGGTCGGCGATCTTCGGCCCGATGCCCTTGATCAGACCCGACCCGAGATACCGGCGGATGCCCTGGATGGTCGCGGGCAGCACGGTCTTGTAGTTCTCCACGGTGAACTGCCTGCCGTACTGCGCGTGGGAGCCCCAGCGGCCCTCCATGCGCAGCGATTCGCCCGGCTGCGCGCCCAGCAGCGAGCCGACCACGGTGAGCAGGTCACCGCTGCCGCGGCCGGTGTCGACACGGGCGACCGTGTACCCGCTCTCCTCGTTGGCGTAGGTGATGCGCTCGAGCACCCCCTCGACCACCGCCAGTTGCACCGGAACCACCCGTGCCCCGTCTGTTGCCATGCCCCGAAACTACCGGGCCGCGCCGACAACGCGTCAGGCCTGTGGACAGCGCGAAGGGGGTCCCGCCTCGCGGCCGGACCCCCTCACGGTTACCCCTCCCGTGTCGGACTTCCCGATCCCCCCAGATCCCTCCCCGGAAGCACCGACGCAACATACGACCCGCGATACCCCCGCAGGGTTGCATCCGGAGTCACAGCTTTACTTTTCCGTTACCGGATGCCTACTCAAGGTGCCGCCAAATCATCACACAAGTAGCGTTTCCGGCATGAGCGAATCCTCATTCCAGGACGACGTGCTCCAAGAGCTCGACGACGAGAAGCTGACCGAGATCGCCGGACTCCTCGAAACCGACACCGCCGGCGCCCGGGACACCGTCGCGCAGACGGTCGGCGCGCTGACCGGCGACCTCAGGCAGAAGGCCGGCGCCGATGACGACGACGGCGTGGAGGTGCGCCAGGCCTTCGCGGAGGTGGCCGAGCCGCCGCTGCAGGGCGTGGCCACCCTCGGCGGCGGCCTCGGCGGCATGCTCGGCGGCGGAATGATGGCCGGGGTGCTGGCCAAGGTGAGCAAGCCCGTGGCCAACGCCCTCTCGAAGAAGACCGGCATCCCCGCCCCCACCATCGCCCGGGTCATCGAGCTGCTGATCCCGGTCCTGCTGGCCGTCTTCGCCAAGCGCGCGGCCGCCGGCAAGGCCGCTGGCACCCCGGGCGCGGCCCCCGGCACCACCCCGGCCGCGGCGGACGGCGGCGGTCTGGGCGACCTCTTGGGCCAGATCCTCGGCGGCGGCAAGAAGTAACCCGTTCGGGGGCCCGCCCCCCTAGAGTTGGGCCATGGCTGAGAGCGTGCGGCTGCGGGACCCGGAACCGGGCGACCTGGGGTGGATCGTGCAGCGCCACGGTGCGCTGTACGCCGCCGAGTACGGCTGGAACAGCGACTTCGAGGGGCTGGTCGCCCGGATCGTCGCGGACTTCGCCCAGGACCACGACCCCTACCTGGAACGGGTGTGGATCGCGGAGCTGGCCGGCCGCCCGGTCGGCTCGGTGATGTGCGTGCGCGAGGACGGCGCCCCCGGCACCGCCCGGCTCCGTCTGCTCCTGGTCGACCCGGAGGGCCGCGGCCGCGGCATCGGCACCCTGCTCGTCGACACCGTCGTCGCCTTCGCCCGCTCGGTCGGCTACCGCGAGCTGGTGCTGTGGACCAACGACGTGCTCACCGACGCCCGCGACCTCTACCTGAAGGCCGGGTTCACCCTGATCGCGGAGCGGCCGCACCGCTCGTACGGAGCGAGCCTGACGGGGCAGGACTGGCGGCTGCCCCTACAAGAGGGCTCCCCGCGCTGACGCCCGAACCGACCCCCGTACGGTTCAAGGCGCGCGCGGGGGCCAGCGAGGTGAGGGCGACACCGCCCACCAGGAGCACGGCCGCCAGCCAGCGCAGCCCCGAGACGGACTCCCCCAGCATCAGGGCCGCCGAGGACATCCCGAACACCGGCACCAGGAGCGAGAACGGCGCCACGGCCGAGGCCGGGTAGCGGCGCAGCAGATAGCCCCAGGCCCCGAACCCGAACACGGTGGACACCCACGCCACGTACCCGATGACGCCCACCCCGGACCAGTCCAGCCCCCGCAGCGCGGCCAGGTCCCGCTCGGGCCCCTCGAACACCAGGGACAGCGCGAACAGCGGCAGCACCGGGACCGTGCACACCCACACCATGAAGTTCAGGGCGTCGGGCGGCGAGGCCTTGCGGGTCAGCACGTTGGACACGCCCCAGCAGGCGGCGGCCGCGACGACCAGGACGAAACCGAGCACCGGCCCGCCGGCGCCCCCGTCCACCGCCGCCACCGCGATCCCGGCGAGCGCGACCCCCATCCCGAACACCCGAACCCGGCCGGGCCGTTCGCGCAGCACCACCGCGGCCAGCGCGGCGGTGAAGACGGCCTGGATCTGCAGCACCAGCGAGGACAGCCCGGCGGGCATCCCGACGGCCATGCCGGTGAAGAGCAGCCCGAACTTCGCGATGCCGAGGGCCAGCCCGACCCCGAGGATCCACTTCCAGGCGACCTTGGGCGGACCGACGAAGAACACGGCGGGCAGGGCGGCGACCAGGAACCGCAGGGCGGACAGCAACAACGGCGGAAAGTGATCGAGCCCAATCTCGATGACGACGAAATTGAAGCCCCAAACGGCGGTGACCAGCACCGCAAGAGCTGTGTGTACGGGACGCATGCTTCAACCATCGTCGCCCCGACCATGTAGCACCAGCGCGAATCCCTTCCGCACTCGATGAAGCAGTGCTTACGATAGAGACATGCTCGATCTCGCCCGGCTGCGCGCCCTGCACGCCGTATCCGTCCACGGCTCGGTCGCGGGCGCGGCGGCCGCCCTCGGCTACACCCCCTCCGCGGTCTCGCAGCAGATCTCCAAGCTGGAGCGGGAGACCCGCACCACCCTGCTGGAGCGGCGCGGGCGCGGGGTCGCGCTCACCGAGGAGGCCCGCCATCTGGCCGACACCGCCCAGCAGTTGCTGGCGATCGTGGAACACGCCGAGACCACCCTGGAGGAGCGGCGCGGGCAGCCGAGCGGGCTGCTGACGGTGGCCGCGTTCGCCTCGGCGGCGCGCGGGCTGCTGCCGGGCGTCCTGGCCGATCTGGCCGTCCGCCACCCCGCCCTCGAAGTACGCCTGACGGAGGTGGACCCGCACCTGTCCGTCGACCTGGTGGCACGGGGGGTCACCGATCTGGCGGTGGCCCACGACTGGGACATCGCCCCGCTGCCCGCGCCCGAGGGGATCGAGCAGGCGGTCATCGGCGACGACCTCTGCGACCTGGTCGTCCCGGCCGGCCACCCCTTCACCACGCGCCGGAGCATCCAGCGCAGCGACCTCGGCGGCGAGCGCTGGGTCTGCCAGCCGCCCGGCCGCGTCTGCCACGACTGGCTGGTACGGACCCTGCGCACGGCCGGCTTCGAACCCGACATCGCGCACGTGGCCGAGGAGAACCACACCATCGTCGCCCTGGTCGCGGCCGGCCTGGGCGTCGCCGTCGTCCCCCGCCTGGGCACCGGCACGCTGCCGCCGGGCGCGGTGGCGGTCCCCCTGGAACCGGGCCCCGTACGCCGCCTGTACGCCCTGTGGCGCACCGGCGCCGCCCGCCGCCCCGCCATCACGGAAGCCGTAAAAACCCTCCAATCCCACTGGCCCACCTAGCCCCACACCCCACCGGGGCGCCTTCGGCGCGGCCGGCCACGCACCGAACGGCTCCGGCGGGGCCACGCGGGGCGGTTTCGGCGGGGCCGGGTGTGTGTCGGGGCGATCCCCGCAGGGCGCCGAACACAACAAGCCTCCGCGCTCCGACCCCTCGAAACGTTCGGCGCCCGAGGAGACGCCCCGGCGCGCGCCCGACCCCGCCGAAACCGCCCCACCCCACCCGGCCCCGCCGAAACCGCCCCCACCCGCCCCGCAGGGCCAGGCACGGCAACCGGCGGTACTTGCCCAACACACCCCCACACAGCCGACCCGCCCGGAGGGCACCCGGTAGGGTCCGCCCCGTGCCGCACCACGCCTCCCGCCGGACCCTGCTCACCGCAGCCGCCATGGTCGCCGCCACCGCCGCGGGGGCCGCCGCCGCCACGCTCGGCACGCACGGCACCCCCGACGACCCGAGGTCCCCCGGGGGCCCACCGGGCCGCCGCCCCGACCGGGCGCGCCTGCGCCGCTTCGTGGACGGGATGAGCCTCGCCGAGAAGGTCGGGCAGCTCTTCGTCTCGCGGGCGTACGGACATTCCGCGACCGACCCCGACCCGGCCGACGCCGAGCAGAACCAGACGCTGTTCGGCGTGCGCACCGCCGCCGAACTGGTCGCCCGCTACCACCTCGGCGGGATCGTCTACTTCGCCTGGGCCCACAACACCCGCACCCCGCACCAGATCGCCGCCCTCTCGGTCGGCCTCCAGCAGGCCGCCCTCACCTCCGGCGCCCGGATCCCGCTGCTGCTCTCGACCGACCAGGAGCACGGCGCCGTCGCCCGGATCGGCGCCCCCGCCACCCTGCTCCCTGGGGCGATGGCGCTCGGGGCCGGCGGCTCCACCGCCGACGCCCAGCGGGCCGCCCGCATCGCGGGCGCCGAGCTGGCCGCCCTGGGCATCCGGCAGGACTACGCACCGGTGGCCGACGTCAACGTCAACCCGGCCAACCCCGTGATCGGCGTACGGTCCTTCGGCTCCGACCCGCACGCCGTGGCGGCCCTGGTGGCCGCCCAGGTGCGCGGCTACCAGGGCGCGGGCGTGGCCGCCACCGCGAAGCACTTCCCGGGCCACGGGGACACCGAGACCGACAGCCACGTGGGCCTGCCGGTGATGCGGCACACCCGCGCCGCCTGGGAGGAGCTGGACGAGCCGCCGTTCCGCGCCGCGGTGAAGGCGGGCGTGGACGCGGTCATGACGGCGCACATCGTCTTCCCCGCGCTCGACCCGTCGGGGGACCCGGCAACCCTCTCCCGGCCGATCGTCACGGGCATCCTGCGCGAACGTCTCGGCTTCCAGGGGGTGGTGGTCACCGACGCCCTCGACATGGCCGGGGTCCGCCAGAAGTACGGGGACGACCGCGTCCCCGTCCTGGCCCTGCTGGCGGGCTGCGACCAGCTGCTGAACCCGCCGGACCTGGGGCTCGCGTACCGCAGTGTGCTGGCGGCCGTCGAGGCGGGCGAGCTGACGGAGACCCGGATCGAGGAGTCGGTGCTGCGGATCCTGGAACTGAAGTCCCGCCGGGGGCTGTTCGACGAGGCGTACACCACGACCGAGGCGGTGGACGCCACCGTCGGGATCCGCCGGCACCGGGACGCCGCCGACCAGATCGCGGCGGGCACGACGACCCTGCTGGCCAATCCCGGCGGGCTGGTGCCGATCGACGCGACGGCCGGCCCCCGGCTGCTGGTCACGGGGACGGACCCGGCCTCCCCCACGGGCACCACGGGGCCTCCCACGGCCGTACTGGCGCGGGAGCTGACGGCTCTGGGCTGCCGGGCCACGGCGGTGCCGCCCGCCCGTGCGGTGGCCGCGGTGCCCGGTCACGCGGCCGTACTGGTGTGCACGTACAACGTCCCCGAACAGAAGGACGACGGCGACGACGATCCACAACGCCGGCTGGTGACGGACCTGGTCGCGTCCGGCGTCCCGGTGATCCTGCTGGCGGTCCGCAATCCGTACGACCCGGCCCGGCTGCCGGCCTGCGCGGCGGAGCTGGCGACGTACGCGTGGACGGACGTGGAGATGCGGGCGGCGGCCCGGGTGCTCACCGGGGCGGCACGGCCCGCGGGCCGCCTCCCGGTGCCGGTGCCGGGCCGCTACCCGCTGGGCCACGGGCTGACGCGGTAGTTCCCGTCGTCAGCCTGCGGCCCACGGCCCGCGGCCCGGGCCCGGGACCGGGATGCCCCCGGCCCGGTTACGGCCGCAGCTGCGGCTCGCGCTCCAGGTCCTGCTGGTCGAGCTGCGCGTCCGCGGCGGCCAGCGGCGCCGCCTTCGACTCGTCGGCGATCGTGGCGGCCGGGGCCACCCCGGCCCACTGGAGGATCTTCGCGGTGGCGAGGGTCTTCTCGCCGTCCAGGAGCTTCGCGACGTTGGCCCCGTGGTTGGCGCCCGGCGCGATCATGACGTGGCTGTCGCGGACCCCGTACCCGAGGCGGAAGGGCTCGGCGCCCCACGGGTCGTTCTGCCCGTACACGAAGAGCATCTGGTCGGCGTTGTTGCGGACCCACTTGTCCACGTCCGCCATGGCCCCCTGCTGGAAGGTCATGGGGATGTCCCGGGGCACGAAGTTGCGCGGCGGCTGGTAGCCGTATCGGCTCAGGTTGCCCAGGTGCGGCTGCTTGATGTCCGGGGAGCCCAGCTGCGTACCCGCCTGGTAGTAGTACGGCGTGTACGTCTCCAGGCCCTGGTCGGCGTAGGCCGAGAAGCCGGAGATCGCGTCGATCGTGTCCCAGATCTCCTGGTCGCTCGCGGTGGCGGCGGTCGGGATGGAGCCGCAGTCGGCGAGCAGGCTGTACTGCCAGAAGGCCCACACGTAGTCGAGCACGACGGCCTCGTAGGCCTTGTCGAGGTTGCCGACGGTGGTGAAGGTCCAGCCGTTCTCGGCGGCGGCCACGGCGTACTTGGCCTCCAGCGGCTCGCGGCGCACGAGCGCCTCGCGCTGGACCGCGTTCAGCCTGTCGCGGCACTCCTTGGTGCCGACCTTGGCGAAGAACCGGTCGTAGGCAGAGTCCTCCTTATTGACGACGTCGTTGGGCGCGACGTACGCGACGACGCCGTCCATGTCGCGCGGGTAGAACCGCTCGTAGTACGTCGCGGTCATCCCGCCCTTGCTGCCGCCCGTGGCCAGCCAGTTCTTCTTGTAGATCTTCTTCAGGGCGGTGAAGAGGCGGTGCTGGTCACTGGCGGCCTGCCAGATGTCCAGGTTCGCCCAGTTGGCCGGGTCGGGCCGGGAGGGCGTGAAGAATCGATACTCCAGAGACACCTGGTTGCCGTCGACGATGGTCGTCGGCTCGCTGCGGCGCGGGCTGGTGTTGACGTTGTAGCCGGAGGTGAAGAACACCGACGGCCGCGAGACGTCCTTGTGCAGAAGGGTCAGGCGCTGCTTGAAGGTGCCCTTCCACGGCTGCCGGTGGTCCACCGGCTGCTCGTAGTTCAGAACGAAGAAGCGGTAACCGGGGTACGGCTTCTCCTCGATCAGGCTCATCCCGGGAATGCCGAGGATCTGGTCCTTGATGTCCGTGGCGGCCGGCGGTTCCGCGGCTGTGGCCGCTTGCGCCGTGGAGCCGGCCGCGCCCATGGTGCCGATGAGCACCACGAGCGACAGCAGCCATCCGAGCGTCTTGCGCATTCACCCTCCCCTTGAGTTCACTTCGGTCGCCGTGAACCTAGCGGGGGCAACGCGCCGCTGAACAGACCTAGTTGGGCCGGTACCTCAGCACAGGATCCAGCCGGAAGTGGCCGATCCGGCACCCACGCTGCCCCTTACATACACGCAGCGGCTGATCGTGCCGACGGTGACAGGCCCGGCGTATCGGGTGAATCGCCCCTCTTCGCGGACGGGGACCCCGCCGCGCGGCTGGATGCTCACCGCCATCCGTCGCCGCTCACCGGGGACGCGGGCCACGGTCACCGCGCAGGCCTGGTTGCGGCTCTTGTAGACGCGCACCTCGCCCGTCTCGAAGGGCATGGTCCGCGCCAGCCGGCCCCCGCAGCCGTGGGCCGCCGCCTGTGCGGGCGGCGCCGCGAACAGTCCGCCGGCGAGGAGCCACAGCGCCGCCGCGAAGACGCCCAGGGACGCGGCCCGACGGGCCCGTCTCCTCCACCCCTGCAACAACCCGTCCCCCGTTCGGTCGTACGCACTGCATACGCACTCACGTACGACGCCCAAATCCCACGGAAGGTTGCGGCACACAAGGACCCGGCCACCCCCACCGCGTCTCGGCACACCCTCGCGCGCCGGGCCGTGCCCGCCGCTCGTCCCTCGTACGGGTGCATCCACAACTTCCCAGCGGGAGAGCAGGAGTTCACGATCAGGCGGGACATTACGGTAGGTGACGACATACCCGCTCGCCGCAGCCGTAGCCGTGAAAGGCACTGACATGATCGACGACCTGCTCGACCGCAAGCTGGAGCGCGCCTTCACGCACCTGGACGCCGACGGGAGCGGGGTGGTCGAGGCCGACGACATCTTCGCGCTCGGATCCCGGCTGCTGTCGGCCCTCGACGAGCCGCCCACCTCGCCCAGGGCCGAACTGGTGATGCGCGGTCTGACCGACTTCTGGCAGGACCTGTTCACGGAGCTGGACATGGACCGGGACGGCAAGGTCACGCCCGAGGAGTACAAGCTGGGCATGACGCGCCTGTACGCGCAGGGCGGACCCGCCTACGACAGGTCGTTCCGGCCGATGATGCGGGCGATCCTCACGATCGTCGACACCGACGGTGACGGGGTCATCAGCCCGGAGGAGTTCCACAAGGCCCAGGAGGCCTTCGGCACGGAGCTGAGCCCCGCCGACACCCAGAGGCTGTTCGAGCGGATCGATGCCGACGGGGACGGCACCCTGACGGTGGACGAGCTCCTCCACGCGGTACGCGAGTACTACACCGGCACCGACGAGGACGCCCCGGGCAACCTGCTCTTCGGCGAACTCTGAACCCTTCGCGCCCGCTCAGGCCGCGGCGCGCTCGTCCTCCCCGACGAAGGTGCGCCACAGCTCGGCGTACCGGCCGCCGCGGGCCAGGAGTTCGGCGTGGGTGCCGTCCTCCACGACCCGGCCGCGGTCCATGACCACGACGCGGTCGGCGCGCGCGGCGGTGGTCAGCCGGTGCGCGACCACCAGGGTGGTGCGCTTGCCGGCGAGCCGGTCCGTCGCCTGGTTGACCTGGGCCTCGGTGGCCAGGTCCAGGGCGGCGGTGGCCTCGTCGAGCAGCAGCACGTCCGGGTCGACGAGTTCGGCCCGGGCCAGCGCGATCAGCTGGCGCTGGCCGGCGGAGAGGTTGCGGCCGCGTTCGGCGACGGTGTGCAGGTAGCCGCCGTCGAGGGTGGCGACCATCTCGTGGGCGCCGACCGCGCGGGCGGCCGCCTCGACCTCGGCGTCGCTCGCCTCGGGCCGCCCGTAGGCGATGGCGTCGCGGACGGTCCCCGGGAAGAGGTAGGCCTCCTGGGGGACGACGCCCAGGCGGTGCCGGTACGCCGTCAGGTCGAGCTCCCGCAGATCGGCGCCGTCGGCGGTGATCCGGCCGGAGGTCGGGTCGTAGAACCGGGCCACCATCTTGACCAGCGTGGACTTGCCGGCTCCGGTCTCGCCGACGAAGGCGACGGTCTGCCCGGCGGGTATCCGCAGGCTGATGCCGGCCAGCGCCTCCCCCTTCTCGCCACGCTCCTCCGCCGTCCCGTACTGGAAGCGGACGTCCTCGAAGGCGATCTCCCCGCGCAGCTCCGGCACCTCACGGGGCGCTTCGGGGAGCGGGGTGGTGGTGGGCTCGCGCAGCAGCCCCTGGATGCGGCCCAGGGAGACGGTGGCCTGCTGGTAGCCGTCGAAGACCTGGGAGAGCTGCTGGACGGGCGCGAAGAACAGGTCGATGTAGAGCAGGTACGCGACGAGCGCGCCGGTGGTGAGCGTCCCGGCCTCCACCCGGCCCGCGCCGACGATCAGTACGGCGGCCGCGGCGCCCGAGGACAGCAGCTGGACGAAGGGGAAGTAGACGGATATCAGCCACTGGCCGCGGACCCGTGCCTCGCGGTACGAGTCGCTGCGCTCGGCGAAGCGGGCGGCGCCGGAGCCCTCGCGGCGGAAGGCCTGGACGATGCGCAGGCCCGAGACGGACTCCTGGAGGTCGGCGTTGACCAGGCTGACCCGGTCGCGGGCGAGCTCGTAGGCGGCGACGGACCTGCGGCGGAAGATGATCGTGCCGACGACCAGGACGGGGAGGGTCGCGAAGACGATCAGCGCGAGCTCGACGTCGAGGACGACCAGGGCGACGAGGATCCCGAAGAAGGTGAAGACGGAGACGACGGCGGTGACGAGCCCGGTCTGCAGGAACGAGCTCAGCGAGTCGACGTCTGTGGTCATCCGGGTCATGATCTTGCCGGTCAGCTCGCGCTCGTAGTAGTCGAGGCCGAGGCGCTGGAGCTGGGCGAAGATCTTGACGCGCAGGGCGTACAGGACTCGCTCGCCGGTGCGGCCCGTCATGCGGGTCTCGGCGAACTGGGCGGCCCACTGCGCGACGACGAGGGCGAGGGCGAGGGCGGCGGCCGCCCAGACGGCGCCGAGCACGGCCTGCTCGACGCCCTTGTCGATGCCGTGCCGGATCAGGATCGGCAGCAGCAGGCCGGCGCCGGCGTCCACGGCGACGAGGCCGAGGCTGATGGCGAGGGGCGCCCAGAAGCCGCGGAGCAGGCGGCGCAGGCCGTAGCTCTCCTCGGCGGCCGCGGCGCGGGTCTCGTCCACGTCGGGTTCGTCCTCGGCGGGCGGCAGCGCGGCCACCTGTGCCAGGAGTTCGGGCGTCGCCGGCATGCCGGCGACGGCTCCGGCCATGGTGTGGACGGCTGCGGGCGCACCGCTCGCGGCGGCGGGGGCCTGGCCGCCCTGCTCGTCGCGGCGCCGCCACAGCTCGGGGGTGATCCCGGCCGCGACCCGGCGCTTGGCGTTGACCGGCTCGGAGTCGATCTCGGCTTCGAGCTCGATGTCCCGTTCGAGCTTGCGGTCGAGCTCGCGCTCGAACTCCGTCATCAGCGGGGCGTCCGGGGTCCGCGGCGAACCGGCGCCGAGCGCGTCGGGGTCGGTGAGCAGCCGGCGGTAGAGCGCCGAGCGGCGCTCCAGCTCCTCGTGCGTCCCGATGTCGGCGAGCCGCCCGCGGTCGAGTACGGCGATCCGGTCGGCCAGCCCGAGCGTGGAGCGGCGGTGGGCGATCAGCAGGGTGGTCCGGCCGGCCATGACGGCGCGCAGGGCCTCGTGGATCTCGTGCTCGACGCGGGCGTCCACGGCGGAGGTGGCGTCGTCGAGGAGCAGCAGCCGGGGGTCGGTGAGGATGGCCCGGGCGAGGGCGATGCGCTGGCGCTGGCCGCCGGAGAGGGTGAGCCCCTGCTCGCCGACCTTGGTGTCGTACCCGGCGGGCAGGTCCTGGATGAAGCCTTCGGCCTGGGCGGCGCGGGCGGCGGCCTCGATCTGCGCGTCGGTGGCGCCGGGGTGACCGTAGGCGATGTTGGAGCGGATGGTGTCGGAGAAGAGGAAGGAGTCCTCCGGGACGAGCCCGATCGCGGAGCGCAGGGAGGAGTAGGTCAGCTCGCGGACGTCGTGCCCGCCGACGCGGACCACTCCGCCGTCGACGTCGTAGAAGCGGGGCAGCAGCAGCGAGACGGTGGACTTCCCGCTTCCCGAGGCGCCGACGACGGCGACGGTCTCGCCTTCCGCGACGGTGAGCGAGAACCCGTCGAGGACGGGCCGCTCGGGGTCGTAGCCGAAGCGGACGTCGTCGAATTCGACGGTGGCGGGCGCGTCGGCGGGCAGCTCGTGGGTGCCCTCCTGGATCGCGGGCTCGGTGTCGATGAGCTCGAAGACCCGCTCGACGCCGGCGCGGGCCTGCTGGCCGACGGTGAGGACCATGGCGAGCATGCGGACCGGGCCGACGAGCTGGGCCAGGTAGGTGGAGAAGGCGACGAAGGTGCCGAGGGTGACCTGCCCCTCGGTGGCCATCCAGCCGCCGAGGGCCAGCATGGCGACCTGGGCGAGGGCGGGTACGGCCTGCAGGGCGGGGGTGTAGCGGGAGTTGAGGCGGATGGTGCGCATGCGTCCGGCGAACAGCCGGCGGCTCACCGTGCGCAGCTTCCCGGTCTCCTGCTCCTCCTGGCCGAAGCCCTTGACGACGCGGACGCCGGTCACGGCCCCGTCGACGACGGTGGCGACGGCGGCGGCCTGGCCCTGGGCCCACCAGGTGGCCGGGAAGAGCTTCTTGCGGCTGCGCTTGGCGATGAACCAGAGGGCGGGGGCCATCAGCAGCGCGACGACGGTCAGCAGCGGGGAGAGCCACAGCATGACCCCGAGGGATATCCCGAAGAGCAGGAAGTTCCCGATGGTCATGGGCAGCATGAAGAGCAGGCCCTGGATCAGCTGGAGGTCGGTGGTGGCCCGCCCGACGACCTGCCCGGTGGACAGCTCGTCCTGGCGGCGCCCGTCGAGGCGGGCGATGGTGGCGTACATGTCGGTGCGCAGGTCGTGCTGCACGTCGAGGGCGAGTCGCCCGCCGTAGTACCGGCGTATGTAGGTGAACACGTAGACGAGCAGGGCGGCGGCTATGAGGAGCCCGGCCCAGGGCCCCATGGGCTTGCTCCGGTCCCCGATGACGTCGTCGATGATCACCCGGGTGACGAGCGGTACGAGCGCCAGGACGGCCATGCCGGCCAGCGAGGAGCCGAGCGCGAGCAGCACGTTGCGCCTGTACCGCCAGGTGTAGGCCGCCAGCCGCTTGCCCCAGCCCTGTTTCTCCCCAGCCGCCGTCACGTGGTGCCTCCCCGTTCGTCTTGTCCTGCCGGAGGCGGCAACGCCCCGACCGGCGGATTTCATCCCGCCGCAACAATTCGAACGTGTACGCAGGGCGGCTCCGGCGCACGCGGGGAGCGCCCGGACGTGGGCCGTACGGGCGGCGGGGCGGGGGCTGCGGGCCGGGGGCGCGGTCAGATGTGGGTCGGGGCGAACATCTTGAGGAGGGCCGGGAGGACGACCACCGAGGGGCCCGGGGTGGCGAGGGCCTTCTTGAGGTCGGAGGCGAGGGATTCCGGGGTGGTCGTGGTCGCCGGGACGTCGAAGGACGCCGCGAGGGCGGCGAAGTCGGGGCGGGTGAGTTCCGTGCCGGTGGCGCTGCCGAAGGACTGCGTCATGTACTCGCGCAGGATGCCGTAGCCGCCGTCGTCCACGATCAGCCAGGTGACGTCGAGGTCGTGCTGGCGGGCCGTGGCCAGTTCCGCGATCGAGTACATCGCGCCGCCGTCGCCGGACACCGCCAGGACCGGTGTGCCCGGTTCGGCGACGCAGGCGCCCAGGGCCGCCGGGAAGGCGTAGCCGAGGCCGCCCGCGCCCTGCGCCGAGTGCATGGTGTTGGGGTGCTTCGCGTCGAAGGCGGACCAGGCCCAGTAGGACAGGATCGTCATGTCCCAGAAGGACGGGGAGCGCGCGGGGAGGGCGGCGCGGATCGAGGTCAGCAGCGAGCGCTCCAGGGAGACGTCCTGGGTGGCGAGGCGCGCCTCGATGTCGTCGAGGACGAGGCGGACGCGCTCCGGGGCGGCGGGGTCCTCGCGCTCGGACACCGTCTCCAGCAGGGCCTGGAGGGCCAGGCGGGCGTCCGCGTGGATGCCGAGGGCCGGGTGGTTGGACTCCAGCTTGCCGAGGTCCGCGTCGATCTGGACGACCCGGCCCGTGGGGAAGAACGTGTGGTAGTTCGAGGAGAGTTCCCCGAGGCCCGAGCCGACGACGAGCAGGACGTCCGCGTCCTCCAGGAAGTCCGTCATGTGGCGGTCCTCCAGCCAGGACTGGAGGGAGAGCGGGTGGGTCCACGGGAAGGCGCCCTTGCCGCCGAAGGTGGTGACCACGGGGGCGCCCAGGCGCTCCGCCAGCTGCCTGAGCTTGCCCGCGGCGTCGGAGCGGACGACCCCGCCGCCCGCGATGATCACCGGGCGCTCGGCCGAGGAGAGCCAGTGCGCGGCCACGGCGGTGAGCTCCGGGCGGGGGGCGAGCTCGTGCGGGGTCGCGTCCATGCCCGTGACCTGCGGAATGAACGTCTCTGCGCGCAGCACGTCCTCCGGGATCTCCACCCAGACCGGGCCGTGCGGGGCGGTCAGCGCCGACTCCCAGGCCTCCGCGACGACGGAGGGGATCTGGGACGGGGTGCGGGCGCTGTGGACGGACTTCACCACGTCCCGGAAGGACGCCGACTGGTCGCGCAGCTCGTGCAGGTGGCCGCGCCGGCCCCCGCCCAGGCCCGCGACGGGGACCTGGGAGGAGATGGCGAGCACCGGGGCCGAGGCCGCGGCCGCCTCCGCGAGGGCGGGCAGGGCCATGAGCGCGCCCGGGCCGGTGGAGAGGAGGAGGGGGACCGCCTCGCCCGTGATCCGGCCGTAGGCGTCGGCGGCGAAGCCCGCGTTGTTCTCCGTACGGAGTCCGACGAGGTGCAGGTCGGAGCGCCCCACCGCGTCGAAGAGGCCGAGGGCGTGCTGCCCCGGCAGCCCGAAGACGGTGGTGGCGCCGAGCGAGCGCAGCGTTTCCACGACCAGGTCCCCGCCCGTCCGCCCCGGCGGTGGGGCCAGGGCGGCGGCCGTCTGGGCCTCGGTGGGACGGAGTACCAGGTCGTGGTCGTGCGTCACGTGCGCTTACTCGCCCTTCGGGTTCGCCTTCGCCGCCGCGCTGTCGTTTATCGGCCCTGCCGGGAGGCAGCGATCTGACGGCTCATGATCGTGGTGAGCTCGTACGCGGTGTGCGAGGCCGCGACCGAGGTGATCTCCGCGTGATCGTACGCCGGGGCCACCTCGACGACGTCCGCCGAAACCAGGTTGCAGGAGGACAGGCCGCGGATGATCTCCAGCAGCTCGCGGGAGGTCATGCCGCCCGCCTCGGGGGTGCCGGTGCCGGGCGCGTGCGCCGGGTCCAGCACGTCGATGTCGATGGAGATGTACAGCGGACGGTCGCCGATGCGCTGGCGCAGCTGGTCGGCGACCTCGTCGGCGCCGCGCCGGTAGACGTCCGCCGAGGTGACGATGCCGAAGCCCATCTTGGCGTCGTCGTCGAGGTCCTGCTTGCCGTACAGCGGGCCGCGGGTGCCGACGTGCGAGAGCGCCTCGGTGTCGAGGATGCCCTCCTCCACCGCCCGGCGGAACGGCGTGCCGTGGGTGTACTCGGCGCCGAAGTACGTGTCCCAGGTGTCCAGGTGCGCGTCGAAGTGGAGCAGGGCCACCGGGCCGTGCTTCTTCGCGACCGAGCGGAGCAGCGGGAGGGCGATGGTGTGGTCGCCGCCGAGGGTCATCAGGCGGGAGCCGTTGCCGATCAGCTCGTCGGCGGCGGCCTCGATCGTCTCGACGGCCTCGTTGATGTTGAAGGGGTTCGCGGCGATGTCACCGGCGTCGGCGACCTGCGCGAGGGCGAAGGGGGAGGCGTCCTGGGCCGGGTTGTACGGGCGCAGCAGGCGCGAGGCCTCGCGGATGGCGTTGCCGCCGAAGCGGGCGCCGGGGCGGTAGGAGACGCCGGAGTCGAAGGGCACGCCGACGACGGCGACGTCCGCCTTGCCGCCGACCTCGTCGAGGCGGGGCAGCCGGGCGAAGGTCGCCGGGCCCGCGTAGCGCGGGATGCGGGAGGAGTCGACGGGGCCGCGCGGCTGCGTGCTCATGGGGGGTGCCCTTCTGGAGGTCCTACAAGTGCGGTTCTTCGAGCGTAAGGCGGCGCCCACCCGGCGCGAAGTGTACGTACCATCCACAGGAGACCCCTGATCTGTACGGAGTATCCATGGAGGCCCCGCCCACTGCCCCGCCGCCGCCCACCGCACCGGTCCCGCTCGGCGCGCTGCTGCCCGACCGGGAGCTGGGGCTGCGCCACCTCGCGGGCCCGGCCGAGGCCGATGTGCACGGGGTGCACGCCTCCGAGATGGCGGACCCGTCCCCGTACCTGCTGGGCGGCGAGCTGCTGCTGACGGCGGGGGCCGGGCTCGGCACGGATCCCGACGGCTACGTCGCCCGCCTGGCCGAGGCCGGGGTGGCGGCCCTCGGCTTCGGTGTGGCGCCCGTGCACGAGCGGGTGCCGGCCGGGCTGGCCGAGGCCTGCGCACACCACGGGCTGCCGCTCCTGGAGGTCCCGCCGGGGACGCCCTTCAGTGCGGTGGCCCGTACGGTCTGGCGGCTGATGGCGGGGGCCCGTACGCGGGAGCTGCGCCGGGTCACCGAGGCCCAGCAGTCCCTCGCGGCGGCGGCCGCCCGGCCCGATCCGGTCCCGGCGGTGCTGTCGCGGCTCGCGGCGAGCCTGGGGGGCCACGTCACGCTCCGGCCGGACGACCGTTCCGCGGGGAGCCCGCCGCCCGCGGAGGCCGCGGCGGCGCTGCGGGCGCTGCTGGCCCGCGTCGGCCGGGCGGGCGGGCCCGCGACGGCGACCGACCAGGCGGGCGGATGGCACCTCACGGCCCACGCCCTGGGCGGCCCGGCGCCCGCGGCGGAGGCGGCCGCGGAGGTCGCTGCGGATGCGGCACCGGAGTCCGTGTCCGCGTCCGTGTCCGAGCCGAGGGCGGAGGCCGTGCGGGCGCTCGGGACGGCCACCCCGGCCCGCGCCCCCGGCGACCACACGATCGCCTCGGTCGCGGCGGTGCTGCTGACCCTGCTCACCGCGCACCGCGCCGCCTCCGGACCGGAGGCGGCGGCCCTGACCCGGCTGCTCCTCGACGGCGACCCCGCCGCGGCCCTGTCCCCCGGGCCCTGGCACGTCGTGCACGCCCGCGGGGCGGGCGACCCGCAGGCCCTGGCGGCCGCGCTGGGCACCGTACTGGTGGACCCGCGCGGGGATCCCGTACGCCTGCTCACCGAGCGGGAGCCGGGCGCGCGGCCCGGCTGGCGCCTCGGGGTGAGCGCCCCGGCCGCACCCGGCGGGCTGCCCGCCGCGGATGCGCAGGCCCGGCGGGCCCTGGAGCGCGCCGAGGCGGCCCGTACCCCCCTGGCCCGGCACGCCGCCCCGGGCTTCTCGGGCCTGGTCGGCGAGGCGGAGGCCCGCGCGCACGCCGCGGCGCTGCTCGCGCCGCTCTCCCCCGTCCTGCGGGAGACCCTGCGGGGCTGGCTGGCGCACCACGGCGGGTGGGACCGCACCGCCGCCGCCCTGGGGGTGCACCGCAACACGGTCCGCCAGCGCGTGGCCCGCTGCGCGGAGCTGCTGGGGCGGGACCTGGACGACCCGGACACCCGGATGGAACTGTGGTTCGCGCTGCGCTGGGAGGAGCCCGCGCCGGGGCTGCCGGGGCCGGGCGGCTGAACGCTCCCCGACGCCCGCCCCGCGGGCCCGCCGGGGACGGCGGCCGCCCCTACGATGTGCCGCATGCTCGGCAGCACGTCCGTACCGGCGCGGAGCCGCCCCTTCGGTGAGCGCCTGGCACCGGCCGCCCGGCTGCTGGTGTGCGCGACGGTCCCCTGGTTCGTGTGCGTGTGGCTCGGTACGAGTACGGCCCCCGTGCCCGCGGCCCTGCCCGCCGTCCTGATCCTGCGCGACGACGTGTTCGCGGCGCCCCGGCTGGCCCTGGAGCGGCTGGTGGGGGTGGTCGCGGGGGTGGTGCTGAGCGTGCTGGTCCTGCACTGGCTGCCGCCGGGCTCGCTGTCGTTCCTGGTCCTCGTCGTGTGCGCCTGCGCCGGGATGTTCCTGCTGCGCCACGACGGCTCCCCCAACCAGCAGGTGCTGATCACCGCCCTGGTGATCTACGCGACGCCGGTGCCCGGGTACCCGCTGGCCCGGCTGGAGGAGACCGCGGTGGGCATCGCCGTCGTGGTGCTCCTCGGCCCGCTGCTGTGGCCCCCCGACCCGTACCGGGAGGCCTTGAGCGGCTTGGAGGAGTACCGCATCGGGCTCGGCGCCCTGCTGGAGCGGATCGCGGCGCGGGCGGCCGCCGGGCGGCCCACGGGCCCCGCGCCGGCGGACCCCTTCGCCCGGTGGCGCCGCCCGTACGAACTGTCCGCCGCGCTGGACCGCAGGTCGGGACGCCTGTTGCTCCTGCCGCCCCGGCAGGCGCCGGCCGGGGCGGCGGACACGCTCCGGCCGCGGCTGCGGCTGGCCGCGCGGACGGCGCCGGCCCTGCTGTTCCTCGCGCGGGAGCTGGAGATCCGCTCCTCCGCCGTCGACGCAGGAGGACCGGATCCCGGCGGGGCGGTGCGCGCCATGGCGCCGCTGGTCGGGGCGACCGCCTCGGCCCTGGACGCCGCCCTGCGCGGGGAGGACTGCACGGACCGGCTGCGGCTGGCCCGGGAGCTCGAACTGCGGCACCGGGCCGCCCATCCCGGCCGCCGCGACGCGGTCCTGCGGGCCGGACTCCACCTCACCCACGAGGCGCTGGCCGAGCACCTCGACCCGGCCCCGGGCTGAGCCCGCCCGGCCAGCGCCGCCGCCCCCCGCATGAGGTCGGTCACCCACTCTGGACACGGTGGACAACTCGCCGGTAACTTAATCTGAGCAAGCGCTTAGATTCAGGCGGCGGACTGCCGCGACCGAAGGGAGCCGGCCGTGCGCCGTACGGTGTTCAACGAGGACCACGAGGCGTTCCGCGAGACCATCCGCGCCTTCATCGAGGCCGAGGTCGTCCCCGTCTACGACGAGTGGTTCGCCGCCGGACAGGCGCCCCGCGACTTCTACTACAAGCTCGGCGAGCTGGGCGTCTTCGGCATCAACGTCCCCGAGGAGTTCGGCGGCGCGGGCCTGGACACCCACAAGTTCGAGGCCGTCCTGTACGAGGAGACCTCGCGCGCGGGCGTCAACTTCGGCGGCTCCGGCGTGCACGTGCTGCTCGCCCTGCCCTACATCAAGATGCTCGCCGACGATGAGCAGAAGAAGCGTTACCTCCCGAAGTTCGTCTCCGGTGAGGAGATGTGGGCGCTGGCGATGACCGAGCCGGGCACCGGCTCCGACGTCGCGGGCATGAAGACCACCGCCAAGCTCTCCGAGGACGGCACGCACTACGTCCTCAACGGCTCCAAGACCTTCATCACCGGTGGCGTCCACGCCGACCGCGTGATCGTCTGCGCCCGCACCTCCGCCCCGAGCGCCGAGGACCGCCGCTTCGGCATCTCCCTCTTCGCCGTGGACACCAAGTCCGAGGGCTACTCCATCGGCCGCAAGCTGGACAAGCTGGGCCTGCGCACCTCCGACACCGCCGAGCTGGCGTTCGTCGACGTGAAGGTCCCGGTCGAGGACCTGCTCGGCGAGGAGAACAAGGGCTTCTACTACCTCGGCGCGAACCTGCCGTCCGAGCGCTGGGGCATCGCCTTCGGCGCGTACGCGCAGGCCAAGGCCGCCATCCGGTTCGCCCAGCAGTACGTGACGGAGCGCACCGTCTTCGGCAAGCCGGTCGCGCACTTCCAGAACACCAAGTTCGAACTGGCAGCCTGCCAGGCCGAGGTGGACGCCGCCGAGGCCGTCGCCGACCGCGCCCTGGAGGCCCTGGACGCCGGTGAGCTGACCGCCGCCGAAGCCGCGTCCGCGAAGCTGTTCTGCACCGAGGTCGCGCACCGCGTCATCGACAAGTGCCTCCAGCTGCACGGCGGTTACGGCTACATGAACGAGTACCCGATCGCCCGCCTGTACGCCGACAACCGCGTGAACCGCATCTACGGCGGCACCAGCGAGGTCATGAAGTCCATCATCGCCAAGTCCATGGGCCTCTAGGAAAGTTCGGGCGCTTAGCCTTCACCCATGAACGAGGCACTGACGTCGCTCCTCGATCTGCTCGACCTCGAGCAGATCGAGGAGAACATCTTCCGCGGTACCAGCCGTCCTTCGCTGGTACCGCGCGTCTTCGGCGGTCAGGTCGCGGCCCAGGCGCTGGTCGCGGCCGGGCGGACCGTCCCCGCGGACCGTACCGCCCACTCGCTGCACTCGTACTTCCTGCGCACCGGGGACACGGGCGCGCCCATCGTGTATTCGGTGGACCGGATCCGTGACGGGCGCTCCTTCACCACGCGCCGGGTCGTCGCCGTCCAGCACGGTCAGCCGATCTTCCACCTCTCCGCGTCGTTCCAGACGTACGAGGACGGCCTCGACCACCAGGTCGCGATGCCGTCGGCCCCGGACCCGGAGTCCCTGCCCACCGCGGCCGAGTCGCTGCCCGCGTACCGGGAGATCTTCCGCGACCCGGGCACGGTGGAGCGGCTGATCGAGACCCGCAAGGCGGTGGACCTCCGGTACGCCACGACCCCGCCCTGGGGCAGCGTCGGCGAACCGGTGGAGCCGCGCTCCCAGGTGTGGTTCCGGACCGCCGGCAAGCTGGACAGCGCCGATCCCCTGCTGCACACCTGCCTGGCCACCTACGTCTCCGACATGACCCTGCTGGACTCGGTGCTGCTCGCGCACGGCCGGGGCGGCTGGGCGGTGGGCGACGTGGTCGGCGCCTCGCTGGACCACGCCATGTGGTTCCACCGGCCGTTCCGCGCCGATGAGTGGCTGCTGTACGACCAGGAGTCGCCCTCGGCGGCCGCGGGCCGGGGCCTCGGCCAGGCCCGCATCTGGACCCAGGACGGCCGGCTGGCCGTGACCGTCATCCAGGAGGGCGTCGTCCGCGTTCCGCGCGCCTGACGGGCCTCAGTCCCACCAGAAACCCCAGAGGTTGCTGCCGGTGACCGCCTCGTCGGCGTAGGCCCGGATGGTGCCGCAGCCCTGCCCTATGTTGTCGGGCGCGAAGGCGAAGTGCTCCGCGGCCACCGGCAGCGCCCCCGCGACCGTACGCGGCGGGGCCGCGACCGACACGTACAGCTCGTCGAAGCCGAGGGCGACGACGCGGGCGCCGAACCGGTCCTCCCAGGACCGCAGGACGGCGCTGATGCGGGCGGTGTCGTTCTCGTGGTTGGTCGGCCCGCACCAGCCCATCGCCGTGGGTACGTCGGCTCCGCGGGCCGCGGGGACCAGCGCGAGCCGCGGGCTCGGCAGGGACCCGCTCCCGATCAGCTCGTCCGCCAGCGCGCAGGCCGCGGCCTCCGGGTCCACCGCGTCCGGCCCACCTGCCGGCCCACCCGCCGGCCCGGACTCCGCGAGCCCCGGCCAGTCCCGGCCGAAGGGGGCGATGAGCTCCTCGCCCTCCTCCCCCTCCTCGGCGTCGGGGACCACACCGTGCCAGAACTCGCGCAGCACCGGCTCGACGTGGTGGTCGTCCGGGTCGGACATCCGCTGCGGCCGCAGCTCCCGGTCCCGCCACCACTCCTCCAGACCCCGCCGGCCCTGGAACAGCACCGCCTGCAACCCGGCGGCGGCCAGGGCCGGACTCCGGTGCGCGGCGAGCGCCCCGACCCCCACGGCCCCGTCGGAGACCCACAACAGCGGCTCCCCCCGCACGCTCAGCACCCCACCGGCCGGCAACTCCAGCCCCAGCGCGAGCCCTTGAGGATCCCCGACCAGCCCGGCCAACGAGCGGTGCACCTGCGGCGACTTCGGCGTCTTCGACATACACCCGACGCTAGCCACCCCCACTGACAACGCCCCCTACGCGCCCTACAGGCCCGCCGCGTTCAGTGGACGACGAAGGGGAGTGAGGCCCCGTGGGACCTCACTCCCCTCACTGATTGGCCCAGATCAGAGAATGACGTCGTATCCGGTCAAGCCGTTACCGATCAGAGTGCCGCCGTTGCCGATGAAGTCATACATCTCCCCCATGCGGGTCACGCCGACTTGCTCTGGCGTACCGTCACTATTGAGGTCGGTGGCGAACGGATTCCATTCGCCGTTCCACCAGCCCTCGCCGACGATGTTGGGGTTCCCGAAGCGCATGGAACCACCGCTAGTGGCGTTCGGGTAGAGGTAGAGCTTTCCGTTGTTGCGGTGCCCCAAAATATCGATCTTGTAATCGTTGTTCAGGTCCGCAACCCGGAAGGTGGGCCAGTCGGCGGTCAACCAGCCATCACCGATCATGACCCGGCCGCCGAGGGCTTGGGTGCCTGTGCCACCGCTGTGGGGGTAAACCCACATCTTGCCGCCGCTGTCACGGCCGATGACGTCGGTTCGGCCGTCGCCGTTCACATCTCCGAATCCCAGGTCCACATAGGTGTTCCAGCCGGTACCGATCAGGACGGGATTGGTGAACGATTTGGTCCCGGTTCCGCCGGTGCCCGGGTACAGGTACAGGTCCCCGAGACGGTTGCGCCCGACGATGTCGGTGTACCCGTCGTTGTTGAGGTCCGTGGTGTACGCGTTCGTCCAGTGATCACGCCACCAGCCGTTGCCCGCGAAGTACCGGGGGCCGAACGTGCTGGTGCCCTTACCGCCGGTGCCGGGATAGATCCAGAAATCACCGTTGGCATCGCGAAGCGCCATGTCCGTGTAGCCGTCACCGTTGTAGTCCGGCCGGCTCTGGGAACCGCTGGTCCACAGGCTCTGCCCGGAGGCGCTGTAGACGACGAGCACGCCGCGGGGCTGAAGAACCGCGTACGAGTACGGAGTGCTGGTCTTGCTGCTCCACAGCTCGGTCTTGCCGTCGGCCGCGTAGACGGCGAAGTTGCCGTCGCTCTGCATATGGGCCGTGGCGCCCGGGCTCTTGGTCCCGGTGGCCCAGATCTGCTTGTTGTCCTTGCTGGAGAGCACGAGGTTGCCGTCGGCCTGCATCAGCAGCTTGGAGTTGCCGCTGGAGAACTCTTGCCCCGAGGCCAGTGTGGTGCCGCTGGGGATGCGTGCGCCTGGCACTCCGTCGATCTCGAAGCGGGGCGTGAAGGAGCCGACGGTGCTGCCGTCGGTTGAGAGCTTCCCCGGCCAGCCGACCATGGTGTTGTCGGACTGGCGGGCCCACAGGTCGGGGATGCCGTCACCGTTGAGGTCACTGGCCGAGCCGACCTCCGGATAGCCGGCCTGGGTCACTCCGGAACCCACCCTGCTGCGGGTCTGAGTGCCCCACGTGGCCAGGTCGACCGTCTGGCCCTCTTCCGGGCTCTTCTTGCCGTAGGTGCGCAGAATGTCGCCGTTGGCGTTGTCCCTCAGCCACAGGTCGGGCACGCCGTCCTTGTTGAGGTCGCCCGGGGCGATGACCGCGTACTTGTCCCAGTCGGTGCCGCCGACGAGTACAGGCGGCGTTTCGTCGTCCAGGTTGCCGTACGTGGTGTTGAAGTACGCCCAGAGCTTGTTTCCCTGCTTGACGAGGATGTCCGCGACATTGTCGCCATTGAGGTCGCCGGGGGCGATGATCTGCGCGGCGTCGGACCAGTGGTCGTTCTCGGGCCGGCCCACGGTCTTCTCGATGGCCTCCTTGACGGCGCCCCGGCCGTCTTCGTTGCTGTAGACCCACAGCGTCTTGCGGGTCATACCGGGCTTCTGCTCGAGACTGAGCAGGTCGTTGTACCCGTCATCGTCCCAGTGCCCCAGGGTCGCGACCTGGGACCGGGCGAAGGAGTCGGCAGAACTGATCGTTGCGGAGAACTTGCCGTTGCCCTGGCCGGTGTAGGTCAGGAGGCTGCCGAAGAGGTCGCTGCTCCAGATGTCGCGGAAGCCGTCGCCGTTGAGGTCGTGGGGCACGTCCACCGTTGCCGTGCGCGCCGCGTAGAACTGGTAGGCAGCGGTGTCGGACCGGTTCCCGGCGGCGTCCTGGCTGAAGGCGTAGACGAAGTGCGGGCCCGCGCCCGGCGGGGTGAGCTTCGCGGTGAACGAAGCGCCCGCGGCAACCGATGTGCTCCTCACCTCCGGGTCCCAGTCCGTGTAGTAGCCGTACCAGGTGACGTCCTTGTCACCGTTGGCGGAGAGGACGAAGTCCCCTTCCTGGCGAGCCTTGCCAGTGCCTTGGGGCCAACCGTTCCTCCCATCGGGGAAAGCGGTGGAGGTGATCTTCGGCGCCTCCGCCGGCCGGTTCCGGTCCACGGTGAACTTGCACGTCTGCGACCAGGCCGACTGCGCACCGTCCTGGTCGGTCGTCCGCGCCTTCCAGGTGTAGCCCCCGTCGGGGAGGGAGGCATCCGGCACGCTCCAGGTCGCGACCTTGCCGTTGTTGGCCGGAATGTGCTGGCTGGCGGCGAGGGCGCTCTGGCCGTCCTTGAAGATCTGGAACTCGGTGCTCAGGTTCCCCGAATCGCGGTCTGAGATCGTCGCGTTGAGGCTGATGGTGGCATTGCCGATCGAGCCGCCCTGAACGCAGGGCACCCAAGGTGAGGTGCCCAGGTCGGACGGCATGTTGGGCGGGTTGTTGTACTCGATCTCCAGCGTCATGGTCTTCGCGTCGAAGCGCTTCCACTGGAACTCTTCGGTCTCGTCCGACGCGAACAGGCCCAGAGTCACGCTCGACCAATGGTTGGACGCGGACTGCTGCACGGCCTCAGTGGCGTTGAACTCCAGATTGCCGGCCTCACATCCAGGGCGCCCCTTGGCTTCCTTGACTGTGTCCTGCCAGGCGCCGCCCTCCTTGTCGGGCTGGTGTCTCCACGTCGTCTCGTTCGAGATGGGGCCGGTACGCCACAGCTCCACCGGGGTCTTGGTGCAGGACCAGGACCAGGTCTCCCTGATCCGGAACGTCGCCTTCGATACCTGAGCGCCCTTGACGGCGGAGGTGTCGAGCTGGAAGTAGGCCCGCGAGAGGCCCTTCGTGTCGTCCTCGTACCCGACCCGCACGTCCTCCTTGGTGTTCCAGTAGGAGTTGTCCTTCCACGTGCGGTAGACCCACGCCCAGTTCTGCCGCGCGCCCCATGCCACCGACGGGTCGATGAAGACCGGGTACTTCGTCTCGGGACTCGCGAGGAGAGCCTGGTCGGGCTTGATCTCCAGGTTGCCGTCCGTGACGGTGGTGGGCATCTGGGCGTTCTTGGCCCCGGACGGTGTCACAAAGGCGTCCGCGGGTGCCGGGTCCGTCCCCGAGCCGGCGCTGAGTACTCCCGCGCCTGCGAGTACCTGGGGAGGAGCCCCCGTCGTGGTGGAGTCCCACATCACCGGGGTCGGGGAGGTGAAGACCACCTCGCCGGCCGGATTGACCGCGGTCAGCAGTCCGGTCGTCGCGTTCCTCGTGACGTTCAGGCCGACGGTGTCGAGCTTGAACTTCAGCGTGGCGAGGTCAGGGTGCTTGGCCGCGGCGGCGGTCTTGACCACCAGCAGCTGGGAGAAGCCCTCGACTTCGGCCTTCAGCTGCAGGTCCACATCGGGCAGGACGTTCGGGTACGTCGCCACGTTCGCGGCGAGCGTCGGCTTCGGGAGTGCTGTGGGCCATGTCAGCGACAGGGTGCGTCCGTTCCGCACCCCTGTCAGCAGCGGGCCGGTCCCACCGCCCGAGAAGGCGATCGAGACGGCCGATGCCTTCGGCTTCACCTTCCCGTCCGCCGCGAACTGCAGGGTCGGGTCGGTCGCGACCCACCCGCCGGCGCGCCGGACGCGCACGGTCGTCCCGTGCCGCTTGACCGACCACTTGCCCGTCGGCAGCGCCCAGGTGTCCGAGGTCTCGGTCCGCGCGGACGTCAACTCATAAGGCTGACCCGTCTCTTTGGCCTTGGCGAGCGCGAAGTCCGCCGCGCTCATCGAACCCTCGGCGACCGGATCGGTAGCGGCGACGGCGGTCGCCGATGGATGAATTACAGCCAATCCGGTAGCGACTATTCCACTTATCAGAGCCAGGGAAATGACTCGCAAAACCCCCCGCCCGCCCGGCGCGCCGGGTAGGGCCTCTTTTCTTCTCACGCAAACCCCATCTCTCCGATATCCATGGGCGACTCTACTCAGAATCTCGACACAAACGCCTCTGACCTGGCATCTTTATGCAGATCACACGCCTGTCGCCCCATTTGAGGCACTAAATCCACTAGGTCCATTTAGGGCTCGTTCCGGGATACCGGATTGGCGAATTCCGCCTGTTACTGTGCGCCGTAAATCTTTCTAGAAGCATGGGGTGGGGTGTGAGAAAATTTCATGTGCGAGGACTTTCTGTGGCGTTGGCCACAGTGGTTCTCTCAGGCATGTTGCCCGGCGCAATTGCCGTAGCGGACAGCAAATCCAAGCCGTCACTCACGGAGCTCAAGCAGCCGAAGGCGGTGCCGGTCAAGCCGGTCCGTGCAGGTGGGGCGAAGAAGGCCGATGACGCGGCCGCGACTCCGTGGAAGGCGCCGAAGGTCTCCTGGCCGGCGGCCGGTTCGGCGGAGGTGGACCTGGCTTCGGCTTCAGGTCCGGCATCGAAGTCGTTCCTGTCGGGTGCCGCTCGAGGCCCGGCCGTCGGCTCGGGCTCGCCGCAGGCGGGCAAGCTCCCCGTCGCCGTCTACGTCGCGCCGGGCAAGGCGGCCGAAGCGCCGTCGAAGGTCAAGGTCTCCGTCACCGGCAAGGACGCGGCGCGCAAGGCGGGCGTCGACGGTGTCCTCCTGTCGGTGGGCCGCTCCGACGGCGCCGCGCAGTCCGCGTCGGCGAAGGTCGAGGTGGACTACAACTCCTTCCGGGGCGCCTACGGCGGCGACTACGCCTCCCGGCTGCGCCTGGTGGAACTTCCTGCGTGTGCGCTGACGACTCCCGATCGCGCGGAGTGCCGGACGCAGAAGCCTCTGCAGACGGACAATGACACGCGCACGGGCAAGCTCTCGGCCCAGGTGACCACCCCGTCGGCCAAGGCCGCGGGCGCGCAGGCCATGTCGGCCTCCGCTGCTCCGGGCGGCGCGACCGTCCTGGCCGCGACGGCGGGCGACGCGGGCCCGACGGGTGACTACAAGGCGACCTCGCTCCAGCAGTCGGGCTCGTGGAGCGCGGGCGGATCGACCGGCGCCTTCTCCTGGTCCTACCCGGTGGCCACGCCCTCCGTGCCCGGCGGACTGGCCCCTCAGATCTCGCTCGGCTACAGCTCCCAGTCCGTCGACGGCCGCACGGGCGCATCCAACAGCCAGAGCTCGTGGATCGGTGACGGCTGGAACTGGGAGCCCGGCTTCATCGAGCGCAAGTACAAGCCCTGCAACGACGACAAGGCCGGTGGTACCAACACCACCAAGGTCGGCGACCAGTGCTGGTTCAACGACAACGCCACGATGTCGCTGGGTGGCAAGTCGACCGAACTCGTATACGAGCAGGGCAAGGGTTGGCACCCGGCCACGGACTCGGGCGAGAAGGTCGAGAAGCTCACCGGTGCCACCAACGGCGACAAGGGCACTGCGGGCGTCGATGGTGTGGGTGAGCACTGGAAAATCACCACGACCGACGGCACGCAGTACTTCTTCGGCCTGAACCGTCTTCCCGGCTGGAAGGACAACGGCACGGCCCCGGACGACCCGACGACCAACTCGACTTGGACCGCGCCGGTCTTCGGCAACCAGACGGGCGAACCCTGCTACAACGCCTCGTTCGCGAGTGCGTGGTGCCAGCAGGCCTGGCGCTGGCAGCTCGACTACGTCGTCGCCCCCGGCGGCAGCGCCATGGCGTACTACTGGAAGACCGAGACCAACAACTACGGCCGCAACTTCTCGGAGACGACCGGCAAGGCCACGGTCACGCCGTACATCCGCGGCGGCTGGCTCGACCACATCGACTACGGCCTGCGCTCCGACACGGTCTACACCGGCAAGGCCATGGCCCAGGTGAAGTTCGACGTCAACGAGCGCTGTCTCACTGCCTGCGGCACCTTCGACGAAGCCAACGCCACGAACTGGCCGGACTCTCCGTACGACATGTTCTGCAAGGACGGGTCCACGGAGTGCAAGAGCCAGTTCTCGCCGACGTTCTGGTCGCGGATGCGCCTCACCGGGATCAACACCAAGATCCTCACCGGCGGCGCGTACCAGGACGTCGACTCCTGGACCCTGGACCAGAACTTCCCGCCGGCGGGCGACGGCATCTCGACCCCGATGTGGCTGAAGTCCATCTCCCGTACCGCCAAGGCGGGCGCCGCCACGGACGTCCCGTTCGATCCCGTCACTTTCGCGGGTGAGCCGCGCCCCAACCGGGTGGACAAGACCGGGGACGGCCTGGCCCCGTACATCCGGCTGCGGATGTCCCAGGTCAACACCGAGACCGGCGGCACCATCGGTGTCACCTACTCCCAGCAGGACTGCACGCCCACCACGCTCCCGGCCGCGGATGCGACGAACACCACACGCTGCTTCCCTGTCAAGTGGGCGTGGGAGGGCGATGACGCCAAGATCGACTGGTTCAACACCTACGTCGTCACCCAGATCGTGGAGGGCGACAACCTGGCTGCGACGCCCGACAAGGTGACCTCGTACAGCTACGTCGGGGTAGCGGCCTGGGACAAGGACACCAGCGAGTTCACCAAGGCCGAGGACCGTGTCCACTCCGTGCCGCGCGGCTATGAACTGGTCCAGACGCGCACCGGTGCGGCCAGTGACCCGAAGACGCTCTCGGAGACCCGTTACTTCCGGGGCCTCGACGGCAAGGCGGTCAAGGACGGCACCGGGACCGCGGTCACCGACCGTCCCGAGTTCGCCGGCATGGTCCGCGAGTCGGCCACTTACGAGGGTGACGACACCGGCAAGCTCGTGAGCGCGACGTCCAGCACGCCGTGGCGTTCGGGTGAGGTGGCCAAGCGTCTTCGCCCCGGCCTTCCCAACCTCGTCTCGTACAAGACGAATGTCGAGAAGGAGTCGAGCCGCACCACCGTCACCGGTGGCACCCGCACGACCGAGACCAGCCGTCACTTCGACGACTACGGCATGGCCGACTGGCAGTCGAGCACCGGTGACTCCGCCAAGACCGGCGACGAGTCCTGCACGAGGACCACCTACGCACGCAACACCGCCACCTGGATCCTGGACCGGCAGAGCCACGTCGAAACCGTCGCGCTGCCCTGCGAAACCACCGGCAGCACTCCGGCCGACGTCATCAGCGACACCCGCACCTACTTCGACAACGGCACGCTCGGCACCGTACCCGGCACGGGTCTGGTGACGAAGACCGAGAAGATCAACGGCAAGGGGGACGGCTACGACACCACGTCGAGCATCCCGTCCACCTGCGGTGCGGCCAAGAACCAGCTCTGCTACGACATGTACGGCCGGGCACTGTCGGCCGCCGACGCCTACGGAAAGGTCACCTCCACCGCATACACGCCGGCCACCGGCGAGGTCCCGACCGCGATGACGGCGACCAACGCGCTCGGCCACACCGTCACCAGCCAGCTCGACCCGCTGCGCGGTCAGGCCACCAAGGTCACCGACCCCAACGGCAAGGTCGTCACGACGGCGTACGACGCCCTGGGCCGGGTGACGAAGGTCTGGGTGCCGAACTGGACCGCGGAGGCCAACCCGGACCTGCCGAGCCGTGTGTTCGAGTACACCGTCCGCAACAGCGGTCCCAACGTCGTCACGTCCAAGACGCTGACCCACGACTACAAGTACGCCGTCGTCCACTCCATCCAGGACGGTCTGCTGCGCGAACGCCAGACACAGACCCAGTCCCCCGACCTGGCCGGCCGTCTGGTCACGGAGACCTTCTACGACACCCGCGGCCTGGCGTGGCGTTCCTCCGGTACGTACTACGCCGACGGAACGCCTTCACCCGAGCTGGTTACGGGACAGGAGCTCAACTACCCTGCCTCCACCGACATCCTCTTCGACGGTGCCGGCCGCCCGACCGCGGCAATCACCAAGAAGTTCGGCACCGAGACCAAGCGCACCACGACCAGCTACACCGGCGACACCACCACGGTCAACCCACCCCCGGGCGGCACCACGACCACCACCGTCGTCGACGCGCTGGGTCGCACGGTCGAGGCCAGGCAGTACACCGACCCGGCTCGCACCGCCTCGCAGTCGACCCTGTACACCTACAACAAGCTCGGCCAGCTGAGCCAGGTCACCGACCCAGGCAACGCCAAGTGGACGTACACCTACGACGTCCGCGGCCGCCAGGTCGAGGCGAACGACCCGGACAAGGGCGTCACCAAGACCGCCTACGACGCCGGTGACCGCGTCAGCGACGTCACCGACGCCCGCGGCGTCACCCTGCACACCGACTACGACGACCTCGGCCGACCCGTCGCCACCACGCAGGGCGCGACAACGCTGACCTCGTCCGTCTACGACACCGTAGCCAAGGGCCAGCCGGCCAAGTCCACGCGCTACGTAGACGGCAAGGCGTACACCTCGGAGGTCCTGGCCTACAACGACCTCTACCAGCCTCTCGAATCCCAGGTCACCGTCCCGTCCACCCCCGACACCGGCGCCCTGGCCGGCACGTACAAGTGGACGAACACCTACAACATCGCCGGCCAGGTCCTCACGACCAGGCACCCGGCCATGGGCGGTCTCCCGGCCGAGACGGTCGGCAGCACCTACAAGTCCGTCTCCGGCCTGCTGAACAACATGGGTGCCGGCAACAGCCGCCTCGTGTCGGCGATGACCTACGACCACTACGGCCGCACGATCCGCCAGGAGCTCGGCGCGTCCGGCCAGCGCCTGTACCGGTCCAACGAGTTCGACGAACACACCGGCGCCCTCACCCGCGCCTACGCCGACCGTGACCTCGCCCCTCAGCGGATCGAGGACACCAAGTACACGAACGACCCCGTCGGCAACCTGACCGCCATCGCCACCGCATACGGCCAGGACGTCACCCGGACGACCGACACCCAGTGCGTCAACCTCGACGCCCTGCGCCGCATCACCCAGGCCTGGACCAACAAGGGCGAGACCTGCGCGGCCACTCCGTCGGCGACCGTCATCGGTGGCGAGGACCCGTACTGGACCACGTACACCTACGACGCCGTCGGTAACCGCAAGACGGAGACCAAGCACAAGACCGCCTCGGGCCCGACTGCGGACACCGTCCGCACGTACGCGCCGTCGACCGCCGGGAAGCACGACCTGCCCAAGGTCGCCCAGACCGGCACCGACCCGCATGAGGAGACCTTCACCTACGACGCCACCGGCAATACCAAGACCCGCAAGAGCGGCACGGGTGAAACCCAGTACCTCGACTGGGACGCCGAAGGGCACCTCAAGTCCCTCATCCAGGGCACGACCACCGACTCGTTCACCTACGACACGACCGGTAACCGCATCCTGCGCAAGGAGAAGGACGCCACCACCCTCTACCTGCCGTCCGGCAACGAGCTGAAGCTCGACAAGACGGGGACGCTCACCGGGACCCGCTACTACGGCGACATCGCGATGCGCACGGGTGGCAAGCTCACCTTCACCCTCGCCGACCACCACAACACCAGCACCACGCAGATCACCGCCGACACGACCCAGACGGTCACCCGCCGCAAGACCGGCCTCTTCGGAGAAGCCCGCGGCACCCAGCCGACGACGTGGACCGGCGAGAAGACCTTCGTCGGAGGAACCAAGGACAACGACAGCGGCCTGACCCACATCGGAGCCCGCGAGTACGACCCGCTGATCGGCCGATTCATCTCCGTCGACCCGATCATGGACCTCACCGACTCTCAGCAGCTCCACGGCTACACCTACGCCGCGAACAACCCCTTCACCTTCTCCGACCCGGACGGCCTCAAGTACTTCGTAGGCGGCAACGAGGACCCCGGCTTCCAGGCCGCGCCCCAGAGCGTCGTCGAGGCCTCGACCAGGTACATCAAGGGATACGGAAAAACCGAAAAGGTATGCCGCAAGAACTGCGGAGACCCCAAGCCGACGAAGAAGCCCACACGCTGCACCGGTGTCCGATTCTGCCCGCCGAAAAATATCGACGGAAAACCGATTGCAAACGCGGCCGCAGGATTCGCAAGCTCGGCCCTCCACGGGGCCGAATTCAGTGCCGAAATAACAATGTCCCCCGAATGCTTCCTCAACACCTCACCTGACTGCAACGAGGGTGACAAATTCGACGATTGGGTTACGGACCAGGGGATCGATCTCGAATCACCGGAGGCTATCGGAGCCGGCATCGCTACATTCTTGATGCCCGGCCCCAGGTTTCTGAAACTGGGCAGGAAGGGGGGAAATTGCTTCCTCGCCGGCACGCTGGTCCTGATGGCGGACGGTTCACGAAAGAAGATCGAGGAAATCGAAGTCGGTGACAGCGTTCTCGCCACCGACCCGATATCCGGAGAGACAACAGCCCGACCTGTCGAAAAGCTGATCCGGACAGAGGGCGATCGCGAATTGAACGCGCTCTCCATCGCCACATCCGACGGCATCGACGAAATTACGGCGACGCACGAGCACCCCTTCTGGTCACCTTCCGAGAAGTCCTGGGTGGATGCTGCCGATCTCCTGCCGGGGATGACCCTGGCTACCGACAAGGGGACGACCTCAGTCGTCACGGCCAACCGCGCGTTCACGGACCACGTCAAAACCTACAACTTCACCGTGGCGGACTTCCACACGTACTATGTGCTGGCCGGCTCGACACCGACACTCGTTCACAACAGCAGCCCATGCCCTGAGTATGAGAACCCGGGGCACCATGACCCGACGGGTGGCCCGAACCCGTATGTTCCGAAGAAGGCAGTACTGCCGGATGACGCTGAGGCACAATTCGGCAAGAGTGTCCTCGTCGACGGCACCAGGTGGACCAAGGTCGGCTCCGGCAAGAGTGCCGAGTACTACCGGTACTTCGACGACGGAAACGGTAAGTGGCACTGGAGTGGCAGTACCAACGGCGTAACGAAGTCGGGCACCTCGGTCCCGATTCCGATGAGCCGCGTTCCCATTCAGGTCAAGAGAGGCTAGACGTGAGGTTCTTGACCGACGACGGTCGATTCGGATTTCTTGTTTCCCCGCTGAAGGGCCGCGGCATGTTCCGGTTCCAGCTCATCATCGACAGTCAATTGATCGGCGACACCGAACCATGCATTCTGGGCACAGCCATGGCCAGGCTGGGAAGCTTGACCCATCTGGAAGATGATCGACTTAACCTCTTCGCCTCGGACAGGGACATCATCCTCTCAGCGTTGCTGACCGAGGAAGAGCTCCATGACCGCACAACCTTGTCTATCGCGGAGTCGTTGGACGACTGGTTGATCCACGGATATACACACAAGGGGAACACAGTCGTGGTGGCGCGAGGCGACGAGGATGGATCATTGACAGGCCCTACATTGGTCGCCGTCGTAGCATCTGCCGAGTATGATTCCATCATTCAGGCAGCTCGCATCTATTGGTCAAGCGTCAACAGTTCCATCATTTCGTAATTCGCCGAATGCCACGAAAGGGATTCGCGCCAGGCTATCGAGGGCGGGAAGATTCTCACGCTGAGCGATCTAATGGCCCGATCCTTTCGACATTGGATCTCCATCCGAGCTGCACAAATCTCCTGACATAAACCTTAGGTCCTATCAGCCGCGGCTGATAGGACCTAAGGGGCGTCTGGACAGTAGCTGACGGTAATGCCGGGGAACGGTGACGCGCAGAACGGGGGCCGTCACGGGCGCTGCGTTGGCGGAGCAGTGCGGTGTCAGACATGGTGGAGTTGATCTGGCGCATGCGAGCTCAACGAGGGAGTGCATTGTGGCGGCCGCGGGACATATCTGGCAGGCTCTCCGGCCCGGCATTTCACCACGCGAGTAGCTCCGATCTCTCAACGGATCTCAGGAGGCCCGAGTAGCAAACCCGAAAGCCCCGGCCGGGAATCCCGGTCGGGGCTTTCGCGTGGCCGCCCCCTACGCGCCCTGCAGGCCCGCCGCGTTGAGGAGGTACGCGACCAGCGGGTCGTAGAAGCGGGGGTCGCGGACGTGGTCGTCCAGGGGGATCGCGACCTGGAGGGTGCCTTCGGCTTCGCCGAGGAAGAGGGCCGGGTCGTTGCAGTCGGCGTAGCCGACCGCGTCCAGGCCGCGCTGGGCCGCGCAGCCCGCCCAGCCGTGGTCGGCGACCACCAGGTCCGGCTGCGGGCGGTTCTCGGCGGTCAGGCCGTCCAGGATCGCGGCCATCGGCTCCGGGGAGTGGGTGTGCCAGAGCGTGGCGCCCCGCTCCAGGACCGCGACGTCGGCGAACTGCCACACCGAGCCCTCGTCGGCGACCAGGCCCGAGGGGATGACGACGATCTCGCAGCCCGCGGCGCGCAGGGCCGCGGCCGTGGCCCGGTGGACGTCCAGCAGCCCGCCCGGGTGGCCGGTGGCGAACAGCACGCTCTGCCGGTCCAGCGCCGCCTTGCGCAGCCGCGCCGCCAGCCGGTCCAGGCCGGCCACGGTCAGTTCCGGGTCGATGGTGTCCTGGCCGTACCGGAAGGCCGGGTCGTCCACGACACCGCACCGCTCCGCCATCACCGCGAGGACGTCCTGCTCGTCCGTCCACCGATCGCCCAGCTCAAGCCCGAGCCAGTAGTGCCGGTCGCCGTTGGCGAGCTTGCGGTAGTGGGAGAGGTTGTTCTCCCGCGGGGTCGCCACCTGCCCGGCGATCCGCGTACGGACCAGATGGTCGATGAGTTCGGCACGGCTCGGCGTCTCTATCGGCTTCGGCATACGGGCCATTCTGCCGCCGCCGGGGCGGAGGCGGCGCGTCCATTCCGGTCGGCGGACGCCCGGGGTCATGCCGACAGCGCCCCGAACGCCCCGTGCGCGAGGCGGCGGAGCAGCGATTCCGTCGCCTCCCGGCCCAGGGCCGCCAGGTGGGGGGTGGAGTTCAGCAGGCCGAAGACCGCGTGCACGGAGACGCGCACCTCGGCCTCGACGACCTCCGGGTGCAGTTCCCGTACGACCTCCACCCACAGCTCCACGTACTGGCGCTGCAGCTGCCGTACGAGTTTGCGGTCGGCCTCCCGCAGCCGGTCGAGCTCCCGGTCGTGCACGGTGATCAGCGCCCGGTCGTCGAGCGCGAAGTCGATGTGTCCGTCGATGAGGGAGGACAGGACCCGCTCCGGGGCGCCCGCCGCCTCCGCGACCCGGTGGCGGCCGCCGGTCAGCAGCCGCTCGCTGATGCCGACGAGCAGCTCGGCGAGCATGGCGTCCTTGCCCGCGAAGTGCCGGTAGAGGCCGGGGCCGCTGATGCCCACCGCGGCGCCTATCTCGTCGACGCCGACACCGTGGAATCCGCGCGCGGCAAAGAGGCGGGCGGCCTCACTGAGGATCTGCTCGCGACGGGTGGGGGCGGCCGCTCTGGTGCTCATGGGAAACCATTCTAGACAGGGCCGTTAGCGCTCGTTAACCTAGGCCGTACATGCGTTAACGCTTATTAACAGCGTGCACCGAGCAAGGGAGCTCGACCGATGCAGCAGGCACCAGTGCTGACGAGCGCCGCGGACCCGGCGTCCGAGGCCTGGCGGACCAACGAGGCCGCCCACCGCGAGCTGACCGAGGGCCTGCGCGCCCGGCTCGACGCGGCCCGGCTCGGCGGCGGCGAGAAGGCCCGCGCCCGCCACACCGCCCGCGGGAAGCTCCTCCCCCGCGACCGCGTGGACGCCCTCCTCGACCCCGGATCGCCCTTCCTGGAGCTGGCCCCGCTGGCCGCCGAGGGCATGTACGGGGGCGCCGCCCCCGCCGCCGGGGTCATCGCGGGCATCGGCCGGGTCAGCGGCCGCGAGTGCGTGATCGTCGCGAACGACGCCACCGTCAAGGGCGGCACGTACTACCCGATGACCGTCAAGAAGCACCTCCGCGCCCAGGAGGTGGCCCTGGAGAACCGTCTCCCCTGCCTCTACCTGGTCGACTCGGGCGGCGCCTTCCTCCCCATGCAGGACGAGGTCTTCCCCGACCGGGAGCACTTCGGCCGCATCTTCTACAACCAGGCGCGCATGTCGGGGGCCGGCATCCCGCAGATCGCCGCCGTCCTCGGCTCCTGCACGGCGGGCGGGGCGTACGTACCGGCCATGAGCGACGAGGCCGTCATCGTCCGCAACCAGGGCACGATCTTCCTCGGCGGCCCGCCGCTGGTGAAGGCCGCCACCGGTGAGGTGGTCACGGCCGAGGAGCTCGGCGGCGGCGAGGTCCACTCCCGGATCTCCGGCGTGACCGACCACCTCGCGGAGGACGACGCGCACGCGCTGCGGATCGTACGGAACATCGTGGCGACCCTCCCGGAGCGCGGGGCCCTGCCCTGGTCGGTCGAGGCTCCGGAGGAGCCCAAGGTGGACCCGTACGGGCTGTACGGCGCGGTCCCCGTCGACTCGCGCACCCCGTACGACGCCCGCGAGATCATCGCGCGGATCGTGGACGGGTCCCGCTTCCAGGAGTTCAAGTCCGAGTTCGGGCAGACCCTGGTCACCGGCTTCGCCCGGATCCACGGGCACCCGGTCGGGATCATCGCCAACAACGGCATCCTGTTCGCCGAATCCGCGCAGAAGGGCGCGCACTTCATCGAACTGTGCGACCAGCGCGGCATCCCGCTCCTCTTCCTCCAGAACATCTCGGGCTTCATGGTCGGCAAGGACTACGAGGCGGGCGGCATCGCCAAGCACGGCGCCAAGATGGTGACGGCCGTGGCCTGCACCCGGGTGCCGAAGCTGACGGTGGTCGTCGGCGGCTCCTACGGCGCGGGCAACTACTCGATGTGCGGGCGGGCGTACTCGCCGCGGTTCCTGTGGATGTGGCCCAACGCCAAGATCTCCGTGATGGGCGGCGAACAGGCGGCCTCGGTCCTGGCCACCGTCAAGCGCGACCAGATCGAGGGCGCGGGCCAGGAGTGGCCGGCCGAGGACGAGGAGGCCTTCAAGGCCCCGGTCCGCGCGCAGTACGAGGAGCAGGGCAACGCCTACTACGCCACGGCGCGGCTGTGGGACGACGGGGTCATCGACCCGATGGAGACCCGGCAGGTGCTGGGGCTGGCCCTGACGGCTTGCGCGAACGCTCCCCTGAGCGACTCCGCTTTCGGCATCTTCCGCATGTGACGTGAGGACCTCTTCGATGTTCAGCACTGTTCTGGTCGCGAACCGCGGCGAGATCGCGGTCCGGGTCATCCGCACGCTGCGGGAGCTCGGCATCCGCTCCGTGGCCGTCTTCAGCGACGCCGACGCGGACGCCCGGCACGTACGGGAGGCCGACACGGCCGTCCGGATCGGCCCGGCGGCGGCCGCCGAGAGCTACCTGTCCGTGGAGCGGCTCCTCGACGCCGCCCGGCGCACGGGCGCCGAGGCCGTCCACCCGGGCTACGGCTTCCTCGCCGAGAACGCGGCCTTCGCCCAGGCCTGCGCGGACGCCGGACTGGCCTTCATCGGGCCGCCGGCCTCCGCCATCTCCCTGATGGGCGACAAGATCCGCGCGAAGGAGACGGTGAAGGCGGCGGGCGTGCCCGTGGTTCCCGGCTCCTCCGGCAGCGGCCTGACCGACGCCGAACTGGTCGCCGCCTCCAAGGAGATCGGCATGCCGGTGCTTCTGAAGCCCTCGGCGGGCGGCGGCGGCAAGGGCATGCGGCTGGTCCGCGACGAGGCGGTGCTGGCCGAGGAGATCGCGGCGGCCCGCCGCGAGGCGAAGTCCTCGTTCGGCGACGACACCCTGCTGGTGGAGCGGTGGATCGACCGGCCGCGGCACATCGAGATCCAGGTGCTGGCCGACGCCCACGGGAACGTGGTGCACCTCGGCGAGCGCGAGTGCTCGCTGCAGCGCCGGCACCAGAAGGTGATCGAGGAGGCGCCGTCGGTCCTGCTCGACGAGAAGACCCGTGCGGCGATGGGCGCGGCGGCGGTCGACGCGGCCCGTTCCTGCGGGTACGTCGGCGCGGGCACGGTGGAGTTCATCGTCCCGGGCGTGGACCCTTCCTCCTACTACTTCATGGAGATGAACACCCGCCTCCAGGTCGAGCACCCGGTGACGGAGCTGGTGACCGGGCTGGACCTGGTGGAACAGCAGCTCCGGGTGGCGGCCGGCGCCCCGCTGGGCTTCGACCAGTCCGGGGTGACGCTGACCGGGCACGCGATCGAGGCCCGCGTCTGCGCGGAGGACCCGGCGCGCGGGTTCCTGCCGTCCGGCGGCACGGTCCTGGCCCTCTCGGAGCCGGACGGCGGGGCCGTGCGCACGGACTCCGGGCTGACGGCGGGCGTGCCGGTGGGGTCGACGTACGACCCGATGCTGTCGAAGGTCATCGCGTACGGGCCCGACCGCGCCAGTGCGCTGCGCTTGCTGCGGGGGGCGCTGGCGGACACCGTGATCCTGGGTGTCCAGACCAACGCGGGGTTCCTGCGTCGTCTGCTGGCCCACCCGGACGTGGTGTCGGGCGACCTGGACACGGGCCTGGTCGAGCGCGACCTCCCGTCCCTCCTGCCGGAGGGGGTCCCGGATGAGGTGTACGCCACGGCAGCCCTGCTGGCGCAGGGCCCCCGGGCTCTGCCCGGACCCGCTCCTCAAACGCCGGAGGGGCTGGGAGGTACGGACGGGCTGAAGGGGTGGGTCGACCCCTTCGACGCCGCCAACGGCTGGCGCCTCGGCGGCACGCCCGCCTGGACGGTCCACCACTTCCGGCTGCCCGGCCAGGATCCGGTGCAGGTTCGTACTCGCCCTCTGGGGACGGACTCCGAGCTGCTGATCTCGGACTCGGCCGGGCCGAATCCAGCCCCGCCGGCGTTTGAGGCGCGGGGGTCCGGGGGCAGCGCCCCCGGGACACCGGCCCGCGGCCGGATCCTCACCCGCACCCCCGACCTCGTCACCGTCGAACTCGACGGCGTCACGCACCGCTTCAGCCACGCCACCTCCCCGGAGGGGACCTGGCTCGGCCGCGACGGCGACAGCTGGCACGTCCAGGCGTACGACCCCGTCGCCGCGAACCTCAGCGGCGGTGGCAGGACCGGCGCCGACACACTGGCCGCCCCCATGCCCGGCACCGTCACCGTCGTCAAGGTGGCCGTCGGCGACAAGGTGACGGCCGGGCAGAGCCTGCTCGTCGTCGAGGCCATGAAGATGGAGCACGTCATCTCCGCCCCGCACGCCGGCACCGTCACCGAGCTCGACGTGACCCCCGGGACCACGGTCGCGATGGACCAGGTCCTGGCCGTCGTCACCCCCGACGAGGACGAGGAGGGGGCCGCGTGAACAGGCTGCCCATGACCGTCCCGGCTGCCGGCCTCCCGGCCCGGGTCCGGATCCACGAGGTCGGCGCCCGCGACGGGCTGCAGAACGAGAAGGGCGCCGTACCCACCGAGGTCAAGGCGGAGTTCATCCACCGCCTGGCCGCCGCCGGGCTCACCACCGTCGAGGCCACCAGCTTCGTGCACCCCAAGTGGGTTCCGCAGCTGGCCGACGCCGAGGCGCTGTTCCCGCAGCTCGCGGACCTCGACGGGGTGGCCCTGCCCGTCCTCGTCCCCAACGAGCGCGGCCTGGACCGCGCGCTCGCCCTCGGGGCCACCCGCATCGCCGTCTTCGGTTCGGCCACCGAGACCTTCGCCTCCCGCAACCTCAACCGGACCGTCGCCGAGTCCCTCGCCATGTTCGAGCCGGTGGTGGCCCGCGCGAAGCAGGAGAAGGCGCACGTCCGCGGCTACCTCTCGATGTGCTTCGGCGACCCCTGGGAGGGCCCCGTCCCGGTCCACCAGGTCGTACGGGTCGCGAAGTCCCTGCTCGACCTCGGCTGCGACGAGCTGAGCCTCGGCGACACCATCGGTGTCGCCACCCCCGGCCACGTCCGGGAGCTGCTCAGCGGCCTGAACGAGGCGGGCGTCGGCACCGACCGCATCGGCGTGCACTTCCACGACACCTACGGCCAGGCCCTGTCCAACACCCTCGCCGCGCTCCAGCACGGCGTGACCACCGTCGACGCCTCCGCAGGCGGCCTCGGCGGATGCCCGTACGCGAAGAGCGCCACCGGCAACCTCGCGACCGAGGACCTGGTGTGGATGCTCGACGGCCTCGGCATCGAGACCGGGGTCGACCTGGCCGCCCTCACCGCCACGAGCGTGTGGATGGCCGAACAGCTGGGGCGTCCCAGCCCCTCCCGTACCGTCCGCGCCCTCTCCCACAAGGAGTAGTCACACCATGTCCCTCGACCACCGGCTCACCCCTGAGCACGAGGAACTCCGCCGCACCGTCGAGGCGTTCGCGCACGACGTCGTCGCCCCGAAGATCGGCGACCTGTACGAGCGGCACGAGTTCCCCTACGAGATCGTCGCCGAGATGGGCCGCATGGGCCTGTTCGGCCTGCCCTTCCCGGAGGAGTACGGCGGCATGGGCGGGGACTACCTCGCCCTCGGCATCGCCCTGGAGGAGCTGGCCCGCGTCGACTCCTCGGTCGCCATCACCCTGGAGGCCGGCGTCTCCCTGGGCGCCATGCCCCTCTACCTCTTCGGCTCGGAGGAGCAGAAGCGGGAGTGGCTGCCGCGGATGTGCTCCGGAGAGATCCTCGGCGCCTTCGGTCTGACCGAGCCCGGCGCGGGCTCCGACGCCGGCGGCACCCGCACCACGGCCGTCAAGGACGGCGACGAGTGGGTCATCAACGGCTCGAAGTGCTTCATCACCAACTCCGGTACGGACATCACCGGTCTGGTCACCGTCACGGCCGTGACGGGCCGCAAGGCGGACGGCCGCCCGGAGATCTCCTCGATCATCGTCCCGTCCGGCACCCCGGGCTTCACGGTGGCCGCGCCCTACTCCAAGGTGGGCTGGAACTCCTCGGACACCCGTGAGCTGTCCTTCGACAATGTACGGGTGCCCCTGGCCAACCTGGTGGGCGCGGAGGGCCGCGGCTACGCCCAGTTCCTGCGGATCCTCGACGAGGGCCGGATCGCCATCTCGGCGCTCGCCACCGGGCTCGCGCAGGGCTGTGTGGACGAGTCGGTGAAGTACGCCAAGGAGCGGCACGCCTTCGGCAAGGCGATCGGCGACAACCAGGCCATCCAGTTCAAGCTGGCCGACATGGAGATGCGCGCCCACATGGCCCGCATCGGCTGGCGCGACGCGGCCTCCCGGCTGGTGGCCGGCGAGCCCTTCAAGAAGGAGGCGGCGATCGCGAAGCTGTACTCCTCGACGGTCGCCGTCGACAACGCCCGTGAGGCGACCCAGATCCACGGCGGCTACGGGTTCATGAACGAGTACCCGGTGGCCCGCATGTGGCGGGACTCCAAGATCCTGGAGATCGGCGAGGGCACGAGCGAGGTCCAGCGCATGCTGATCGCCCGTGAACTGGGCTTCACCGCCTAGCCGCAGGGCTCGTCCGGGTCCGGACGGAACGAGGGGGCCCGTAAAAACTTAGGGCCCCCTTATCGTTTTCGGCCAAGGTTAGGCTAACCTTCCTCACGAACGGCTCAGTGGCCGCCCGGATACGCACGAAAACGGACATCGACATGCCCAAGTCCCGTACCTCCTCCTTCACCCGCCGCGGTTTCATCGCGGCAGGCGGCGCCCTCGGCCTCGTCGCGGCACTCGCCGCATGCGGTGGCACCGACTCGGCGAAGGGCGACGGCGGCAAGGACAACGGCGCTGCGGCCTCCGGCCCCTGGACCTTCAAGGACGACCTCGGCAAGGAGGTCAGCACCAAGGCGAAGCCGAAGAACATCGTCGCGTTCACCGGCACCGCCGCCGCGCTGTACGACTACGGCATCCCGGTCAAGGGCGTCTTCGGCCCGACCAAGACCGCCGACGGCAAGCCCGACGTCCAGGCCGGCTCGATGGACATCTCCAAGGTCGAGATCCTCGGCAACGTCTACGACGAGTTCAACGTCGAGAAGTACGCGGCCCTCCAGCCCGAGCTGCTCGTCACCAACACCTGGGACGGCACGTACTGGTACGTCCCGGAGGCCTCCAAGGACAAGATCCTGAAGCTGGCCCCGGCCGCCGCGATCTCCGTGGGCGGCGACGCCACCCTCGACAAGGCGCTGGAGCGCACCGCGGACCTCGCCAAGTCCCTGGGCGCCGACATGAACGCCAAGACCACCGTCGACGCGAAGGCCCGCTTCGAGGCCGCCGCCGCGAAGGTGCGCGAGGCCACCAAGGCCAACCCGGGCGTCAAGGTGCTCGTGGGCTCCGGCTCCGCCGACCTGTTCTACGTCTCCACCCCGGACACCTCCGCCGACCTGAAGTACTTCAAGCAGCTCGGCGTCGAGTTCGTCACCCCGGAGAAGCTGGACGAGGGCGGCTTCTTCGAGAGCCTCAGCTGGGAGAACGCCGGCAAGTACAAGGCCGACGTCGTCCTGCTCGACAACCGCACCGGCACCCTGCAGCCGGAGGAGCTGAAGGCGAAGGCCACCTGGGCCGAGCTCCCGGCGGTCAAGGCCGGCCAGATCACCCCGCGCGTCACCGAGCCGATCTACTCGTACGCCAAGTGCGCCCAGATCCTCGAGGACCTCGCGAAGTCCATCCAGAGCGCCAAGAAGGTCAGCTGACCCTGTCGACCCGCGGCGCCCGGTGACCCCGGGCGCCCGTAGGCCGTTCCGACTTCCAGGGGGATCCTCCGCATGACCGTCACCGCGTCCGACGACACCGCTCCGGCCATCGCCCACTTCAGGTTCTTCGAGCTCGAAGTGGTCCGCACGCGCCGCCTCGGCCACTCGTTCCTGCGGGTCACGTTCGGCGGGGAGTCCCTCGCGGGCTTCCGCTCGGGCGGCTTCGACCAGAGCCTGTCGCTCTTCCTGCCCCCGTCCGGCCGGGAGCACACCGTGCTCCCGTCCACGGACGAGGACACCTGGTTCGCCGCCTGGCGCGGGATGCCGGACGAGGAGCGGCCGGTGATGCGCTCCTACACGGTGCGCGAGCAGCGCCGTACGCCCGAGGGGGCGGTCGAGGTCGACATCGACTTCGTCCTGCACGGCGATGCCTCGCCGGCCTCCCGCTGGGCCGGGCGCGCGGTCGCCGGCCGCCGGATCCTGGCCATCGGCCCGGCCGTCGCGGAGAACAAGTCCGTACGCTTCCAGCCGCCGGCCGCCACCGACGCGATCTGGATGTACGCGGACGAGACCGCACTGCCGGCCGCGGCCGCGATCCTGGACCGGCTGGCCGCCGGGACCCGGGTCCGCGCCTGGTTCGAGGTCCCGCACGAGGACGACCGGATCGCGCCGGACACGCTCGCCGACGCGGACATCACCTGGATCGTGCGCGAGGGCCACGGCCGGGAGCGGACCGAGCAGGTGCTGAGCGTGCTGCGCTCGGCCGAACCGCTCGCCGCCGAAGTCCCGTACGTCTGGCTGGCGGGCGAGGCCGGCACCATTCGCTCGGTGCGCCGGCACTTCGTGCAGGAACGATCCGTCGACCGCCGCGCGGTGCGTTTCACCGGCTACTGGCGGCTCGGCGCGAGCGAGGAGCAGCTCCTCGCCGAGGCGTACGCCGGCAAGGCGCCGAGCGAGGACCCGGCGTCCGAGCTGTAGTCGACTGCCGCACCCCGTAAGGCCGTTGGAGATGGGCCCTGGCTTTTCAGCCAGGGCCCATCTCCATTTGGCTTATTAGTTTAGGTTAGGCTAACCTAAACATCACACACCCCACCCTCCCCTTCTCCCCCTGCCCGGAGGAAAGTTGATGCGCTCGCATCTGCTGAATGAGACGACCGCGGACCTCTACCGGCGTTCCGTCACCGAGGGCGTCGACCGCGTCGCCGCCAAACTCGCGACCACGGAACGGCCCCACACCGGTATATCCGTCGACGAACTCGCCCCGGTCATCAACGGGATCGACCTGGACAAGCCGCTCGCGGACTCGGCGGCCGTCCTGGACGAGCTGGAAGACGTCTACCTGCGCGACGCGGTGTACTTCCACCACCCGCGCTACCTCGGGCACCTCAACTGCCCCGTCGTGATCCCCGCGGTGCTCGGCGAGGCGGTCCTCTCGGCCGTCAACTCCTCCCTCGACACCTGGGACCAGTCCATCGGCGGCACGCTGATCGAGCGCCGCCTCATCGACTGGACCGCCCAGCGCATCGGCCTCGGCCCCGCCGCGGACGGCATCTTCACCTCCGGTGGCAGCCAGTCCAACTTCCACGCGCTGCTCCTCGCGCGTGACGAGGCCTGCCGCATCGTCATGAAGCGGGCCCTGGAGGAGGGCACCGAGCTCACCAAGGCCGAACTCCTCCCCAAGCTGCGCATCTTCACCTCCGAGGCCAGCCACTTCAGCGTGCAGAAGTCGGCCGCCATGCTGGGTCTCGGCTACGAGGCCGTCATCTCGGTTCCCGTCGACCGCAACCGCCGGATGGACACCGCGGTGCTCGCCCTGGAACTGGAGGAGTGCGCCGCCGAAGGCCTCTTCCCGATGGCCGTCGTCGCCACCGCCGGCACCACCGACTTCGGGTCCATCGACCCGCTCCCCGAGATCGCCCGCCTGACCGCCGAGCACTCCGCGTGGATGCACGTGGACGCCGCCTACGGCTGCGGACTGCTGGTCTCCCCCACCCGCCGGCACCTCCTCGACGGCATCGAGCACGCCGACTCGGTCACTGTCGACTACCACAAGTCGTTCTTCCAGCCGGTCAGCTCCAGCGCGATGCTGGTCCGCGACCGCGACACCCTCAAGCACGCCACGTACCACGCGGACTACCTCAACCCGCGCCGCATGGCCGAGGAGCACATCCCCAACCAGGTCGACAAGTCCATCCAGACCACGCGCCGGTTCGACGCGCTCAAGCTCTGGATGACCCTGCGCGTCATGGGCGCCGACGGCCTCGGCTCGCTCTTCGACGAGGTCATCGACCTGGCCGCGGCCGGCTGGGACATCATCGACGCCGACCCGCGCTTCGAGGTGGTCGTCAAGCCGCAGATCTCCACCCTCGTCTTCCGCTTCCTGCCCGGCCGGGAGGTCCCCGCCGACCTCCTCGACGAGGCCCAGCTCCACGCCCGCAAGGCGCTCTTCGCCTCCGGCGAGGCCGTCGTCGCCGGGACGAAGGTGGACGGGAAGCAGTACCTGAAGTTCACCCTCCTCAACCCGCAGACCACGACGGCCGACATCGCTGCCGTCCTCGACCTCCTCGCCGCACACGCCGAGCAGTTCCTGGGAGAATCCCTTGCCGTCCACCACTGAGACCCACGACTTCATCGGTATCGGCCTCGGTCCCTTCAACCTGGGACTCGCCTGCCTCACCGCGCCGATCGACGAGCTGAACGGCCTGTTCATCGAGTCGAAGCCGCACTTCGAGTGGCACGCGGGGATGTTCCTGGACGGCGCGCACCTGCAGACGCCGTTCATGTCGGACCTGGTCACCCTCGCCGACCCGACCTCGCCCTTCTCCTTCCTGAACTACCTGAAGGACCAGGACCGGCTGTACTCGTTCTACATCCGGGAGAACTTCTACCCGCTGCGCGCCGAGTACAACGACTACTGCCGCTGGGCCGCCGACCGGCTCGACAACGTCCGGTGGTCCACCTCCGTCACCGAGGTCACCTACGACGAGCAGGCCGGCCTGTACGAGGTCCACACGGACAAGGGCGAGACCCACCGGGCCCGCCGCCTGGTCCTGGGCACCGGCACCCCGCCGCACGTCCCCCAGTCCTGCGAGGGCCTCGCCGGCGACTTCCTGCACAACTCCGTCTACATGCAGAACAAGGCGGAGCTGCAGAAGAAGAAGTCCATCACGCTGATCGGCTCCGGCCAGAGCGCGGCCGAGATCTACTACGACCTGCTCGCCGAGATCGACACGTACGGCTACCAGCTCAACTGGGTGACCCGCTCCGCGCGGTTCTTCCCGCTGGAGTACACGAAGCTGACGCTGGAGATGACCTCCCCCGAGTACGTGGACTACTTCCACGCCCTCCCCGAGGACACCCGCTACCGGCTGGAGACCCAGCAGAAGAACCTCTTCAAGGGCATCGACGGCGACCTGATCAACGCCATCTTCGACCTGCTCTACCAGAAGAAGATCACCATGCCGGGGCAGGTGCCGACCACCCTGCTGACCAACACCTCCCTGAACAGCACGGCGTACGACACCACCACGGGCACCTACACCCTGGGGCTGCGCCAGGAGGAGCAGGAGCGCGACTTCACCCTCGCCACCGAGGGCCTGGTCCTGGCCACCGGCTACAAGTACCAGGTGCCCGAGTTCCTCGCCCCGGTGCGCGAGCGGCTGAACTTCGACGGCCACGGCCGCCTCGACGCCGGCCGCAACTACAGCGTCGACACCACCGGCCGCGGGGTGTACCTGCAGAACGGCACCACCCACAACCACTCCCTGACCTCGCCCGACCTGGGCATGGCCGCGTACCGCAACGCCTACATCGTGGGCGAACTCCTCGGCCGCGAGTACTACAAGGTCGAGAAGTCCATCGCGTTCCAGCAGTTCGCAGCCCCGGAAGGCATGCACGCATGAGCACCACCGACACCCTCTTCAGCCGGACGGACGCGGTCCTCGGGACCTTCGCCATCCGCCCGCTGGACCCCTTCGCCGACGCGGAGCTGCTGCACGGGTGGGTCACGCACCCGAAGGCCTCGTTCTGGATGATGCAGGACGCCTCGCTGCCGGACGTCGAGCGCGAGTACATGCGGATCGCCGCGCACGAGCACCACCACGCCTTCATCGGCCTCCACGAGGGCCGCCCGGCCTTCCTGATGGAGAGCTACGACCCGAGCGAGCTGGAACTGGTCGGCCTGTACGACGCCCAGCCCGGCGACGTCGGCATGCACTTCCTCGTCGCGCCCAGCGACCAGCCCCTCAGCGGCTTCACCCGCGCCGTGATCACCACGGTGATGGCCGCCCTCTTCGCCGATGTGGAGACGGAGCGCGTCGTCGTCGAGCCCGACGTCCGCAACACGGCGGTGCACGCCCTCAACGCGGTGGTCGGTTTCGTCCCCGAGCGCGAGGTGCAGAAGCCGGAGAAGGAAGCCCTCCTCAGCTTCTGCACCCGCGCCCAGTTCGAGGCCGCCACCGGCATCACCCAGGAAGTGTCGATATGAGCCTGGCCGACGCCGTCTCCCACCTCTCCCCGGAACTGTGGGCCCGCGCGAACCGCGCACTGGTCCGCAAGGCCCTCGCGGAGTTCTCCCACGAACGCCTGCTGACGCCGAAGCCGCTGGGCGACTCCTGGTACTCGGTCCTGAGCGACGACTCCACGGTGGAGTACCGGTTCAAGGCCGTCCTGCACGCCCTCGACCACTGGTCGGTGGACGAGTCCTCGGTCACCCGCCTGCAGGACGGCGCGGAGCTCCCGCTGGACGCGATCGACTTCCACATCGAGCTGCGCGAGGCGCTGGGCCTGAGCCCGGAGGTCCTGCCCGTCTACCTGGAGGAGATCTCCTCCACCCTGGCCGGCACGGGCTTCAAGTACACGAAGCCGCAGATCTCCTCCGACGTCCTCGCGAAGTCCTCCTTCCAGGACATCGAGACGGGCATGACCGAGGGCCACCCCTGCTTCGTGGCGAACAACGGCCGCCTCGGCTTCGGCGTGCACGAGTACCTCTCGTACGCCCCGGAGACCGCGAGCCCGGTCCACCTGGTGTGGGTGGCGGCCCGCAAGGACGTCTCCACCTTCACGGCGGGCTCGGGCCTGGACCACGACTCCTTCGTCCGCGCCGAGCTGGGCGAGGAGACGGTCGCGCGGTTCGCGGCGCAGCTGGCGGCCCTGGACCTGGACCCGGCCGACTACCACCTGCTGCCGGTCCACCCCTGGCAGTGGTGGAACAAGACCACGGTCACCTTCGCCGCCGAGATCGCCAACCGCCGCCTCGTGCTGCTGGGCGAGGGCTCGGACGCGTACCTGGCGCAGCAGTCGATCCGTACGTTCTTCAACCGGAGCGCGCCGGAGAAGCACTACGTCAAGACGGCCATCTCGGTCCTCAACATGGGCTTCATGCGCGGTCTCTCGGCCGCCTACATGGAGGCCACGCCGGCCATCAACGACTGGCTGCACCAGCTGATCGAGGGCGACGAGGTCCTGCAGTCGGTGGACTTCTCGATCATCCGCGAGCGCGCGGCGATCGGCTACCACCACCGCCAGTACGAGCGCGCCACCGACCGCTACTCGCCGTACCGCAAGATGCTGGCCGCGCTGTGGCGCGAGTCCCCGGTCAGCTCCCTCAAGGGCGACGAGCGGCTGGCCACCATGGCCTCGCTCCTGCACGTCGACGCCGAGGGCAGGTCCTTCGTCGGCGCCCTGATCGAGGAGTCGGGCCTGACCCCCGCGGAGTGGCTGCGCCACTACCTGCGCGCCTACCTGGTCCCGCTGCTGCACTGCTTCTACCAGTACGACCTCGCGTACATGCCGCACGGCGAGAACACGATCCTCGTCATCGAGGGCGGCGTGGTGAAGCGGGCGATCTTCAAGGACATCGCCGAAGAGATCGTGATCATGGACCCGGACGCGGTCCTGCCGCCGGCGGTCGAGCGGATCAAGGCCGACGTCCCGGAGGACATGAAGCTGCTGTCCGTCTTCACGGACGTGTTCGACTGCTTCTTCCGCTTCCTGGGTCCGATCCTGGCGACGGAGGGCATCTGCGACGAGGACACCTTCTGGCAGGCGGTGGCCGACTGCGGTCACGCGTACCAGGAGTCGATGCCGCAGCTCGCGGAGCGCTTCGCGCGGTACGACCTGTTCGCGGAGGAGTTCCAGCTGTCCTGCCTGAACCGCCTCCAGCTGCGGAACAACAAGCAGATGGTGGACCTCTCCGACCCGTCCGCCGCCCTGCAGCTGATCGGCACCCTCAAGAACCCCGTCGCGGCCTTCGCCCGGCGGTGACCGGGGGGTGGGTGCGCCGCCGAATACGGTCCCTCGGCGGTGCACCCGCCCTTCCCCCAGTCTCGAACGGACTAGCGATCCAGTTCGCATGCGCATACGATCTCCGCGATCACGGGTAGCGGGGGAAAGGCGTTCCATGGGGTGGGACCAGAACGTGTCGCAGGGCGACCTGCGCGCGTCGGCCGGGGCGGTGGACACCCTGGTGACAGATCTTCAGCCGGTACTCGCGAAGGCGGTGGCCGACCTGACGGACGCGGGTACCTCCTTCGCCCCGTGGACCGCCGGAGCGCGGATGACCGGTGCGAGCAAGGGCTGGGGTGACGCCCTGCAAACCCTCAAGCAGACCTTCGCGGACCACGCGGAGGGCCTGCGGGGCTTGGCGAACGGGACCGACATCATGGAACAGGAAGTCCTGTCCAAGTTCCGGGGCTGGTGAGCGACCGCCATGCCCGAACTCTTCGCACAGCTCTTCCGCCAGGACTTCGCCGACATAGACGCCGCGACCGCGTCCTGGAAGAAGCTCGCCAAGGCGCTCGACGACACCCAGCGCGGCAGCGGCAAGCGCGTGACCGGCCCGCTGCACAAGGCCGGCTGGGCGGGTGTCAGCGCCACGTACGGCTTCGCCGCCATGGAGGCGACCGAGACCAAGCTGGGCACGGCCGAGGTCAACGCCCGCCTGATCGCCACCATCCTCGACACTCTCGCCACGAAGATGCGGGGCGCCCAGACCAAGCTGCGCAACGCCGTCTCGGACGCAGAGGCGGCCGGACACAAGGTCCGTGACGACGACGGCTGGGTCGAACCCAAGCAGGCCGTCGACCCGAAGTACCACAACGATCCGGACTACGCGGGCCTGCAGCGGGAGGCGAATGCCGGCCTGGGCGGCTTCCGGGCGCGCATCGATGCGGCGGTGGAGGAGGCCAGGACGGCCAGCCAGACGGCCGCGGACACCCTGTACCAGCTGGACCCCTTCGACCTCGACAAGCGCTACGGCGGCGCGCATGCCCAGGAGGACGCGGCGCGCGTCGCCGCGTTCGCCGGCATCGACCCGAAGGCCATTCCGGACGGCAAGAACCCCCAGCAGTCCAAGGACTGGTGGGCGGGCCTGGACGAGGAGAAGCGCCAGTTCTACCTCGCCGCCTACCCGGAGCGGATCGGCACCCTGGACGGCCTGCCCACGCCCGTCCGTGACGACGCCAACCGCACGGCCCTGGACCTGCGCCTGAACGACTACGCGCTGCGGGAGAACAGCCTCGGCTACCACGACCGGTACAACTACCGGAACCTGACCACGCTCAAGGACCGCCTGGAGAAGACGGACAGCGGCCCGGACCACAAACAGATGTTCCTGCTCGGCTACGGTACCGAGAAGGACGGCCGTGCCGTCGTCGCCCTGGGCAACCCGGACACGGCCCGGCACACCGCGGTCCTGGTGCCGGGCACGGACAACCAGCTCGACAACTACGGCGGGCAGCTGGACCGGATCGACAAACTGCAGAACGCCGCGGGGAACTCGAGCGAGGGCGGCGGGAAGGACGTCTCCGTGATCAGCTGGATGGACTACGACGCCCCGGAAATTGACGGAAGCGTCCTCACCGAGGGCCGGGCGCAGGCGGGCGCGGAAGACCTGCGGGACTTCACGCACGGTCTGCGGACCTCACACGAAGGTGAGCGCGGACACTTGACCGTGGTCGGCCACAGTTACGGGTCCACCATGACGGGAGCCGCCGACGCCGGCGGCTCCGGGCTGGACGCGGACGACGTAGTGGTCGTGGGCAGCCCCGGCCTCACCGTGGACCGAGCCGATCAGCTGCACGTGAATCCCCGGCACCTCTGGGTGGGAGCCTCCCCGGACGACTTCGTCTCCAACCATACGTCCGGACACTCGCTCGAGGCGGACCCGAAAGACCCTGCTTTCGGCGCCCAGAGGATGTACGTGGACACCTCCGGACACAGCGGCTACTGGGACGACGGCAGCCAGAGCCTCGACAACCAGGGCCGCATCATCGCCGGATTGTCGCCCCGAGGCCCGCGAACCTGATCCGAAGGAGACAGCACCCCATGTCCACGCCGCGTAGGGCCTCTCTCGTCCTCGCCCTCACCCTGCTACTCGGAGGCTGCATGTCCGACAGCGGCGCCAACGACGCCCTTCCCCGCATGAGCAGGGAGAAGGCGGAGACCTGGGCCCAGCACTGGGTCGGATCCATGACCCGGACGACCAAGTCGGAGATCATCCCGGGAACACCCAAGGCCAACTTCACCAACTGCACCGGCAAGAACGGCGAGACGGCCGACGACGGCCGGTTCACCCTGATGTACAACGCACGGGCCAAGCTGCCCCGCGCTCAGTACGCCGAAGCCATGAGAGCGCTGAGAGACGAGCTCAAGGCCCAGGGGTTCGAGATCGTCGGCTACGACGAAGGTCCCGGGCAGGAGCGCGGCGCGTACGGGGTACAGGCCAAGCACCCGCAGGACAAGCAGTACATCTCCGTGGGCGACGTCGCCGAAGACACGCTGACCCTGTCGATCGACACGCCCTGCCTCCTCCCGCCGGACGCCGAACAGCAGCAGTTCTGACGGGGGCAGACGGTCGACCTCACCGATCCGTCGGCGGCCCTCCAGCCGACCGGCACCCTCGGGGGTCGGGCAGGCGGTCGATACGGTCCCTCCTCCGCAAGCGGGTCGCCCTGATCCGCCGCCGTGATCAATTCATACGGATTCCGTACGGAGAACCTGCGCCTTACCTCCAGGGCGCACCCGGCGGACCGCCGCGGGCGTCGCCTGTACCCCCGTACCAGGCGACGCCCGCGGCATCCAAGTGTGGGCCGCCACAGGGTCGGTTGTGGAGGCGATTTCTAGAAATGTTTTCTAGTTACCTCACCCAGGGAACCTCCGGCGACCGGTAGAAGCCGATGCCCTGGGCGTCGAGGCGGGGCTGCTGGGCTGCCAGACGGCGGCTGTACGAGGTCCAGTCCAGCGAGCCCGCCGGGGACCAGCCGAGCTCCGCCAGGCCCAGGACCCGCGGGAACGCCATCAGCTCCCAGTCCGCGCGCGTCGCGACGTTCTCCGTCCACAGCGGGGCCTCCACCCCCAGGACGGCGGACTCCGGGACCCCGGCCAGGTAGGCCCCCGGGTTCCAGGAGTACGACCGCCGCACCGGCACGTACCCGGCCCACGCCAGCCCCGGCTTCGTCGCCGCCTCGTACTTCATGTCCAGATACAGCCGGTCCGCCGGCGACAGCACCACCGGGTGGCCCGCCTTCGCCGCCGCCACCACGGCCGCCCGGTCCGCGGCCGAGGTCTTGTCGTGGCCCCAGTACTGGAGCACCGCCCCCTGCGCCGGCCGCGCCGTCGCCAGCTGGTGCCAGGCCATCACCGTCTTCCCGTACCGGCCCACCACCGCCTGCGCCCGGTCCATGAAGGCCGCGTAGTCCGCCGCCGGCGTCACGTGCGCCTCGTCGCCGCCGATGTGCAGGTAGCGGCCGGGGGTCAGCTCCGCCAGCTCGCCGAGCACCTCGTCGATGAACTCGTACGTCCGCTCCTTGGCCACGCACAGGGAGCTGAAGCCCACCTTCGTCCCGGTGTAGCGGGCCGGGGCCTTCCCGTCGCAGTTCAGCTCCGCGTACGAGGCGAGCGCCGCGTTCACGTGCCCCGGCATGTCGATCTCCGGGACCACGTCCACGTACCGCGCCCCCGCGTAGGCCACCAGCTCCCGGTACTCGTCCTTCGTCCAGTGCCCGCCGGGCCCGCCGCCGACCTCGCTGCCGCCCCCGTACTCCGCCAGCCGCGGCCAGGAGTCCACCGCGAGCCGCCAGCCCTGGTCGTCGGTCAGGTGCAGGTGCAGCGTGTTCACCTTGTACTGGGCGAGCTGGTCCACGTACCGCTTGACCTGCTCCACCGAGAAGAAGTGGCGCGCGATGTCGACCATCGCCCCCCGGTAGGCGAAGCGCGGCCGGTCGGTGACCGTCCCGCCCGGCACCGTCCCGGGCCCGGCCACCGGCACCAGCTGGCGCAGCGTCTGCCCTGCGCGGAAGAGGCCGGCCGGGGTCCGCGCGGTGAGGGTGACCCCCTCGGGGCCGGACTCCAGCCGGTACCCCTCGTCGCCCAGCCCCTCGGCCTCCTCGTCGATCCTGAGCCGGATCCCGTCCCCCTGCGCCCCGTCGACCACCGGCAGCGGCAGCCCGCTCGGGCCGCGCAGCTGCTCCGCGAGGAGCTCGCCCACCCGGCGGACCTCCTCGCCCGCGCCCCGGCCGGTACGGATGACCGTGCCCGCCCCGAAGGAGTACCCCGGCCCCTCCGCGCGCGCGGAGACCGGCGCGGGCAGCAGCCGCTCGAAGGGGGCGAGGGCCGCGGGCGGATCGTCGCCGGGTCTGGCGTCGTCCCCGTGGGCGGCGGTGCAGGAGACGGAACCGCCCACGAGGCCGAGGGCCAGCAGGGCGCCGAGCGTGCGTCGCAGTCGCAGGACTCTCATGGCCCAGGTATAGGCCAACTGGCCCGTCCATGACGGTGGGAGAATCGCCGGATGGCGGAAATCATCCAGAAGGACGGCACTTGGAGCTTCGACGGGGACGCGGTGCGCATCGTGCCGGGCCGCGACAAGGGGGTGGCGCTGTTGCGGCAGACCCTCGGCGAGGTGGTCGTACCGCTGCGCGCGCTCGCGGGGATCTCGTACGAGCCGAGCCGCAAGGCGGGCCGGCTGCGGCTGCGGCTGCGTGACGGCGCGGACCCCCTGCTCCAGGTGACGGGCGGACGCCTGCCGGAGGCCTCCGACCCGTACCGGCTGACCGTGGAGTCGGACCGCAGCGGGGTCGCGGAGTACTTCGTGGACGAGGTGCGCAACGCCCTGCTGCTGGACCAGGTGGACACCGGCCCGGTGGACACCTACCTGCTGCCGGGGCCGGCCGTGCCGATCGCGGTGGGCGCGGGCGACGGGACGGCGGCCTTCGACGGCGACCGGGTGGCCCTGGACTGGAACTGGACGACGGAGGAGGCCAAGCGCTCCGCCGGGCCGCGGGAATTCCGGATCGCCGACCTGCGCACGGTGGAGTGGTCCCCGTCGAAGGGCCTGGAGAACGGCTGGCTGCGGTTCACCCTGACGGGCGCCCCGCCGGCCCCGGCCCCCAAGTACGACCCGCACACCGTGGAGCTCTTCGGCTTCAAGAAGGACCCGCTGATGGCTCTGGTCGCAGCGGCCGTGGCCGTACGGATGCCCCACCCGGCGGCGCCGCAGGAGGGCCCGGCCGACGCGGTCGCCGAGCCCGCGGAGCTCTCCTCTGCGGCCGCCCCCGCCGAGGACCACGACGCCCTGCTGCGGCGGCTGCGCGAGCTGGGCGATCTGCACCAGGCCGGGGTCCTGACGGCCGAGGAGTTCGCGGCGGCGAAACAGGCAGTTCTGCGGCGTTTCTAACCGGAGTCACCTGTTCACTGGTCCAGACCAGGGGGATCCTGCCCGAATTCGGGCAGGATCTTTGCGTTCGGCGCCGTTAGCCGCCAATATCTACGAGTGCTCGATCGCCGCCCGTCGCATGACGACCTCGTCGACCACCTGGTGCGCAGCACCGCGCTGCAGCGCGGCGAAGCCGCCCGGGTGGTACTCGACGTGCTCGCCTACTTCGACGAGACGACCGAGGAGTTCGTCCGCCGCCGCCACCGGGAACTGCAGTCCGGCGGAGCGGTCAACGCGGAGATCTTCGAGCGGATCGCGGCCGAGCTGCCGCACCGCGCCGTGGCGCCTCCGGAGCTCTCGCTCCGGCAGCTGCGCCGCATCGTCTACGGCTGAGCCGGCGGCCGCGGGCGCGGCTGCGGGCGGGTACACGAACCGAACTTCAGGAGGGGCAAAACCGTATGTGCGGAATCGTCGGTTACATCGGCAAGCGTGACGTGGCACCGCTGCTGCTCGAAGGTCTGCAGCGGCTGGAGTACCGCGGATACGACTCCGCGGGCATCGTCGTGAACAGCCCGAAGGCGTCCACCCTGAAGGTGGTCAAGGCCAAGGGCCGCGTCCGCGAGCTGGAGTCCCGCGTCCCCAAGCGCTTCGCCGGCACCACCGGCATCGCCCACACCCGCTGGGCCACGCACGGCGCCCCGAGCGACATCAACTCGCACCCGCACCTGGACGCCGAGAACAAGGTCGCCGTCGTCCACAACGGCATCGTCGACAACGCCTCCGAGCTGCGCGCCAAGCTCGAGGCCGAGGGCGTCGTCTTCGTGTCGGAGACCGACACCGAGGTGATCGTCCACCTGATCGCCCGCTCCGAGGCCGAGTCCCTGGAGGACAAGGTCCGCGAGGCCGTCAAGGCGATCGAGGGCACCTACGGCATCGCCGTCATGCACGCCGACTTCGCCGACCGCATCGTCGTCGCCCGCAACGGCTCCCCCGTCGTCCTGGGCATCGGCGAGAAGGAGATGTTCGTCGCCTCGGACGTCGCCGCCCTGGTCGCGCACACCCGCCAGGTCGTCACCCTCGACGACGGCGAGATGGCCACCCTGAAGGCCGACGACTTCCGGACCTACACCACCGGCGGTGCCACCACCACCGCCACGCCGGAGACCGTGGAGTGGGAGGCCGCCTCCTACGACATGGGCGGCCACGACACGTACATGCACAAGGAGATCTCCGAGCAGCCCGACGCGGTCGACCGCGTGCTGCGCGGCCGGATCGACGACCGCTTCAACACCGTGCACCTGGGCGGCCTGAACCTGGACCCGCGCGAGGCGCGCGGCATCCGCCGGGTCAAGATCCTCGGCTGCGGCACCTCGTACCACGCGGGCCTCATCGGTGCCGGCCTCATCGAGGGCATGGCCCGCATCCCCGCGGACGCCGAGCCGGCCTCCGAGTTCCGCTACCGCAACCCGGTCGTGGACCCCGACACCCTCTACATCGCCGTCTCCCAGTCGGGTGAGACGTACGACGTCCTCGCTGCCGTGCAGGAGCTCAAGCGCAAGGGCGCCCGCGTCCTCGGCGTGGTCAACGTGGTCGGCTCCGCCATCGCCCGCGAGGCCGACGGCGGCGTGTACGTGCACGCCGGCCCCGAGGTCTGCGTCGTCTCCACCAAGTGCTTCACCAACACGGTCGTGGCCTTCGCGCTGCTCGCCGTGCACCTGGGCCGCATCCGGGACCTCTCGGTCACCGACGGCAAGCGGATCATCGAGGGCCTGCGCAAGCTGCCCGCGCAGATCCAGGAGATCCTCGACGGCGAAGAGGACATCAAGAAGCTCGCGGCCGAGTTCGCCGAGGCCAAGTCGATGATGTTCATCGGCCGGGTGCGCGGCTACCCGGTGGCCCTGGAGGCCTCCCTCAAGCTGAAGGAGATCTCCTACATCCACGCCGAGGCCTACCCGGCCTCCGAGCTCAAGCACGGCCCCCTCGCCCTGATCGAGCCCTCGCTGCCGACCGTCGCGATCGTCCCGGACGACGACCTGCTGGAGAAGAACCGCGCGGCGCTGGAGGAGATCAAGGCCCGCAGCGGCCGGATCCTGGCCGTCGCCCACCGCGAGCAGGAGAAGGCGGACCACACCATCGTGGTCCCGAAGAACGAGGACGAGCTGGACCCGATCCTGATGGGCATCCCGCTCCAGCTGCTGGCGTACCACACGGCCCTGGCCATGGGCCGGGACATCGACAAGCCGCGCAACCTGGCGAAGTCGGTCACCGTCGAATAGCCGACGGCCCCCCGTCACACGAGTCGACCCCCGTGCGCGCTGCGCACGGGGGTCGATCCCTTTGGATCCCTGCGGATCCGCGCCGATCCCTGCGGATCCCGGTGGTGCTCAGCTCGCGGCGACCGCGCCGCTGCGGGACTTGCCGACGGCCATCGGCCAGTGCGCCAGGGCCGCGGTGGCCCCGTACCAGGCCAGCAGACCGGACACGGCGGCGACCCAGCCGCCCGCCTTGGCGAGCCCGCCGCTGTCCATGAAGGAACCTATCGCCAGCAGGACGAGCGACAGGGTCAGCAGGCCGTAGACGCCCTGGCCGAACAGACCGCTCGCGGCGGCGACCGTGAGGGTCAGCGCGAGCATGGCGAACAGGACAAGAAACGTTCCGGCTGCTTCGTCGGAGACCGAAGCCCCCGCGCCCTTGGCCCACGTGAACCAGAAGATGCCGAGGCCCGCGAACGCGGTGCCGTTGAACCCGTTGCCGCCGCGGTACTCCAGGAGCCCGAGGAGGAAGAGGGCCGCGCCGCCGACGTACATCGCGAGCGACACGGAGTTGGCAGCGGACACGCCGTCGATGACACCGGTGTGGCCGATACCGAATGCGAGAAGGGTGAGACCCAGGGCGATGTTCCCGAGGGTCGAAGTCGAGGCCGTGCTTCCCGCAGAGACACCATTGTCCACGGCGGGCTCCCTTCGATCTGCAGTTGTTTGCTGCGTCCCAGCAGCATTTATCTACCCTTTACACGAGGGCACAACCGCACAATCGGCTTAACAGAGGGTCACGGAATGACAACAACGGGTCGCTGCGCGCGCTTGGCGAGACGGCCGGCCACCGACCCGAAGATCCGGCCCACGATCCCGTGCGTGGAGCCGACCACGATGGCGTCGGCCGAATACTCCCGGCCGACCTCCTCCAGCTCATGGCAGATGTCACCACCGCGCTCGACCAGGATCCACGGCACTTCGGCCAGGTAGTCCGCGCAGGCGAGTTCCAGCCCGAGCACCTCGGTGCGATGGTCCGGCACGTCCACGAAGACGGGCGGCTCGCACCCCGCCCACACGGTGGTGGGCAGCCGGTTGGCGACATGGACGATGATCAGACCCGATCCGGAGCGCCGCGCCATGCCGATCGCGTACGCGAGGGCACGCTCACTGGACGTGGATCCGTCGAATCCCACAACGACTCCGTGCCGGAAGGCCGGATCGCAGGGCATGCGTGTCTGTTCCACCGCGCGCAGATCGGCGGCCGACGCGGGGTCGGCGAGGCGTTTGCGCTTGCGGTCCGCGGGTTCGGAGAATTCGTGACCGGCCATGGGTGTCTCGGCGAAGAGGTCCTTGGAGGAAGGAACAGGGGCGAAATCGGCGACGCAGTGTGACGGAGCTCTGTCCGGGAAGCATCTTCCCAAGCCCATACCCACCAGGGTACGGCGACACTCCTGTCCTGCACAGGGCTTGCCGCCCTTGGAGAGCGTCCCAGGGAGCATGCCGGAGCGAGCGCTCGTTGGCAATGACCACTGTCCCCTACAGCCAGTGACGAGACGGGGCGTCGCCACCCGTGCGCGCAGTGACCGAGCCGCGCCGCGCGGCGTTGGACACGAGTCCGACCGTCCAGGAAGAGCCCGCAGGGAGCACGCCGTGCCCGGTCATCCGGTTCACCCCGTCCAGCCAGCTCAGCCGACGCAGTCCGTCCGGTCCCTCCAGCCCGCCGACCCGGGCCCGCACTTCACCCCGTCGCCGCGCCCGGGACGCCACTCGTCCCTTCACCCGTCCGTGCAGTCCGCCGGACGCGCCCATGACGACCCCGCGGGTGACGTGGTGCGCTGGGCCGCCTTCAGCTGCCTGCTCGTCCCCGTGGTCCTCGTCGTCTACGGAACCTCCTTCGGCGGGGCGGCCGTCGCGACCCTCGGCCTGCTGGCCGTGACGGCCGCGTGCCGGGTGCTGTTGCGCCACTCGGAGAAGGCGGAGCGGGCCGCGGCCCGGGTCCTGGCGGAGGAGCGGCCCCAGCCGTCCCGGCGCCGCCGGCACTCGCGCGGCGGGGCCGGTAACCGCCGCGGCTGCCACGGCTCCGGCGCCGGGTCCCCGCAGGACTGACTCATTCGCACACCCACACCCGCATGTTTTCAGCCAACTTCCCGGCAAGGTGGCCTCCTTGCCGGAATGTCCCGCCAACCCCCTCACCACCAGCGACTACAGCGCCCGGGGCCCGTAGAGGCCGTACGGGTACTGGCCACAGCCAGGGGGCGGACTTCCCATTCGGGTAGCGGAGCGGAACGCTTACTGATCGAATGCTTTTCGCCAAGTTGAGAAGTCGACATAGCGCTGCGTGCTGAACTTGTCACGCCGACACCACGGGACGCAGTAGATTCGATCATGTATTTACGGCGGGGGATCCACGTGCAAGGCCGAGGGGAAACGTGCAGGTGCGACCAGACCAAGGAGTCGCGACACCCAAGGGGGGCTTAGCGCCATGAGCCAGGATTCCACCGCCGTCGTCACAGACGCCGGCCGGAAGCTCGCGGGGCGTCGCCGCAGGGAGATCGTCGCGGTGCTGCTCTTCAGCGGCGGACCGATCTTCGAGAGCTCCATTCCACTTTCCGTGTTCGGCATTGACCGGCAGGACGCGGGAGTTCCACGCTATCGACTGCTCGTGTGCGCCGGTGAGGACGGTCCGCTCAGGACCACCGGCGGGCTCGAACTGACCGCGCCATACGGGTTGGAGGCGATCGCCCGGGCAGGCACGGTCGTCGTTCCCGCCTGGCGCTCCATCACTTCACCGCCGCCTCCCGAGGCGCTGGACGCACTGCGTCTGGCGCACGAGGAGGGGGCCCGGATCGTCGGACTGTGCACGGGAGCCTTCGTGCTCGCCGCCGCCGGTCTGCTGGACGGCCGGCCCGCGACGACGCACTGGATGTACGCGCCGACGCTGGCCAAGCGGTACCCGTCCGTCCATGTCGATCCGCGCGAACTGTTCGTCGACGACGGCGACGTGCTCACGTCCGCGGGCACCGCGGCCGGAATCGACCTGTGCCTGCACATCGTGCGCACGGACCACGGCAGCGAGGCGGCCGGGGCCCTGGCCCGCAGGCTCGTCGTGCCGCCGCGCCGCACGGGCGGACAGGAGCGCTATCTCGACCGGTCGCTGCCGGAGGAGATCGGCGCCGACCCGCTGGCCGAGGTCGTCGCCTGGGCGCTGGAGCACCTCCACGAGCAGTTCGACGTGGAGACCCTGGCGGCCCGCGCCTACATGAGCAGGCGCACCTTCGACCGCCGGTTCCGCTCGCTCACCGGCAGTGCGCCGCTGCAGTGGCTGATCACCCAGCGGGTGCTCCAGGCACAGCGGCTGCTGGAGACCTCCGACTACTCGGTCGACGAGGTCGCCGGACGCTGCGGGTTCCGCTCGCCGGTCGCCCTGCGGGGGCACTTCCGGCGGCAGCTGGGATCCTCCCCGGCCGCCTACCGCTCCGCCTACCGGGCACGCCGGCCGCAGGCCGACGTCGCGCAGGTGGCCGAGATCTCGGGGCCGGTTCCGCACCAGCGCACTCCGCAGCCCCACCGGGCGGCGGCGGCCCTGGCCGCGGCGGGCCCGACGGTGACGGAGCTCTACGCCCCGGGCCGGGTCCTGCGGGAACACGCGTAACCCCACCACGGGTACGACGAACGGAAGGTCCCCCATCGGTCACCGCCGATGGGGGACCTTCCGCATATGCGGTCCGCTCCGCAGGTGACCGCATAAGGTGGGACACATGAACGATCGCATGGTGTGGATCGACTGCGAGATGACCGGGCTCTCGTTGACGGACGACGCACTTATCGAGGTGGCCGCACTGGTCACCGACTCGGAGCTCAACGTGCTCGGCGAAGGCGTGGACATCGTGATCCGCCCGCCGGACGCTTCCCTGGAGACCATGCCCGACGTGGTGCGCGAGATGCACACCGCCTCGGGGCTGCTCGACGAACTGGCCGGCGGGACCACCCTCGCGGATGCCGAGGCACAGGTCCTGGCGTACGTGCGCGAGCACGTGAAGGAGCCCCGCAAGGCGCCGCTCTGCGGGAACTCGGTCGGCACCGACCGCGGTTTCCTGCTGCGCGACATGGCCGCGCTGGAGAGCTACCTGCACTACCGGATCGTGGACGTGTCCTCGGTCAAGGAGCTGGCGCGCCGCTGGTACCCGCGGGCGTACTTCAACAGCCCGCCGAAGAACGGCAACCACCGGGCGCTGGCGGACATCAAGGACTCCATCACCGAGCTGCGCTACTACCGGGAGGCGGTCTTCGTTCCGCAGCCCGGACCCGACTCGGACACCGCCCGGACCATCGCCGCCAAGCACGCCGCGCCAGGCGCGTAGCACCTCCCGGAGGGGGGCGCGGGAAAGGGTGGAGCGAGCACCCTCCCCGACCCTGTACCCTTTTCTTCGGCCGGTCGGTTTTCCGACCGGACATGGTGGGTGTAGCTCAGTTGGTAGAGCACCTGGTTGTGGTCCAGGTGGCCGCGGGTTCAAGTCCCGTCACTCACCCTGCGGGAAGGCCCCGATCGCGAAGGCGATCGGGGCCTTCTGCATTCCGGGGTCTTCTGCATTCCGGGGCCTTCTGTGTTCCTACGAGGACTCGCGGACCACCAGCCGGTTCGGCAGGACGACGGACGCCCCGGCCGTCTCCCCGGCGATCCTCGCCAGCAGCACCCGCGCCATGGTGCGGCCCATCTCCTCGATCGGCTGCCGGACGCTGGTCAGCGGCGGGTCCATGTGCCGGGCCACCACCGAGTCGTCGAAACCGACCAGGGCCACGTCCTGCGGTGTCCGGCGGCCGGCCGCGCGCAGCTCCCGCAGGGCGCCCGCCGCCATGACGTCCGAGGCGGCGAAGACCGCGTCGAGCCCGGGGCGCCGTTCCAGCAGCTCGCGCATGGCCCGGCGGCCGCCGTCCTCGGTGAAGTCGCCGACCGCGATCAGCGGCTCCTCGACGGGGCGTCCGGCGGCGGCCAGGGCCTGCCGGTAGCCGTCGAGGCGGCACTGGGCCCCGTACACGTCCAGCGGTCCGGTGATCGTGGCGACCGTGCGGCGGCCCCGCGCGAGGAGGTGGCGTACGGCCTCGGCCGCGCCCGCCAGGTTGTCGGAGTCCACGCTGGGGAGGGTCTCGGCGGCGGAGCGGCGGCCGCTGATCACCGTCGGGATGCCCAGCTCGGCCAGCAGCTCCGGCAGCGGGTCCCCGGCGTGGACGGAGACGAGCAGTACGCCGTCCACGCGGTGCCCGGACAGGTACTGGGCGAGGCGGCGGCGCTCGCGGTCGCTGCCCGCCAGGGTCAGGACGAGCTGGACCTCCGTCTCGGCGAGGGCGGCGCCGACCCCGCGGACCACTTCGGAGAAGTACGGCTCGGCAAAGAAACGTGCCTCGGGCTCGGGGATCACGAGCGCGATGGCGTCGTTGCGGTTGGCCGCCAGCGCCCGCGCGGCGCGGTTCGGCACGTACCCGAGCTCCGCCACCGCGGCCTCGACGGCGGCCCGGGTATGCTCGCTGACCTTGGGGGATCCGTTGATCACCCGGGAGACCGTGCCGCGCCCTACCCTGGCGCGCGCCGCGACCTCCTCCAGCGTGGGCCGTCCCCCGCTGCGCCCGTGCCCGTTCATGGCTTCCTCCCGGTGGTGAATCTACCTCTTGACGACTGTGGGAGCGCTCCCACACTGTGTCACAGAACACCCGGCACGTTCCGTCCTTCAGGGAGGATGCACATGCGAGCCCAAGCCCGAGTGCGAAGAAACCTCGTCACGATGGTCACCACGGTGGGAGCGGCCGCCCTGCTGCTCGCGGGGTGCGCGCAGGACCCGGCCGAGAAGCCCGACACCGGCGCTCCGGCCGACGGCAAGGGGAAGACCACGCTCACCGTCGGGGTCTTCGGGGCCTTCGGCCTCAAGGAGGCCGGGCTCTACGACGACTACATGGCGCAGAATCCCGGGATCCGGATCGAGCAGACCTCCATCGAGCGCAACGAGAACTACTACCCCCAGCTCCTCACCCACCTGGGCACGGGCAGCGGGCTCGCGGACATCCAGGCCGTCGAGGTCAACAACATCGCCGAGATCACCGCCACCCAGGCCGACAAGCTCGTCGACCTCGGCAAGGCGCCGGGCGTCGACAAGGCCGCGTACCTGCCGTGGAAGTGGGCGCAGGGCACGGCGAGCGCGGCGAAGGGCGGGGCCACGGTCGGCCTCGGCACCGACATAGGCCCGCAGGGCATCTGCTACCGCAAGGACCTCTTCGAGGCGGCCGGGCTGCCCACGGACCGGGCCGCGGTCGGAGCGCTGTGGGCGGGCGACTGGAACAAGTACCTGGAGACGGGCCGGGCGTACAAGGCGAAGGCCGGCGACGGGAAGGCCTTCGTGGACTCGGCGTCGGGCGTGATGGCGGCGGTGACCGGAAGCAGCGCCCAGCGGTTCTACGACGAGCAGGGCAAGGTCGTCTACAAGACCAACCCGGCGGTGCGCGGGGCCTTCGACCTGGCGGCCTCCTTCGCCACCGACGGGCTGAGCGCCAAGCTCCAGCAGTTCACCCCGGGCTGGGACCAGGGCTTCGCGAACGGCTCGTTCGCGACGGTCTCCTGCCCGGCCTGGATGCTCGGCTACATCCAGGACAAGGCGGGCCCGGCGGGCAAGGACAAGTGGGACGTGGCGCAGGCGCCGAAGCCCAGCAACTGGGGCGGTTCCTTCCTCGTGGTGCCGAAGGCGGGCAAGCACGCCCAGGAGGCGGCGAAGCTGGCGGCCTGGCTGACGGCCCCGGAGCAGCAGGCGAAGCTCTTCGAGAAGCGGGGCAGCTTCCCGAGCGCGAGCGCCGCGTACAGGCTGCCGTCGGTGTCGGGCGCGCAGCACGCGTACTTCGGCGGCGCCCCGATCGGCGAGATCTTCGCGAAGGCGGCGGAGGGGGTGCCGGTGACGGTGGTCGGTCCGAAGGACCTGGTGATCTCGCAGAACCTGGCGGACATCGGCATGCTCCAGGTCGACCAGAAGGGCCGTTCGCCGCAGGAGGGCTGGGAGGCCGCCGTGAAGGCGATCGACAACGCCCTGGACCAGTGAGGCGCCGGTGACGGACGAGACCGCTGTCCTGTCCCCCTCCGCCGTCGGCCCGAAGCGGCCGACGGCGGAGGGGGGCGGCCGGGGCCGGCCCGGCCAGGTGTGGCGCTCCCGCCGCTACCGCTGGGACCTGCGCTTCAGCCCCTACGCCTTCGTGGCGCCCTTCTTCCTCTTCTTCGCCGCCTTCGGGCTGTTCCCGCTGCTCTACACGGGCTGGGCGGCGTTGCACCAGGTGGAGCTGACCGATCCGGACAGCATGACGTGGGTGGGGCTGAAGAACTTCACCCGATTGTGGGACGACGAGTTCTTCTGGAACGCGCTGCGCAACACCTTCACCATCGGGCTGCTGTCCACGGTTCCGCAGCTGGCGATCGCGCTCGGCCTGGCCCATCTGCTCAACTACAAGCTGCGCGGCTCCGCCTTCTTCCGGGTCGCGCTGCTCACCCCGTACGCGACCTCGGTGGCGGCCGCGACCCTCGTCTTCGTGCTGCTCTTCGGGCGGGACTACGGGATGGTCAACTGGGTGCTCTCGTCCGTCGGTTTCGGGGCGGTCGACTGGCAGAACGGCACCTTCGCCTCGCAGTTGGCGGTGTCCACCATCGTGATCTGGCGGTGGACCGGCTACAACGCGCTGATCTACCTGGCCGCCATGCAGGCCGTGCCGGGCGAGCTGTACGAGTCCGCCGCACTGGACGGGGCCTCGCGCTGGCAGCAGTTCCGGCACGTCACGGTGCCCTCGCTGCGCCCGACGATCTTCTTCACCTGTGTCGTGTCGACGATCGGGGCGACACAGCTGTTCGGGGAGCCGCTGCTGTTCAACGGCGGCGGGGCCGCGACGGGCGGTTCGGACCACCAGTTCCAGACGCTCGGCCTGTACCTGTACGAGCAGGGCTGGGTGAACCTGCACCTCGGCCGGGCCTCGGCGATCGCGTGGGCGATGTTCCTGATCCTGCTGCTGATCGCCGGGGTGGCGCGGCTGCTGCGCGGACGGAAGGACTCCCGATGAGATCACTGCGCGCGGGCCGGCTCACGTACCTGGTGCTCGGCCTGTTCACGGTCGGCTCGCTCTTCCCGCTCGTGTGGACGGCGATCGCGGCCTCCCGGAACAGCACGCGGCTGGCGCAGACCCCGCCGCCGTTCTGGTTCGGCGGGAACCTGGGGCGCAACCTCCAGGTGGCCTGGACCGACGCCAACATGGGCACCGCGCTGCTGAACACGGTGATCGTGGCGGGCACGGTCACCGCGGGCACCGTGCTCTTCTCCACCCTGGCGGGCTTCGCCTTCGCCAAACTGCGCTTCCGCGGCCGCCGGACGCTGATGACGCTGGTGGTCGGGACGATGCTGATCCCGCCGCAGCTGAGCGTGGTGCCGCTCTACATGCTGATCGCGAAGCTGTCGTGGACCGACCAGCTCCAGGCGGTGATCCTGCCGACCCTGGTGGGCGCCTTCGGGGTGTTCTTCATGCGCCAGTACCTGGTGCACGCGCTGCCGATCGAACTGGTGGAGGCGGCGCGTACCGACGGGGCGAGTTCCCTGCGGGTCATCTGGCACGTGGTGTTCCCGGCGGCCCGGCCGGCGATGGCGGTGCTGGGGATGCTGACCTTCGTCATGGCCTGGAACGACTTCTTCTGGCCGATCGTCGCCCTGACCCAGAACGGCAGCCCGACGGTCCAGGTGGCCCTCACCGGACTCGGCAGGGGTTACATACCGGACCAGTCGGTCATCATGGCGGGCGCGCTGCTGGGCACGCTCCCGCTGCTGCTGGTGTTCATCGTCTTCGGCCGCCAGATCGTCGGCGGCATCATGCAGGGAGCGGTCAAGGGATGACGGACATGCGATTCCCCGAGGGGTTCCTCTGGGGCACGGCGACGGCCGCCTTCCAGATCGAGGGCGGGTCCGCCTCGCGCGGGCCCTCGATCTGGGACACCTTCTGTGCCACGCCGGGGAAGGTGTACGGCGGGCACACGGGCGACGTGGCCGCCGACCACCTGCGGCTGTGGCGCGAGGACGTCCGCCTGATGGCCGGACTCGGGCTCGGGGCGTACCGGTTCTCGGTGTCCTGGCCGCGCGTGCTGGCCGGCGGGATCGGCTTCTACGACGCGCTCGTCGACGAGCTGCTCTCCCACGGGATCACCCCCTGCGTCACCCTCTACCACTGGGACCTGCCACAGGAGCTGGAGGCCGCGGGGGGCTGGCCCGAACGGGAGACGGCCTACGCCTTCGCCTCGTACGCGGCCCAGGTCGCGGAGGTACTGGCCGACCGGGTGGAGCTCTGGACCACGCTCAACGAGCCCTGGTGCAGCGCCTTCCTCGGCTACGCCTCCGGGGTGCACGCCCCGGGCCGCACCTCCCCCTCCGACTCGCTGCGCGCCGCCCACCACCTGAACCTGGCCCACGGCCTGGCCGCCGCCGCGCTGCCCGCCCGGTCCCGGGTCGGCATCGCCCTCAACCCCAGCGCGGTGCGGCCGCTGACCCCCTCGGCGGCCGACGCGGACGCCGCGCGCCGTATCGACGCCCTCGCCAACCGGATCTTCACCGGGCCGCTGCTGCACGGTGCCTATCCGCAGGACCTGCTGGCGGACACCGCCGCGGTGACCGACTGGTCCTTCGTCCGCGCCGGCGACGAGGCGCTGATCCACCAGCCGCTGGACTTCCTCGGCGTGAACTACTACACCCCGGCGGTGGTGTCGGCGTCCCCCGGCGGGGACGGCCCGCGCACCGACGGCCACGGCGGTACGGCCCACTCCCCCTGGCCCGCGGCGGACACGGTGGCCTTCCACCAACCGCCGGGCGAGCGGACCGACATGGGCTGGTCGATCGACCCGAGCGGCTTGTACGACCTGCTGATGCGCTTCACCCGCGAGGCGCCCGGGCTGCCGCTGCTGGTCACCGAGAACGGCGCGGCCTACGCCGCGGACGTGCACGATCCGCTCCGCATCGCCTACCTGGAGGCCCATCTCGCCACCATCCACCGCGCCTTGGCGGACGGCGCCCCCGTCGAGGGCTACTTCCTGTGGTCGCTGCTGGACAACTTCGAATGGTCCTACGGCTACAGCAAGCGCTTCGGCATCGTGCACGTGGACTACGAGACCCAGGCCCGCACCCCGCGCTCCAGCGCCCACTGGTACGCCCGCCTGGCCCGCGAGGGCGCCTTCTGACGGTCGGCCGAGGGGCACCGGTCAGCGGAAGGCCGGGGCGGAGCGGGCCGCCCAGTCGGCGAAGGGGCGGGGAGCCCGGCCGAGGATCCGCTCGACGTCCGGGCTCGGTATCAGCTCGGCGGGCAGCGGTTCGCCGAGGATCCCCAGGGTGCCCTCCACGACCGGCTCGGGCATGAAGGTCAGCATCTGGGCGCGGGCCTCCTCCCGGGTCTGCTCGACGAACCGAACGGGCTCGCCCAGGGCCGCGGCCATCGCCTCGGCCCTTTCCCTCGGGGTCACCAGGGCGGGCCCGTTGAGCTCGTAGGTCCGGCCCGTGTGGCCGGGCTCGCGCAGGACCGCGGCGGCGACCTCGGCGACATCCGCCGGGTCGATGGTCGGGAGCCCGACGTCGCCGAACGGCGCGGCGGCCGTGCGTCGCGTACGGATCGTCTCGGCCCAGGCGAAGGCGTTGGAGTTCAGGCCGCCCGAGCGCAGGATCGTCCACTCCAGGCCGCTCCGGCGGACGGCCTCCTCGAACCGCGCGGGGTGGCGGTAGACCTCCGGGCGTGTCCCGACGCCCTGGGACGAGACCAGGACGACCCGGCGCACCCCGGCCGCCCCGGCCCGTTCGAGGATGCCCTGCGGATCCTCGCCGGCGACGAGCAGGAACAACGCGTCGGCCCCGTCCAGCGCGGGGCTCAGGCTCTCCGGCTTGGCGAGGTCGCCCTGGTGGTGGCGGACCCCGTCGGGCATCAGCGCCGGCCGCCGGGAGACGGCGGTCACCTGCTCACCGCTCTCGGCGAGGATCCGCACGAGTTCCCGTCCGACGTTCCCGGTCGCACCCGTCACTACGATCATGGCGATCCCCCATGTGAGTTAGTTGACTGACTTAGTTACGACCATAGCCCCCTCTCCGGCCACTCGTCTAGAGTTAGTCAGGTGACTGACTCAAAGAAGGCCTCGCGGGCGTCCGGCAAGCGCGAGCGGCTGGCGTCCGCCGCGGCCCAGGTGCTCCACACGCAGGGCATCGCCCAGACCACGCTGGCGGACATCGCGCAGGCGGCCGAGGTCCCGGTGGGCAACGTCTACTACTACTTCAAGACCAAGGACCAGCTCGTCGAGGCCGCGATCGACGCGCACGCCCAGACCCTGCGGGGGCTGATCTCCGCCCTCGACGAACTCCCCACCCCCCAGGACCGCCTGAAGGCCCTGCTGAACGGCTGGGTCGAACAGCGCGAGCTCACCGCCCAGTACGGCTGCCCCACCGGCACCCTCGCCTCGGAACTCGACAAGCGCGCCGACGGACTGGACCGGTCGATCGCCGCCGTCATGCAGGCCCTGCTCGACTGGGCCGAGCGGCAGTTCCGGGAGATGGGCCGCGCCGACGCCCGCGAACTCGCGGTCGCCCTGATCGCCGCCTACCAGGGCATCTCGCTGCTCACCAACACCTTCCGGGACCCGGACCTCATGACCACCGAGGCCCGCCGCCTGGAGCGCTGGATCGACTCCCTCACCTGAGGTCATACGCCGCCGCGCTCAGGCCGCGAAGGCGTCGACGTGGTCCCGCACCCAGGTCTCGAAGGTGCGCGCCGGGTGGCCGGTGAGGCGCTCGACGCTGTCGGTGATCTCGACCGGGAGGCCGTCCGAGGAGGCCCAGAAGTCGAGCAGGGCGTCGGCGTAGGGGCCGGGTATGTATCCCTCGACCTCGGACTTCCACCGCTCGGCGGAGACGGCTTCGAAGGGTATGGACCGTCCGAGCACATCGCCGGCTATCGCGAGCTGGGTCGCGAACGTCAGCGACTGCGGGCCGGTCAGGGTGTAGGCGCGGCCGGCGAGGCCGGGATCGGCGAGGACGGCGAACGCCGCCTCGGCCAGGTCGGCCTCGTGGACGGGATCGCAGTAGGCGCCGGGGTAGGGCAGGTGCACCGGACGGCCGGACCTCACCGACCAGGCCCAGCCCTGGGCATTGCTCGCGAACGAACCCGGGCGCAGCAGGGTGGTGCGCAGCGGGGAGGCGGACAGGGCCTGTTCGACGGCGAGATGGGACGCGGACAACGGGCTGCCGGCGGCGTCGGGGGCGAGCACCGAGGAAGAGGACAGGAGCACGACGTGCTCGACCCCCGCGATGACGGCCTCCTTGACGAAGGCGTCGATGCCGGAGGCCTCCGCGTAGAGGAAGACGGAGCGGACACCCGCGAGGGCGCCGGGGAACGTCGACGGATCGGTGAGATCGCAGTGGACCGCGTCGGGAGTGCCCCGCTCGCGGGAGCCGAGGCGGTACGGGACGCCGTGGGCGTCGAGGAGGGCGCGGAGACCGCGGGCGACGGCGCCGCGGCCGCCGGTGACGAGAATCGGCATGGCCGGCATGGCTGACATGGCTGACTGGCTCCTCATCTGGAGTTGGGGATAGAATCCACATGTGACGCAGATTCTGTGCGACACATTCTCTGCGTCACACAGTTAAATTTGAAGCACGGAGGAGCCGATGTCAACCGATCCCACTCGTACGAGTGGTGCGGAGTGGAGCCGCGCCGAGCTGCTCGCGCGCATCGTCACCGAGAGCCAGCGGCACTACGCCGACTACTCCCTCTTCAACCAGGCCATGGCGGACCACGTCGGCCTCCACCCCACCGACATGCAGTGCGTCGCCCTCCTCGACATGGAGCCCGAACCCGTCAGCACCGGCGACATCGCCCGCCTCACCGGCCTGACCTCCGGTTCCGCCACCCGCCTCGTCGACCGCATGGTCAAGGCGGGCGTCGTCGAGCGGCACGCCGACCCGAACGACCGCCGCCGCTCCCTCGTCTCCCTCTCGCCCGCGGCCCGCGAGCGGATCGGCGCCGCATGGGACACCCCCGGCCGTGCCTTCGGCGCCGTCCTGGACAGCTACTCCGACACCGAGCTCGCCGTCATCGCCGACTACCTGCACCGCGCCGCCGAGGTCGGCCGGGAGCAGGCCAAGCGGCTCAACGCGGGGGAAACCGGCTGACGGTCTTCCGAGGGGTCCGTTCCGCCGCTACGGTCCCGCTCGACGGGCAACGGCGTGCGCCGTCCTCTGCGCCCTCGTCGCGGCCGTCCTCAGATCGGCCCGCCGGCCAGGGCCCGTTGGGCGCGGCTGGCCGGCGCGGACTAGAAGCTGCTCGGGTCCGCCCTGTCCTTCGACACCACCCTCGACGAGGTCGGATTCATGGTCGGCCCCGCGCGTCGCGGCCCCGGGCGCGCGGGCCGGCGTACGGCTGTGGTCGCCCGGGCTGACCCTGCTGTTCGCGCTGGCGGTGCTCACCCTGCCGCTGCCGGCGGTGTCCGGCCTGTGGGGAGCGGCCTTCGCCGTCGCGGGCATCGGACTGGCCGTCGCGCCCCACCTGATCGCGCTGTTCGGGCTGATGGAACGGGCCGGTCCGGCGGAGCGGATGGCCGAGGCCATGACCGTGGTCGGCAGTGGCCTGATCCTCGGCCAGGCGCCGGCCGCGGCGGCCGCGGGGCCGGTTGCCTCCGGCGGGTCGGCAGAGGCGGGGGCCGGTTGTGCCGGGGCCGGGCGCGCGCCGGGGTGTCTCCTCGGGCGCCGAACGTGTCGAGGGGTCGGAGAGCGGAGCCATGTTGTGTTCGGCGCCCTGCGGGGATCGCCCCGACACACACCCGTCCCCGCCCCAACCGGCCGGCAGCGGGCAGGATCCCGGGGCGTCCTGCGGGGATCGTCCCGGCGCACGCCCGGCTCCGGCCCGACCGGCGGGCAGCGACCCCGTCAGGGCGAGGACTGCATCGCCGCCAGACCCTTCGCCAGGTCCTCGGCGTTCATGACGGGGGCCACCTCCAGCTCGGCGTTGAACTGCAGGAACATGTCCTCCATCAGCGCCGGCATCCGCGAGCTGTCGTCCAGGTCGAAGACGATCCAGCAGGAGCGGACGCCCTCGTGCAGACCGAAGTAGGCCGCCTCCGGCTTCACCGTGTCCATCAGCTTCCTGACCGCCTGGGGCAGCGAGCCGGTCTTGACGCCCTCGTTGGTGGCGGCCGTGTCAAAGTGCGCCCTGAGCATGACTCTCATGCGTGGCTCCTTCCCTCACGCCCACCCTCGGCGCGGCCCGGGGGCGCGGCAACATATGCGCCCCCGTCCGTGCGGGCCCGCCTGACGGTTCCGCAGCCGCCAGTCGGTTCCGCGGCCGTCAGCCGGAAGACGCCCCCTGGACGTGGAAGTTGAAGTCCGTGTGCCCGAGGGCGCCCATCAGCCGGAGCCAGACGGGCAGCAGCATCTCGGCGCCCCGCGCCGTCTCGATCCCGCCCAGGTCGAGGATGCTCCGCTCCGGCCAGCCGAAGGAGCGGAGCAGCTCCCGTACGGCCTTCTTCGCGTCCGCGTCCTCACCCGACAGGAAGACGTGGTGCTCGCCGGCGACCCGGCCCGGATCGACCATGACCAGGCAGTTCATCGTGTTCAGCGTCTTGACCACCCGCAGCCCCGGGAAGGTGCGCTGGATCAGTTCGCCCAGGCTGTCGGTGTCCACCGGGTCCAGGCGCGGCGGGAAGCCCCGCGAGAAGTCCAGCGGGTTCGCGACGTCGATCAGGACCTTGCCGTCCAGGTGCGCGGCGTCCGCCTCCGTCAGCGCGGCGATGCTGACCTGCCCGCCGGTGGCGTTGACCAGGGTGTCGCCGTCCCGCGCGGCCTCCGCGAAGCCGGCGAGCCGCACCCCGGGCTGCCCCGCCTGCCAGTCGGCGTACTCGGCGCGCCCGGCGGTCGCCGCGGGGTCCCGGGTGCCGATGACCACCTCGTGGCCCAGGGAGGCGAGCCGGGCGGCCAGGGTGCGGCCGACGATCCCGGTTCCGAGGACTGCGTAGCGCATGCCTGATTCCCCTCCTCGAAGAAGACCTCCACCGCGTTCACGGGACCGTACCGAGGCGGGCACGGGCCGACCGCTAGGCGCGCCCCCGGTTACGTCGGTTGCCGCGCCGGCCACGGCCCGCCCGCCCGCCGCCTGGACCGCCGAGGGTCCGGCCGTCCAGGCCGATCCACACCCGCACCTCGGTCCCGCCGAGCACCGAGCGCCCCAGCCGTACGTCGCCGCCCGTCGACTCCGCGACGCGGCGCACGATGTCCAGGCCCAGGCCGGTCGATCCGTCGCGGCCGCCGTCGTTGCCGCGGCGCAGGGCCGCCTCCGGGTCGGCGATGCCGGGTCCCGCGTCCGAGACGAGCACGATGACCGCGTCACCGGCGTCGTGGACGTCCACCGAGAAGGGCGTGCCCTCGGGGGTGTGCCGGAAGACGTTGCCGAGCATGGCGTCGAGGGCGGCGGCGAGCTCGGGCCGGGCCACGGGGATCCGTACCGTACGGTCCACCCCCGCGAGCCGTACCTCGCGGCCCTCGTCCTCCGCGAGCGCCGACCAGAAGTCCATCCGGTCGCGGATCACCTCGGAGGCGTCGCAGCCGGCGCCCGCCCCGGCCACCAGGCCGGTGGCCGGGCGCTGCTCCCGCGCCGTACGGATGATCGTGTCGACCTCGCGCTCCAGCTGCTCGACCGCGGCCCGGGTCTGCTCGGCGGCCGGGCCGTCCCCGAGCGAGGCCGTGTTGAGCCGCAGCACCGTCAGCGGCGTCCGCAGCCGGTGCGAGAGGTCGGCGGCCAGTTCCCGCTCATTGGCGAGGAGTTCCACCACCTGGTCCGCCATCGCGTTGAACGCGACGGCCGCCGAGCGGAGTTCCTTCGGCCCGTCCTCGGGGACCCGCGCCCCGAGCCGACCCTCGCCCAGCTGGTGCGCGGCGTCCGCGAGCCGCTCGGCCGGCCGTACCAGCCGGGCGCCGAGCCGGTCGGCGACCCCCACCGAGCCGACGATCAGCGCGAGCCCGACGCCCGCGAGGACCACCCAGGCCGTCGCGACGCCGTTGCTGACCTCGCTCTCCGGTACGAAGATCTCCACCACCGCGATGTCCCCGGAGCCGAGCGCGGTCGGCTGGAGCAGCGCGGAACCCCCGCCGGCCACCGAGGCGGTCGTCGCCCGCCCGATCCGCCGGGTCTCGGCGACGGCGTGCTCGCCCGCCCGGCCCCGGCCGATCTCCACCGGCGCGCTGTCGCCGATGGCGGGCACGTGGACGGCCATCCGCCGGGCGGCGCCCATCTGCGTGGACTCCACGGCCTTCTGCAGCTGGACCGGGTCGGTGGTGATGGACAGGGTCGGCCCGATGGTGGCGGCCTGCCGTTCGGCGTTGGAGAAGGCCCGGTCGCTGGCCATCTCCTGGACGACGAGCCCGAGCGGCACGGCGAAGGCCACGACCACCATGGCCGTGACCGCGAGGCACACCTTGACGAGCGCCCATCTCATCGCGGCATCACTGCGGCGGCTCCAGCTTGACGCCCACACCCCGCAGCGTGTGCAGGTAGCGCGGGCGGGCGGCGGTCTCGCCGAGTTTGCGGCGCAGCCAGGACAGGTGGACGTCGATGGTCTGGTCGTCCCCGTACGACTGCTGCCAGACCTCGGCGAGCAGTTCGCGCCGGGCCACGACCACTCCGGGCCGCCCTGCGAGGAAGGCCAGCAGGTCGAACTCCCGCCGGGTGAGGTCCAGTACGGTCCCGTCGAGCTCGGCCTGGCGGCGCAGCGGGTCGATGGCCAGCCCGCCGACGCGCAGGACGCGCGAGGGGGGTTCGGCCCCGGCGGCGGCCCGGGAGCGGCGCAGGACGGCGGCCATGCGGGCGGAGAGGTGCTCCACGGAGAACGGTTTGATCAGGTAGTCGTCGGCGCCGTCGTTGAGCAGCCGGACGATCTCCGCCTCGTCGTCGCGCGCCGTGGCGATGATCACGGGCACGTCGGTGATGCCGCGCAGCATCTTGAGCGCTTCCGACCCGTCCAGGTCGGGCAGTCCGAGGTCGAGGATGACCACGTCGAAGCGGTGGTGCGCGACCTCGCGCAGGGCCTCCAGGGCCGTGCCGACGCTCCGCACGGTGTGCGAGGCGTCGGTCAGGTGCCGGATGAGGGCGGAACGTACGAACTGGTCGTCCTCGACCACGAGCACACTTGCCATGGCCCGCACCGTAGTCCATTCGAGGGACCCGGCGGGGTGTCGGGCTGCTCTTGTGGCGGGTGGTGCAGTATGTGCCCTGATGCGACGAGGACTTCTTCATGCCATGGCGTGGACGCTTGCGACCGGGGCGGCGGTGACGCTGTCGTGGTGGGGCGTGCACAGCGTCATGTCGGGGACGGCCTACGATCCGCCGCTCGCGGTGCCGCTCACCACCCAGCCGCTGTCCTCCTCGACGCAGCGCGCGCAGCCGCCGGAGGCCCCGGCGCAGTCCGGGTCCGGTTCCGCGTCGCCGTCGCCCTCCGCCTCGCCGACCCCGGCCGCGCCGTCGTCCGCCGGGGCCTCCCCCGGCAAGCCGTCGCAGAAGCCCGCGGCCACCCCGTCCCCGTACGGGCAGGGGGCGGGGCAGGATCCGGGCAAGGTGAAGGCCTATCCGGTCTCCGGCGGCCGGGTCGTCTTCTCGCTGGGGGCGTCCTCCGCCGAGCTGGTCTCGGCGACGCCGGCGGCCGGCTGGCGGATGCAGGTGTGGAAGCAGGACTTCTGGATCCGGGTCACCTTCACCCGGGACGGCCGCGAGGTGTCGGTGTTCTGCACCTGGCACGACCACCCGCCGCTGGTGGAGATCGTCGACCCCTGAGCCGGGCCGTCCCGGGCGGGACGCCTCAGGCCGGGACCGTGCCCACCAGCACGAACTCGTTGTACGGGAACACCTTGCCCATCGGGCGGGGGAAGGGGAAGGAGTAGGTCCGCCGGACCGCTATCCCGGCCTTGGCGGCGTGGCTGCGCAGCTCCTCGAAGCCGACCCAGCGGATGTGGGTGGCGTCGGACCGGAAGCCGACCTCCTGCGGGGTGATCATGACGACCGAACCGCCCGGCTTGACCAGCGGAAGGTACTGCTCCAGCAGCGTCGCCGCCGTGCCCTCCTCCACGTGCTCCAGCACGTGCGCGACCAGCAGGCTGTCGAAGGACCCGGGACCGCAGTCCGCCGCGGCGGCCAGCCCGTCGGGGGTGTAGGCGTTCAGTCCGCGCTCGCGGCAGGTCTGCACCGAGTGCGGATTGTGGTCGACGCCGACGCTGTCCGGGCCGCAGTTGAGCAGGTTCCGCCCCAGCCCGCAGCCGATGTCGAGGACCCGGCCCAGCTGCAGTCGCTGCAGGTTCCAGCGGTACGGGGCCTGCGTGGGCAGCAGCCGCTTGATTCCGGACTGCTCGAGGCGCGCCAGCCGCTGGGTGTAGTCGGAGCCGGCGGTGCTCGGGGTACTCGGGGTGCCGGGGGTGGGGGCACCGGGGGTTGCGGGGAAATCAGACATTGCCTTGCCGTCTCCTGAACGCGTCGTAGGAGGGCAAGCCCTCCCAGGGGTTCACAGGCTACGCAGGGCGGCCGTCCGCCGGGAGTACTCCGGGGATCTTTGTATGTAACTGCACCATCCGCATGCGTCACCGGTCCGCCCCCGTGCGGGAGCCCCGCGCCGGGAGACCCGTGCGGCTAGCGGAAGACCGAGGGCGGCGGCTGCGGCGAGGCCACCGCGGAGGCGTCGGCGACCGGGGCCGCGCCGCCCGCGAAGTCCGCCAGCGCCCGGCCGTGCTCGACCCGGCCCGGGTGCGGGTCGCTCGCGACCCGGCGGGTGAATTCCGCGACGGGCAGTTCGCGGTCGGCCGCCACCAGGACGGCGTTGCCGAACCGTTTCCCCCGCCACACCACCGGGTCCGCGGCCAGCGCCAGCTCCGTGAACCGGGACGCGGCCGTCGCGATCTGGCTCCGCAGGTGGGTCAGCGGCGGACCGTCCGCGAGGTTGGCCACATACCACCCGGTGGGCGCGAGGGCACGCCGTACGTCGTCCAGGAACTCGGTGCTCGTCAGGTGCGCCGGGGTGCGCGCCCCGCTGAACACGTCCGCGATCACCAGGTCCGCCCAGCCGTCCGGGACCTTCGCGAGGCCCGCCCGGGCGTCCACCGCCCGGACCCGGACCCGCGCCTGCGGGTCCAGCGGCAGGTGTTCCCGTACGAAGGCCACCAGCGCGGCGTCGATCTCCACGATCTGCTGGGTGGAGCGGGGGCGGGAGGCGGCCGTGTAGCGGGCGAGGGTGAAGGCGCCGCCGCCCAGGTGCACCACGTTCAGCGGCTGGCGGGCGGGCGCGACGAGGTCGATGAGGTGGCCGATCCGCCGCTGGTAGGCGAAGTCCAGGTACGTGGGATCGTCCAGGGCCACGTGCGACTGCGGGGCCCCGTCGATCAGCAGGGTCCACGCCCCGGCGCGCTCGCGGTCCGGCTCCAGCTCCGCCCGGCCACCGTCCACCTGCCCGGTGACCGCCTCGGCGGTGCCGCGACCGCGCTGCCTGCCCTTGTTCCTGTCCTTGCCTGCCACCACCCCATTGTGCCGGGCGGCCGTCGGGGAGGGATCAGCGGCAGTTGTCCGCGGCCTCGATCAGCCGGGCCGCCTCGCCGAGCGCCGCGCGCAGCACCTCGGGGTCGGTGACCGGCCCGACGGCCTCCGGCGGGAGCAGCCAGCCCGTGACGCCCGCGGCGGGCGAGGCGGCGTCGCCGAAGCGCATCCCGCGCCCGTTGGTCTGCGTACAGGCACTGCCCGGCAGGTCCCACGCGTCGGCGGTGCCGGGCGGTACGAGGAAGCCGAGGGTGTCGCCGGATCCGTCGTGCAGGACGGGTCCGACCCCGCCGGCCTGGCTGGCGGCGCGGCGGATGATGTCCACCGCCTCCAGACCCTGCCGCGTGGGCACGGTCACCAGATCCAGGTCCGTGGCCGCGCCGGGCTCGGGCGCGGTGTTCGTTCCAGTGCTCTCCATGCCGCCCTCCACCAAGGGAACCCCTCCTCGATCCGTATCCGCATGGGTTCAACGCACGGGAACGTCAACGGGTGCGGCGGCAAGACGCTGCAAAGGATGGCAGTTCATGGCGGATCGCGGGTGAGATATCCGTTTTGTAGCCAAACATCGCTTGAACACCCTGTCACTGGCGGTACGTTCATGCGCGCCGGACCCACGTCACAGCACCGGTGTTGGATTCCTCGCCAGAGAGGTCACGTCCATGGCGGCGTCCCCCCACTCACCCAACTCCACGTTCCGCCGGCTGCGCGGTCAGCACTCCCCGGCCGAGTTCGCGGCCCTGGTGCGCCGGGCGGCGAAGGAGATCGGAGAAACGGTTTCCTGCGACGCGCGCTACATCGGCCGGGTCGAGTCCGGCGAGATCCGCTGCCCCAACTACGCGTACGAGCGGGTCTTCCTCCATATGTTCCCCGGCCGCACCCTGGCCGACCTGGGGTTCTCCCCCCGCGAGAGCGTCCGTGGCCGCTCGGGCCGGCGCGACCCCTCCCCCGTCCTCATCCACCGTTCCCCTTCCAGTGCCAAGGAGAGCGACGTGCTGCGTCGCGCGTTCATGGCGGGCGGCTCCGCGACCGTGGCGGCCGCGACGCTCAGCCTCACCCTGCTCGGCGACACCCGCCGGCTCCCCTCCCGCGCCGGCGAGTCCGAGGCGGCCGCCGTCGAGGACGCCGTACGCCAGATCCGCCTGCTGGACGACCGGCACGGGGCCGACGCCCTGTACCGCAGGGCCGCCGAGCCCCTGCGCACGGCCTACGCCCTCCTCGACGCGGGCGCCACCCGGCAGTCCACCGAGGACCGGCTGCACGCGGGCGCCGGCGAACTGGCCGTCTCGGTCGGCTGGCTGGCCCACGACTCGGGCCGCTTCGACGACGCCCGCTCGCACTACGCGGAGGCCCTGGCCACGGCCCGGGTCGCCCGGGACGCGGGCCTGGAGGCGCACGCCTTCAGCAACATGGCGTTCCTGGCCCGGGACTGCGGACGCTCCCGCGAGGCCGTACGGGCGGCCCAGGCGGGCCGCCGGGCCGCGCGCGCCCTCGGTTCCCCGCGGCTGTTGTCGCTGCTCGCCCTGCGGGAGGCCGGCGGCTGGGCGGGGCTGGCCGACCGCAAGGCCTGCGAGGAGGCGCTGACCCGGGCCCACACGGAGTTCTCCCGGGGCGAGGCCGACGCCGACCCCGAGTGGATGTCCTTCTTCGGCGAGGCGGAGCTGGAATCCCTGGAGGCGCGGTGCTGGTCGGCGCTCGGGGAACACGCCCGCGCGGCCCGGCACGCCCGCCGCGCCGCCGACCTCCAGGACCCGCACTTCGCCCGGAACGTCGCCCTCTACACCGCCGAGCTGGCCGGGGACCTGGCCCGCGCGGGCGCCCCCGACGAGGCCGCCTGGGCGGGCGGCCGGGTGCTGGACCTGCTGGCCGAGGTGCAGTCCACGCGGGTCCGGTCGATGCTCTCGGAAACGGCGGGCACCCTCGTCCCCCACCAGCGGTCGCCCCGGGTGGGCGCGTTCCTGACCCGGCACGCGACGGTCTGACCCCGCCGGGTCAGCCGCCGAGGTACTCGTAGACCCCGCCGTCGGGGTGACGCACGACCGCACGGCGGCCGTTGGGTGTGGCGGCGGGGGCGGCGATCACCTCGCCCCCGGACGCGGCGCAGTGCGCGACGGCCGCGTCCAGGTCCGCCACGGAGAGGGTGGCGGCCACTCCCGCGAACCGCTCGGCGATCGCGTCGGGCCCGCTGAACAGCAGGAACGGGCCGACGCTCGCCAGGTCCAGGCCGGCGAACTCGAACCGGGTCGCCGGCTGGCCGGTGAGTCGTACGTAGAAATCCAGGGCCGGACCGAGATCGTCCACGCGCCGCCGCAGCACCACGGAGGTAATCGTCATACCCGTATCTTCCCAACTCCGTTGAGGGGGAAGCGATTTAGCACCGCCCGAACCCGCGCCTCAATCGCCGGCGGGGCTGAAGCGGTGCGGCAAGGCCGAATGACCGGGGCTCGGCCCCGAACCCCGCTCCTCAAACGCCGGAGGGGCTGAATTCGTGCGGCGGAGGCTGGTTTGGTGCAGTGGGGTCGGATGGTGCGGCTCAAAGATCGGGGCTCCGCCCCGGACCCCGCTCCTCAAGCGCCGGAGGGGCTGAATTTGTGCGGCCGAGGCTGAATGTGTGCGGCGAAGCCGAATGGTGCAGCCAGGCTGGAGTTGGTGCGGCAGGGCTGAAGGATCGGCGCAGCCGGGCCGGTTGGGCCGGGGTCGGGTGTGTGTCGGGGTGATCCCCGCAGGGCGTCGAACGCAACAAGCCTCCGCGCTCCGACCCCTCGACACGTTCGGCGTCCGAGGAGACACCCCGGCGCGCGCCCGGCCCCGGCCCAACCGGCCCCCACCTCTGCCGACCCGCCGGAGGCAACCGGCCCCCGCCCAAAGCCCGGCCCGAGCGGCGCAGCCAACCCGCGGCGCAGCCGACCACCCCGCCCGCCCCGAAGGGGCCCTACGCGTCGAGGTGGCCCGTGTCGTTCCAGCGTTCCAGTGCGGGGGCGCCGTAGGCCCAGCCGAGGACCGAGAGGGAGGTGGGCTCCAGGCGGATGCGGGCGCCGAAGGAGGCTTCGAAGCCGAGCCAGCGGGCGGCGAGCGTGCGCAGGATGTGGCCGTGGGCGAAGACCAGGACGTCGCGCTCCGCCGAGCGCGCCCACGCGACCACCTCGTCCGCGCGCGCCGCGACATCGGCGACGGACTCGCCGCCCGGAACCCCGTCGCGCCAGATCAGCCAGCCGGGCCGGATCGCCTGGATCTCGGCCGGGGTCATGCCCTCATAGTCCCCGTAGTCCCACTCCAGCAGGGCGTCCCACGGCTCCGCCCGGACACCGAAGCCCGCCAGCTCGCAGCTCTCGCTCGCGCGGACCAGCGGACTGGTGCGGACCTCGACGCCGGGCAGGTTCTTCCACGGCTCGCGGGCCAGCCGCTCGCCGAGCAGCTTCGCTCCCCGCTTGCCCTCCTCCAGCAGGGGCACGTCCGTGCGTCCCGTGTGCTTGCCGAGCTGGGACCACGCCGTCTGGCCGTGGCGGGCCAGCAGGATGCGGGGGGCCATGCGAATCTCCCGATCGGTGCGAGATTGTGCGTTTTTACGATGGTTTCCTGGCCCGTCCATCATCCATCACGCCCCCGGCCGGCTCTCCCACCGCCCCGTTTCCGCACTCCGCACACGATTGTCAGTGGCGGATGGGACACTTCCGCCCGTGAGCTCCTACCCGCCCAGCAGTTCCGCGCAGCCGACCACGCTGCGGCAGCGGCTCGCCGGCCTGCGCGGCCCGGCCGTGCCGCCCCGTCCGCTCGACGCCCGGGCGCTGGCGGCCCTCGCCGCCAATCCCGGCTGCGGCAGACGGGCCCTGCTCGACGGCGCGGGCGTGGACAAGAACGCCCTCGCCACGGCCCTCGGCTCGCCCGCCGCCTTCGGGCAGTCGCAGTTCGCCATAGTCCGCGGGAACTCCTTCGAGGCCAAGGTCAAGGGCGACGGCGGCGCCGAGCTGCTGCGCCTGGTCCACGCGCACCTCGACCCGGCCGCCGAGCCCCCCGGCGCGGGCGCCCACGTCCCCGACCTCACCGCCGCCGGCCCCGAGGGCCGCTCCGCGCGGACCGCCCTCGCCCTGCGCGAGGCCACCGCGGCGAAGGCGTGGACCCTGCTGGACCACCCGATGCTGGCCCTGGAGGTGGCCGGCTCCCCGGCCTACCTGGAGCCGGACGCCGTGGTCGTGCATCCCGACGGCCGCTGGACCGTCGTGGAGATCAAGTCGTTCCCGATGATCGACGGGGCCGCCGACGCCGCGAAGGTGGGCGCCGCCGCCCGCCAGGCCGCCGTGTACGTGCTGGCGCTGGAGAAGACCGCCGGGAAGCTGGCGGGCGCCGAGGTCGGGCACACCGTGCTGCTGGTCTGCCCGAAGGACTTCTCGAACCTGCCCACCGCCTCACCCGTCGACATCCGCCGCGAGCGCTCGGTGACCCGGCGCCAGCTGGACCGGCTGACCCGGGTCGAGGAGCTGGCCGCGGCGCTGCCCGAGGGGATCAGCTTCGACCCGGCGACCCGGACCGCCGAGGAGCTCGTCGAGGCGGTGTCCGCCGTCGACGCCGCCTACGCCCCCGAGTGCCTGGCCGCCTGCGAGCTGGCCTTCCACTGCCGGGACCGGGCCCGCACCACGGGCGCGGTGACCGCGCTCGGCCGTTCCGTACGGGGCGAGCTGGGCGCGCTGACGACCGTCGAGGAGGCCCTCGCGGCGGCCTCCGGGGCCGGCTGCGCCGAGGATCCGACCGCCGCCGCCCTGCACCGCGCGGCCCGGCTGCGCGCCGAGGCGCTGGAGTCGGCGGCGGCGGGGGTCGGCGCATGAGCCTGCTGAACATGCTGGCCCGGCTGCAGGCCGTACGGGCGGGCCGCGCCCAGTCGCTCGCGACCGTACGGCACCGCCACCTGAGCGAGACCCCGATGGTCTTCGTGCCGCTGACCACGGCCGGTGAGGCCGGGGCTCCGCTGGGCGCGCTGGTCGGCACGGACCGGCACGCGCCGCAGGTGTTCGTGATACCCCAGCCCCGCGACCGGGACCTGCGCTGGGCGTTCCTCGCGGACCTGGCGGTCCCCGTGCTGGCCCACATCGACGCGTACGCGGACGCCGTGGAGCCGGCCGAGCGCAGCGAGACCGACCCGGAGACGGGCAAGCGGGTCAAGGTGGAGACCGAGCTGTGCGTGGACGCGCCGCAGCTGATCGTGCCGAGCCGGGCGGGCATCGAGTACGTACGGCTGCTGGGGCGGTCGATGCGGTTCCGGCGCACCGCCGAGGAGGAGCCGGAGAACCCGTATCCGGCGCCCTCTCAAGTGCCGATGCTGGGCCGCTGGTTCACGCACCTCGCCGAGCGCTCGCGGGTGCCGGGCTCCTCGATGCTGCTGTCGGCGACGGACCTGCTGTCGCGGCACTGGGCGACCGGCCAGAGCAATCTGGAGGATCAGCACCTGGGCGCGCTGCTGGGCTGGATCGACCCGCCCGAGGGCCTCTCGGGGGCCGAGGCGGCGCTGCGGGCGGAGCTGGGCCGGGACGCGGAGGGCCGGCTGCTGTGTCCGCCGGCCGGTCCGGCCACCGACCCGGCTTTCGACAACAAGCTGCTGGCCCCGGCCATCGCCCGGTACGACGCGGCGCGCACGGCCCTGGCGGCCGGGCCCGGGGACGACGACCGCCAGGCGGGGAAGAGCGAAGAGGTCCGGAAGGCCGAGGAGGCCGTGCGCCGGCTGGTCGTGGATCAGATGTCGGACACCTGGTGGGCGACGTGGGAGGCGGTCGACCTGCTGCGCGCCCTGCCGCCGGGCGAGCGCGCGGAGGAGCGCTGGACGCGCGACCGCTGGTCGTACACCGGTCACCGGGACCGCGTACGGGCGGGCGAGCCGCCGCAGCCGCGCCGCGACGACGCGGTGACGGCCGCCCAGAAGCTGGCCACGCGGGAGACCGAGCAGGTGCGGCTCGACGCGCAGGAGGCGCTGGACGACCCCCTCGTCATGGCGGGCCGGCGGCTCGCGGGCGAGGCCTTCGCCGGTGAGGTCACCGAGGTGGTGATGGAGTGGACGGAGTCGAAGCGGCCGAGTCCGCGCCCGCTGGTGACGGTGGCCACGGAGGACCGGCCGCAGCTCGCGGACGGGGGCGGCGGGAAGGTGTTCCGTTCGCTGGACGGTCGCCCGCAGAGCGCGCAGTTCGTACGCTTCGAGGAGGACGGGCGGCTGGTGCTGCGGCTCCTCGACAAGATGGGCCGCGGCCGGGACCCGGAGCCGGGGTCCGTTCCGGAGAAGGGTGACCGGCTCTGCTGGACGCTCTTCGAGCACGACGCGCGCGGCGGCCCGAAGCTCCCGGAGCCGGAGCAGACCCCGTGGACCCACGGCGGCCCGCCGGGGCACCTGAGCGCCGTCCCCCTGCCCGACGCCGTGACCGACGAGGACCTGCTGTGACCGCGACCGCATCCTTCGATCCCGGGGCCGCGGCCGCCGAGGCGACCGCCGCGATCCTGCGCGACACCCTGCACGGGGCCGAGCGGGGCGTGGTCGTCGACTCCCCGCCGGGGGCCGGCAAGTCCACGCTCGTGGTCCGGGCGGCCCGGGAGCTGGCCGCGGCCGGGCGCCGGCTGATGGTGGTGGCGCAGACGAACGCGCAGGTCGACGACCTGGTGTTGCGCCTCGCCGACAAGGACCCGGAGCTGAAGGTGGGCCGGCTGCACAGCAGCGAGGGCGACGCCTACGATCCGGCGCTGCGCGAGCTGCCCTCGGTCACCCTGTCGGCCAAGCCGAAGGACCTGGCGGAGCTGCCGATCACCATCTCCACGGCGGCGAAGTGGGCGTTCGTCAAGGACGTGGAGCCCTGGCAGCACGCCATCGTCGACGAGGCGTACCAGATGCGCTCGGACGCGCTGCTGGCCGTGGCCGGGCTGTTCGAACGGGCGCTGTTCGTCGGCGACCCGGGGCAGCTGGACCCGTTCAGCGTGGTCGGCGCGGAGCAGTGGGCGGGCCTGTCCTACGACCCGTCCGCGTCGGCGGTGAGCACCCTGCTCGCGCACAACCCGCAGCTGCCGCAGCACCGGCTGCCGGTGTCCTGGCGGCTCCCGGCGACGGCGGCGCCGCTGGTCTCCCGCGCGTTCTACCCGTACACGCAGTTCCGCAGCGGTACGGGCCCGGGCGAGCGGCAGCTGTCGTACGGGGTCCCCTCGGACGGGTCGGGCCCGGACCGGGTGCTGGACGAGGCCGCCGAGGCGGGCTGGGGCCTGCTGGAGCTGCCGGCGCGGCACACCCCGCGCACCGATCCGGAGGCGGTCGGGGCGGTGGCACTGGTGGTCCGCCGCGCGCTGGACCGCGGGGCGGTGACCTCCGACGAGCAGTCCGAGGGCCCGTCCCCGCTGACGGCGGACCGGATCGCGGTCGGCACCGCCCACCGCGACCAGGCGGCCGCGGTCCGCGCGGCGCTGGCCGCGCTCGGGGTCACGGGGGTCACGGTGGACACCGCGAACCGCCTGCAGGGCCGCGAGTACGACCTCACGGTGGTCCTCCACCCCCTGTCGGGCCGCCCGGACGCGACGGCCTTCCACCTGGAGACGGGCCGCCTGTGCGTTCTGGCCTCCCGGCACCGGCACGCGTGCGTGGTGGTGGCCCGCGCGGGCATAGCGGAACTCCTGGACGACCACCCCTCGACGGAACCGGTCCAGCTGGGCGTGACGGTGAAGTTCCCGGACGGCTGGGAGGCGAACCACTCGGTCCTGGCCCACCTGGCAGAACACCGCATCCCCTGGCGCCCGTAGGAGGACCTGCGGCCGCCGGGCCTGCCTCGGGCTCAGGCCTTGCGCTGGGTGCTCAGGCGGGTGCGGAGGAGTTCGCCGACTTCGGCGAGGGTGTGGAGCTGGGCCGGGGTGAGGATGTCGATCAGGTGGCGGCGGACGGACTCCACGTGGAGGGGGGCCGCCGCCGTGATGGTGGCCACGCCCGTCGCGGTGAGGACGACCTCCGCGCCCCGGCCGTCCGTGGCCACCTCCTCGCGGCGGACGATGCCGCGCTTCTCCATGCGGGTGAGCTGGTGGGACAGCCGGCTGCGGGACCACTGCATCCGTTCGGCCAGCGCGGTGATCCGCATGCGGTGGCCATCCGTTGAGCCGAGCACCGACAGGACGTCGTAGTCGGCTTCGGAGAGCCCGCTGTCCTGGCTGAGGTCCCGCGCGATCTCCGCGTCGACCAGCGGGAACATCCGCCGCCACGCGTACCAGGCGTCCTGTTCGGGCTCCGTGAGCCAGCGGGGCGGCTCGGGTGCGGGGGTCATGCCTTCCACTTTAGCCAGGTCGGTGACACATCACCTATCTCGTTGACATGTCACACACCGTGTGGGTTTTATAGGTGACACATCAACAACCGCATCGACCGGGAGCTCCCTCCATGACCCGCCTGCACGTCGTCTCCGCCGCCACCCGCCCCACCTCCTCCGGCCGCCCCCTCGCCCGCTGGGTCACCGAGCAGGCCCGCGACCGCGGCGGCTTCGAGGTCACCCCCGTCGACCTCGCCGAGATCGCGCTGCCCTTCCTCGACGAACCCGAATACGCCTCGAGCGGCAACTACGCCCACCAGCACACCCGTGACTGGAGCGCCCTGGTCGACTCGGCCGACGCCTTCCTCTTCGTCCTGCCGATGTACAACGGCGGCTTCACCGCCCCCTTCAAGAACGCCATCGACTTCCTCTACAACGAGTGGAAGGGCAAGCCGGTCGGCCTCGTCAGCTACAGCGCCGGCCCCACCGGCGGCGTCCCCGCCGCCGAGATGCTGCTGCCGGTGCTCACCCGCCTCGGCATGCTGCCCGCCGAGCGGTCCGTCGCGATCCCGGGCATCCCCAAGCTGATCGGGGCCGAGGGCTTCGAGGCTCCCGAGGCGCTCGTCGGCGAGCTGGCCGGCGTACTGGACGACGTGGCCGAGCTGGCCGCGCGGCGCGCCGCGGAGTCCGTCACGGTGTGACCCGGCGGGGCCGCGCCGCCCGCTCCGGCCGATCGCCTGTGCGACTCCCCCGCCACCCGGGCGGCCGGCCTGCTCGTGCGCCTCGCCGGCCGTACGGGTGTTCCAGCCCATCGCGTGGGGTCTTGCGTGGCGTTGGACAATGGACGGTGGCCCGGAAGGATTTCGCACGCGCAGCAGGAGGACACGGATGGCAGAGCCCGAGCGGACCGAGCGACGGCTGCGGCCGGCGCCGCTGCTCTTCGAGCCCTCGGAGGCCGCGGGGGATCCGGAGCACTTCTTCGACCTGGAATCGATCGAGGACCCCCGGGAGCTGCTGACCCGGGCGACCGAGCTGGCCCTCGCCTTCCGGGCGGCCCAGGACCGGGCCGTGGAGTTCCAGGCGCTCGCGGCGGCGCAGCTGGCGGATCCCCGGCGCTTCGACAGGCTCCCGCCCGCGGTGATCGCCGAGCAGGCGGAGTGGACCGAGGACTACGCCCTCAAGATGATCGAGTTCGGCGAAACCCTCCAGCGCGGAGCCGGTACGCCGTAGCGGGGCCACCCTTCAGCCCCGCCGGCGTTTGAGGCGCGGGGGTCCGGGGGCTGGCCCCCGGCAACGGCGCCGCACCTGGCCACGGCGAGGCTGCATCCGCCAAGCGCAGCGGACTGGCATATGCGGGGTGCAAGATAGCTCAGCCACAGGCCCCGCGTCCCGGTTTCCGGTAACTCCCGGAAGCCGGGTCGCTACGGCCGGTAGACCTTGGCATATGACGACGCTGACGACGGCTCCCGGTTCCTCCCCCGCCCTCGACGCACGGTCCGCGCACTCCGCCCACGTCACCCCGCAGGGCGCCGCCTGGCTCGCCTCCGCCTCTGCCCACCCCCGGAGCACCCTCGCGCTCTGGGAGGCCCGGCCCGGTCTGCCCGCCACGCTGCCCTGCGGGAGCGCCTTCGACGTCGTCAACGTCCCGCTCGTCCTCGGCCGTCGCGTCCTGGACCTGCTCCGGGCCGAGGGGCCCGGTTCCGGTCCGGTCGCCGTGCACCGCGGCCGGATGCTCCTCTTCACCGCCCCCGGCACCGCCCACCGGCTTCCCGCCCTCCTGGCGTGGGAGGAATGGGGAGCGTCCCGTACCGCTCCGGTGCCCCTGTGCCACGGCCCGGGCGACGCCGTCACCGTGCCGCCGCTGGCCGCCGTCCCCGGGCCCTCCCGGTGGCTGGTGGCTCCCGACACGCGGACGCCGTGGCTTCCCGGGCCCGAGGCCCTGCTCTGGGCCTTCGTACGGGCGGCCCGCAGCCCCGCACCGACCGGACCTGGGGATATCGATTTTTCGTTCCGCGGATCCTCCTGCTAATGTCTTCCTCGTCACCAAGCGCCGCTAGCTCAGTTGGTTAGAGCAGCTGACTCTTAATCAGCGGGTCCGGGGTTCGAGTCCCTGGCGGCGCACAGACGAGAAGAAGGCCCCCACGCGAGTGGGGGCCTTCTTCGTCGTTCCACGGCCACACCGCGGCTATCCGACGCTCACGTCGTGATCTTCACCGTGTACGCGCCCGACCGGGTCCGGTCCGCCACCTCGATGGTGATCCGCTCGCCCGGCACGGTGTACGTCTCGCCCACCTCCAGCGGCGCGTCCGCCAGCGGTGGGTACACCGAACGGTCCCAGCACGCCTCCGTGTCCGGATGCGCGTCCATCACCTCGATGGGACCGCCGCCGGACGCCGCCTCGTTGCGCACCCGGTAGACCAGGACCCCTTCCGTGCAGGTGTCCCCGTCGTTGCCGGCGGAGCCCCGCGCCTCGACGGCGATGGCGCTGCCGGGGCCCGTACGGATGACCGCGAGCCGGGTCCCGCCCGTGCCGCCGCTCGGCGGGGCCTGCGCCAGCGGCTGGAGCGTGTGCATGGAGGAGCCCGACTGCACGCAGTCCACCTGGGAGGCGTCCAGCCAGCCCAGCTTCCACTTGTGCCAGGCGAAGAGGTCCGGGGCCATCCCGAACTGGCTGCCCATGACGTCCCAGTCGCCCACGTACGTGTCCCAGTCGCCCTTGCCGTCCGTGGGGCGGTGGTAGAGGTCGGGCAGGTCGAAGACGTGGCCGGTCTCGTGGGCCAGTACGTTGCGGTCCGGCGGGTGGCGCTCGAAGACGGTGACGATCCTCCGCAGTTCGGTGCCGTCCGCGACGATCGGGTGGTCGAAGTTGACGACCTTGGTGGCGTCGGAGTCCACTCCGGGCGCGTCCGGGTCGGCGACGAAGTAGACGATGTCGTACTTGGTGAAGTCCACCTCGGCGTCGGCCGCCTTGACCGCGTCCCGCAGGTAGGCGGCCCGGTCCCCGGGGGCCCAGTCCCGCCTTATCCCGTACGCCGTGGACGGCTTGGGCATCCGGATCCACTGCTTCTGCGGGTGCGGGGTCAGCCGGAACCGGCCGTACGAGGCCTGCTCGAAGAACTCGCTGGTGGCGGGGAAGTGGTCGCGGGCGAGTTCCGTGGTCGTGAGGGTGCTGCGGTGGTCGGGGAAGGAGAGGAAGACCATGACCGCATCGAGCGTGCGCTCGGGCTTGGGGTAGGCGCCGTTCCAGCTGTCCAGGCCCAGCGAGTGGTGCGCGCCCGTCCGGGTCAGCGCGCAGGGTCCGGCGCCGGAATCGGCCACCGCGGGTCCCGCGACGAGCGACATGGCGGCGAGCGCGGTGAGGGAGGTGAGCGCCGCGGCGGTACTTCGGATGCGGGAACGGTCCACTCCCCCGGGTGTCTGCTGTCGCGCCACATCGACCTCCGGTGGTGGATTCGTGCCTGTTTAGCCACCTTGAGGCGATTGTCTTACTAATGCCCTGTTCCGCTGCCCCACACGAGTGAGCAATGAGGCAAGTCGGTGACCCCCGGACTTCACGCACCTGCCTACAGAACGTCACGACCGATCACCCGAGATCAGCCAGGGCCTTCGCATGTTCACAGCCGCGCAGAAACGATCACGCGATCTTGGTCCGGCGATCCGTCATCACGCCGAACTCCCGGACCCCACGCGGCGACGCCGCTGGATAGGGCCTCCCGGCAGCCTCTATGATCGGCACACTTTCCTGCACGGACACTCACGAACACTGCGGGAGCCAACGGTGAGCGGAACCTCAGAGGGAACCGGTTCGGCGGCCGACAGCATCCGATCGGCCATTACGGAGCGTCACCCGGCAGTGCCGGCCGTGCCGGCGGCGGCGTCGCGCGCCGAGTCGGAGCAGCGCGACTACCGGGCGGCCTTCAACGCGGCCCACCTCGCGATGGCGGTCGTGGACCGCGACGGCTACGTGATCGCCGCCAACGAGGCCTTCGCCGGGCTGCTCGGCAGCGAGCCGCACGCGCTCGTCCACCAGTGCGCCGCCGACCTGGTGGACCTGGCCGCGGAGGCCCGCACCTGGGCCGCGTACCAGGAGGTGCTCCGCGGCCGGCAGGCCCGGCTGCGCTGCACCCGCCGCCTCAAGCACCCCGACGGGCACTCGCTGTGGACCGAGGTCACCCTGGGGCCCGTACCCGGCACGGGGGACGTCCTGCTGTCCGTCTCCGACATCAGCGACCGCCGCGACCTCCAGGCCCGGCTGCGGCACCTCCAGATGCACGACCCGGTCACCCGGCTGCCGAACCGGGCGCTGTTCTTCGAGCGGCTCTCCGCCGCCCTGGAGGCCTCCTCGTACGACCACGGCGGCACCGGCCGGATCGGGCTGTGCTACCTGGACCTCGACGGGTTCAAGGCCGTCAACGACACCCTCGGCCACCGCGTCGGCGACCGGCTGCTGACGGCCGTCGCGGCCCGGCTGACCCAGTGCGCCGACCAGTCCGGGTACGGGCGCACCGGCGGGCACCTGGTCGCCCGGCTCGGCGGCGACGAGTTCGCCCTGCTGGTCGAGGACTCCACCGGCACCGAGCAGCTCGCGGACCTGGCGCGGAGCGTACTGGCCGCCGTCCAGGAGCCGTTCGACCTGGCCGGGCAGCGGCTGTCGGTCTCCGCCTCGATCGGGGTGGTGGAACGGACCACGGCCGGCACCTCGGCGACCGGACTGATGCAGGCCGCCGACACGACCCTGTACTGGGCCAAGGCGGACGGCAAGGCCCGCTGGACGCTCTTCGACCCGGAGCGCAACGCGCACCGCATGACCCGGCAGGCGCTCTCCTCGACGCTGCGGCCGGCGGTGGAGCGCGGGGAGTTCGAGCTGGAGTACCAGCCGCTGGTCGACCTGGAGAGCGGAGTGGTGCGCGGGGTCGAGGCCCTGGTGCGCTGGAACCACCCGCAGTTCGGCACGCTCACGCCGAATCGGTTCATCGGAATTGCGGAAGAGGACGGATCCATCGTCCAGTTGGGGCAGTGGGTCCTGCGGACGGCCTGCCGGCAGGCACGGCGCTGGCAGATCGAGCAGCCCAGCGACGCACCGGTCTTCGTGTCGGTCAACGTGGCCGTGCGCCAGGTGTGGGACTCCGACCTGGTGGGCGACGTCGCCGAGATCCTGGCCGAGACGGGCCTGGCGCCGCAGCTGCTCCAGCTGGAGCTGACCGAGTCGGCCGTGATGGGCTCGGCGGGCCGGCCGTTGCAGGCCCTGCAGGCGCTCAGCGACATGGGCGTGCGGATCGCGATCGACGACTTCGGCACCGGATACTCGAACCTCGCCTACCTCAGCCGGCTGCCGGTCTCGGTGCTGAAGCTGGACGGCTCCTTCGTACGGGGCTTCCGCTACGAGGAGGGCACGCACCCGAACCCGGCCGACGAGACCATCGTCGAGGCCCTGGTCCAGCTCGCCCACCGGCTGGGCCTGACGGTGACCGCGGAGTGCGTGGAGACCGCCGGGCAGGCGGCCCGGCTGCGCCGCGTCGGCTGCGACACCGGGCAGGGCTGGCTGTTCTCCCGCGCGGTGGCCCCGGACGTGATCGCCGGCATGATCGGCCGCCAGACGGAGGCCTCCGAGGCCGCCGCCGCACAGCCCGACGGGCCCGGGCGGTGACCACGGGCCCGGCCTCAAAGCGGCCCAGCAGGGCCGGCTCTAGAGGCTCCTCACGAAGGCCCCGAACGCCGCTGCCGTGACCGTGAAGACCGGCCCGCCGGAGTTCTTGGAGTCTCGGACGGCAACCTGGCAGGGCTGGGCGGCCACCTCGACGCAGTCGCCCCCGGTCCCGCCGCTGTACGAAGCCTTGCGCCATGCGGCGGTGCCGAGGGGGGCGCACTCGACGCAGTCGCCACCGCTGGAACCGCTGTAGGACGACTTACGCCATAGCGCGCCCGCCAGGTTCTGGATGCTTCCCATAGCGTTCCTCCATTACGCGAGCGATCAGCACTGCCGACGCCCGGGGAGAGAGGGCCTCGGCCTGGAGGCGAGCGTAGCCGACCGAACGCTCCTTGATCACTTGAGGGTTGGCCGTCATGTGCCCGGAGTCGTAGCTCTCGCTGTAGTGGATGTCCGGGTCGTCGTCGAACCGCAGAAGGTTGAACGAGCCCATCATTCCCGCGTGCTGGCCAACCTCGAAGGGCAGCACCTGGATCTCCAGCCATTGCCGGTCCTGGAGGCTCAACAGGTGGGCCAGTTGCTCCCGCATCACCTGGCGGCCTCCGATCTCCCGGAGGAGAACCGCCTCGTCCAGCACCGCCCACAGCACGGGCGGATTCTCGCGGGCCAGGATGCGCTGCCGATCCATGCGGGCCGCCACGGCCGTGTCGAGCTTGTCCGGCTTCTCGACGCCGAGCACGGCCCGCGCGTAGGCCTCCGTCTGGAGGAGCCCGTACACCAACTGCGACTGGTAGGCGGAGATGAAGCTCGCCCGGGCCTCCATCTCCGCGTACGCCTGGAACCACGTCGGCAGGACGCTCCGCAGGACCAGCCCCACCAGGCGGGAGAAGTGGCCGTCCGTGACGAGCGCCGCGTCCACCCGTTCCGAGAAGTCGCGCGTGGGGACCCTGCGGCCGTTCTCGACCATGCCGATCAGGGAGCCCGTGCAGTAGATGATGTCGCCCAGCTGCGACTGCTTCAGCCCGGCTCCTTCTCTCAGGCGGCGCAGCTCGTAGCCGTAGTAGTCCAGCGGCGAGGCACTGGGATCGATTTCACGGGCCTGAACCATGCGACGGCACCCCCAAGCGGAGAATGAGCTTGTGGCCGAGCGTAGCGATATGGACACGCAGAGGTGTCTGGAATCCGGCAACCATGTCACACACCTCCGCCCCGCCCCCGGAGAGGGGACAGGGCGGGGCGTCGCTCGGCGCGGGGTGGGGGGAGATCAGCAGGCGCCGAGGTCCTTCCAGACACCCCATTCACCGGTGGTGCCCGGCGTCTCGTTCTGCGTCCACCACTGGGCCTTGTACTTGCGGCCGTTGTGGGAGACCTCATTGCCGCCGGTGTAGACGGTGCCCGCGACGTACGCCGGGGTCGAGCCGCAGCCCGTGGTCGGCGGGGTCGTCGGAGGCGTCGTGGGCGGAGTGGTCGGAGGCGTGGTCGGCGGGGTGGTCGGCGGGACCGTGGCCGAGCCAAGCGCGTCCGAGATCTGGTTCAGCAGCGTGGTGTTGTTGTCCAGGCCGAGCAGGGAGTACATCATCGCGCCGGCCAGGCCGCGCTGCTTGCCGTAGTCGACCCGGGCCTGGATGGCCTTCTGGTTGAGGCCGGTGAAGAACTCGCCGTCCTTGTAGAAGTACGAGGCCTTGGCCTGGTCGTCCCAGAAGGTGGTCGCCGGGTTGTCGACGAGGCCGCCGAGCTCCTTGTAGTTGGCGATGCCGGCCTGCTGGCTGGTGGGCCGGGCGGCCGAGGCGCCGGTGGCGGACTGGGCGAGGCCGTTGGCGGTCCCGGCGGGGACGCCCTTCCAGCCGCGGTAGTAGAACTCGTACCCCAGGGTCAGCTTGTTGGCGGGGAAGCCGCCGGTGATGCCGTAGGCCGGGTTGCCGTCGATCCAGGAGTCGATGGCGTTGTCGATGCTGTACTTCTGGGTGCCCGGCGCGATCGGGTCGGTCGGGTCGTTGGCGCCGGAGTACAGCGGGGACTGGTGGTACGTCGGCCCGTCGCCGTCCCAGGCGCCGTGCATGTCGTACGTCATGATGTTGGCGTAGTCCAAGTACTGGCCGATCTTGTCGGTCTCGATGTACTTGATCTTGTCCTGGCCGGCCGGGAGGGCGGAGGTCAGGAGGAACTTCTTGCCGCCGTTGGCCGTGCCGTAGGCGTCGAGCTGGGTGCGGAACTCCTTGAGCAGGAGCGTGAAGTTCTGCTTGTCCTCGGGGGCGTAGTGGTTGCCGAGGTGGCCGCCGGACGAGCCCGGATACTCCCAGTCGATGTCGATGCCGTCGAAGATCCCGGCCGCGACGCCCTGGCCGCCGTAGCCGCCTTCGACCGGCAGGTTGCCCTTGATGTACTGGTCGATGCAGGAGGACACGAGCTTCTTGCGGGAGGCGTCGGTCTTGGCCGCGTCGCTGAAGTACTTCGAGTAGGTCCAGCCGCCCAGCGAGATGTTGATCTTCAGGTGGGGGTATTTGGCCTTCAGCTGCTTGAACTGGTTGAAGACGCCGACGATCGGCTGGTCCCACTTGTCGGCGACCCCGCTGACGCTGTCCGCGGCGCTGAAGGACTTCTGGTAGTCGGCGTACGAGTCGCCCGCGCCGTCACCGGCGTTGGGGTTGTTGTCGTCGCCCGCCGCCTTGTTCGCCTCGAAACAGGTGAGGTCGGTGGGGTGGATGTTGCCGAACGAGTAGTTGATGACGTCCAGCTTGCCCGCTATGCCGCGGGTGTCGAGGTGCTTGGGATAGAAGGCGTTCCCGTACACGCTCCACTGGTCGTAGTAGGCGATGCGGACGCCGCCCGCGGCGGCGGTGGTGCCGGCGTCGGCGGCCTGGGCCGTGCCGAGTCCCGCGAAGGAGGCAAGCGCTCCGGCTGCCAGCGCGGCCGTTGCGGCGGCCGCGATGAGGGGTTTACGGATGTGCATGAACTGCCTCCGGGGGGCTGGGAGGAGAGAGCAAGAGGTTCGGGTGAGAGAAGTGATAGCGATCACTCCAGCCCCGCGTCAATGGTTCGGACCAAAGAAGGACTAGACCACTCCGACGCTATTTCCCCAAGTCAGAGAGTTGAGCGCACATCAGAAACCGCTCGCCACCCCGGGTGACGAGCGGTTTAAGGCTGCCTTCAGACATCCCCCCGCAAGGTTTCGTCAACAAACCAGCCAAACCCCGTTTGCATACGGTCAGTCGGCCGCCGGTGCCTGCGCGGGCATGTCGTACGCGTCTGCGACGAGCTCGTACGAGCGCAGGCGGGCCGCCCCGCTGTGGGCGTTGGCGGTGAGCATCAGCTCGTCCGCGCCCGTCCGCTTGGCGAGGTCGTCCAGGCCGGTGCGGACCTCGTCGGGGGTGCCGTGGACGATGTTCGCGAGCCAGCCGTCGACGAATTCCCGCTCCGCCGGGGAGAAGGGGTACGCCGCAGCCTCCTGCGGCGTCGGGACCAGTCCGGGCCGCCCGGTGCGCAGCCGCAGCATCGACAGCGCGCCGGTGAGCACCTGGGCGCGGGCCTCGGCGTCGGTGTCGGCGGCGAGCGCCGAGACCCCGATGACGGCGTACGGGGCGTCCAGGACGGCCGAGGGGCGGAAGCTCTGTCGGTAGAGGTCGAGGGCGGGCACGGTGCCGGCGGCCGAGAAGTGGTGGGCGTAGGCGAAGGGCAGGCCGAGCTCGCCGGCGAGCCGGGCGCTGAAGCCGGAGGAGCCGAGCAGCCACAGGGGCGGCCGGCCGGCGGGGCCCTGGACCGGGCCCGGTACGGCGTGCACGCGGGCGTACGGGTGCCCGTCCGGGAAGTCGTCGTCGAGGAACCGGCGGAGCTCCATGAGCTGCCGCGGGAAGTCGTCCGCGGACTCGTCGAGGCGCCCGGCCCCGCGCAGCGCGGCGGCCGTGCGCCCGTCGGTGCCCGGGGCGCGGCCGAGCCCGAGGTCGATCCGCCCGGGGGCGAGCGCCTCCAGGGTGCCGAACTGTTCGGCGATGGCGAGCGGGGCGTGGTTGGGCAGCATGACCCCGCCCGAACCGAGCCGGATGCGGGAGGTGTGTGCGGCGAGGTGGGCCAGGATCACGGCCGGCGAGGAGCTGGCGACGCCGGGCATGGAGTGGTGTTCGGCCACCCAGTGGCGGTGGTAGCCGCGGGACTCGGCGAGCCGGGCGATGGCCACGCTGGTGCGCAGGGAGTCGTGGGCGGTGCTGCCGGCGCCGACGGTGACGAGGTCCAGGACCGACAGCGGTACGGTGGCCCGGCCGTGCGCGGCGCCCCGGATGCCGTCGTCCCTGCCGTGCTGTCCATGTGCGCCACCGGTGTCACTCATCGTCGCTCCCGTCTCGCCGTGTCGTCCGTACGAAGAATTCGAACCGTGAACGGCGGCCGGGCATTCCCGGCGCACCGGGACAGCGCGCGTGACCATGGCATATGCCAGTGGAGTAGATCCAGGCAGAGAGACATGATTGAGCCATCAATCTCCCCAACAGGCGCTCCACATGGGCCTCTTGATGGCTATCGTGGTAGGGCAAGCGGTAACAACCTGCTAGGGGGAAACCGTGGCGCTGAAGCCCGAGCCGACCGCGCCGTTCCACTCGGTGCAGTACGCACTACGCGTACTCGAAACGATCGCACGGCACACCGGTGGTGTGACCGACGTGCAGATCGCGCGTGAGACCGGCCTGCCCGCCGTCCATCTCGCCCCGATGCTGCTCATGCTGCGTCGGGAGGGGTATGTCCTGCAGGTGTCCGACGGCGCCTACGCCATAGGGGACTCCCTCGTCCTGCTCGGCTCGGGCATCGACCGGCAGCAGGCGCTCACGGACAAACTGCAGGAGACGCTGGATCGGCTGCGCGACTCGGTCGGCGCGGCCGTCTACATCAGCCGGTACGTGGACGGCGAGGTCAGGATCACGCAGTTCGCGGACAGCCCCCGCACCCCGAAGGTGCACGAGTGGGTCGACTTCCGCTCCGCCGCGCACGCCAGCGCCGTCGGAAAGTGCCTGCTCACGCAGCTGGACCTGAACGGGCGGCGCGACCACCTGTCCCGGCACAAGATCGCCCGGCTCACGTCGAAGACGATCGTGAACGAGCGGATCCTGTTCTCCAAGCTGGACGCCCAGCCGGCCACCGTGCCGATGCTGGACCTGCAGGAGTACGCCGTGGGCACGGTCTGCGCGGCCGTCCCGATCACGGCCGGGGCCTCGGTGGGCTGCCTGGCCCTGTCGATGCCGGTCGAGCACGCGCACCGGCTGCGCGCCGCGGCGGACACCCTGAACCGGAAGGCCGCGCCGCTGCTGCTGTCGCTCACGCTCTGACGGCGGGCCGCGCACGGGCCGGAAAACACTTCGGGCGGTTCCCGGTGAACCGGAAACCGCCCGAAGGACAGGTGCGCCGCCAGGGACTCGAACCCCGGACCCGCTGATTAAGAGTCAGCTGCTCTAACCAACTGAGCTAGCGGCGCCTGCTGACAGAGAAAATACTACCTGCTCCTCAGGGGTGCTCAAAACCAATAGACCGGCACTAACCGCGGAGGTACGCGAGGACCGCCAGGACCCGGCGGTGCGTCCCCTCGCCGGGCGGCAGGTCGAGCTTTCCCAGGATGTTCCCGATGTGTTTGCCGACGGCCGCCTCGGAGACCACCAGCGCGCGGGCGATGGCCCCGTTGGACTTCCCCTCCGCCACCAGGCCCAGCACCTCCCGCTCGCGCGGGGTCAGCGCGGCCAGCGGATCGCGCCGCCGGCGCAGGAGCTGGCGCACGACCTCCGGGTCCACCACGGTGCCGCCGCCGGCCACCGTGACCACCGCGTCGAGGAACTGCCGCACCTGCCCGACCCGGTCCTTGAGGAGGTAGCCGACGCCGCTGCCGTCGCCGGAATCCAGCAGGTCGGCGGCGTACGAGCGCTGCACGTACTGGCTGAGCACCAGCACCGGCAGGCCGGGCCGGGCCGCCCGCAGCTCCACGGCGGCGCGCAGTCCGTCGTCGGTGTGGCCCGGGGGCATTCGTACGTCGGTGACGACGATGTCCGGGTGGTGGGCGGCGACCGCGGTACGCAGCTCCTGCGCGTCCCCGACGGCGGCCGCCACCTCATGGCCGAAACGCGTCAGCAGACCGACGAGCCCCTCGCGGAGCAGGACCCCGTCCTCGGCGAGGACGATCTTCAGGGGCTGCTCACCGGGCACGGGATCTCCAGGCTCAGGACGGTCGGCCCGCCGGGCGGGCTGGTGATCGTCAGTGTGCCATCGAGGACCGCGATCCGGTCCGCCAGTCCGGTCAGCCCGGACCCGGCCGCCGGATCCGCTCCCCCGCGCCCGTCGTCCCGTACGTCGATCAGCAGCGCGGCACCGGTGTGCCGGGCGGTGACGGCGGCGCGGGCGGCGCCGCTGTGCTTGCCGATGTTGGCGAGGGCCTCGCAGACGCCGAAGTAGGCGGCGGCCTCGACGGACTCCGGCAGCCGGGGCAGGCCGGCGGCGGCCAGGTCGGTGTCGACGGGGACGGCGGAACGCTCCGCGACGTCGGCGAGCGCGCCGGTCAGGCCGTAGTCCGTGAGCACCTGGGGGTGGATGCCGTGGATCAGCTCGCGCAGTTCACCGAGCACCTTGCCGGCCTCGTCGTGGGCGGCGGCGAGCTGGTCGGCGAGCGGGCCCGGGGGTGCGTCGAGGCGGGCGAGGCCGAGGGTCATGGTGAGGGCGACGAGCCGCTGCTGGGCGCCGTCGTGCAGGTCGCGCTCGATACGGCGGCGCTCGGCCTCGAAGGCGTCGACGAGACGGGCCCGGGAACGGGTGACCTCGGCGAGCAGGCCTTGGAGCTCGCGCGGGCGGGGGGCGAGGAAGGCGCGGGTGAGGGCGGCGCGGGCGGCGGCGAAGGCGCCGAGCGGGTAGAGGAGGGCGGGGAGGAGCAGGGCCCCGGCGGCGGCGACGGCGAAGGCGGCGGGGTAGGAGGTGATCAGCCAGAGCTTGATCACCTTGACCTCGCCGCCGTGGCCGTCGCCGCCGCCGTCTGCGGAGAAGGCGAGCTGGAGGGGGGTGGTGAGCAGGAGGAGGGGGAGGCCGAGGAGGGTCCCCACCGCGACGAGGTCGATCCACCAGAGCAGGAAGCCGTGCAGGACGGCGTAGGCGAGCTCCCGCCAGGTGGCCTGCTCGCGGTAGCGCAGCCGGGCCCAGGCGAGGAGGCCGGGCTCGGCGGGCGTGCGGTGGGGGGTGGCCGTGGGGTCGAAGTCGCGGTCGACCAGGCGGAGGCGGCGGCGCTCGACCGCGGCGGTGGGGATGCCGGCGAGGCCGAGCAGGGCGAGGAGCGGGAGGCCGATGGCGACGGGGCCGAGGGCTGCGCCGGCGGTGGCGAGGAGGACGAGGGCGAGGAGGACCGGGACGCCGGTGAGGGGGCTGGCGGCGAGGTAGCCTGCGGCTCGCCAGGGGTGGGCGGAGCGGAGGTGGTGGCCTCGGGGGGTGTGGGGGGCGTCGTCCATGCGGGCACGCTAGCCGCCGAGTCCTTGCCCGGACCATGGCCCCGGCCCGTCTGCCCGTTCCGCTGCGCGGAGCCTTCTCCCCGCCCCGCCCTTTCTCCTCCCCCAGACTTCGTCCGGGAGGGGCCCCCACCGGGCTCCGCCCGGACCCCAAAGACCTGGGGCTCCGCCCCAGACCCCGCTCCTCAAACGCCGGAGGGGCTGGAATGCCCAGCAGCGGCGGGGCGGGCGCTAGCGGCGCAGGAGGTCGGCTCGGCCGTGGGACTCGTACGTCGCGAGGAGGGCGGTCACGTCGGGCTCGGTCAGCAAGGCGTAGCCCCCGGCAGGGGAGCGGTGCCAGACCGGGTCCGCGCAGCGGAAGGCGGACTGGCGGAGGGAGACGCGGTGGATCTTGTTCGTGGCCGTGACCGGCATGGCCGGGAGGATGCGGACGTAGCGCGGGGACATCTTCGTGCCCAGGTCCGGCTGCGCGGCGAGGAAGGCCTCGAACGAGGTCGGGGAGAACGCCGCGCCCTCCCGGAGGGTGAGCGCGGCCATGACCTGGTCCCCCGCCACCTCGTCCGGGACGGCGTAGACCGCGACCGCCGTCGCGTCGGCCCAGCGGGCCAGGATGTTCTCGATCACCGCCGCGGCGAGGTTCTCGCTGTCGACGCGGAGTCTGTCGTCCGTGCGGCCCGCGAAATAGAGGAAGCCTGCTGCGTCGCGGAAGAAGAGGTCTCCGGTCCAGTACCAGCCGTCCCGGGTGCGGTCGGCCTCCGCGGCCGGGTTGCGCCAGTAGCCCTCGAACAGGCTGCGGCCCCGGTTGACCAGTTCGCCGATGGCCGCCGAGCCGTTCAGCAGGCGGCCGTCCCCGTCCAGCATCGCGGCAGGGCATTCCGCGCCGGTGTCCGGGTCGATCACCGCCAGGTCGTCCCCCGCGCCCGCGCGGCCCAGCGCGCCCGGCGGGGTGTCCGGGGTGCGCTGGACGGAGGCGCCGCCCTCGGTCGCCCCGTAGCCCTCCACCAGCCGGACTCCGAACCGCTCGGCGAAGCGGGCCGCGTCGACCGCCCCGGCCTCGGTGCCGAAGCCGAGCCGCAGGCTGTGCGTGCGGTCGTCGGGGCGGGGTTCGGTGGCCAGGAGGTACTGGATGGCCCGCCCGACGTAGGTGAAGTAGGTGGCCCCGTACGTCCGTACGTCGTCCAGGAACGCCGAGGCCGAGAAGCGGCGGCGCAGGGCGACCGCGGCCCCGCCGACGAGCGCGGGGAGCCAGTCGGCGATGACGGCGTTGCCGTGGAAGAGCGGCATGCAGATGTAGTGGACGTCCTGTGGGGTGACGGAGAACTGGCGGGCCAGTGCCGAGCCGGCCGCCGCGAGGCGGCCCTGGGTGCAGATGGCGGCCTTGGGGGCGCCGGTGGAGCCGGAGGTGAAGTAGAGGAGGAGGCGGGAGTCGGGGGCAGGGGTGCGCAGGGCCGCCTCGCCGGGCTTGGCGGCGGCGTAGGGGGCGAGCAGGGCCTCGTACTCCTCGGTGCCGGTGACCAGGACGCGTACGCCCGGCAGGTCGAGGCCGCGCAGCAGCGGCAGGTGGGCGCGCTCGGTGATCAGGATCCGGCAGTCGGTGTGCAGGATGTCGCGGGCCAGCTCGGGGCCGCGCCGGGTGGGGTTGATCCCGGCGACGGCGGCCCCGGCGAGGGCCGCCGCGCCGAGCCAGAACGGGAACTCGGGGGTGTTGTCGAGCAGCACCCCGAGGTGCGGCTCGGCCCCCGGTGGCATGAGGTCGACGAGGAGCGCGGCGCGCGCGGCGGCCTCCTGGGCGGTCCGGTGGTGGGTGAGGACACCGCCCTCGTGTTTCAGCCCGGGCCGGTGGTCGCCCCATTGGCGCGCTATGAGCTCCGCGACGGTTTCGGGTGCAGTCGTCGTCCGCATGCCGCCGGAGGGTAGCTGACGTTCCGTCAGAATTGAACGTCGGAGCAGGCGTAGAAGGCCATCGGGGTGTCGTTGACGGTCCAGACGGCCAGGATCAGGTGCCGGCCCGACTTGCCGCTCGGCATGGCCCCCTGGTGGACGGTGGTCATGGCGGGGCGGGCGCCGTTGTAGGCGACGGTGAGGAAGGGCTGGGGTTCGAGGTCGGCGCGGGTGAGGGCCTTGGTGCCGGTCCAGCCGTTCTTGGTGACGTAGTACTTGAAGTCGGTGGTGGAGTGGTTGGCGGTGAACTGCCACCGGAAGGCGTAGCTCTGCCCGCTGGTCACCTTGGTGGTGGGCCAGGCGCCGCCGCGCGGGTTGTCGAGCTCGGCGAACTGCGAGAGCCCGCCGGAACATATCTTGCCGTCGGCGGGGCCGGCGGCCGGGAAGCCCTTGAAGCCCTCGACGCTCTGCGGCTCCCACTGGATCGCGCCGCAGTCGGAGACGGTCTTGTTGGCGCAGAGCTTCTGGCGGCTGATGGGGGTGTCGGTGTAGCCGTGGCTGCTGGCGGTGGGGGCGCTGACGAGGGTGATGCCGGCGACGAGGCCGAGGCCGAGCGCGGCGATGCCGGCCCGTCCGGGCATGCGGATGGGACGCATGATGCTCCTTGAACGTGGGGGGAGTTCGGTGAGAGCGCGCGCGTGTGGGGATTAGGTCTAGACCAAGTCCCAGATTATTGACGAGAGTTGGCCATGTCCATACCAATGGGAAAACGGGTGGTCCGGTAAATTCCGGCCACCCGTTCCCGTGCTGCTGGACTTCTGGACTGCTGAGCTGCCGCCCTACTCGGGGCGTCCCGTGTAGAAGGCGACCGTGAGGTCCTTCACCAGGGCCTTGCGCTCGTAGTCGTCGAGCTCGACCAGCCCGCGCGAGGTCAGCCGGTGCACGGTGTCGTCGACCGCGTCCACGACCGAGGTCAGCACGGTGTCCCGGTGCTTGGCGTCGATCGCCGCGACCCGGCGGCGGCGCATGGCCTCGGCGACCTCGGCCGCGTACTCGATCCGGGTCGGCTGCGCCGAGAACACCTCGATCCCGACGGCCTCGGTCTCGGCCGCCAGCATCCGGGTCAGCGCGTCGCCGACGGCCTCGGCGTCGCGCAGGGTCGGGGCGTCCTCGTGGAAGGCGTCGGCCGGGAGCTGGGACAGGACGCGGGCCATGGCCGATTCGACCTGCTCGGCGAGGTACTCCGTGTGGTCCTCGACGGCGAGCGTGGCCCGGGCCGTGTCCTTGACCTGCCAGACGACCTGCACGACGACCTGGAGGGCGAGGCCGCCGGAGTCCACGGCGGGCATGGGGTCGCTGCGCCAGTGCCGCAGCCGTACGTCGACCCGGCGGCGCAGGAGGAGGGGGCTGACCCAGGTCAGGCCGGTACGGCGGACCGTGCCGCGGTAGCGGCCGAAGAGGGTGAGCACCCAGGCGTGGCCGGTGCGGGCCCGGCCGAGGCCGCCGAGCGCGACGAGGGCGACGATGCCGAGGAAGGCGAGCGGGGGCCAGTGGGTGGCGCGCAGGCCGTGGTAGGCGCGGGGGGTCGCGCCGAAGGCCGCCACGAAGGGGGCGGGGACGGCCCCGGCCCGCCAGAGCACGGCCGTGCAGCCGGCGAGGGCGAGGCCGCCGACGGCCACGCCGACCCAGCCGGGCAGCACCGGGCCGCGGTGCTCCCGGAGCCGGTCGTCGCCCCGGGGGACGCGGCGGCCGGGGGCGGGCCGGGGGGTGTTCCGGGACCGGTCGGGCCGGGCGGCGGGCGTGGGCATCGGCCGGGGGTCGCCGCGGAAGGGGAGGTGCACCGGGACCTCGGTGACGGAGGTACCGCGTTGCCGCCCGAAGCGGGGGGCGCCCTCGGAGTCGCCCGGCGTCGGCGGCTTCTCCAGGCCGCGCGCCACCGCCTGGGCGACGATCTCGGCCGGGCCGGGGCCGGGCACACCGGCGGAGTACGCGGCCACGGGCTCGGGCTCGGCGTCCGCCTCGGGCTCGGGGTCAGGCGCGGGGTCGGGCTCGATGGTCCGCAGGTTCAGGGTGGCCGCCCCGGCAGCCTGGGCCTCCGCTTCCTCCGCGTCCTGGGGGTGCGGGATCTCCGGGCCCGCGGCGGCAGGCGGCTCGGACTCGGCCCCGGGCTCGGACTCCGCCCGGGCCGCCGGAACCTCCCATCCGTGCGGCGCCACCGGTTCCTCGGCCTGTACCGCGACGGGGGCGCCCACCCCGGCCGCCTCCTCGCGCGGAGCGCCCACGGCGGCATCCGGGCGCGGCTCGGCCACCGCCACGGCCGTTGCCGCGGCCGGGCCGAACGAGGCGGAGGCCACGGCCAGGGCCTCCGCCTCCCACACCGGGTGCTCGCGCGGTGCCTCCGCGGCCACACCGGAGTCCGGGCGCGGCACGGCGACGGCCACGGCCGAGCTGTGCGAGGCCGCGACCTCGGGCTCCGCCGCCCACGCGGACTGCGCGGCGCGGCCGGGCCCGCCCGGGGCGACGGCGGCCTGCGCGAAGCCCGCGCCGGGGACGGGCTCCGGCTCGGCCGCCCACGCCGGGCGTGCCTGCGGTGCGGGAGCGGCTACGGCCGCGAGTGCGGGCTCCGGCTGCGCGGCCTCCCACGCGGGGTGGGAGCGCGGCCCTTCCGGCGCCTGGTGGGAGACGGGTGCCGGCTCGCCCCAGCCGGACCCGCCTTGGGCCGGGGCCGCCGACGCCGTACGGGGGTCCGGGCCGGCCGGGGCGGCGAAGGGCGCGGCGGCGAAGGCCGGGGCGGGCCGCAGCTCGGTCGCCCACCCCGGGTGGGAGCGCGGCCCTTCCGGCGCCGGGCGGGAGACAGGGGCCGGCTCGCCCCGGCCGGGCCCGGCTTGGGCGACGGCGGCCTGCGCGAAGCCCGCGCCGGGCACGGGCTCCGGCTCGGCCGCCCACGCCGGGCGGGCGTACGGGCCGGGAGCGGCTACGGCCGCGGCAGCGAGTGCGGGCTCCGCTTCCGCGGCCGCCCACGCCGGGTGGGAGCGCGGTGCGTCCCGGCCGGCGTGGGCGGCCGGGGCGACGGCGGCGGGCTGCTGCGCCGCCGGCCGCGCCGGGACGGCGCGGGGCGCCGCCGGCGGTACGCGGAGGGTGCCCGTCGTCGAGGTGGTGCGCGTGGGGAACATCGTTACCTCCGTCATGCGAACAGCCGGCGCCAGGTTTCCGGGCCCGGGTAGCCGTTGGCCGAGGCGCCGCGCCAGCCCTGTGCGCGCTGGAAGGCCTCGACGTTGCGGCGGTCGGCCTCACCCCAGCGGGGGCCCGGGCCGGATGTGTAGTACTTGCCGAAGCCCTTCTTGACCAGCTGCCGGCCGAGGGCCTCGACGGCCGCGTTCGCCTGGCCCGGGCGGAACAGCGCGGCCCCCGGGTAGGCCCGTACGCCGCCCGGTCCCGGCGCCGCGCCCACCAGCGGCGCGATGTTGCCGCCCTGCTTCTCGACGAGCAGGCGCCAGGTGTGCGCTCCGGGGATGCCGTCGGCGTCCGCGCCCGACCAGCCCTGGGCGCGCTGGAAGGCCTGGGTGGCGAGCTTGTCGTGGTCGCTCCACGTCCGGTCCGCCACCCCCTTGGGGTAGAAGCGGTACGCGCCGCGCTCGATCAGCATCCGGCCCAGCTGCGCCACGAAGTCGTTCGTGGCGCCCGGGGCGAACTTGTCCGCGCCCGGGAAGGCCTTGGCGTCGCCCGGTTTCGGGCCAGCCGCCGGCGGTTCGGGGACGGCTCCCGGGACCTCGGGAACGACCCCGCCCGTCACCCCGTTGAACCGGTACGGGACGTACTTGGCCGCGTTGCTCCAGTAGCCGTAGGGCGTCGCCAGCTTCCGCGTGTTGGGGCGCGTCTGCTCGTAGGCGACGTAGTGCGTGCGCGTCTCGTCGACCCAGCCGCCGAAGAGGACCACGTGCGAGCCGTTGTTGGGGTCCGCCGGGTTGTGGAAGAGCAGCATGTCCCCCGGCAGCAGCTCGTCCTTGGTGATCTTCGTGGCGAATTTGTCGAGGCTGCCGGTCCACTCGTTCGAGCCGAGGTTCCAGGCCATGGAGACGTAGCCCGAGCAGTCCTGCCGGTAGCCGTCCGTGAAGTACGTGGACATGCTGTACGGGACCTGCGCGTCCAGCCACAGCTTCGCGCGGGTGATGATCGTCGTGCGGTCGATCCGCTTCACCGCGCCGGGCTTGGCGGGGGCGCCGGGCCAGCCGACCGGGCCGCCCTTCGGGCCGTGCAGCGGGGTCCGGTCGCCCTGCGGGGAGCCGGGGTCGTCCAGCGCCACCGGGCCGGTGACCGGGGAGGTCACGGTCATCGCGGCCGCGCTCCCTCCGCCGAGGACCACGCCCGCCGCCGTGGCCAGGACCAGCGCCCGCCGGGCCCCGCGGGCCGCGGGGTGACCCCCGTCGCGCAGCGGTATGGCCCGCGCGCGGGCGAGGGAGCGGCGGCGCTGGGCGCATCCCCGGCACACGCAGTCGCCCGCGGGCTCGTACTCCTCGAAGGCGGGCATCGGCATCTGCACATGCGTCGGAGGCTGCGTCGTCATGCGGATCCGTCCACTCCCCTGCTCGTCCCCTGCTCGTCCACTGGTCGGCCGGGCTCACATCTGATAAAGCATCAGATGTGCACGGCGCAGACATATCGTGCACGATGAACCCCTCAAACATGGGTTAATCGGACAAGGCGGGCGTGGCTGGTCACGAGCACCCGCGGAGGTGGGGTAGAGTTTTCCCTGTCACCAAGCGCCGCTAGCTCAGTTGGTTAGAGCAGCTGACTCTTAATCAGCGGGTCCGGGGTTCGAGTCCCTGGCGGCGCACAGACGAAAGAAGCCCCTCGCAGCGAAAGCTGCGAGGGGCTTCTTCGTTTCCCGGTCAGACCACCGTGCCCGGGCGGGCTCCCACGCCCGTCAGGTAGGCGGAGACCACCACGTTCGCCGTGTACTCCTTGGCCGCCTTGTCGTAGGTGCCGCCGCAGGTCACGAGCCTCAGCTCGGCCCGGCCCCGGACCCGCGGGCCGTACGCCTTGTGCGCGTCGAAGTCCGCGCGCTCGTAGACCCGTACGTCCTCGATCGTGAACTCGGCGACCGATCCGTCCGCCCGCACCACCCGCACCTTGTCACCCGGCTGGACGGTGCTCAGGCCGTAGAACACCGCCGGCTTGGAGCGCGTGTCCACGTGCCCCACCATCAGCGCCGCCCCCGCCGTCCCCGGCTGGGCGCCCCACCCCCACCAGCCCACCGTCCCCGGGCTCTCGTACGGGGGCGGTTCGAGCGCGCCGTCCTTGTCCAGGCCCCGGGAGATCACCGGGGCCTGGATGCCTATGGAGGGCACGTCGACGCGCTGGGGCAGGGCCGCGGCGAGCGGGGCGTGCGCGGCCGGCAGCCCCGGGCCCACCGCCCCGCCGGCCTGGCCGGAGGGCGGGGCGGGCGCCACGGTGAGCTGGCGGCCCCACAGCCACAGGCCGAGCACCAGCACGGACCAGGCGGCGAAGGTCAGCAGCCGGCCGCCCCCGGAAGCCTTGGCCTCACTCATCCGGCCCCCGCTCGTCCACCCGTCTCATCCGCCGGCCGCCTCACTCGCCGCTGCGGCGGCGGCGCAGGGTCAGCGCCCGGCCCGCGACGGCCAGGGTGGCGACGGCGGCCAGGATGGCGCCGATCACCGTGTGCGGCAGGCTCGGGCCGTCGTCGTGGTCCTTCTTCGCCGCGGCGGCGACGGGCTTGGCCGCCTCCGCGAGTTCGGCGGACATGCCGCCGCCGCCCGCGTGGACCGGCCAGACCGGCGAGGCGTGGTGGGTGGGGTGGCGGTACTGCGAGATCTGGACGGAGCCGGTGACCTTGTCGTGGCCGTCGCACGTCACCCGGATGGAGTGCCAGCCGGGCGAGGCGTGCGAGCTGATCATCGCCTCGCCGTAGAGCGGGCTGCGGCCGCCGTCACGGCCGTAGAGGTCGACGTCCGCGACGAAGACGGCGGACTTGGCCGCCCCTCTGGTGCCGTCGCATCCGTTGACGCGCAGCTTGACCTGCGCTCCGGGGTGGGCCGGATCCGGGTCGACCGTGATGCTGCCGCGGTCGCCGCGGTCCTCCTCGCCCGCCAGGGCGAGGGGCGCGGTCACCGCGGAGAACGCCGCGAGGGCGACGGACACGGCGGCGGCACGGAGAGCGATCGGGACACTGCGCATGGTGAACCTCCTCGTCAAGGAGATTCACGCGCGGCGCGCCGCTCCGCATCCGGAACGGCGCCGTACGTGTCAGCCGTACGCCTCAAACGCGGTACGCCCTGTCGGCCGTACGCGCCGAGCGCGCCGCACGCGCCCTGTGCGCCGTACGGCCGTACGCCTCAGACGAGGTCGACCAGATCCGCGATCGAGTCGACCGTCTTGGTCGGGCGGTACGGGAACTTCTCGGTGTCCGCGACCGAGGTCAGGCCGGTGAGGACGAGGAAGGTCTGCATGCCCGCCTCCAGGCCCGCCAGGACGTCGGTGTCCATCCGGTCGCCGATCATCGCGCTGGTCTCGGAGTGCGCGCCGATGGCGTTCAGTCCGGTGCGCATCATCAGCGGGTTGGGCTTGCCGGCGAAGTACGGCTGCTTGCCTGTCGCCTTGGTGATCAGCGCGGCGACCGCGCCGGTGGCCGGGAGCGGGCCCTCGGCGGAGGGGCCGGTCTCGTCGGGGTTGGTGCAGATGAAGCGGGCACCCGCGTTGATCAGGCGGACCGCCTTCGTCATGGCCTCGAAGCTGTACGTCCGGGTCTCGCCGAGGACCACGTAGTCGGGCTCGTGGTCGGTCAGGATGTAGCCGATGTCGTGCAGGGCGGTGGTCAGACCGGCCTCGCCGATGACGTACGCGGTGCCGCCCGGGCGCTGGTCGTCGAGGAACTTCGCGGTGGCCAGCGCGGAGGTCCAGATGTTCTCGACGGGAACGTCCAGGCCCATCCGGGACAGGCGGGCCTGGAGGTCGCGCGGGGTGTAGATCGAGTTGTTGGTCAGGACCAGGAAGGGCTTGCCTGACTCGCGCAGCCGCTTGATGAAGGCATCGGCGCCGGGGATCGGGGTGCCCTCGTGGATGAGGACCCCGTCCATGTCGGTGAGCCAGGATTCGATCGGCTTGCGCTCTGCCACTGGACTGTTCTCCGCTCTCGGTGGCCCGTGACCACCGACCACTGACCCACTGATGTCCGGCCGTACGACCTCCGGCCTCTGGTCTCTACCACCCTATCGGGGCCGGGCTGTGGACGTGCCGGCCGTCCACAGCCCGGACCGCGGGGGCCTGGATCAGCTCAGGCGGACGTTGTCGACGGTCCAGTACCAGTTGTTGTTCCCGCTGTAGCGGAAGCGGATCTGGACGTCGGTGGCGCCGGCCGGGACCTGGAGGGCGAGGGACTCGGCCTTGGCGACGGCGTCGGCGGTGTAGGACTTCACGACGGTCGGGGCGCCGCCGTTGTAGGAGACCAGGACCTGGGCGCTCTGGCCGGCCTCCTGGCGGTAGTGGGTCTGGAAGGTCAGATTGCGCGTGCTGCCGCCGGCGACCGCCCACTTGGGGGTGATCAGGGTGGAGTCGAAGGTGCCGGTGTGGCTCTTGTCGTCCCACTCGTCGGAGTCGGCGACGGCGAACACGTCACGGGAGCGGACGTTCAGCTCACGCCACTGGTCGCGCTGCGACTGGCTCCAGAACTCGTCGGTGGCGAAGGCCCAGCCGGCCCACTCGGTGACACCGCCGGTGCCCATCTTCGAGTTGTCCACGGACCAGCCGGCGGGCGGGGTGTGCGTGAAGCCCTTCACGCCCGCGGGGATGCCCGTCTCGTCCACGCGCGCCTGGAGGTTCGGGCGCAGGGTGTCGAAGGGGTCGTCGTCCGGGGCGTTCAGCGGGACCCCGTCGATGCCGGGGGCGCTCACGCCGACCTGGGCGAGCGCGGTCGCGGCGACGTCGACCAGCTTCACGTCGTCGCGGACCGAACCGGCCGGGATGCCGGCGCCCTTGGCGATGACGAAGGTGCCGCGCTCCTGGATGGTCGAGCCGCCGTGGCCGCCGGAGTTGGTGTGGCCGTGGTCGGTGGTGACCAGGACCTTCCAGTTCTCCTGGGCGTACGTGGGGCGGTTCTGGACGGCGGTGAGGAGCTGGCCGACCAGGGTGTCGACGCGGGCGATGGTGTCGAGGTACTGCTGGCTGGCGGCGCCGTAGGAGTGGCCGGCGGCGTCGATCTCGCCGAGGTAGACGAAGGCGGCGTCCGGGTTCTGGTCGCGCAGCTCGGCGGCGGCCGCGGCGGCGATCTTCGGGTCCTCGTTGCGGTAGCCGTCGCGGTCGCCCTTGAGGGAGAGGCGCTTGTCGACCTTCGGGGAGAAGATCGGGCCGTTCTGGTCGGTGGAGGTGATGGGCTCCCAGTCGGCGGCCGCGTACGTGTTGAGCGCCGGCTTGGCGTTCTCGATGCGGGTGAGGAAGTCCGGGTACGCGGTGTAGTTCTTGCCGGTGAAGGAGTTGTCCTTCACCCCGTGCTTGTCGGGCCAGACCCCGGTGGCGATGGTGGACCAGCCGGGGCCCGAGGAGGTGGCGGCCATCGGGTTCGCGTACAGGGTGCTGCGGGCGGTGAGGCCCTGGGCCATCAGGCCGTTCAGGTGCGGCGCGTTGGCGGCCTTGACGCGGTCGAGGACCGCGCCGTCGATGCCGATGACGAGGACCTTGTCGGTGCCGGCGAGGGCCGCGGCCTCGTCGGCGGTGGCGGCGTGCGCGCCGAGGGCGGTGGCGAGCAGGGCGGTGGCGGTGGCGGCCACGGCGAGGGTGCGTCCGGCGGGGACAGCAGTGGGCACGAACTCCTCCGGGAGTGATCGTGGGAAAGGCGCTGGGGACGTGCGCCGGGTCCGGACCGAAGGTGCGGTCTTCGGTCCAGACCCGTTATGCAACGGTCACTCTGCTGGTCTCGGATGACCAGGAGGCAACCAGTCAGCTTCCGGTCGCCGACTTCCACGCGTCGACGTAGCCGGTGAGGTTCTTGTCGATGTCGGCCCAGTCCGGCTCGAAGATCTCCACGCCCGTCATGATCCTGGTGAGCTCGACGGCGTTGGCGTCGGTCGGCTTGACGTCGGTGCGCGCCGGGAAGCCGCCGCCGATCTCGCTGACCAGCTTCTGGGCCTCCTCGCCGAGCATGAAGTCGAGGAGCTTCTTGCCGTTCTCGGAGTGCGGGGCCTTGTCGACCAGGCCGGCCGCGTAGGGCAGGGCGAAGCTGGTGGGCTTGCCGCCGTCCTTCGCCGGGAACCAGATGCCCAGGTTCGGCATGGACTTGGACTGCGCGAAGTTCATCTGGACGTCGCCGTTGGCCACGAGCAGCTCGCCCTTGTCCGTCTTCGGCGCGAGCTTGCTGGTGGAGGAGGACGGGCCGACGTTGTTGGCCTGGAGCTTCTTCAGGTACTCCAGCGCCGGCTCCTTGCCGCCGAAGTCGTGCATCGCCTTGATGAGGACGGCCGTGCCGTCGCCCGCGACGCCCGGGGTGGAGTACTGCAGCTTGCCCTTGTACTTGGCGTCGAGCAGCTCCTCCCAGGTCTTGGGGGCCTCGGGGAGCTCCTTCTTGTTGTAGACGAAGCCGAAGTAGTTCTTGACGACCGAGGTCCACTTGCCGTCGGCGGCCTTGTCGGCGCCGTTGACCTTGTCGGAGCCCTGCGGCTCGTAGGCCTGGAGCAGGCCCTTGCCGTCGGCCTGCTGGATGAAGGGCGGCAGGGTGATCAGCACGTCGGCCTGGGTGTTGGTCTTCTCGCGGACGGCGCGCTGCACCATCTCGCCCGAGCCGCCCTCGACGTACTTGACCTCGATGCCGGTCTTCTTGGTGAAGTCGGCGAAGACCTTGTCGTACCAGCCGTCGCCCTTCTCGCTCTTGAGGCCGTCGGCGCTGTAGACGGTGACGATCTTCTCTTCGCCCTGGGAGTCGGCGGAGGAGGAGCCGCCGCAGGCGGTGAGGGAGGCGGTGAGGGCGAGGCCGACGACGACGGCGGCGGCGCTGCGGAGCAGGAGCTTGCTGGGCATGGAACTTCCTTACGGGGAAAGGGAGTCAGCGGGGATTCAGCAGGGGTTTCCGGATTCAGCGGTACGAGGCCTTGGTGCGGACCCGGGAGACGGCCAGGAGCACCAGCAGGGTGGCGGCCATCAGGACCACGGCGACGGCGGAGCCGCTGAAGAGCGAACCGCGGTCGGTGGCGGTGAAGATGCGGACGGGCAGGGGCATCCAGTCCGGCGGGTAGAGCATCATCGTGGCGCTCAGCTCGCCCATGGACAGGGCGAAGCAGAGGCCGGCCGCGGCCGTGAGGGACGGCAGCAGGAGGGGGAGCCTGACCCGCCACAGGACGTACGCGGGGCGGGCGCCGAGGGAGGCCGCCGCCTGCTCGTACGCGGGGTCGAGCCGTACGATCGCGGCCGAGACCGACTGGTAGGCGAACGCCGTGACAAGGATCGTGTGCGCCAGGATGACGATCGAGCTGGTGCCGTTGAGCAGGACCGGCGGCCGGCTGAAGGCGACGAGCACGGCGAGGCCGACGACCACGGACGGGACGGCCACGGGCAGCATGAACAGCGCGTCCAGGGACCGCTTCCCGCGCTTCTTCAACGTGGCGGCGGCCAGCGCGGCCCAGGTGCCGACGGTGAGGGCGAGGAGGCTGGCGGCGAGGGCGGTGACCAGGCTGGTGGTCAGGGCCTGGAGGGATTCGCCGCGCACGGCGGAGGCGTAGTTCGCGGTGGTCGGGCCGGAAGGGAAGGCCCCGGACCAGTGGGTCGAGAAGGACGCGGCCACCACGACGAGCAGGGGCAGGGCGAACAGCGGCAGGAAGAGGAGGCCGAAGAGGCCCCAGGCCGCCCAGCGGCCGGTCTTGCTATGCACCAGCACGCTTGCTCACCACCCGGTAGAGGCCGAACAGGCCGACGGAGATCGCGATGTTGACGACGGCGACCACGCAGGCGGCCGCGTAGTCGGATTCGAGGATGGCCTTGCCGTAGATGAGCATCGGCAGGGTCGTGACGTCCTTGGCTCCGGTGAAGAGGACGATCCCGAACTCGTTGAGGCACATGACCAGGACGAGGCTGCCGCCCGCGGCGAGCGCCGGAAGGGCCTCGGGGAGGATCACCTTCCGGACGATCCGGGCGGGCCGGGCGCCGAGGCCGGCGGCGACCTCCAACTGGGCGGTCTCCAGCTGGGAGAAGGCCGCGAGCAGCGGGCGCATCACGAAGGGCGTGAAGTACGTGATCTCCGCGAGGAGGACGCCCCAGGGGGTGGTCAGGAAGTGGAAGGGCCCCTCGGCGGCGCCGGTGAGGCCGGTCCAGGCCCCGTTGGCCATGCCCACCGTCCCGTAGACGAAGAGGAGGGCGAGGGTGACGAGGAAGGAGGGGAAGGAGAGGAACACGTCGATGAACTTCGCGACGGCCCGGGCCCCGGGGAAGGGCACGAAGGCGATGACCAGCGCGAGCACGAACCCGAGGACGAGACAGCCGACGGTGGCCCCGACGGCCAGCCAGACGGTGGTCCCGAGCGCCTCGCGGAAGCTCTGCGAGGCGAAGACGGAGGCATACGCGTCGAAGGCGCCGCCACCGTTCTCGGGGCTCAGCGACTGCTGGACGACCAGCGCGAGCGGATACAGGAACACGAGCGCAAGCACGGCGACGGGCGGCAGCACCCACAGTGCGCCATTCAGCCTCGCCGGCGATTGAGGCGCGGGGTCCGGGGCGGAGCCCCGGTCTTGTGCCTGCACGGGCGCGGCGCTCAGAGTCGCCTCAGCCATCGGACACCCCAGCGGCCAGCAGCACCGCATCGCGCGGCTCGAAGTACAGCGTGACCCTGTCCCCCAGCGCCGGAGTCTCCCGCAGCTCGGGAAGGTCCGCCTTGACGCGGTGGCCGTCGACGTCGACGTACAGCCGGTGCGTCGAGCCGCGCCACTGGACCTCGGCGATCGTCCCGGTCAGGGCGTTGGGGCCGGCCCCGAGGCCGAGCAGGTGCGGCCGTACGCACAGCGTGGCGGTGGAGCCCGGCGCCGCGCGGCCGCGGTCGAGGGTCAGGGTGCGGCCCTCGAAGACCGCGCCGGCCTCGGCGACCGTGACCGGCAGCAGGTTCGCGTTGCCGACGAAGGACGCGGTGAACTCGGTGCGCGGGGCCCGGTACAGCTGCTGCGGGGTCCCGCAGTCCTGGAGGCGGGCCTTGTCCATGACGGCGATCCGGTCGGCCAGGGTGAGCGCCTCGACCTGGTCGTGGGTGACGTACAGGATGGAGACGTCGGGCAGTTCGCGGTGCAGGCGGGCCAGTTCGGCGAGCATCCCGGAGCGCAGCTGCGCGTCGAGCGCCGAGAGGGGCTCGTCCAGCAGGAGCACCCCGGGGCGGATGGCGAGGGCGCGGGCGATGGCGACGCGCTGCTGCTGGCCGCCCGAGAGCTCGCGGGGGTAGCGCCGCGCGTAGGCGCCCATGCCGGTCAGTTCCAGGGCCTCGGCGACCCGGCCGGGTATCTCGGCCTTGGGTGCCTTCTGGGCCCGGAGGCCGAAGGCGACGTTGTCCTCGACCCGCATGTGCGGGAAGAGCGCGTACTGCTGGACGACCATGCCGATGCCGCGCTTGTGCGGCGGGAGCGCGGTGACGTCCTTGCCGCCGATCAGCACCCGGCCCGCGACGGGCCGTACGAAACCGGCGACCGCGCGCAGCGCCGTGGTCTTGCCCGAACCGGAGGGGCCGAGCAGCGCCATCACCTCGCCCGGTTCGACGGTCAGGTCGAGGGAGTCCAGGACGGTCGCGGCGCCGTAGGCGACGCTGACCCCGTCGAAGCGGATGCCGCTCACGCCGACTCCGGCAGGAGGTCCGGAAGTTCGGCGACGGAGCCGAGGACGTGGGTCGCGCCGTTCGCGGTGAGCGCCGCGCGGTCGTGGGCGCCGGTGAGGACGCCCGCGACGATCCCGGCGCCGGCGCGACGGCCGCTGAGCATGTCGTAGGCGGTGTCGCCGACGACCACGGTGTCGCGTACGTCGGTCACGGCGCCGGTGCGCAGGAACGCGGTCAGCACCATGTCCGGGAAGGGCCGGCCGCGGCCGCCCGCGTCGGCCGGGCAGAGGGTCAGGTCGGCGAGGTTCTGCCAGCCGAGGGCGTCGAGGATGGCGTCCTGGGTGACGCGGGCGAAGCCGGTGGTCAGGACGACGGTGCGGCCGTCGGCGCGGAGCTTCTCTACGGCGTCGCGGGCGCCGGGGATCGGGGCGATCAGGCCGCCGTCGACGAGCTCCGCGTACGCCTCCTCGAAGGCGGAGTTGGCGCGCCGGGCGAGTTCCTCCGTACCGAAGAGGTGGCGGAAGACCGTGATCTTGGATTCGCCCATGGTGTCGCGGACGTACTGGAGCTTGGCGGCGTGGTCGGGGGTGCCGGGTTCCACGCCGAGGCGTTCGGCGGCGCGCTCGAAGGCGCGCTCGACGAGGCCGCCGTCGGCGACGGTGGTGCCGGCCATGTCGAGGACGATCAGGTTCTGCGTGCGGTTCTCGGTCATCGGATTTACCAGCCCAGTTCGTTCGCGGTGGTCTCGGCTATGGCGGGCGAGCAGGTCATGCCGCGCCCGCCGGGTCCGGTCACCAGCCAGACGCCGTCGGCCACCTGCTGGCGGTGGACGACGCGGGTGGTGTCGGTGCACTGCGCGTACACGCCCGCCCAGCGGTGCCGGATCTTCGGCAGCGGGCGGCCCAGGAAGCCCTCGACGACCCCGGTGAGGTGCTCGTAGGGGTCTTCGAGGGTGTCGAAGGCGAAGGGGTGCTCGTACTCGTGGGTGTCGCCGATGGTCAGTCCGCCGTCCTGGCGCTGGACCATCAGCAACTGCATCTTGTGCGCGGCGGCGACGGGTTCCTGGTCCTGCCCGGCATTGAGGGCGTCGAGCGCGGGGGACTTGTAGGCGGGGTAGTAGCGGAAGCTGTCGGCGTCCGCGACGGAGGTGGCGAGCGTCTCGCCGAGCGGGGCGGTCTGCATCATCTGGAGGCGGACGCGGCGCACGGGCAGGTCGGGGACCAGCTCGCGGACCAGGCCGGACAGCCAGGCGCCGGTGGCGAGGACGACCGCGTCGCCGCGGTGCACGTCGCCGTGGTCGTCGCGGACGGCGCCGGGGGCGATCACCTCGCGCACCTCCCGGCCGGGCAGGAAGGTGTACCGGCCGCTGGCCTTGAGCGCCTCCCGCAGGTGGAGCTGCGCGGTGCGGGGCTCGACGGCCGCGTCGCGTTCGCACCACAGGGCGGCCTCGAAGGCGCCGCGCAGGGCCGGGTTGATCTGCCGCGCCTCGTCGGCGGTGACCAGCTTGTAGCCGCGAGCGGCGGCGTCGGGGCGGGCCAGGGCCGCCTCGGCGACGGCGTACTCGCGGTCGGTACGGACGGGGGTGAGGGAGCCGTTGGCGCGGAAGCCCAGGCCGGGCACCTCCGCGCCGATGCGCTCCCAGAGCTCGCGGGCCCGCAGGGCGGTGTCGAGCTCCTCTCCCCCGGCCCGTCCGCTGACCCAGATCTGGCCGAAATTGCGCAGTGACGCGCCGCGGGCCTCCGCCTCTCGCTCGATCTGGACGACCTCGTGGCCGCGTTGGACTGCTTGCCAGGCGTGCATGGTGCCGACCACGCCGCCTCCGACGACTATGACTCTCACGCCGCCAACGGTGGGCGCCGACCGTGACCCGGAAGGATCCGTCCGGCAACGCGTCGGTGAACGGCCCTCGACACTTGGACTAGACCCGTTATCTTTTTGTGACCAGAGTGCGGTGTTCATATATCCCTTTACGACGGGTGTGCGTGGATCGACCTGCGGCTATTCGGCGCGCAGACGGGTCGTGAAGCTGAACCGATCACCACGGTAAAGCGAACGCACCCGTTCCAGCGGCCGGCCGTCCTGATCCCGCGAGAAACGGTGGATGAGCAGCATGGGCAGGGCGGGCGGAGTACCGATCAGCAGGGCCTCGCGGGGCGTCGCGAGCACCGTCTCCAGCTTCTCGTCGGCCTCCCCGAAGGCGATGTCGAGGCTGTCGCGGAGGTATCCGTAGAAGGAGGAGTCCGGCTTGAAATCGCTGTCGAGGCGGGGGGCGCGGGCCACCCGGATGTACGTGCTCTCCAGGCCGACGCGCTCGTCGTCGGCCAGCAGGACCCGCTCCAGGTGCCAGACGGGCTCGCCGGGCTCGGCGCCGATGCCGGGGGCGAGGTCGGGCGGGCAGGGGAACTGCTCCAGGCCGATGAGGTGACGGCCCGGGCGGCGGCCCTGACGGCGCACGCCCTCGGTGTAACTGGCGAGGGAGAGCGGCTGCTCCAGCTTCGGACCGGCGACGACCGTCCCGCGGCCGTGGCGGCGCAGCCGGCCCTCCAGCAGCAGCTCGCGCAGGGCCTGGCGGACGGTCTCGCGGGACACCTCGTACTGCTCGGCGAGATCCCGCTCGGTGGGCAGCGCGCCGCCCTCGCCGAGCTCGTCGATGAGCCCGGAGATGCGGGCCTTGACGGCGTAGTACTTGGGGATGCGGCCGTGCTCGGGAATGCCGGAACGCACGGGTGAGCCGGGGCGGTGGCGCGGGGTCTGTTCTTCCACGGGGGGACTCTATGCGGGGTGGTTTGGGCGGGTCGGGGTCGGGGCGGCGGCGGCCGGCTGTGGCCGGGGCCAACGATCGGGGCTGGGTTTGGTGTGGCGGAGCCTGCTCCGGCTGGGGGCCGGGTCCGGTGGGGCCGGGCGCGCGCCGGGGCGTCTCCTCGGGCGCCGAACGTGACGAGGGGTCGGAGAGCTCGGCCCCGAGGCGTTCGGCGCCCTGCGGGGATCACCCCGACACACACCCGACCCCACCGGACCCGACCCGGGCGGTCGGACACGGGGGGATTGGCGGCCAGAGGTGTCAGCGACGGTGTTCGGAGGTACGGAGGCGGCGGGCGCTCAGCAGGAGGCCTCCGCCGGTGGCGAGGGCGGCCACGGCGCCCGCTCCGTACGCCCACTCGCGCGGGCCGGTGTGGGCGAGGGAGCCCGCCTCGACGGGATCCTCCGGGCTCTCGACGGAGAAGCGGTAGCCGCCGGCCTCGCCGATCCAGTCACCGTCGTCGCCCTTGCGCTGGACGAGGGCGGCGTCGGCGAGGACCTCGCCGGTGGGGGCGTCGGGGGCGAAGGCGAGGCCGACCCTGACGGTCAGGGAGCCGCCGGGGCCGACGGTGAAGCCGGGGAAGGCATCACCGCCGTCGAAGACGGCGATGATCTCGTCGCGGTCGCTGCGCTCCAGGCTGGTGGGGAAGGTGCCGCCCGGAGCGTCGAACTCCATCCGCAGGTGGGCGGGGCGCAGGACGCGGGCCTTGTCGGTGAAGACGACGACGGGGTGGATGGCCGTGCACTCGGAGTCCGTGGTGTTGGTCAGGTCCAGGTACCAGGTCTGCGGGTCGCCGCCGGTGCGGTACACGGCCGGGCCGCCGCGGATGCGCGCCCCGATGGGGAAGGCGGTGCTCTTCCCGTCGCCACAGGTGGCCTGTGCGCGGGAAGGCAGCGCAGGTGCGGGTCGGGCCCCGCCGCCGGTCCCGATGTCCGCGGCCGCGGTGGGGGCGGTGGTGGCTACGAGTACGGCGGTGAGGGCAAGGGCTTTGCGCAGTCGCATGGAAGACCTTCGCTGCTCGCCGGACGGGACGATGATCGGACCAGGTGACAATCACCCTGGCTGTGCCCGCACCGTGCCACGCCCGCGGATCCCCACCCCGCGCGCCACGCCTGAGCCGTTCCGGTTTACGCCCGATCGCCGGACGGGTCAACCCCCGAACTGTCCGACCGCCCGGGGTCGGGTCCGGTGGGGTCGGGTGTGTGTCGGGGTGATCCCCGCAGGGCGCCGAACGCATCGGGGCTCCACTCTCCGACCCCTCGCCACGTTCGGCGCCCGAGGAGACGCCCCGGCGCGCGCCCGGCCCCACCGGACCCGGCCCCACCACACCCAGCCCCGCCGGCGTTTGAGGCGCGGGGTCCGGGGCAGAGCCCCGATCGTTGGCGCCGGCCACAACCGGCCGGCACCGGCACACCCGGGGCCAAGCCACAGCCGGCGGAGCCAAGCGGCAGGCGACTAGGTTCGCCCGAACACAGGGCCCAGCACCAGCTCCGCCGCCCCCTCCGCCACCCCCACCTCCGCGAGCGCGACGAAGACACCTGCCCCCCACCCTCGGAGGGCCATCGCCGACCGAACCCGCTCCAGGAAGACCCCCGGCGCCGCCGCCACCACACGCCCGCCGAGCAGCACCCGGTCCACATCCAGCAGCGCGACCAGATTGGCCGCAGCCTCGCCCAGGATCCGTGCCGCCTCGGGAAGATCGCCTCGGGCCACCGCGTCCAGGCACAGCGCCTCCACACAGCCTCGCGCCCCGCACCGGCACGGCGGGCCGTCCAGCAGGAGCACCTGGTGCCCGAACTCCCCCGCCGCCGAGCGCTCACCGCGGTAGACCTCGCCTCCCAGCCACAACCCTGCGCCGAGCCCGGTCCCGAAGTGCAGGTACACGCAGGTGCGGGGCCCTCCGTCGGCAAACGGATACGCATACGCAGCCGGCGCGGCGTCCGCGTCACGCCAGGCATCCGCGTCACGCCCGGCACCCGCATCCGGCCAGGCGGCCCGGAGCCACGCCCCGGCAGCCGCGGCCGCACCGGCGTTCGTGTCCTTGTCCAGCAGCACCGGCAGGCCCAGCCGCCGCTGCAGCACCCCCCGCAGCGGAAACCCCTTCCAGCTCGGGAACCCCGTCACCCGCCCCATCGTCCCGGCCCGGTGGTCGAGCGGCCCCGGTGCGGCCACCCCGACGCCCAGGAGCGGCAGGCCGGTGGGGTTTCCGACCCTCGCGACCGCCCGTACGACGGCCTCCACCACCGCCTCCGGGCCGGCCCCGAAGTCCAGCGGGCCACCGCTCTCGGCAACGACGCGGCCCGCCAGGTCCACCCGTACCGCCCGGAGCTCGTCGCGGTCCAGGTGCACTCCGGCGGCGTGATGTACGTCCGGCACCAGCCGGAGCAGGGTGCGCGGTTTGCCGCCGGTGGACGCGGCGCGTCCGGCCTCCGCGACCAGCCCGTCCGCGCCGAGCCGTGCCGTGATCTTGCTGACGGCCTGCGGGGTGAGCCCCGTGCGCGCCGCGAGTTCCGTGCGGCCCAGGCCCGCCGGACCGGCGCCGCGCAGCAGCTCCAGCATCAGCGCCTCGTTGTGCCCGCGCAGCGCCGGCAGGTTCACCCCGCCGCGCCCGTCCCCGCTACCCCTGTTCACGAGCCCATTGTCCACCTTCCTTGCACTTCTACAACACTGTTGCCAAAGTGGTTCCATGAGCAACCCCGCCTCCCCTTCCTCCCCCGCCTCCCCCGCACCCCTCCGCGTCGGCCTCATCGGCTACGGACTCGCCGGTTCCGTCTTCCACGCCCCCCTCGTGACCGCCACGGACGGACTCGTCCTCGACACCGTCGTCACCTCCGACCCGGCCCGCCAGGCCCAGGCCCGCGCGGAGTTCCCCGACGTCCGCATCGCCGCCACCGCCGACGAGCTGTGGGACCGGGACCTCGACCTCGTCGTGGTCGCCTCCCCCAACCGGACGCACGTCCCGCTCGCCACCACCGCCCTCGAAGCGGGGATCCCGGTGGTCGTGGACAAGCCGCTCGCCGCCACCGCCGCCGAGGCCCGCGCGCTGGCCGCCCTCGCGGACCGCAGCGGAACCTTCCTCTCCGTCTTCCAGAACCGCCGCTGGGACAACGACTTCCTCACCCTGCAGCGCCTCCTCGTGGAGGGCGAACTCGGCGAGATCCAGCGCTTCGAGTCCCGTTTCGAGCGCTGGCGCCCGCAGCTGAAGGGCGGCTGGCGCGAGTCGGGCGCCCCGGAGGAGATCGGCGGCCTGCTGTACGACCTCGGCAGCCACGTCGTGGACCAGGCGCTCGTGCTCTTCGGTCCGGCCGTACGGGTCTACGCGGAGACCGACGCGCGCCGTCCGGGCGCCGAGACGGACGACGACACCTTCATCGCCGTCACGCACGCGAACGGGGTCCGCTCCCACTTCTACGTCAGCGCGACCACCGCGCAGCTGGGACCGCGGTTCCGGGTGCTGGGTTCGCGGGCCGGCTACGTGAAGTACGGACTCGACCCGCAGGAGGGCGCCCTGCGCGAGGGGCTGCGGCCGGACGGCGAGACGCCGTGGGGCGAGGAGCCCCCGCACCTGTGGGGACGGGTCGGGTCCGGGGAGTCCCCGCTGACCGGGGGCGGCACCCCGCTGCCGACCGAGCCGGGCGACTACCCGGCGTACTACGCGGCCGTGGCGGCCGCCCTGCGCACGGGCGGGCCGGCCCCGGTCACGGCACACGAGGCCGCGCACTGTCTCGACGTACTGGAGGCGGCGCGCAGGTCGTCCCTTGAGGGTGTGGTGGTGGAGATTCCCGCCGCGCCCTCCGGTTCCGAGTGAGGTACGGCGCGCGAACGCGGGGAGGGGGCGGGACCGCGATCGCGGTCCCGCCCCCTCCCCGCGTTCGCGCGCCGTACCTCACTCGG